>OZ245997.1:5576594-6254492 GCA_965230195.1 Putridiphycobacter sp.
TATAAAACTCTCCACCTGGCAAATGTTTCGTCAATAAATTTTTAGGTGAGTTTTGCGCATATTGCCCAAAAACATCCTCATAATACAATTGAACCTGCTCATTTTGTTGTGGAGCGCTATTTGCTCCCTGCAAATAAGAGTAAGCATTTTCTTTAGCTGAATAACTAATTTCAATACTTTCGGCTAAAGGAATATAAGGTGCATTTGGAATTATTTTGGCCTTATCACTTAACAATGAAAGTGTGTACAACTTTGTGTACACATCCTGCATAAACGATTGGTTTAATGCTAGTCTGATTGCCTTGATAGCCTCTCCACTATCATATGAGTTTTGAATACTGAACCTGGTCTGATACCTGATTTTTCCAGACGAATCATCTACTGTATTGACCTGAAATACCCTGTCAGGAGTAAGCTGAGAACTACCTATTGTTGATGTTAGTGCTTTAAACCCACGGTCCTCAAATATTTTTGACTTGTTAATTTTGTTTAAAGCAGAACCAACAGGCTTGGCTGAAATAGCATTGGACTGAAACAGAACAACCTCCCCATCCTTTAATCTCCACTCTCCGTTTTCCAATGCATATGCACTGGCCTTAAAATAATTATCATTAGTAACCACCGACGGTGTTGAAGCATCCATTAAATCAAAACTTGCTTTTGTTACAGACGTTGTTTCATCAAACACATACGCTTCATATAATTTTGTAAAGGACTCCGGCGTATCTTTCCAGTTAATTGTCACATTAACCGTATCCCAGTTTTTTGAAAACAGCTCAGGACTTTTTATCTCAAAATTGGATAAGGCAACCGGCTGAGAAGTAAAAGGGTAATACGGTTTTTTTGGGTTTAGTTTACCGGCATCATTCTCAATCTCCACATTGCTAATCCCATAAACCTCAACCGATACTTCAACATTCTTAATTTCCTTTTCTGACAGTGCCGCATAAACAGCGTACTGTTTTGATCCCTTAATTAAAAAACGAACAACAGGAAATTCAGTTTCGAAAGACTCGTTTAATTTTTCCTGATTATAATTGACTATGGCCGGGAAGTCTTTTGACAATTCAAATGTTAAGATCAATTCCCTGGCAGTATCCGAAATATGACTTAATTGTATTCCTGACAACCATTTCTTTTCACCACTCGCTAATATTTCTATATTACTTTCAAGGTCTTCTTTAGAAATGCCATTGGAGAACATTGAACCTCTGGTTGTATTTTTATAAGTTAGTTTAACACTGACTTTTCTATAGCTTTCCTCGAGTGCCAGCAGTGGGGAAGCCACTGAAAATCCAATTTCCGGATCAGGCAATGTATTATAATCCTTTTCTGCTGAATTATAGGCAAATGGCCACCAAAACTGGGTATCTTCAGGGAGTTCTTTTCCCAAACCATCAATAGAATTAGCTATAGGTGCCATCTTAAGTTCACCTGCCACAGGATCATTTAAAAAGCTCTTTACAGCTTTTACCTTTGTTTGGTTTGCAACCAGATCCTCGACCGTTGAATACAATCTTTTTTTACCTGAAGGATCTTTTTTAGCATCCAGTTTTGTTCCAGCCGGAATTTTTTCGTGAAGCGCTTTCTTAGCCAATTCAAAAATGACATAAACCGAATCTGCTTCCGGCTCATTTTTCTTAATTTTCAGAATCTCACCATAATAGAAATCCAAATGCCTTTTTGTCAAATCATTAAATCGACTTTTGGTTGAGCCCAATAATTTTATAAAAGCAATAAACAACCCTAAATGAGGCGTAAGATTACTATTGCTTTCAAATTCGGAAAGAACGGTCTCTACTTTTCGTTTAACCTTTTTATACGAAATACTTTCTTTTCGTGGCAAAACTCCTGCATCAAACCCCAAAGGTTCCAATACCTCTTTTATTTTAAAGTGGTCAACGAAATCCAACCAGTTACCATCAGCAGAATTTCCCTCTTTATCAAAATAGTTAATGTGTTTGGCAAAGTTATAAGCAAAAAGAATCCAATCTACTACATCAAAATCATGTAAATTAAAAGCATTGGGATTTAACTCATCCAAAAAACGCTGTGCCTGTGCTTTTCCCTCCCGATAATGAAGAAAGGTATCCTTATTTAATTTCATCTGTATATAATTTTTCTTTTAAAGGTCAGATGGAATAGGTTATTTCATCTGTATTTAATTTGTTTTATTGTTTTTAAAGTCAGAAAGGTTTATCTGTTAATTCCGGACAGTTATTCGCCTATAATTCTGTTGCTTCTATTTTGTAAAAAGGAAAAACCATATTACTTCTGGTATTGGTATTTCGCACCTCATAATCAATTTGAACAAGCACTTCACCATTTAATTCATTGGTGGAATCAATTTCAATTGATAAAATATTTATTCTGGGTTCATGGTAAAGAATTGCTCTTTTTATCATTTGTTTAACCTCAGTTTTAAGACTCAGTGTTAATGGCTTAAAAAGCATTTCCTCTAAATTGCAGCCGTAATTGGGAAACATCACTCTTTCTCCCAAATTGGTCGATAATAATATAGCCAAGCTATTGTTAATATCTTCTATATCTGTTGTCATAATTAGCTCTTTTTGGTCTCTATTGAACTCAGGTGGAAAGCTCCAGCCCCTGCCCAAAAAATCTGTTTTCGTTTTCATCTGTCTGTTTTTTTTATTCATACCTCTATTTTTTGGGAAACAGGACTAATCTCCGATCAATACTGTTGGCTCCCCAGCCACAATCACACCTCCGTGAGCGGTACTGTCTCCCATCCTGGCTGCAGGCATACCTCCAATCAAAACACTACCTGAACCAGCTGCTATGGTATCTGGCGGGCCGGTACATACCGCCATATCTCCCACTCTTGCTGCTGGCATACCTCCGATCAGTACAGTAGGTTCTCCGGCAGGTAAAATCGGGCCACCCACATGAGGTACTGTTCCGGTTACCATTGGACAGGTATGCATATCTGTTACTCGTGCTGCTGGTTTCATCTGTTAGTAGTTAATTAATTTGTACCAATGATCCTTTTACCACAGTTACCGCTCCCGAAGAAACCTCTGACCCTGCTCCCCCATCTGCTGTAAACTGTGCTTTTGCTGTTAATTCAACATTTGTTCCTTCAATAGCTACATCTCCTGCTGCACTGATTTTGATATCACCAGCACTTTCCATAGTAATTCCATCACTATCAAATGTGAGTATATTAGCATTTTCATCTTCGACCTGAATAATTCCCTGATCTTCATCCAAAGTGATCTTTTTCCCTCCCGGGGTCTCCAGGGTGTATGATATTTTATCATCATTAAATATCATTTTCATCTCACTCCTGGTCACAAAACCTTTTTCATGATTATCGTCTGCCGCAACAATAGGCGCTGGCTTTGTACTACTGTGTAGCATTCCCAGTACTACTGCATCATTTGGGTCTTCATTTATAAAACCTATAATCAATTCATCTCCTATTTCAGGCCTGAAAAAAGACCCTCTGTTTTCACCGGCATCCAGTGTTGCAACTCTGGCCCATATTCCCTGTTCTTTATGATCAATAATTGGAATCTGTACTAAAATCCGGTCCTCCCCTTCAGGATCTGACTCCAATTGGGTTGCCACTCCAATATGCAGACCTTTAATCCCTGGAATTATCCCTGAACCCGTCATATCTTCAACGGAATAGGTTTCTGAAAACCATTCAGGTGATAAGCCAAACTGTGCATCTGTTAACCAATTCCCGTCAATAATTTCATGTCGGACACCAGTAATGTAAATGGTACCACTGAAACGATTTCCAACCCCTTCCAATGTCAATAACTCTCCTGGTTTAACTTCTGGAATACCCTGAAATTTCACTCTCCCTCTTGTTCTTGCCAATTGCTGATATAATGCTTTAGCATCACTCCAGTCCTGTAATTCTTCCTTTGTCAGATTTCCACCATGCTTTAATTCCAGATTGTCAACCGATAATACTTTAGATAAATCACTGGTGCTTAAATCACCATTTAACTTTACCTTCGGATCTTTCGCTTCACTTTCCACTAATTCCTGATCGACCGGATTCCATGAATATGCCGTAATGGTTTCAAACTGATCTCTGGCATCTATTTCACCATCAAACTCATGAATAGAAGAACCAAATACAACTGTCTCAATAGGTTTTGATGAAAAGTCCGGTTTCGCAATTTTTACCTCTCCGTTTTCAACAAAACAAAGCTTACCATTTGCCTGCGCTCTTACATTTAAAAAGTCCCAATCTGTAGAATGGTACTGCACCATCTCTTTATGTGACACATTTGTGGATTCAACATCTGACTTCAAACCATGATTGCCTATGAGTTGTTCAAGAATATCGCTGTCCGTACTTTCGTAGAAATAGGCGCTTTTTCTCCCTATAGTCATCTTCACTGCCTCGTCTTTGCATTCCACTATAAGGTATGAAGCACCCTCTCTCACTCTGACATTGTGTTTAATGATCAGCCCTTTAAAAATAGTGGCTTCATCAGAATGGTATCCCGCCGTAATTTCAATCTCTTCTCCCGGAATCAGAAGATCCTCATTACTGATCTCAAAATCCTGTTCAGCCGGTATACCATCTGTCAACACCAAACGGGCATACGGAATCCGATTTACTTCCTGTTCAATCACAATACTCACCACTCCGTAATCAGCTGATAGTTCTTTTCCACCAACCAACACTTTAGCTGTGATTAAATCAGGGTTTTTACTTGTTTGTATTTGTCCGCTGTTGTTCATTATTTATGATACTTTTTCAATTGGAGGAAAAATCAACTCTGTTCCAGGCTTCAACCTTCTGAAATCAACCAGTTTATTAGCCTTAGCCACTTCCAGGTAATATTTTGTATCACCATAAATCCGTTTCGTCATCAGAGGTAAAGTATCTCCTGCTTTTACAATTCTGGTATGTGTTAGATCCGGTGAATTTGTTTTTGCTTCTTTTTCAGCCAGTTCATGACTAATTGCTCCAATAAATTTTGCCTTACCAACTGCTCTTAACGGCTCGCCATTTGGCAAAAACATTTTGTAATCTATGGTAAACTCCTTCAACACTCCCTTATGCTCCAATGAACCCCAGTTAATTTTGACATGATAAGGTTTATGATGATCTCCCTTATATTCACCTGTGGCAGCAAAAAAGCTCTCTAATTGATCATTAACCGACTTTTTGGCCAATTCATTCAAATCAGAATTTTTACTGATTTTATCCTGCAACAGCCCCGTACCATCAAAAATGATCTCCAAATCCAGATCCGGAGAATTTCCCTTATTATACTTTGGATCGGAAGAATGTAAACCCGAAGCTTTTTCTTTATTATAGTCTACCGTAAAGGTTTGCGAATATTTTTCCGGATTAACCAATACAGTGTAAGGTGCTCCTTTTTCAGATTCCTTAAAATCTGAATTTTTGTAGGGTGTGATTTTTAATTTACTCAGCTCCCCTGTTAGATTACCTAATTTTCCCATTATCGTTCCTTTTTTCTTTTTTCAATATTCATTACCTGCTCTACATAGTCTTTCATCAACCCTTTACTGACCTCATTTTGAGTGACGGATTCAGACTGAGAATTACTATTACTGTCCACATTTATTTTAATGTGTAACTCCTTTATTTCTATTGGCATAACGTTATTTTAATCGCTTTCACCCGAATTATGCAGTAGAAAATCTATTACAACTTTAAATCACTTCAAAGTCAACTGTTTCACTTGATTTCTGTCACTCACCGTATAGGTAAATACGCCTTATTCCTGAAACCTTTGACTTTATGTTATTTAAACCTTCATAACGTAGTTCTAATCCCTAATTCGGATTTAAAAAATTCATTTAAAAGGTGTTACCAACTTATCGACGCATTTAATTTTTGCACAGCAGTACCGTGGCTAAGTTTAATAACCTGCCTGTGCTGAAACTATTTTGGCTCTCAGAATGAGATAGTTTCAATTAATAGGGAATAAATGGTAACTTAAGTGGTAACACCTTTTGTTTAATGGTCCGTTTGTTCCTGATATCAGAACTACTGAACCTAGTTTTTCTCTTTTGAAACTGTAAAGTATTTATACTTTAACTCTACATTTTCAATGGCCAACTTATTTTCTTCCGCATTAAATTCCGAAACGCCCCATTTAACAGGGTATGCCCCCACAATATTCCATGAAACCGAATGGGTTGCACCTTTCAGCCTAATGGTTAAATCCTTTGTTTCAAATTCGAATTTTTCAGTGGCTTTTCTACACCAATCTATCAGTGAAGAATTAGTCACCAATCCTTTTTTTAAAACCAAATTAGGATATTTGGGTCGCATTGGAAGTTGGTGTTTAAACCTGTTTTCTCCTCCTTCAGCATACTCTTCAATCCCGATTTCAACTGAGAGACCTGAAACGGACTGAAATTCACAATCGACACCGGTACCTGAAGATGAAATCCCGTAAACTGAAAAGAAGAAACTGGTTAGAGGATATGCTTCCATGATTAATTGTTACTTATAGTTAAACCTTCGTGAGCAATTTCTAAAGTTTCGATTGCCACTTCATTACCTTCGGCTTTCAAATCAGTGCTTTGAATTTTTGCCGGGAATGCATTTTTAACATTCCAGGTTACAACGGGAGCACTCTCTTCATTCAATAAGCTGATAGTGATATCCCTTCTTTCCACTGTATTTAATTTGATGGTTTTCATCCACTCAAAAAACTCATTATCGCCTGCAGTAGTTCCTCTTTTCAAAGTGATATTTGAAAATTTTTGCATACCTGGCATTTTGATTTTGCTAAAGTTTTTGCTGGCTCCCTGACGGTATTCAATCAGTTCCGTTTCAAGGTCTAACCCCGACACTTCCTGAAAACCGATTTGTGTTCCTCCCCAGTTTACCTGAAAGTGAAACTTTGCTAATGGATATTCATTCATGATATTCTCTTTTTATAATTTTATTTTTATGATTCCTGTAATTTGTGCGAAAATTTAAGCACGATAAATTCTGCCGGACGAACAGCTGCCATTCCAATCTCAATGTTCATTCTACCTTCAAGAATATCCTGAGGTGTCATGGTTTCATTTAAACCAATGCTCACATAATATGCTTCATCTGGCGTACTTCCAGCTAAAGCACCAGCTCTCCATTGTTGATTTAAGAAATTATCGATCATTCCTTTCATTCTGATCCATGTATTAGAATCATTCGATTCAAAAACAAATCGCTCAGCTGCATTTTTCACTGATTCTTCCACCATGTTAAAGAATCTTCTTACCGGAACGTATCTCCACTCATTACTATTTCCATCTAAAGTTCTGGCTCCCCAAACTAAAGTGCCTTTTCCTGTAAAGCTTCTGATGGCATTAATAGACTTACCTGCATTTGGATCAACATTTAATCCTTCCTGCTCTTTGTGTGTAATTTTTTCAGTAGGACCAACAACATAGCTTAACCCTGTATTTGCTGGTGCTTTCCATACTCCAACAGCACTATCTGTTCTGGCATATACACCGGCCATTACTGCTGAAGGCGCTACAGTTACTCTATAGGCAGAAGCAATTTCACCTTTAATCTGATTGTATAATCCTGAATCTTTAGCTTTTAACTCTTCAAGGTTTGTAACATCAGTATAACCCGATACTGCTACATCAGTATTTTCGTACTTATATCCTAATACAGTTTCTAAATGCGGATAGTAAGCAGCACCATATTTTAGAGCAGAACTGCTTGGCACTCCACTTCTGAATGCTGTTGCTGTAGTTTCAGCATCAGTTGCTGTAACTGTATCAAGAATAGCAAAACGGTCTTGTAATTCCTCACACTGTGTCAATGCATCAGCATAAACCTGACCATAAGCATCTGTTGCTGATAATGATACTGCATCCGGAACCACTAACAAAGTTGGTTCATCTTCTTTTCTTAATGCAGTTAAACCTGCACTTAACTTATCTTTGGCATCAGCCGGAAAAGTTGCTGCATAAGTACCAACAGAAACCACGTAGCATGGTCCGCCACCATTGGCAAAAAACATTTGCATGGCATAGTACATTCTGTATTTTGATCTGTTAGCTTCAGGAAAATCAACTGATGAAAGTTTGAACTCACTACCTTCAGTAACAATAGTAGCCAAAATGGCTGTTTCAGCATCAGCACCTCCAAAATGTGTTTCATACTCTAAAAGAGATGTAATTCTAACAGGCTTCAATGCATTGCCTTTTTCAGTATATCCGACAAATGCCGGAATGGCTGTTTCAACTTGAGCTACCGAAGGTGGAAATTTTGAAATTTCTTCAACGTAAGCCCCTGGTGTTTTATAATTCATGATATTATTTTTATGTTTATTATTTTGATATCAGCAAACTAAGGTATCCGGTTCTGTCAGTTTAAAACTTATGTGCCAGATACCTGTTGTTGCTTTTATTAACTATTACTAATGGTTAAACCTTCGTGAGCAATTTCTAAAGTTTCAATGGCTACTTCATTACCTTCAGCTTTCAAGTCAGTGCTTTGAATTTTTGCCGGGAATGCATTTTTAACATTCCATGTTACAACCGGCTCACTATCTTCATTCAATAAGCTGATAGTAATATCTCTTCTTTCCACTGTATTTAATTTGATGGTTTTCATCCACTCAAAAAACTCATTATCGCCTGCAGTAGTTCCTCTTTTCAAAGTGATATTTGAAAATTTTTGCATACCTGGCATTTTGATTTTGCTAAAGTTTTTGCTGGCTCCCTGACGGTATTCAATTAGTTCCGTTTCAAGGTCTAACCCTGACACTTCCTGAAAACCGATTTGTGTTCCTCCCCAGTTTACCTGAAAGTGAAACTTTGCTAATGGATATTCATTCATGATATTTTCGTTTTAGTATTATTTTTTAATTATTAATTATGATTCCTGTAATTTGTGAGAGAACTTAAGTACGATAAACTCAGCCGGACGAACAGCAGCCATCCCAATCTCAATATTCATTCTACCTTCAAGAATATCCTGCGCAGACATTGTTTCGTTTAAACCAACGCTCACATAATATGCCTCTTCAGGAGTACTTCCAGCCAAAGCCCCGGCTCTCCATTGCAGGTTTAAGAAATTATCGATCATTCCTTTAATTCTGATCCATGTATTAGAATCATTCGATTCAAAAACAAATTGCTCAGCTGCTTTTTTCACAGACTCCTCTACCATATTAAAGAATCTTCTTACCGGAACATATCTCCACTCATTACTGTTTCCATCTAAGGTTCTGGCTCCCCAAACTAAAGTGCCTTTTCCTCTGAATTTTCTAATGGCATTAATCGATTTTCCGGAAACGCTATCAACATTTAAACCGGCCTGATCTTCTTTTGAAATTTTCTCAGTTGGCTCAATAACATAGTTTAACCCAACATTTGCCGGTGCTTTCCACACCCCAACTGAACTATCAGTTTTGGCATAAACACCTGCCATTGTTGCAGAAGGAGGCAATACAACAGGGATAGCTTTAATTAAAGCATAAATTTTATTGTAAAGCTCTGCATTAGTTAGTTTAAGATCCTTTAAAATTAAAGCATCATAATCTCCTTTTAAGTCAACTGCATTAGTCGAAATATCAACTCTTACCGCTTCTACCTCTGCACTTGGATTATCAGTACTTAGGTCTGCTGATTCTAAATTATCAGTAGCAGATTGAAGGTCTGAAAAGTCAATAATTGTGTCCGCAGTTTTATTCACTTTTTTAACAACTGTAATCGCCTTTTTCAAAATTGTTCTTACTGCTTTATACTCTGCCGCAGTAGGAGAATTAATATCTACAATTGCCGCAATAGCAGTATCAACATTTGCTTTAATAGTAGCTAATGAAGCTACCTCAGCGCTATATACTCCTACTCCTCCAAAACCAGCATGATCCATTGCAGTTTCATCATCAAAAGCATAGTTTAAAACAGTGCTCAAATGTGGGAAATAAGCTGCTCCGTATTTGTCTCCTGCAATGGTGCTTCTAAAGTGTCCGATTGTATTTAAAGTATCAGAACCAATAGTTGTTTCATCAGCAGAGTTTCCTTTATAGGTATCCATAATCACAAAGCGATCTTTTAATTCATTGGCTTGTGTTAATGCATCCTGATAAATAGCATAAAAATCAGCTTCAGTTGATAATTTAACCGCATCAGGGAATAATAATAGTGTAGGCTCATCTTCTCTTTCAAGAGTATCCAAACCTTTCTTTAATTCTGCTTTGGAAATGGCTGTAACATCAGCATAGTTTCCTACAGATACTACATAGCATGGACCACCTCCATTTGCAAAAAACATTTGCATTGAATAGTACATCAAGAATTTCACATCAGGTTGCTTAAGTGTCAATCCGGCTTCTGTATCCACCAATTCGACTTTCTCTTTTTTAGCACCACCAAATATGGATTCGTACTCCAACATTGAAGTGATTCTTACCGGTTGAGGATCAGATGAACTCCCTCCCTTTTCTGTATATCCTACAAATGCAGGAATGGCTGTTTCTACTTGGGCTACGGAAGGAGGGAATTTAGAAATCTCCTCCACGTAAACACCAGGTGTTTTTAATTGACTTGACATAATTGATTGTTTATTATTGATTGTTTAAAATTTTTAATTAGATATATATTTCAGTTATTATTTGCGATTTGTCACTAGAGTATACAAATCTGTCAGAAGGACTGGCCATGGGATATTGTTTCTCATTGTCATCACCATCAACCGGGGTTATACTACCGTTTTTTACAAATGGAAGTGCTTTGGTTTCAAAGTCCACACTATCATCCTGTAAGCGATAACGCCAAACTGTTTCCCGGCTTTTGAATACCACTTTAAATTGTTCAGGGCTGGCAGGTATATGATATTCTGTAACACTGTCTACCATTACCGGCATAAGCATCTCCTTAGGTTTAACAGATACCAGTCCAAAAAGGCCTTTCGTTTCACTTCCCTTTAAATTGGCAATAGCAGTTTCATAAGCACCATCACTGTAAGGAATTTTATAATCCTGCAGAGCTGCAGCTGTTTCATTCAGTTTTTTGATTTGTGTTTCAGTTCGCCCTGAATCAAAAGGAAAAAAATACAATCCTGCAACATCATTATTCAGCTCGGTATATTTTTCAAACAACGGGTCTTTTATTCGTATTAAAAATTCCAGTTTTGAGCCCGACAAATCGATTCTTGGCTTATTATCAACCGCCTGTAAAAGACATGAAATTCCCAGATTGTGTGACTTTAAAACTAATCGATATCCCCGAATCATTTTCTGAGTGGCTTGGCTCGGTTCAATACTGAGGTACTGTGTCACTTTTTCCTTTGAAAAAGGAACCGGACTTACAGTATCATCATAACTACTGTCTCCAACATCCAGAAAGTAATGGTGAAATAAGTTCAAGCTAAACAGCTCCTGGTAATTAATATTATAATTCATCTTTAAATTAAGTTTTGGTCCTGTTAAATGGTTTTACCTTTTCCGATAATAGAATCAATAAGAGATTTTTTCTTAGTAGTTCTGTCTCTGTCCAGCTCTATGACACTGACTTTAAACAATGCCGAAGGCATTACTTTGCCTCCTAATACCCCCCAGGCATAACTTAATTGTTCAAAAGGAAGGGAATGCAAATTGACCTTAAACTTAAAGCTATCCAACTTTGAATTTGGAGGTTCCAAACCAGGGTCAACCATTAATGCCTGAGTATTGACATTTGAATACACTGACCTTTCCTGAAAGAACTCAATAATCCTTGAAATATCCTGTAAACTTTTTTCGTAGTTAGTTCTGTTAGCGGTAAACATGATATACATGTTTAAATACGCTGGTCTTGATTTATAAACTGCCTGACCATTTACTACCTCGTAAGACATTTTATTCTTTAATGTACTTTCTTCCTCAGTACTCAAAAGAGATAAAACAACCTTATTATTCATTGCTCCATCCGGATTATCTCCAAGTTTCGCAATGTTGTCCAGTACTACATAATCTGAACTTCCAAAATAATTGGATGTTTCTCTTTTTAAGATTTTTAAAACATTATAAATCATTCCTATTTATGGTTTACGGTTTTCTCTAATTAACTTCTGTGCAAATATATTTCGAATTTCCAACATAATACAACAACTTTATTTGGTTTAGCCTTTCTTTTCAGTAATATGATTTATTTTGTCGCGTAAAAACTTACTTACCTTAAACATATTACAGATTAAATATTATGAATCAGATAGCACGATTACCAATGTGTATAAATAAACTCAGCCTTCCAGGGTAGCTTTACTAAACCCAATCCCCATGGAATTCTATCCAATAAAATGTCCTGTGTTTTGCGTTCCACAGTAACTGTAGAAGCATCATCTCCAAAATCTATTTTACCAGGTCGTTGAAAAAATTCATTTCGAATCAAATCTGGTGATGCGCCCTTCATAGCCTCCCAATTTTGAACCAAAGCGTTAATCATTTTTTCAGCTTCTTCTTTCATTTTTTCAGGCAATTCAACCTCTCTTGAAATACTTTCACGGGCAGGAATATTACATAAGAATTTTTCGAAAACCATCTCACTTTCATATTGCTGAACTTTACCACTGGCAACAAAATGTAACAGGTGAGCAGAAAGAGCAGGGTCAGTAAGCTCATTATCTTCCGTCAGGAGCTCACACCTCTTTAGTAAATGAGGCAAAAAAGGATGCGCTATGATTAAACCGGCATTTTTAATATGATATGACAAATCATTCTCAGCAGTGTTAAAACCTTTATTACTGGTCAGGCTTTTATCGTCTTTTCTAAAAGGAGATAACGATTTCTTTCTTTCCTCAAGTTCCTTTTGCCATAATCTTTGTCCTTCCAGACCATTGGTCTTCGACTGATTTTTATTTGTACCAGTACTATCCTCACTCCCTTCGTTTTCCAGAAATTGTTTTTTTGATGCACCTGTTTTCTCATCCTGATTCTCACGGATATGAAACTGTGATTTTTCCACTGCCTTTTCCTGATCATCAACTTTATTTTTATCCAGGATTTTACGAACTGCAGACTCTACATTTGTTTCATCATACTTCTCATTAATATTATCTGAAGACTCCGTTTCACTTTCGTTGTGTTTTCGACTGTTCGTTTTTACAGTCAGGGACTTTACAGAACTAACTATCTTTTTTCTTTTTCTATCCAAAAAGATTTCCTTTAACTTGCTATTCTCCTCCTTGTTTAAGATTTGCATCATACCTGAAACAATACCCTTAAATTGACTCAGTTTCTGAATTAACTCTCTGACTGATTGATTATTTAAAAAAATTTTAAGTCTGTGTTTGTTCTTAGTATTTTTTAAATATTGCTCCGCCTTGCGTTTTAAAACCTCTGTTTTCATATTGGAATTCAAAGCACTGAGATCATCAGGTATATATTCTGCGTGACCAACTTCAGAAGTTTCTGAAAAAAAGGCTTTTTCCATATTTGTTACAACTTCCTTCAATCCCAAATCCTGATTTTTGTATAAAAAATCAAGGAAGAGCGTCCAAAACTTTTTCTTTTCTTCCAAAGTATTTGCTTTCCATTGGATCATATCCACCAAACGATCAATTTGAGGAACATCATTGACTATACTTTTAAGTACCAAAATCAAAGATTTTTCGGAAAGCTGATTAACCAGGCGACGTCTTGGTTCAGAATACTCCAACAACGAGACTAATTCCTTTACAAAATGTTCAGCTGATATCGCTTGTTGCAATACCGTTGAATCAGTTAACAACTGATTCATGTCATTCCGATTCCACCAAGGGTTCACCCCCTCTTTAATGAAATACAAAAATGCTGATAAAAAATGTGAAGATTCATCCAATAACCTCACTCCAGACTGCTTTTCAATGAGATTAGTTTTCACCGAGAGTGCTTCACTAATCATGTCCTTTAAAGCAGTTTGAAACTGTTCAGAAATATTTTCCTTTAAATTGAAATCAAGTACAGCACTTTCTGACTGCACATCAATTGTCAGATTATCAATTTGAAGTGCATAAGGGATTTTTTCAAAACCAGGTTGATTACTTATCAACTCTTCAAGATAAGGAAACACTTCAGACTTCAGGAACCCACCAATATTATCCTTAATACTATATGCGTCCCCCTTATTTGTTACATTAATATCTAAAGTAACCTTATGAATAATATGATGGTCATGCATCCTGTAACCTTCCATTATTTATTGTATCGCATTCCAAAAACCAGCCGGACAACTGCTTGTTTTTGATTTTTGCTTTGCACTCAAACGACAGCCACAACCACTTACAAAACCTTTTTCAAAACGATCACTTACTTCTAGTGTATCAGGATGAATCCATTTTCTTGGATCACAGGTATTGCCTGTTTTTAAGGGACAGTGATTACAAATTTTTTCTCGAATCGAATAGATCGTTTCTTCATCTTTACTAGTTAAACCAACAAGCGATTTTAGCTCATTAATGTGCCCGTTTATTATTTCTTTTAAAATCATATTACTGCTTTTTTTGACACAAATTACCTACAATATTTTCTCAATTTTTGAAACAAAACTGAAAAATGGCTGTCTTTTCAGCATTATGTTTTATACAGATCTGTATTTTGTTTAGGTATATTTTCCTTTATTTGAATAACTTGATTATTTTTTATTGAAAAGACAGAGTCGAGCTGTATTTTTTCTGTATTATGTTTGAAATATAAAATATCTTTGCAGAATGCAAGGTGTAAACTGTAGCTAAAGTTTACCCTACTCATATGAACTTATAGAAATAATTAAAACAGAAAACGAATGGGAAAAGTAAGTTTAGAACAAATCAGAGCATGGTTCAAAACCGGTTTAAAACCAACACAAAAACAATTCCGACAATCATGGGACTCTTTTTGGCATAAAGATGAAGAGATTCCAATTGAAAATGTTAAAAACCTGGAAGAGTCTTTGGACAAAAAATCTGATGATGAGAAGGTCGACGGCCACATTAATTCCCCAAACGCACATCATGAACTATTTAATAAAAAGGTTGATAAAATTGAGAACAAATCACTTTCAACCGAAGACTTTACCACAGCATTAAAAGATAAACTGGCAGGTATAGATGTACCTGAAAAAACCTCCGACTTAACAAATGATGGTGTATCGGGAGAACCATTTATTACTCAAAGTGATATTCAAAAAAGTAATTCAATCACTTCAGATTCTGAAGATACGGTTGCCACATCCCAGGCCGTAAAATCTGTTAATACAAAAGTTGAAACAAATACCTCGCTACTGACTCACCTGCAAACCACCAAGGTTAATTTGTCAGACATTGTTGATCACCTTAACTCTACAGCAGCTAATCAACCATTATCTGCAAAGCAAGGTGCTGTACTCCGACAATTAATTGAAAATATTAACACTTTAATTGCCAGTGACAATACCTCGTTAGATGAAATGCAGGAAATTGTCGACTTTATCACTCAAAATAAAGAAGACCTGAACAATCTGGGTATAGATAATATAGCCGGGTTGAGAAATGCCTTAGAAAATATCAATACTGAGCTTGAAAGCATTAATACTATTTTGGGCACGAAAGTGGATAAAATTCCAGGTAAAGGACTTTCAAGCGAAGATTTCACATTGGCCGAAAAAAGTATATTAGCCGGAATTGAACCAGGAGCACAAGTTAACGTACAAGCAGACTGGAATGCTACAACAGGAGATGCTTTTATCAAAAACAAACCCAACATTCCTGCTCAAACGACTGTCGATTCTGAACTTTCCGAAGTCTCATTAAACCCGGTTGAAAACAGAATTATTACTGATGCTTTAACAAGCACAAATGATAAAGTCTCACTCAATATTTCACAAATTGCGAGCCTGGAAACCAACAAAGTTAACTTGTCGGATATTGTAAACACCCTTAGCTCTGAAGCAACCAATAAACCATTATCGGCTAAGCAAGGTGCTGTTTTAAAGCAACTGATTGATAACATTAACACACTTATTGCCAGTGATGATACCACACTTGATGAGGTACAGGAAATTGTTGACTTTATCAAACAGAATAAATCTGACCTTGACAATCTTGGCATTAATAATATAGCAGGATTAAGCACCGTTTTATCAGACCTAAACGCTGAGATCGTTCAAATTAATAACCTCCTCGACACCAAAGTTGATAAAATAGCCGGCAAAGGACTTTCAACAGAAGATTATTCAACTGCTGAAAAAAACAAATTAGCTGGTATCAGTTCAGGTGCAGAGGTTAATGTACAAGCTGATTGGAATGCTACAACAGGAGATGCATTTATTAAAAATAAGCCAACAATACCTACGCAAACCATTGTTGATAATGAATTAGCTAATAATTCTGAGAATCCGGTACAAAACAAGACCATTACAAGTGCCTTAAAAACGGCCAATGATAAAATTGACCTTAATATTTCTCAAATTGCAAATCTGGCCAGCATAAAAGTCAACCTTTCAGATATTGTCAACACATTAGATTCAAATGCTACTGATAAACCTTTATCAGCCAAACAGGGTAATGAACTAAAGTTGTTAATTGATAATATCAATACCTTAATTGCCAGTGATGACTCGACGTTAGATGAAATTCAGGAAATCGTTAATTACATCAAGCAAAACAAGGAAGACCTCAGTAATTTAGGAATTGAAAATATTGCAGGATTATCAGTTATACTTTCAAGTCTGGAAGCTGAGATTGATAGTATTAGTCTTGTTTTAGATACGAAAGTTGACAAGGTAGTCGGAAAAGGACTTTCTACTGAAGATTATTCTACAGCAGAAAAAACTAAACTGGCTGGCATTAGTCCAGGTGCAGAAGCCAATATACAGGCAGATTGGAATGCCACAAGCGGTGACGCCTTTATTAAAAATAAGCCGGTCATTCCCACACAAACTATTGTGGATGAAGAACTATTACAAGATTCTGAAAACCCGGTTCAAAATAATGTAGTTACTAATGCATTAAAAACAACCGGCGATAAAGTTGATGCAAATATATCGCAGATTGCCAGCCTGCAAAGCATTAAGATAAATCTCTCTGATATTATCAATACACTGGACTCCACAGCCACTAACAAACCTTTATCAGCTAAGCAAGGGAATGTATTAAAATTACTGATTGACAATATTAACATATTCATAGCCAGTGACGATACAAACCTTGACTCCATACAAAAGATTGTTGATTTCATTAAGCAGAACAGAACAGACCTCAGAAACCTTGGAATAGATAGTATTTCTGGTCTGTCAGCTGCATTGACTGATTTGGATAATCAGGTTAGTAACATCAACGACTTACTGGGAACCAAAGTAGATAAAATTACTGGTAAAGGTCTCTCTACAGAAGATTATACAACTGGAGAAAAAAACAAATTAGCAGGAATCAGTTCAGGGGCTGAGGTCAATGTTCAACCTGATTGGAATGCCACTACAGGGGATGCTTTTATTCGAAATAAACCTACTATCCCAACTCAAACTATTGTGGATGACAGGTTATCTGAAGATTCAGAAAACCCGGTTCAAAACAAAATCATCAATGATGCCTTAAAAAGTACGGATGATAAAGTAACACTTAATGCTGCTGAGATTACAAATCTTCAAGCCACTAAAGTTGATATTCTGAAAATTGTGGACTCATTGAGTTCCAATGCAGCTGATCAGCCACTTTCAGCCAGACAAGGTGCTGTTTTAAAACAGTTAATCGATAATATTAACACCTTACTGGCAAGTGATGATACAACTCTTGATGAAATGCAGGAAGTAGTGGATTTCATCAAACAGAATAAAGCTGACCTGACCAGTTTAGGTATTAACAATATTGCAGGATTATCAACTGCATTAGCTAACCTTGATACAAAAATCAGTGATAACAATGATTTGTTGGGCACAAAAGTAGATAAAGTTACTGGTAAAGGTCTGTCAACTGAGGATTATAGTACTGATGAAAAAGGCAAACTAGCAGGAATCAGTCCAGGGGCTGAGGTTAATGTTCAACCTGATTGGAATGCTACTACAGGGGATGCTTTTATTCGAAATAAACCTACTATACCAACTCAAACTATTGTGGATGACAGGTTATCTGAAGATTCAGAAAACCCGGTTCAAAACAAAATCATCAATGATGCCTTAAAAAGTACGGATGATAAAGTAACACTTAATGCTGCTGAGATTGCAAATCTGCATGCCACTAAAGTTGATATTCTGAAAATTGTGGACTCATTAAGCTCCAATGCAGCTGATCAGCCACTTTCAGCCAGACAAGGTGCTGTTTTAAAACAGTTAATCGATAATATTAACACCTTATTGGCAAGTGATGATGCAACTCTTGATGAAATGCAGGAGGTTGTCAACTATATCAAGCAAAACAAAGCCGATCTTGCAAGCTTAGGTATTGACAATATTGCAGGACTATCGACTGCACTCGCGGATCTGAACACAAAGATTAGTGATATCAACGATTTATTAGGAACCAAAGTGGATAAGATTACTGGTAAAGGTCTATCAACTGAGGATTATAGTACTGGTGAAAAAAACAAACTAGCGGGAATCAGTCCAGGGGCTGAGGTTAATGTTCAACCTGACTGGAATGCTACTACGGGAGATGCTTTTATTCGAAATAAACCCACCATTCCAACCCAAACTATTGTTGACGACAGACTATCTGAAGATTCGGAAAATCCGGTTCAAAACAAAATCATCAATGATGCTTTAAAAAGTACGGATGATAAAGTCACACTCAATATTTCTGAGATTGCAAATCTGAAGGATACCAAAATCGATATCCTGAAAATTGTGGACTCACTGAGCTCCAATGCCACTGATCAACCACTTTCAGCAAATCAAGGTGCCGTTTTAAAACAGCTAATCGATAATATTAACACCCTACTGGCAAGTGATGACACTACCCTGGATGAAATGCAGGAAGTCGTGGACTATATCAAGCAAAACAAAGCCGATCTTGCAAGCTTAGGGATTAATAATATTGCAGGCCTGTCTACTGCACTGGCAAATCTGGACACCAAAATCAGTGACAATAACGATTTATTAGGAACCAAGGTGGATAAGGTTACTGGAAAAGGCCTGTCAACTGAGGACTTTACAACAGATGAAAAAGATAAATTAGCTGGAATCAGTTCCGGAGCAGAAGTCAATGTTCAACCTGACTGGAATGCCACTACAGGAGATGCTTTTATCAGAAATAAACCTACTATCCCAACTCAAACCATTGTTGACGACAGACTATCTGAAGACTCAGAAAACCCAATACAAAATAAGATCATCAATGATGCTTTAAAAAGCACGGACGATAAGGTCATCCTTAATACTGCTGAGATTGCAAATCTGCAGGCTACTAAAGTTGATATTCTGAAAATTGTAGACTCATTGAGCTCCAATGCAGCTGACCAGCCACTTTCAGCCAGACAAGGAGCTGTTTTAAAACAACTAATTGATAATATTAACACCTTATTGGCAAGTGACGACACTACACTGGATGAAATGCAGGAAGTCGTGGACTATATCAAGCAAAACAAAGCTGATCTTGCAAGCTTAGGGATTGATAATATTGCAGGCTTGTCTACTGCACTGGCAAACCTGAATACCAAAACCCGGGACAATAATGATTTGTTAGGAACCAAAGTGGATAAAGTTACCGGAAAAGGGCTGTCTACCGAAGACTTTACTACGGATGAAAAAGATAAATTAGCTGGAATCAGTTCCGGAGCAGAAGTCAATGTTCAACCCGACTGGAATGCCACTACCGGAGATGCTTTTATTCGAAATAAACCTTCTATCCCAACTCAAACTATTGTTGACGACAGGTTATCTGAAGACTCAGAAAATCCGGTACAAAACAAAATCATCAATGATGCTTTAAAAAGTACGGACGATAAAGTAGCCCTTAATGCCTCTGAGATTACAAATCTTCAAAACACAAAAATTGATATCCTGAAAATTGTGGATTCATTAACCTCTGTTGCTACAGATCAACCACTATCTGCCAGACAAGGAGCCGTTTTGAAACAGTTAATCGATAATATTAACACCTTATTAGCAAGTGATGACACCACCCTGGATGAAATGCAGGAGGTTGTAGACTTTATCAAACAAAACAAAGCTGATTTAACCAGTTTGGGGATTGATAATATTGCAGGACTAACAACCGCACTGGCTAATCTGAATTCAGATATTGAACGAATTGATATCATTCTTAATCTAAAAGTTGAAAAAGAAGTCGGAAAAGGCTTATCAACTGAAGATTATACAACAACCGAAAAAAATAAGCTGGCAAGCATTGCTTCAGGTGCCGAAGTTAATATACAAGCTGACTGGAATGCTACAACAGGAGATGCTTTTATCAGGAATAAACCAACTATTCCAACACAAACTATCGTTGACGACAGACTATCTGAAGACTCAGAAAACCCTGTTCAAAATAAAATCGTCAATGATGCTTTAAAAACAGCTGATGATAAAATAGCAGCCAGTGATTCCAGAATTTCAATTCTTGAATCAACAAAAATAGAACTGACTGCCATTGTCAATAATTTAATCTCTGATGCCGCTAACAGACCATTATCAGCCGCTCAGGGAAAAGTATTAAAACAATTGATTGACAGTATTAATTCAGTAATTGCAAGTTCTGATCCGGATCTGAACACTATCCAGGAAATTGTTGATTTTATTAAAAGCAATAAAACTAAGCTGGACAGTCTGGAAATTGGTCATATCAATCATTTGACTCAAACTATCAACGATATTGAGCAAGCAATTGATGATATCGATTCTATACTTGAAACAAAAGTTGATAAAGTGACCGGCAAAGGTTTATCTACTGAAGATTATACAACCGGTGAAAAAAATAAACTTGCCGGTATTAGTTCCGGAGCAGAAGTCAATGTACAAGCAGATTGGAACGCTACTACCGGAGATGCATTTATTAGAAATAAACCAACCATACCAACCCAGACTATTGTTGACACAGAGTTATCAGCTGCGTCAAAAAATCCGGTAGAAAACAGAATAATTCATGCAGAGTTAAAATCAACCAATGATAAAGTTGATTTGAATATTTCTCAAATTGCTGGTTTGGAATCCTCTAAGATCAACCTTTCCGCCATTGAAAATACTTTAATTTCAACTGCAACCAACAAACCATTATCTGCAAAACAGGGAGCCGTACTAAAACAACTCATTGATAATATTAATACGTTGTTAGCCAGTGATGACACCACCCTGGATGAAATGCAGGAAATTGTCAACTATATCAAGCAAAACAAAGCTGATCTGGCCAGTCTTGATATTGACAATATTGCAGGTTTATCACTTGCCCTGTCAAACCTTGATACTCAAATCAACAACATTAATGATTCATTGGGTACAAAAGTAGATAAAGTGACCGGTAAAGGGCTATCTACAGAGGACTACACCAGTGCCGATCAGGCTAAACTGGCTGGAATTGATCATGGTGCTAAAGTCAATGTTCAGGCAGATTGGAATGCCACCGGGGGAGATGCTTTTATCAGAAATAAACCGACAATCCCTACTCAAACTATTGTTGACAATGAGTTATCTGATGCCTCTGCAAATCCTGTACAAAATAAAATCATTACAGATGCACTGGCAACAACAAATGATAAAATCACATCAAATGCTTCTCAAATTACTGACCTTAGAAATATCAAGGTTAGCAAAAGTGAAATCATTGATGCCCTTAATTCAGGAGCAACAGATCAACCACTTTCTGCAAACCAGGGAGCAGTATTAAAGCAGTTAATTGATAATATCAATACTATTCTCAACTCTGATGATACCACATTAGATGAAATGCAGGAAATTGTTGATTTTATTAAACAAAACAAATCAGAACTTAACAGTCTTGGCATTAACAATATTGCAGGATTATCACTCGCTTTATCAGATTTAGACACCGCTGTAAGTAACCTCAACAACACCATTACCACAAAAGTTGATAAGGTAACTGGTAAAGGACTTTCAACCGAAGATTTTACAACCGCTGAAAAAGCTTTGCTGGCAGGAGTAGAACCAGGAGCAGAACGCAATGTACAGGCAGACTGGAGAGCCACAGAAGGGGATGCGTATATTAAAAATAAACCTATTATTCCACCAAGAGTAGACGTTGACTCAGAATTATCTGAGGATTCAGAAAATCCTTTGGAAAACAGAGTGATTAATAATGCATTAGCCACAGCTGATGGAAAAATCAATGCTAACAGTGCTCAAATCACAAATCTTCAATCTACAAAACTAAATCAATCAGACGTAGTTAATGCTCTGAATTCGGAAGCGACTACCCGACCGTTGTCTGCTAAGCAAGGTGCTGTATTAAAACAGTTAATAGACAACATTAATACTTTACTTAACAGCAATGATACTACGTTAGATGAAATGCAGGAAATCGTTGATTTCATCAAACAAAACAAGGATGATTTATCAAATTTAGGTATCTCGAACATTGCAGGTCTAAGTCTTGCATTAGATGGGAAAGAGAACAGCTTTTCGAAAAGATCAGCCTTTAATAAAAATTTCGGAACATCAGCAGGAACAGTTGCTCAGGGAAATGATTCCAGAATCAATCATGGAGAAACTGCTTATGGTTGGGGAGACCACGCTGCAGAAGGTTATCTGACCAGCTTACCTCATCATACACATGATGATCGATACTATACCGAGGCTGAAAGTGATGCCCGTTTCCTTGGAAAAACAGCAAAAGCAGTCGACAGTAATTTACTGGACGGACTAGATAGCACAGCATTTTTAAGAACCACCGGAAAAGCCGCTGATAGTGAAAGGCTGGATGGCCTGGACAGTTCAGCCTTCTCCAGAACTACCCATAATCATGACGGCAGATACTATACTGAAGCCGAAAGTAATGCCCGTTTCCTTGGCGTAACAGCAAAAGCAGCGGATAGTAATCAACTTGAAGGTTACCGTGCTCAGGAATTGCAATCCAAACAATCAAGAAGGGATTTTACAAAAGGAACACTTATAGTATCAGATATTGACTATAGTGTAACCAATGGCAATCCATGGTTACTTGAAATCGAGGGTAATTCCTATGGTAGTGCCGTTCCATTCGATATCCGATACCAGGGCTATATCTACAACAATAGAATTACCAGTCATGGTGGTATTTCAAATGGAACAAACCTTGAAGGGCTGGTTGTATTTGAATACAATGGTAATTTATGTTTTTGGTTTCCAAGACAGACTTACTGGCAAGGATTCAATGTCTTTATCAATGATAGTTTTGAAGGCATAAGAAAAAATCGGGTGGTTTCAATTACTGATGTTGATAAACCTACCGAAATTACAAAGGAGGTCGAATTATCATCACATATTCGCCAATCATGGCACTCAGGTAATGATGGAGCCGGTTCAGGATTAGATGCTGATAAATTAGATGGCAAAGAAGCCAGTGAATTTGCACAAAGCGCCCATAATCACGATAACAGATATTATACAGAATCGGAAAGTGATGCCCGTTTCCTCGGCAAAACAGCAAAAGCAGCCGACAGTAATTTACTGGATGGATTAGACAGTTCAGCATTTTCGAGAACTACCCATAACCATGATGACCGATATTATACGGAAACAGAAAGTGATGCTCGTTTTTTAGGTAAAACAGCAAAAGCAGCCGATAGTAATTTACTGGATGGTTTGGATAGTACAGCTTTCTCCAGACAAACTAATATTCCTACAAAGGTATTACAACCTGGCTGGTACACAATAGCTGTTAACAGAGGAGACAGAGCAAGTGCTAAACTTGTTTTAAGGGATACCACCTCTGGTCGACACCAAACGGTTCATTTTTATGCTGCCCATCATTTTGGAAATGGTAATGTTATTAATGTTTTATCTAATGCAAGTTATTCTGTTGGAGGTACAATTAGCCAGCTAAGAATAAAAAGCGGAGGTACCTATGACGGTGCGCTACTTCAAGCATACATTGATAGTACTAACACCAATGTTATGGGGATAATCACAGAAAACATTCAAACATCTGGTTGGGTTGCTAAAAACTGGGTGCCGGACGGTACCGACCCTGGTAATGTCAATGCATTTGCAAAATTAACAAACATTACTGTTTCAATCAACCTTGATAAAACCCAGGGCATACAATCATCAGAAGAAATTTATGTTGATGGTGCTCAGGTCTATCATAAAGAAAACAAGCCAACACCAAGCGAAATTGGTGCATTATCGGCAAGTGGAAAAGCAGTAGACAGTGATAAACTAGACGGGTTAGATAGCTCAGTTTTTTCAAGAACATCTCATAACCACGATACCAGATATCACACAAAAGGAGAAAGTAATACATTATTTTTAGGAAAAACTGCTATTGCTGCAAATAGTGATAAACTGGATGGACTGGACAGCTCAGCATTTTCAAGATCAGATCACAACCATGATGACCGTTATTTTACAGAAACAGAAAGTAATAACCTGTTTCTTGGAAAAACAGAAATGGCAGCAGATAGTGATAAATTAGATGGCCTGCATAGTAGTGCCTTCGCCAGAACAAGTCACGATCATGACGATCAGTATTATACACAAACCGAAAGTGATTTCTTCTTCCTTAAAAAAGGAGAAAAAGCAATAGATAGTGACAAGCTGGACGGACTACACAGTAGTGCATTTTCAAGAACAAGCCATGGTCACCAATACATTACAGCGCTTGATAACCGGGCCATTAAACCAAATACAATCGGTTCAAAAACTGAAAAGCAGATCAGGGCATACTTTACATCATTAGGAGGATTAACAGGAGCTCAAAACAGTGACTGGCAGGATTTATTGGTGATGGATACATACAGGGACAGTTCAGGTGGAAAATTAAATGCCCTGGCATTTGATAAAAGTGAGAATGCCATTCGACATTATCAGGCTGCCTGGAATGACACTCAATGGGGTTCAATGAAAACCCTGGCCTATACTGAAGACCTTGGAGACGCTTACCTTGGAAAAACTGAAAAAGCAGCAGATAGCGATAAACTGGATGGCTATAATACTGCCACCGGAGTTACTGCAAATACAGTTCCTGTAAGAGATTCTGCAGCTGATATAACAGCCAGACTGTTCAGAAGTAATTATCAGGTTCAATCCAGTATAGCAGCCTCAGGTACTGTTGCTATGCGTGTCAGCACAACTGACAATTACATCAGACACATTAATAATGCCGGTTTTAAGGCATGGTTAGGTAAAGTGAATGATTCCGATCTCTTAGACGGTTTAACCAGTTCTGCCTTTTTAAGAAGTAATGCCAAAGCAGTTGATAGTGATAAATTGGATGGTTATGACAGCTCTCATTTTATGAGAAGTAATGTCAATGACTCATTTTCCGGTCAGTTAACATCAACAAGCAGACAAGGAGGGATTTACGGAACTTATAACAATACCCTGATAGACCATATTTGGTCAATGGGAACAAATTATAAAATTGCTGCCGATGGTAGTAATTTTGGTAACCTTTATGGTTTTGCATATAAGTATATTAATAACCCAACCGGAGGTACAATGGCTGGCTCACACCAGGCCGTGTGGTGTCAGAATGGAGTACCAAATGTGGCATTGGGAGCAGGTATCTGGACCTCAGGTGATATTCAAACCAGTAGAAGTATCTACATGGATGGTGATTTAGTGGCAACACAAAGCTGGGCGAGTAATAATTTCCTTGGAAGTGACTCTAAAGCAACTGATAGTGACAAACTGGATGGATTAGATAGTTCAGCCTTTTTAAGAAGTACTGCCAAAGCGGTAGATAGCGATAAACTGGACGGCTATGACAGCTCTCATTTTATGAGAAGCAACGTCAATGATTCGTTCTCAGGCACATTGGTATCAACTACCAGACAGAGTGGAATATATGGTACCTATGATAATAAGCTGATCGACCACATCTGGTCAATGGGAACAGGTTATAAAGTGGCTTCTGACGGTAGCAATTTTGGAAACCTGTACGGATTTGCTTACAAAAGTACTTTTAATGCTACCGGCGGTACATTGGCTAACGGACATCAAGCTGTATGGTGCCAGAACGGAGTACCAAATGTTGCTTTAGGGGTAGACATTTGGACATCAGGTGACATCAAAGCAAATGGAGGTTATTATTACGGAGACGATAAACAAATTATACGCTTTAATGATAACTGGCTTCGATTTAATCCATCAAACCACTTTACCTCAGGTATCTTTTGTGGGTCTTCGATTCTACGAACCGACAGAAGAATTGAGATTGGATCAGGAGGATCGGCATTCTATGCAGATTCAACCGGACAGGGAATGTTTAACAATAACCTAACCGTTAATGGTAATATTTATGGTCGCTCGAAAAACCTTCAGTACTCTAATTTATTCCGATTTGGCGGATTGTATTTAACATGGGACTCAGACAGCTATGGCACTCAATCAAACCACTCTCTAAGAAGCACCTATGGCACTACATCAGGAGACAGCATCACACTAAACTCGTATAACCATATTCGGTTTAACCTTGATTCAAATAACAACAATTCGGATTCAAAATTTGAAATTGGTCATAATACCAATGGAACAGGAAATGTCATTTTTTCGGTTAACGAAGAAGGAAATGTTGCTACGCAAGGAACTGTTTCAGCAGGCACATTCATTAAAACCGGAGGTATCAAAATAATTGAGGATACCGACATTACTCTTGACCCAAAAAGTAGTGGACACATGTTTATTAACCACACTATTCCGGAGCCAATTAATTTTAACATTGACCGTAATTCTCTGAAGGAATTTGGCGAAGAAACAGAGTTTTTCAATTCAGGTGATGGCATTATCACCTTCAAGTTTCAAGACGCCCAGTTTTTTGCAGGTGGAGCTAATATTTTAACACCACAACAGGCCAGTGAGCAAGGTGTTAATTTAATTGATCCATACCTCGCATCAGGAAAAGCAACTATTAAAAAAATAAGTGAAGACACCTACCTGTTATCAGGAGACATTAAAAATATAGAACCAGAAGACCCACGAAGATGAAACAACTAGAATTAACAGAAGACGAACAAAAACAAATAGAGCAACGCCGTGAAATGAACAGGCGAAAAACGGAGGCATCAATTGCCCTGGAGGAATGGGCCAAAAAATATGATGCACAATTAATCATTGACCCGAATTCACCTATTGGCAATCCAAAAATTACTATTCATCTATTAGATCAATGACATGAGCTTAGCAAGGAACAAGAAGATCTCCCGCATTCATACCGGAAATAAAAAAACACCACAATATATTACCGGCAATAATGGTGAACTCCATATGACTTCACCATTATCAGCCTTGTTACATCAAAAAATAAAACATAAAAAAAAGCAGAAACACATGAAAAGTATCGCAATCGGCACACTTATAGCCTTAGGTGGAGGAATTTTAAGAATCCTGATGTCAATTCAAAACAAAGAAGACAAAAGACCTGGAGAGCATCTGGTCACCTTAGCTATTGTGGTTGTTGTAGGATTTTCGATCAGTTACATTTTACACCGCGCTGAGGTGGACCATCACTGGTACTCAACGGGTGTACTCTTTGTATTAGGGTATGGTTACGATAAATTCCTGAAAATACTAAGTACGAATGTACCGCATTGGATCAACAAAATTTTTAAAGTCTACCTCGAAAAAAAATACAGTGTGGATTTAGATAATAATAAGAAAGAGAATGAAAGAGACGAATAAGGAAGACCAACTTTTAGAAGATATTCAAAAATATTTTAAGATTCAGGAATTTGTAGGACAAACCACATTTAAAAAGTATGGTGAACGTGCCTGGCGATTTATGGATTTCAGATTATTGGAAACTATGTTAATTCTCAGGGAGAATTTGGGGCGTAGTATTACAGTTAATACCTGGCATAATAAAGGTAAATTTAGTCAGAGAGGGCTGAGAACCATTGTTCAGCAAATTGTAAAACAAAAGTTTTCAAGAGGCAAACTATACCTTTCAGCACATTTATTTGGCAAAGCCGCCGATTTTGATGTCAGTGGTATGTCAGCCAGTGAAGTGAGATTGTGGATTATTGATAATGCGCATTTATTTCCCTATAAAATCAGACTGGAAGCAGGTGTGAATTGGGTACATCTGGATGTGATCTACGAGACTAAAAATCCAAAAGTATACTTGTTTGCCCCGTAATTACAAAATTGAACACAGTCTGTCGTACCTTTTATTATAAGTCCGTGTTGGTACATTGCTTTTTACGTCTAGCAAAGGATCGGCAGGCTGTGTTTATCAACTAATCAATCTGCCATGTTAACATTTCTTACAATAAACAATATCAAAACCTATCTGGTTGTCATAGCAGCTATTGGTGTAGTTTGGCTATATAAAGACCGTCAAATTCAAAAAGCTGAATTTGAACGACAATCTGAAAACCTTTCAAATATCCGAAAATTTGATAGTCTGCGTTATGCCTCTCAGACCTATACTAAAAAAGAATTACAGGAATATCTTGCTTTTCAAAGGAAAGATCTGGAAGCATTTCTGGATCAAAACAGAATTTCAACCAGGAAAATAGAACGTATTATTTCTCAGGAATTAAATTTCAGGGATACTACCCGAAATGATGTTGATCTTCAACCTGTTTTAGAAGCCATCAAAAATCAAAAAAGTATAAAAATTCCGGTAACGGACAGTACTTCCTGCATGATAATTAAAGGATATGTAGCATTTGAAAATGACACATTAAATCTAAACATTACCGATCGTCAATTCAAAAACAAAAGTGATGTTATCACCTACTGGGAGAGGAATCAATGGCAATTCATGGGCATTAAATCACGATTATTTGGCAGAAAAAAAGCGACAGTAATTATCAAAGATGCCTGTGGCAAAACCGAAACTATTGTGATTGATCGTAAAAAATAGCCCCAAAATTTGAATGTTATTCTCCCAACTGACGCTTAATAAAACTTTACTTCATGGAAACCAAAACTCAACCAAAGCCAAAAAGCAAGGTTCTGAAACCAATACCACATCAAACACAAAATGAAACTCAATTCAGACAGACCAATGTAGGTGCAAATAGTAATCCCAATATACCCACTACACATAGTATCAATAATCAGATAGCCAACCAAAAATATATGGCACTGGAAAATAGCTTTGCACAAACCGGTGATCTTAAAAATAAGGAAACCGCTCAGAAGGAACTGGATTACAAGATGGCCTTGTCAGCATCAGAATTAAGTCAGTATCTTAGCATTCAACAAGGTCTTTATCTGGCTGAAAATAACAGAAACTCAAATGAATTTCTGTCAAATACCCCTCCACCTATACCCTCAGATTCAAATCCTGATAATGTTGATCCAAATCCACAAATCCGATTAGGAATAGGTATTGTACCACTAACAATTAGTAGCAATGATGAATTTTTCGACTATATCGATTTACAATTATTTGGAAAAACAACTGATATCAAATGGGACCTCCATGGTAACACCTATAAAGATTATATTGGCAAAAGTGTGCACTGTAGAGTTAATCTGTCTCACTTAAAAAAATATTTAGGATTTACAGATCTTCAGTGGGAAGATTACCATAATAAAACAACTCAAAGTACAACTGATGCTTCAGTATTCAGAGAGTCAGCTATAAAATATCTTGATAAAGCACAGGACAGAAAATCTGCTGTAGAAAAAAGGGATGTACTGGATACAAAACTTTCAAATCTGGAAGGCTTATATTCAGACTATAAGATGTACAAACAATCCTTGGTCAACTCAGCCATGACTAACTCTATGTCATCTCAAAGCCCAATGGGAACAGTAGACCTTTCACCAATAGTACTGCATCCAAAATGGCGGGAAGAGTTGAATGAAAAAGCAATACAGAACGGTTTTAAAGATTTAACTGATTTTGAAAATACTATTAATGCCTACGAACTGGCATTTAGGAAAGAAACAGTAAGACTGGCTGATGATTATATGCAACAGTATGAACACTTCCTTTATCTGGAAGAAAAAAGATTCGAGGATAAGACATTTATCAAAAACTTATATCAAAGCTTTGCCTCTTCAGGTGCAAAAGAAGATTTGATTAAAGGGAATCAAAAAAAGAAGAGTGCCTTTAGAATGATGAATAAAACGGGATCTACTGCCATAGAGTCGCAACGCCTTGATACCTACCAGGAAGGTTCCTCGAGTAAGGCTCTGGGAATTGAAAAGGTAAAATCTCTTGATTCGCCACTATTCAAGGAAAAAGCTTTCGATTTTGATAAATTGACTACAGTAGAGAGTCAAGGTGATTTTGAAAAGGTAATAAGGGATTTTATTGCAAGTCAACGAAAAAATGTATCGCAAACCCGAAAGGATCTGGAAAATAACTCAGAAGCAGTTTATAAACTGAATGAACTTCTACCTTATTCATTCCAAATACAAGGCGTTAGTGAAGGTAGTATCCATCAAAAAATCATAGAGGACAAAATCAGTGATATGGTATGGACAGATATCCTGATTGGAATAGCTACAGCTATAGGAGCCATTCTAATTGTAGTGGCAACATGGGGAGCTGCAACGCCAATTGTTGCTGCAGGCGCTGTTGCATCTCTGGGTATTAGTGCATATGGTGTTTATGAAGCCATGGAGGATTATAGCCAGGCAAATGCAGCATATGAAATTGGTTTGTTAAAGGATGATCCAAGCCTTTTATGGGTAGTTATTGCAATTGCAGGAGCTGCATTAGATGCAGGAGCATTAGCAGCCGTTTTCAAACTCTCAAAACCTATAGCTGCAGCCGGAAAAGTATTTAACGAAACCGGAGATATCGCCACCCTACAAACTAAACTGGCTGAAATAGAAGGACTTTCTGCTAAAATTCAAACTAATATTATAAAACAAGCAGAGCTCAAAATATCTTTTCAACAGGCTTCAAAAGACTTTTTGAAAGCCAGTATGACCATTAATTCAGGAATAAATCCTGCAGCATTACCACAACTTATTAAATTAGCCAGATTGAGCATTCAAAGAGGGAGTACCAAATTCCACCAATTCTTACTGGAGCTAAAATTTCAAAAAATCATAAAAGATGTTGATGGTTTGACAGCTGATGAATTAAAGACATTAAAAGAAGCCTTTTTAAAAGCTCAAAATTCACTTAAAGTTAATAAATACCTTCCTGACCATTGTGATATTTCCTTTAAACAAGGTACTTATTACTTTAACGATTTGTCAACTGATGAATTGGTAGGAGCTGTAGATATTAATAATGGTTATCTGGAATTCGCCATATACAGAAAAGGACTCTCAACCGAGGTTCGAGGACAGCAGGTTTTTAACTCTCTGATCGAACATTTAAAATTAAACAATGTTAAATACAAAGGAATCAGAGGGCTTTGGAATGCAAGTAGTGATAATACAGCAAAATTTAATAAGCTTATTATGACTGATAAAAAATCAATGAAAGACGCAGCATTTGGCACATGGACTGGAGAAAGAGCTCTGGAACAAGGATTTAATAAAGTTAAATTTGATAAATTAGTGCCCGATACTCCACCACATACCACAGTTAATGTTACATTTTATAAATAGTTGAAATGGAAATAAAATTTGAAAATAATATCAAGAGCATCAATGGCAGAGGTCTAAGCGAAATTTTAGATGGGCTTTCCGAAGCCGATTCTGAATATGCAATCCTCAATGAATTGTATGAAAAAACTAATACTGAAAAGGATTTTATTGAATCATTAAGAGAAATCAGAAAAGAAAGCACTCCTGTATACATTCTGAGCATAATAAAATCATTTTGTGGCTATAAAATTTCAGAGGCAAACGAGATACTTGAAGAAGTTCTTGCTGAATAAGGCAAACTTTTGATCTTCTTTTCTTCTTGGATTAATAAAGATTCTCCGAATAGCTTAAGATACTTCGGAATTTAAGTTTTAGATCCTTATTTTTGATGATGTTGGAAATATAATTTGAACCTTTTGGCTTCATTTTTGTATGGAAATGACGAATAAGTTAATGATATGTATTAACTTATTTGTTTTAAATTAAAAAAACCTGAAATCATGAAAAAAAATAGGCTTACGCAATCGCTATTTTCCCTTTTACTATTATTAATATGTTCAACCGGCTACAGCCAATCCTGCGATACAGAACTTTTACAAAGTAATTTATACAGTCCATCTTTAATATTGACTTGTGACTTTAATGGTGACAACCGTGAAGACATCATATTTGTTGATTCGCTTGGTTACAATTTATGGTGGAAAAGAAATACCGGTAATGACCAGTTTTCTGCTCCTATTCCATTAGTTGGTGGTGCAGAAATTAAATTTCTGGAAACTGCCAATTTAAACAATGATAATTTTGACGATATCCTATTTGCAACAGGTGGTACTGTTTATTATATCATTTACACAGGTGTGAATACAATAGATTTTCAAAATTTATTTAGTGTCCCTTTATTCTATAGTATTCAAGCCCTGGAAGTAGGTGACTTTAATAATGACGGTAGTGATGGTTTTGTATTGGGGTACTACCGAAGCTCAACCTTTAATCTTGAAGTTGATGTTTTTAATAATGACAATGCCAATATTTCCGTACAGAATATTCTCTCCGGAACTTTTGGTATCCTGTCAGATATAGCAGTTGGAGATATTACCGGAAATAACAGAATGGATATTGCCACTGCCGGCTATAGCAATTTTTGGTTTAGGAATATCAGCTCAACAGGGCAATTTTCTTCCGAAACTACTATCAGTTCTGCCAGTTCCGATTATGGTAAAATAGTATTGATGGACTACGACAATGATAATGATGTGGAATTGGTAAATCTTGATAATAATGGTACACTTCAATCATATGATATTGATATCAGCGGCGGAGGATGGCTTTACAGTCCGGTAACCATTTTATCAAATCTACCTGCTTCTACTGATGTTTGGGAATTGGTAAACCATTTGGGAAGTGATTACATTCTCATTAAATCTTCAGATGAGTTGATCGGGTTGAAGCATACCGGTAATTCGTTTACTCAAAACTCTATCTGTACAAACATTAACGGACTCAAAAACGCAACTCTACTGACTAATCAGGATAATTCCACTGATTTTATATATACAAATGATACTCAAAAAACGATCAGACGGATAGAAACCTCTACAGCCTCAATTGTTACTCAACCGGAAAATCAATTCCAATATTACCCTAACCCGACTACCGGAATCATCAATATTACTGGGGACGTTAATATCAAAAACATTAAACTGATCAACACATTAGGCCAAACTTTAAGCCCTGAAAAAGTATCATTTAATCAATATGATATCAGTGCTGTTCCAGGTGGTTTATACCAGCTGATTATAGAGGATGAAAATGGACAGACATCAACTAAAAGTATTGTAAAAATCGATTAATCATATCAGTTATCGGAAAATTTCCTGCCCGGCAAGTTTAATATCCTGCCTTGTATTGACTTGAAACCAATATTGTTGTAAATTTATAGGTCACAGACTATTTATTTATGAATGTGATTGAACCGGAGTGGACGAGAGCGGAATTAAAGACCTATGTTTTATTGTTTTGTGCAAATGCAAATTACGAAGAAAGCAGGGAAGAAATCGCATTGATCAGATCGAAAGTGGGAAACAGAAGATTTGAACGGATTCACTGGACGTTTGATCATGACAATGACTTTGAACGGATTCAAAAAATCCGGGCCAATATTAAAGCATTGGGCTATTCGAAAAAAGAAATAGATCAGCTTTTTAGGGAAATACTTGAAGTTTTTTTTGTAGACGGGGAATATGATGTTTTAGAACAAAATGTTTACAAAGGCTTAAAACAGATCTTAGCCGATATTTAGAGTTTCAAATTAAATGAACATTATTGTCAATTGGGTGTATACTATTCCAAACAGAATAAAATAAATGATATGTTGGCGAAACCACTGATACTTCTACTCTGTCTGATTTGTATTTCATCAACCGTTTTTGCCGACTTAAAGCCAATATATCTGAAATTGAATTTAAGCGGTCCGGAGCATGCTGTTACTAAAGATGAGGTTCTCCAACTGACATTGACATTTAAAAACACTTCGAAGAAAAACCATGCCATTCTGATTCCGGGATTACTGAACCAGGGAAAAAGACTCATCCACTTTTCATATTATACTGTAAAAAACAACCATTATACTGAAGTGGCACGAGAAAAGATGATCCTTGAAATGGATACTATCCCTAAAGGGAACATAGGTGTTAAAAGTCTGGGTCTGGGTGATTCTGTTACTGTTCCGGTTTTTTTTAACGACAAGCAAAACCACCGAAAACATATTGAGGCGCATCATCAAATTCCTGATTTACCTCCCGGAGAATATAAAATCCTGGCCTGGTATATTCCATGGGAACAGGACTATTCCTCCTATCTATTCAATAAAATTCCCGCATTTTTTCATTCTGATGAGCAATTAGACACTAACAAATTAAATGTTCCCGAAGCAGGATTAAATAGTAATTACTATACATTAACCATAGCCGCCGAGCCGGAGAAAACTATTCCCTTTCAGTATACCCGGTTTTGTTCCAAAAATTGTGAATTATGTCAGGCCATTGAAATTGAAGACTGGGAGAAAGTCAAAAGAATTATTCACAAACAGACGTTTTATAGTAAAGCATCCGAAATTCCTAAAACAGATACTTCATGGCAACAAAATCACAAAAATATAGCATGGCTATATCACCCTCCTGATGCCATATTATTATCCTTACCGACCTATAGTGATAGAAGAGTTATATTTAAAAATAGTAATGGCTATCATTATTTTCATATGGTTTGGCAACATGGTACTATCTACCCTGCTAAATCAAGGTTGCAATCTTTAATGTATCTTTTTTTAAACAATCCTCCCCTTAAAACCTCCGAAGTGGATTACTGCAAATTAATAAAGTTCGAACCTTATTAACCTTTGTTTTATCCTAATGTAAACTTAAGTCTAACTACTTTATACAAAAACTTGATGAAGAGTTTACATTTTCATCACATTACAGGACATAAAACACTGTAAATTTGCACTTTAAAAACCAAAATCCACACATATGGAAACCAAAGTAATTGACTTAAAAACAGGAACTACCGAAAATCAAACCACTGATTATTATATGGTTCCGTTCGATTTTACAAAAACCACTGAGAATGCACTAAAGTATTGCCTGAAACTGGCTAATAAAAACAAAACAAGTATTGTTCTGGTTCATGTTGTTAAAAAAGAGAAATTTGTTACTGAAGCAAAACTAAAACTGGAACTGACTATTCAGAGACTAAAGCCGGAATATTCAAAACTCATTCATTCAAAAGTACTGGTTGGGAACGTATTTGAAAGCTTGGGTAAAGAGGCAAACGGCAATAAAGACTTAACAGTTGTAATGGGAACTCATGGTCCTTCAGGGTTAAAAAAATTATTTAAAAGCAATGCGCTTAAAGTAATTTCAAACTCAAAAGTGCCATTTTTAATTACCCAGGAGAACCACAATAAGGATCGCATTAAAACCATAGTAATGCCTTTTAATTTTGAGAAGCAAAGTATCCAGGTGACAAAATTTGCAGCTTCATTGGCCAAAAAGTATAATGCCACAATCCACCTTGTTGGACAAAGAGATAAGGATGAATGGCTACTGAAAAATTTGACTATTAATCAAAACATAGTCAAAAAACATTTGATAAAAAATAATGTAAGATTTGAGACCAAAATATTGAATACTGTTAAGTCTACTTACGAATTGGAATTGATTAAGTATGCCAATGAAATTGATGCCGACCTTATTGCTGCAACTTATTTTCCAACCGGAATAAAATCGTTGTATAATCCTTTTTTACAGCAGATGATTGGTAACAACCATAAAATTCCTGTATTCACCATCAATGCTCAAAATCTACAGTCCAACAATTCAAATTATTCCTTTTTATCGGTATAATATTTACACAATCCCCTTCCCCGTTCCCATTTTTAATAAATCAATTAAATGGGAAACGGGAATATTGGGTAAGCAGGTTTCGCAATCAATATTGCCGGTTTTTGAGTCGTTTATGTTTAGCTTTAAACAGGTCAATGGCATAATTGGCTACTATGCCGTTCACGCCTTTGGTTTGAATTTCTAAAACATCTTTTATAATACAGGTAGAATCTGTTAATGATTTAACTTCAAAATAATTATCCCATTGTGGTACCATTAATCCATATTCCCTTGTTTGGATAATCCGGTTTTCGTTGTCCAGTTTTTCGAAGGTTATCATATGATTTCCAAATGGAATTAAGCGGTACATTCTTAATTTAAACCTGTTCTCCTTACCAGTCTCCCACCTGGAGGGTAAATTTTCTACAGGCTTTAAAACAGCCTCCGGATTCAAACTGGCAAGCCAAAACTCAGGTGCTTTAAACAAATTCCAGACTACAGCAGCCGGCTGATTAATTGTAGTTTCAAAAGTCAGTCTCCTTCCCTTCTTCTTTTCTTTACCCTGTGTTTGCGATAAAATCTTTTCTTTTGTGATTTTGGTTCCTTTACTCACTGTACAACTTACGGTAACTGCAGATAGTATTGCAATAGTTGTCATAACAATTACTTTCATTTCGAATCACCTTGTTTTTTGATATTTTCAAATGGATAAAGATCTGTTTCAGCAAAACCATCATATTTAAATTTTTTGATACTAAACTGATGCAGGTATTTCTCAGTAGAACTTTCAGTTACCACACCATTATCAATCAAAACAGGCATTTTATAAGGCATCATAAAACCTTCCTCGTTTCTGTAATCCTGATAGGCTATAGATCCATACTTATGTCTGGTCAATGGGTTAGTATTATCATGAAGTGTAAATACACAATAGTCAACCAATTTCGTTTCAGAATTTATCCATAAAATATACTGGTCATATTCGGCATTTGCAGTACCATCTCCCCAACTCACAAAAACCAAATCGTATTTCTGCCCATTATGAGTTCTGGTACCATAATATCTTTTAACCGGAGCATTATTTAGCCGATAAGGCAACTCGATAAAGTAATGCAAAACCACCAGGCCAAACTCTTGTTTGTCAGCAGCACTTCCACCTTCAACCAATTCAGGCATGGTCTTTCCTTTTCCTTTTTCATAGTAATGCCACGACTGTACACCAATTAAAATTCCTTTTCTTTTCCCGTTTAAGTACACACCCTGACCATCAAAAGTATTGTAATTATAATTGACCCTCAATTCTGCCAGTTGATCCGGCCACAATTTTGCCATTTTCCCGATTAAACCCGGCCAATGATCAGTCATTTCCACCTGGTAAAGATTTTTAGATTTTAAGACATCAAAGCCCTGCTTATTGATAGTTTCCTGCAAAAGCTGCTCTGCTTTTTTTGTTGATTCAACAGAATCACTATAATCCGGATGGCTGATATCGGATATTTTACAACCATAAAATGTAACAATAGCTGCTAAAACAATTAAGTATTTCATAATTCGATATTTTACTACAAATTTAGTTCGGCTAAACGCGAAATAGCTTACGATTATCCGCCAATGAATTAATATAAAACGACAATATCAATTCCTCCGAATGTCACCATTTCGGTTATTTTGTCGTATATGTATTATGTCATCCGATCGCTTATACGAACTCATTCACAACCTTAATCAGGCCGAGAAAAGGTATTTTAAGCAGTATTTGAAACGTCATTCCTCCAAAAGTGATACGACCATATATGCCAAGCTTTTTGATTTCATAACTAAAAAGGAAAAATACGATAAGAATGAGCTTTTAAAAAAATGTCCTTTTGTAAAGGAAAGTCAGCTTCAGAATATAAAATCAAGGTTATACGATTATGTTTTGGAAAGTTTAAGAGCATATTACGCTAAAAGTACAATCAAAATATTATTATTTCAGCTGATGATAAATGCCGAAATTTTAGAAAATAAAGGCTTATTCACTGAATCGTCAAAAATGTTGTTTAAAGCAGAGAAAATAGCCGAAAAATATGAACTCAACTTATTTTTAAAGGAGATCCTGATTAATCAGGAAGCAGTAATAACTCAACGTTCAAAATCAAAAAAACAAAGACAAGAGATTACCCGGATTCAAGACAAAATTAAGTTCCTGAATGTAGCTATGCAAAGACAGAAAGAGCTACAGGCCATTAAAACTAAAGTTTATAACCTTTTTCGCCTCGACGGTCGGGTTGGAAGAACTAAAACCGAATCAGAAAAAATTGAAGCAATAATCATTCAATTTAATGAAAAATTCATCTTAAATAAACAGTCATATGTAGAATCTAATCACTATTACATTGAGTACTCTGACATACTTAGAATGCAAGGTAAATTCAAGGAGTCATATGAAATGTTGTTAAATCTTGAAGCCTTTTTTAACAATCATCCTGACTATATTAATATATATCATGAAGATTATTTAAGACTGATCGCCAGATTGGTTATTATATCCAATATGTTGAAGCAATTTGATATTTCACATCAGTACATTGATATCATCCGCCAATCAGGTTCACAATCAAAACAAACCAATATTAGCATTTTTGTTTTCGAAAATATTGTTTTTCACGAAATAGAAATTTATCTGTATCAAATGAGATTTGATTTGGCTCTTGATTTGGTTACCGAAAATCTGGAAAAAGTAAATGAGGTAGGAGATAAAATTAACAGCGTTAACCAACAATCGAAATTTTACCGGATTGCCCTGACTTATTTTGGTAACGGATTATATAGGGAAGCTTTAAAATGGTTAAATAAAATTTTAAATACTGATAACTTTAAATATCGTAGAGATATATTATCAAGTGTTGAGGTACTCAACCTGATGACCCATTATTATCTTGGAAATTACAGATTAATTAAAAGCAGAATACCAACTACGAAATTGCATCTAAAACAAATTGACAGATTCAGGGCACCAGAGAAATTATTGATTAGCAGCTTGCTAAAAGCAATGGATTATAACAATAATGAAATAGAGATTTTCAAAAAATTGATCAGGGATTTGGAATTAAACTCAAAAATTAATCCGCTCGACCAATACTTTATGGCCTATCTTGATTTTACTGCATGGTTAAAAGCTAAAACAGCAGGATCAAAAAAGATCCTGACTGCTTAGCCTCACCTGATCAGAAAGAAAATCATCTCTTAATAAACTTTGACTTAAGAACCAGGTTTTCTTGTATATCAAATGCTGAGATAAAATATATCCCATTGTTTAACTGCTCAATATTAACCTCACTGAAATTTGACTCAATTTTCCTCACAATTTTTCCATCTGAAGAGTAGAGCACAACTTTGGTTATTGCCTCAGTTTCTCCAACGATATGAATTGTATTTAAAGCCGGGTTAGGATAAACCGAAAGATTAAATAATTCTGTTTTTTCAAAACCTGCAGTTTGATTTGAAATGGTGATGATATCAGATCCTGAAACACCAGAACCGTCATTCGCCGTTGCAATTACATTTACAGTCCCATCCGAAACAGCTGTTAACATACCGGTTGAGTTAATTGTTGCATTTCCTGTTATATTAGTAACTGTCCAGTTTACTGTATTATCAGAAGCATTTAAAGGTAATACCAATGCCTCCATTTGTAAAGTACCGCCAGGTGAATTGATTGATGAAATACCATTCTGGCCCTGGACCGAAATTGATGTTACCGGTACAGGTCCTGATGAAACTGTAATGCTGAATGAAGATGTGGATGCACCACCCTGAGCATGAGTAATGGCATCATCCCAATTAGTATCATACCCGATATTGGCTACTATACCAATGCTAACTGTTGAAGCTCCACCCATTTCACTATTTGTTATGATATCTGTTCTGTTGAATGTATAAGTGATCTGATTTGTGCTTAAATCTTCAAAAATTGTCACACAATTGCTGCATAGTACATTCCCCGAACTGGTTTCTTCAATAGTTTGAGGAAAACCATTAAATGTAAAATTTGAAGGTGGTGTCCCTCCGGCATCTGCATAGATGTAAGCTGACTTATGTGTTTGTGTTGAAGTAGTCCAATGGCTTCCTGTTGGTCCCCCACTATCTAAACCATTTGGTAAAATAAAATGGAAATCAGCTGATGGAGAATCAGGGTATAAACCCAGATTCGGAACCGTAATCCGAAACAGGACATTATCGTTCGTCGCATCATATTGATATTCCATTACAGTGCCATCAAAAAGTGGATAAGCACCTGCGCCATCATTTGCTGCATCTGTAATAATAGTTGTCCATTGCCCAAAACCTGTACAGGCCATAATGAACAGTGCAAATAAAGTAAGTGTTGTTTTCATTTTAAAAATTATTTTGTTTAATAGGCAGACGTTCTGAAAAAATTGTAAGTTGATACTAAAATCTACCCTGTTATACCATCTCAAACCAATCAAAATATAAGCTCAAAACATTAAAAGCCAGCAAATAATAATACTTTTTAAATATTATTGCCAGTTGCAAAAACTTTAGCTAATTTTTTTAAATCAAGTCTGGGGTACCTTGCTATTCCGTAATCAAAAATTGAGGTATTACGCCAATTAATTGATACTTTACGCCAGAATAGTCAGGTTTTATTACATTCTTGTTAACTTTATATGCATGGCAGATTTATTTATTTCTAAACAAATATTTAACGGCTTTTTACAGTTTGTACATGGACGGGGAATTGATATCACAACACATATTAATCAAGAACTTCAGGCACAAATCAACGGCGAGAATACCAGCCTAATTCCCTATTCAGATTATGCAAAACTATACGACTTTGCAGTTTACAAGTCGGGAGATACACTTTTAGGGCTTCATGAAGGTGAGCAGTATAATCTTGCAGCTCTTGGTATCATTGGTCAAATGATACAGGTAAGTCGGACCATGCATGAAGCCTTAGAGAAAACATTTGCCGGTTTTAACTTAATCAGCAATGTTATACAATTAGAGCCAACTATTAACGGAAACAGGTTTCGCTTAACATTTAATTGTAATTCTGATGCCGTACAACAATATCCGGTAACCACAAAGCATCTGTTAATGGCTTCAATGGTTTTTTCGTATAAAGAAATTCACTTTTTAACATTAACTCATCCTGTTTCATTAAAGGTTGGTTTAGATTTCAAAAGCTCTGATACCAGTGAATTTGAGCGCATTTTTAATGTTATGCCTCGATTAGAATCTGATGGTAATTTTTTGGAAATGGAAGCCGACATACTGGATAAGAAAATTGTCTACTCAGATTATGAATTATTGTCAATACTTGAAAATATTGCCTGCAGAAGATTAGAAAATATTTCTCAATCAGGGAATAATCTTGAAAATCGCATCCGTCAACTCATCTATGCACTCCTTGACCCTGGTATCCCTGACATTGATACAATTGCCAAAAACCTTAACTTATCGGCTCGCAGTTTACAGCGTAAGCTAAACTCAAAGGGAACGAGTTACTCAAAAATAATTGAATCTGTGAAAAAAGACCTTGCGACTGAATACCTGAAAAGAGATTTAACTATCCAGGAGGTGAGTGACATGATGGGCTACTCTGAGTCCAGCGCATTTGTCAGTGCCTTTAAAAAGTGGTTTGGCGAAACACCTGCAAAATTTAAACTGTTACTTTAAATCTATGTCTTGGTCACAGTTTAGTTTTCAGGCTTACCTTTACCTTGCTCTAAAAACTGTTTTAAACTATCAGTAATAAAAAAATCCCAGGCAGTTGAGCAAACCTCATAACAGTTAAATGATGGAACCAGTCCTTCATGTAAAAAATCAATTTCAACCAAATTGTTTTCTCTTTCCTGAATACGCCAGTGTAAAATTGTTCCCAACCATTCTTCTTTAACTCCTTTTAAACCAGCATGCACCTGGTTAGATTCTGTACATAACCATATTATCTCTTTTCCGGGCTCAAATTTAGTGACCTTAAAAGTCCAGAATGCCTCACCAAAAGAAACCCTAAAAGAATCTCCCTCTTTTTTAATCTGGTTATCAACCTGACCCCACCATTCCGGGATTCGTTTTGTAAGTGCTTCAAACCCCCTAACCGGTGTGGTTTCTATTATTACTGACTGACGATAATTTTCCATAATATATGCTAGATTTAAAACTGATTTCATAAAGCAACCAGTTGCAAATATAAAGTATATATTGTAACTTGCAAAAATTATGTCTAAAAAAGATAAAGTATATAAGTCTTACTGTCCGCAATACCTTGGTTTAGATGTTTTTGGTGATAAATGGAGTTTATTGATTGTAAGGGATATTGCAATTAATGGTAAAAAGTATTTCAGAGAATTTCTTCAATCAGAGGAGAAAATTGCCTCAAACATTTTAACTAACCGGTTAAACACTTTAGAAGCAGAAGGAATTATTTCAAAAAAAAGTGATCCGGGCCACAAACAAAAGATCATTTATTATCTGACTGAAAAAGGGATTGATCTTTTTCCAATATTAATGGAAATTGCCAGATGGAGTATTAAGCATAAACCCGTTGATAAAGCTGATGCTGAAAAGGCTACCGCTATTTTGGATGGTGGGCCTGAAGCAGTCGCAAGAATAATGAATGAATTAAGAGCAGAAAATCGTTGATAAAGTGGGCTTCGAGTCCTCTTGGCTCAGCCAAGACCTCAGCCCACTTTTTTGATTGCAATTAATAGTATTGTGGGCTGAGGTTTCGGCCTTGCCGAAAGCACTCGAAGCCCACTTTGTAATGATATCAGATCAATGATAGGACATTGCAGTGTAGCCAAATACTTTTCTCAGTAAAGCCATTTGCCCAATCACATAAGATTCCCGATCAATTAAAAAGATCAATAAACCAAAAATTGTTGCTTCTGTTACTCCAAAATCAATATCTGATGTTCTTGCTAATTCATCAAGCGAAGCATTTTCAATTGCATTTATCAGTTTTCCGGAAACCAAATCCAAATGCTTATGCTGCTCTATTAATTCAGGATATTCCAGATCACTTTGAATGGCTTTGTTTCCTTCAAATAAATCAGGAAAGGGTTCAGGCAATGAAACCCCAAGTTGATCCAGCATAAAATATCTGGTTGAAACAAACGAACCAGCCAACCAGGCCATATGGTTTACATTCTGATTAACTCGCCGGATCTGATCTTCTTTTCTAATATCTGCTATTACATTTTTAAATAGTCTGCTGTGCAGATTCAGTTGAGTGGACAACATTTGTTTCTCGCCTTCAATTAATTCCTTTTTCATAATCTGATTATTTATTGAAGTACATGACCGCCTGAATGATTAAGAATTGTACCTGTCATATAGGATGCTAAATCCGAAGCTGCAAGCGCAAAAATACCTGCCGTTTCAGTGGCAGACGGCAATCGTTTCATTACCGTTTTATTTTGCTCAATGAAACCCTGCATTTCATCTTTGCTCAACCCCAGGTTTTTTCCCATTTCTGTATAAGTATAATCTATAACCGGCGATTCAGGCATAGCTTCGGACATTACTCCAATTATCCGAACACCATCAGCGCTCCATTCAGAGGCCAGACATTTAACCAGACCTTCTGTTGCAGCATGAGATGCACTCAGGGCAGGGCTCCAGGGTGACCCCACTTTTGAAAGCGTTGAGGTAATAAATAATATCACTCCGGCTTTTTGCTTTGACATATGTCGGTAAGCCGATTTGGCTGTTATAAATTGTGTAGCAGTAGCTGTTTTCATTGGGATTAAAAACTGATCGAGAGAAACTTCCATTGCAGGTTTACCATGGTTATAATCCCTGGGATCGGATCCACTCAAATTAACCACAATATCTATTTTACCTTCAATATCAACAATTTTCTGCATATATGCATCAATACCGACTTCATCTAAAGCATCCACAGTTTCGATACTTTTAAAACCTTCAAGTCCTTTTAATCCTACAGTGTCAATATCAGAAACATGAACATTTGCACCATTTTCAACAAAAACCTTTGCGGTTTGTCTACCCAGGTTTCCTGATGCTCCAAACACGATTGCAACTTTTCCTTTTAATAATTGATTTTCCATAATTTGTGTTTTTATTTGTTTGAAATTTTAACTAGTTGCTTTTTGCAACCAGACAAATATATGTAAAACTAATTTTAATTTGCAAGTGGTTTGGTAATTTTGTTTGCTGAATAATCTGTCAACAAAAAAAGGTCGAATATAATATCCGACCTTTTTTACTTATAAATCAAGATTAAATTAATTGTTGTATTTCTTTAATAATAATGCAGCACAGTGCCCACCAAACCCAAAACTATTACTTATAGCGTAGTTGACTGGAGTTTCGACTTTTTTACCCAATGTTAGTTTAAGATCAGGATTTATTTTCGGATCAATATTGGTAGTATTGATTGTTGGTGGTATCAGGTCAGTTTGAACTGATAAAGTGGTGGCTATAGCTTCAATTGCACCTGTTCCACCTAATAAATGACCAGTCATTGACTTGGTTGCACAGATGTGAACATTTTTTGCATGGTCTTTAAACAATCTTTCAACGGCTTCAATTTCGGACAAATCACCCAAACCTGTTGAAGTGGCGTGGGCATTTAAATGATTGACCTCAGTCAGGTCTATTCCGGCTTCATCAATTGCATTTTTCATGGCAAGATGAGCTCCAAAACCTTCTGGGTGTGTCCCGGTAATATGGTAAGCATCTGCTGATTCTCCTCCTCCCACAACTTCAGCATAAATATTTGCATTTCGTTTAATGGCACTCTCCAGGCTTTCAACCACTATTGCACCTGCGCCCTCACCTACTACAAAACCATCTCTTTCAGTATCAAAAGGTCTGGATGCAATAGCATAATTTTCATTATTAGTTGACATGGCTTTCATGGCATTAAAACCACCTATTGAAGGTGCTGAAACAGGCGCTTCCGAACCACCTGCAACAATGATATCTGCCTTATTCCATCTGATATAATTAAAGGCCTGTACAATACTTTGTGTAGACGAAGCACAGGCAGTAACCGGACAATAATTAATACCATTAAACCCATGCCTGATTGCAATTGATCCCGCCAAACCATTTGAAATGATCTTGGTAATAAAAAAAGGATTAAATCTTGGATTTTGGCCTCCTTTTTCAAAATTAATCACTTCTTGCTCAAAAGTATCAAAGCCACCTATTCCACTCGAAAAAATAACTCCTGCCCTTGTTGAATCTATTTGATTGATATCAATTTGGGCATTTTTAATGGCTTGATCTGCTGCAATGAGACCATATTGCGCAAACGGGTCCAGTTTTCGGGCCTCTTTCCTGTCAAAATAATCCTGTGGGTCATACCCCTTGATTTCACAGGCAAACTTAGTTTTAAACTTTTCGGCATCAAACCTTGTAATTGGTCCTGCACCTGATACACCATTCAAAAGATTTTCCCAATAATCAGCTACTGTATTTCCCAAAGGCGTAATTGCCCCCATTCCTGTTATGACTACTCTTCTCATATCAACTATACTTTTTTAATTAAAATTGAAGTGGCTCCACCGCCACCATTGCAAATGGCTGCAATACCATAAGTTCCGTTTTCCTGTCTTAGCACACTATTTAAAGTACATACTATCCTGGCTCCGGAAGCACCAATCGGATGTCCCATAGCCACTGAACCGCCATATACATTAACTTTATCTGCCGGTATTTTTAATAATTCAGTATTAGCCAACGCAACTGACGAATAGGCTTCATTGATTTCAAAAAAATCAATATCATCAAGGTCCAGATTGACAGATGCCATCATTTTATTCACAGCAATGGTCGGACTGGTTGAAAATAATTCCGGACTTTGTGCAGCATCAGCGTAGGAAATTATCTCGGCCAAAGGTGTTAAACCAAATGTTTTTACGGCACTTTCCGAAGCTAAAATAACTGCAGCGGCACCATCATTTAAATTACTGGCGTTGGCAGCGGTAATTGTTCCGGTTTCTTCAAATGAAGGCCTTAACTTGCTTATTTTCTCAGGAATCAACTTATAGATATCTTCATCATCATCTACTACGCTATTTCCTTTTTTGCTACGGACAGTTACAGGTACAATTTCTGACTTCAATTTGCCTTCCTGTGTTGCACTCATTGCTTTTCCATAGGTTGATATAGCATATTCATCCTGTTCTTCCCGTGAAATATTGTGATTTCTCACTGTAATTTCTGCCGCATTTCCCATATGAAACTGATGGTAAGCATCAGTTAATCCATCTTTCAGCAAACCATCTGTAAAAGCGGTATCACCATATTTATTCCCTCTTCTTATATTGGCATAAAAAGGGGCGTTACTCATACTCTCCATTCCTCCCGCAATTACTATGTTCTCAAGTCCTAATTGGATTTGTTGAGCCGCAAGTGTAATGGCTTTCATTCCTGATGCACACACTTTATTGATGGTTGTGGCATCTTTATCAACCGGAATACCTGCATGGATAGCAGCTTGCCTGGCAGGGGACTGACCCAATCCGGCTGAGACACCATTTCCCATATAAACGCTATCAATATTTTGAGGGTCCAGTTGAGTCTCATCCAGGACAGCACGAATCGCCATACCTCCTAATTCTGTTGCTGAAAACCCTGATAGTTTTCCCATAAAACCACCAATTGGTGTTCGTTTTAAAGCGACTAAATATACTTTTTCCATTTTATTTGTTATTTACATACAGCAATCCATATACCTATCGGTATATCATGATTCAAAAAAAATCAACTCACTGTTATTCCTATTATTTCCTCTTTAAATGCATTCATATTTCTTACTAAAATTTTTGGATCATTCAGTATTTTAGCCATCATGATACTGCCTTCGATAATGGCAATCATTTTAAGTGCAAAATCATCAGCATTTCTTAAATTTAATTCTCCCTTTTCAATTCCCGATTGCATTATCTCCACCAGTTTTTCTCTCCAACTTGTCAATGCTGCACTCACTTCCTTTCTCAATTCAATATTACCGTCATCAGCATCTACCGACGTATTTAAAATGGCACAGCCCCCATTCTCAAATATTTGGCAATGATTAGTTTTATATGATTCCAAAAAAGCAATCAATTTTTGGTCTGATCTTATATGTGGCGTCATGCTTGACCGGATCGAGTCACGAATTGTTCTGTAATTGTACCGGAATGCCTCCACAGCCACTTCATTCTTATCCCTGAAATTACCATAAATACTTCCTTTTGTCAGACCAGTGGCCTCAGTCAAATCAGATAAATAAGTACCAGTATAGCCCTTTTTATTGAATATACTTGCCGTACGCTCAATAATAAATTGTCTGGTTTTTTCTGATCTTACCACGGCACAAATATACCTAACGGTATATGAAATTCCAAATTGTAGCATTTTTGTCCTCAACTTTCATTAATCAAACCGACCACAAAGAGAAGAGCATATGGCATAAAACCTGACAAATGTTTTGGAAATACGAACAAAGATCAGTCACCTGTCTTGCTTCAACAGGTATATCTTTTATACCTTTATTAGAAAGTGGTTATCATGGAAAAAATAATTCAATTAAATACTGACAATATTGCCAATGAACACATCTGTTGTGCAATTTCTGATAAGAAATGTAAGGAGAGTTACGAGCTTAAAAAGGATTGGTTAAAAAAAGAATTTGATAATGGCTATGTTTTCAGAAGAATTGATGCCAGGGCTAAAGTATTCATAGAATATGGTCCGGCTGAGGTTGGATGGGCACCGATCAAAGCACGAAACTACCTTTTAATAAATTGTTTTTGGGTTTCGGGTAAATATAAAAAGCAAGGATATGGAAAGACATTAATACAACATGCCTTGGATGATGCAAAGACACAGGGTAAAGATGGATTAGTGACTGTGGTTGGCACAAAAAAATTTCACTTTATGAGTGATACCAAATGGTTACTACGCCAGGGCTTTGAAACATGCGAATCAACAGAATCAGGCTTTAGCCTTTTGGTTAAAAAGATTAATCCGGACGCCACTGATCCTTCGTTTAATGAATCTGTAAAGACTGGAATCATCTCTGATACAGATGGTATTGTGGCCTATTATTCTAACCGCTGCCCGTTTTCAGAATATCATGTCAAAACATCATTAACCGAAACCGCAGAAAAAAGAAACATTCCACTCAAGGTTATTAAGCTGGCAACCATGGAACAAGCCCGGGACTGCCCATCTCCGGCTACAATTTTTAGTCTGTTTTATAAAGGCAGATTTGTAACTACTGATATCAGTGTATGTATGGATAGTCGCTTTAATAAAATAATGGAAAAAGCTGGTGTGATGTAAAAGTTAAAAGATGTATCAAATAGAGCCAAATATCAGGTCAAAACTGTCCCAATTATCAATTGCCGTCAACAATCTGATTGATTTTTTTGAGCAGGATTTGGAATTTACAGAAAAGGTAAATACTTATTGGACTGCAAAAGACATCCTGGGTCATATTACGTTTTGGCATGAAAGTTTTGCCAGAAATCTAAAGGATTTGGATAACTGTTTAAAACCTTCTCCACTAAAAGGTAAGCTTTCTGAAGTCAACCAACAAAGTGTAGAGTCTACGCGAAGCGCTTCAATCAGAACCTTAGTTAATCGCCTGGAAGCTGCCCAAAAGATTATTGATATTTCAATTTTTAATACAAATGTTTCATTAATCCCATACAAAAAAGGATCCAGGTCCTACAGCAGAGCTGAACACCTTGATATTGTCTCAGCACATATTAATAAGCACCTTAAAAATTTGAAAAAACATTATAAATCATAATTCATTTCGATCAACTTCTTTTTAATCCATCTGGAAAACCATACCAAAATCAGAAGTGAAATTATTGCTAACCAATACCTGACTTCAAAGGAAGCAATAACATTAAATAAATCAACAATAAAATCACCATGATAAGTTGGAGACTCCAGGAACTCAAAAACAAAATAAAAGATAGCTGTGATTGGGATCATTACAATTACAACATTAATAACAATGATCCATTTTAACCAAAAGTGGATAGCTAATAATAACCCTTCATATTTTGAGCTAAGTTTCAGTGCTTATTTATTCACTTTCCAAACATGAGAGTCATCTTCGAAAACTTCTTTTCCAAATACAGGAACATTAGCTTTTATTTCCTCAACAATAAACTGACATGCATTCATGGCTTCTTTACGGTGAGCAGAAGAAGTAAAAACAAAAAGACAAATTTCTCCTGCTTTAACTATACCTAAACTATGGTAAATATGCATACAGGTCAGGTCAAATTTATTGAATGCAGCTTCTCTGATCTCATGAAATTTAGATTCAGCCATTTCTTCATATGCTGAATAATCTATGGCTTTTACCACCTTATCATCAATCTGATCTGCCCTCACCTGACCAAGAAAAATGTCGTGTGCACCAATATTGGTTTTGACCTGGTGATGTGCAATTGAAGTCGCAATTTTTTCTGGTGATATAGCACCTTCAACAAAAACTTTCTTAGGTTTCTTTTCCATTATTTGTCAGCATTAAAATCAATGCAAAGCTAAGTCATAATTTTAAACTTTCATATGAAACAAATCATATTCATTAATTAAAACCATTCTAAATAATGATGTAAACCATAAAAACACGGTAATTTTTACATGTTTTTGATATGAGTCTTTATTTTTTATGATCTGTATCATTTTATCAGCTTTGTATTTATCTCACCTTTGCTTTGGTAATGCTAATTATTAAACCAAAAAAGATGAATCGTAACAGTATAATAAAATCTATCAGTTTATTGATTATAGGTTCGGTGTTCTGCTACTCTCCTTTAAGAGCTGAAACGGAAACTGAAAAAGAGCAGGCAAAAGAAGCTATAGTACCAAATGCAAATATCGGTCAGGCACTTTTTGAAGGTAGTGAGCGATTCGAAAATGGAGGGCCTTCATGTATAGTATGTCATAACGTGACCAATTCCGAATTAATACCTGGTGGTTTATTCGCCAAAGACCTGACTGATGTTTATGAACGGCTGGGTGAAGGTATTTCAGGATGGTTAATGGCACCACCATTTCAACCAATGGCAGCCTCTTATAATAGTAATCCATTAACGGAAAGTGAAAGAATTCACCTGACGGCATTCTTTAAAAAAGCATATGAAGCCAAAGACTTACAAACGGAAAACAACGGTTACTCATTGTTCTTTATGGGTGGTGGAATAGGCTTAATATGCCTGTTAATACTCATTCAGTTATTATGGATGAATCGCAAAAAGAAAATGGTTAAACAAGACATCTTTAGCAGACAACGACGTGCTGCAGATGCTAAATTTTAAAAACAGCTTAAAACGACAACAATTATGAGTTGGATTGAAGATATAATATCCCCCAAAACAAGAAAATGGGAGGAATTTTACAGAAACAGATGGCAATACGATAAAGTTGTCAGAAGTACACATGGTGTAAACTGTACCGGTGGATGTTCCTGGGCTATTCATGTCAAAGATGGCATTGTAGTTTGGGAGATGCAACAATTAGATTATCCACAATTTAATAAAGAAGTCCCACCATATGAGCCACGGGGTTGTCAGAGAGGAATTTCATATTCATGGTACCTGTACAGTCCAATCAGGGTAAAATATCCGATTGTACGTGGCGCTTTAATTGATTTATTTCGTGAAGAAAAAGAAAAGGCGAACGGAGACGCTGTGAAAGCCTGGGCCAATTTACAGGCCAGTCCTGTTAACAGGGCTCGTTATCAAAGAGCAAGAGGAAAAGGTGGATTCAGAAGGGTTCACTGGGATGAAATTACAGAATTAATTGCGGCATCCAATATCCATACTGTTCAAAAATATGGCCCTGACCGGTTGATAGGTTTCTCTCCTATTCCGGCAATGAGTATGTTAAGTTATGCTTCGGGAGCCAGGTATCTTCAACTTATGGGAGGTGTTAACCTGTCGTTTTACGATTGGTACTGTGATTTACCAAATGCCTTCCCAGAAATTTGGGGAGAACAAACTGATGTTTGTGAAAGTGCAGACTGGTATAAGTCTAAGTACATCATCTCAATGGGCGCTAATTTAGGAATGACCCGTACACCGGACATCCATTTCTTTTCAGAAGCACGACATAACGGAACCAAAACAGTAGTAATGTCTCCTGATTTTAGTATGGTTGCCAAACACGCTGACCAGTGGATTCCTTTACACGCAGGCTCCGACGGGGCTTTCTGGATGTCGGTAACCCATGTTATTTTACAGGAATATCACGTCAACAGACAGGTACCCTACTTTATGGATTATGTCAAGCGGTTTACGGATTGTCCATTCCTGATTAAACTGGATGAAAAAGACGGGAAATATCTACCAGGCAAAATGGTAAGAGTAAATGAAGTATCCCAATTTAAGGATGCTGAAAACGGAGACTGGAAATTCTTAAATTTTGATGTTAACTCCGGTGGCTTAGTATCACCAATGGGAACATCAGGGTACAGATGGCAGGATGAAAAAGGGAAATGGAATCTAAATTATAATGATGGTGAAACCGGTAAAACCTATGATCCAGAACTAAGTCTACTTGATAAAAATGATGGTATCCTTCAGGTTGAATTTACTGAATTTGGTTTAGATAAAAAATCAATGAGAGGTGTACCGGTAAGGTATATCACAGATGTAAATGGTAACAAGGTACCAGTTACCACCATTTATGATATCACTATGGCGCAATATGGTGTTGGGCGTGGTTTAGACGGAGACTACCCGAACTCATATGATGATAAAGACAGTGCCTATACACCGGCCTGGCAGGAGATTTTTACAGGAATCAGTCGTTCTGAGGTACTACAAATTGCCAGAGAATGGGCCAGTACTGCCGAAAAAACAGAAGGAGCCTGTATGGTTATTGTTGGTGCGGCAATTAATCACTGGTTCCACAATAACCTGATGTATCGTGCTTCAATCATGGCACAAATGTTAACCGGATGCAACGGTAAAAACGGAGGAGGTATGAACCACTATGTGGGTCAGGAAAAACTGGCGCCTATGGATTCATGGGCAACCATAATGAGTTCAAAAGACTGGGGTACTGCCCCGAGATTACAACAGGGACCAATCTGGCATTATATTAATTCCAGCCAATGGCGATATGACGGTAATCAAAAATATTATAACTCCTCACCTGATAATAAAATTGCCAATATGCACTCCGCCGATTGGACTGTGATGTCGGTAAGAAATGGATGGATGCCTTATTACCCGCAATATAATAAATCGAATTATGATATTGTTAAGGATGCTCAGGCAGCAGGTCATACTACTGATGAAGCCATGCGGGACCATATAGTATCGCAATTAAAAGATGGTAGTTTAAAACATGCGGTTGTACAGCCTGATGAGGAAATTAATTTCCCAAGAGTATGGTTTATCTGGAGAGGAAATGCGATTGGTACTTCTGCCAAAGGACATGAATACTTCCTGGATCATTACCTGGGTACACATACCAATAAAATAGCGGATGAGGTAGCAGGAGAATCGGTACAGGACATTGAATTTAAAAAAGAAGGTGCAAGAGGTAAGATGGATTTAGTGATTGACATTAACTTCAGAATGGATACTTCAGCACTGTATTCTGATATTGTTTTGCCTACGGCCTCATGGTACGAAAAGGCAGATATCAACTCAACAGATATGCACTCTTTCATCCATCCTTTATCTGAAGCTATTCCTCCGGTTTGGGAAGCTAAAACGGATTGGCAAATTTTCCAGGGATTGGCGAAAAAAGTGCAGGAGATGGCGCCACAATACCTGCCGGACATCATGAAAGATGTGGTTAACGTACCACTATCCCACGACTCCAAAGATGAAATCAGTCAAACCAATTTACAAGACTGGAGTAAAGGCGAATGTGAAGCTATTCCGGGAAAAACAATGCATAAAATTGTTTTCAAGGATCGGGACTACACTAAAATCTACGACAAATTTATCTCGCTGGGAAAAGGAGTTGCTGAAAACGGTTTGGGCGCACATGGTAACCATTATATGTGTGAAGATGTGTATGAAGAAATGTTGGAACACAGACAACACATTACCAAATGGGATGACGGTACAGAGTACCCTTCATTAAAAGGAGATGTAGAGGCCATTAATGCCATTCTAAAACTATCTACCTTAACCAATGGTAAACTTGCAGACAGAGCTTATCAGAATATGTCCAAAAAAATTGGTGTAGCAGAAATTGGTGAGTTAGGGAAACCATATAGAGATGTAAAAATTGAATACAGAGACCTTCAGGCTCAGCCAAAACGTTACAATTCCTCACCACTATGGTCTGGACTGATGCATGATGGCAGAACTTATGCAGCCTATACTTATAATGTTGATATGTTCGTACCATGGCGTACGTTAACAGGGCGTCAGCACTTTTATCTGGACCATGATGCCTATATCGCGTTTGGGGAACATTTATCAACCTATAAACCTTCACCAACACCAGAAGCATATGGTGACCTGAGACAAACTGTAAATGATGGTAAAGCAAAAATGCTGAACTGTCTGACACCACATGGAAAATGGCATATTCACTCCACTTATGGTGATACTTTAAGAATGTTAACACTTTCAAGAGGTAATGAACCATGTTGGATCAGTGAAGAGGATGCTGCTGAATTAGGCATCAATGACAATGACCATGTTGAGGTATACAATGACCATGGTGTTTATGTAGCAAGGGCTTGTGTCAGTGCCAGAATTCCAAAAGGTGTTTGTATTGTTTACCACGCAGTAGAAAGAACCTACAACATACCAAAATCACAAATACGAAGAGGTAAAAACGGAGAACCAAGACGTGGAGGAATGAATAACTCCTTTACACGGGTTCACCTTAAACCGAATCTGATGTGCGGTGGTTACGGCCAGTTCACTTACCACTTTAATTACTGGGGACCAGTAGGTGTAAACCGTGATACCCATGTATTGGTAAGAAAAATGAATAAAGTAGAATATTAACGAGAATCAAGAACTAAATAACATAAATTATGGATATCAGAGCGCAAGTTTCAATGGTTTTTCATCTTGATAAATGTATTGGATGCCACACCTGTTCTGTGGCGTGTAAAAATGTTTGGACAGACAGACGCGGGGCAGAATACATGTGGTGGAATAATGTTGAAACAAAACCAGGAACCGGTTATCCTACCAAGTGGGAAGATCAGGAGATATATAAAGGTGGTTGGGAAAAAAGTGGAGACTCTATTAAATTAAAAGGAGCTGGAAAACTGAAAGGCTTAAAGAATATTTTCCATAACCCACACATGCCAACCCTTGAAGATTATTACCACCCGTGGGCTTATAAGTACAGTGACCTGTTCACTGCACCCGAAGGTGATGACCAGCCAATAGGGCGGGCAGTTTCATTAGTCACAGGAGAACCAATTGATATTAAATCAGGACCTAACTGGGATGATGATTTAAGTGGAACGCCTGATTACGCCAGAAATGATGTCAACTTTGAGGAGATGTCGAAGTCGGAGCAGGAAGCCATGTTCCAGCTGGAACAAATGACTATGCAATATTTACCAAGGATTTGTAACCATTGTCTGAATCCGGCCTGTGTAGCTTCATGTCCTTCGGGAGCTTTATATAAAAGAGGCGAAGACGGAGTGGTATTAATTAACCAGGAAAGATGCAGAGCCTGGAGAATGTGTGTGACTGCATGTCCTTACAAAAAATCATACTATAACTGGCATACCGGAAAATCAGAAAAATGTATTCTTTGTTATCCAAGATTGGAATCAGGACAGGCTCCGGCCTGTATGCACTCGTGCGTTGGGCGAATCAGATATCTGGGTGTGATGTTATATGATGCTGATAAAATTGAAAAAGTCGCTTCATCAAGCGATCAGGATCTATTGCATAATCATCTTGATATTTACGTAGATCCTAATGATCCGCAGGTAATAGCAGCAGCAAGAAAAGCCGGTATCCACGATTCCACAATAAAAGCGGCTCAGGACTCGCCGGTTTACAAATTTGTAAAAGAATGGGGTATTGCCTTACCATTGCACCCGGAATACAGAACATTACCTAACCTTTTCTATGTTCCGCCTATGCTACCTGCAATGGCACAAATGGATGAAAACGGCAATTATGAAACTGCCTCAAAAGAATTGTTCCCGGCTGTGGATCAGAACAGGGTTCCGGTTAAGTACCTGGCCTCATTATTCTCCAACGGAGATACACAAGCCATAGCGGATGTTTACCAAAAATTATTGAGCGTAAAACATCACAGACGTAATGAAACAGTTGGAGATATGACAGACGAAGAGGTTAAAGAACTGATGTCAAAAGCTAAGGTTACCAAGGATGTAGCCAATGCCATTTATCGACTGACCTCACTGGCCACTTTTGAGGAGCGATTCGTGATTCCACCGGCACACCGTGAAGAATCGATAGAAATGCTGGAAGCTACAGCTGATGCGAAAGGTGAGACAGGATTTGGATTTAAAGAAAGACCAGCCAGAGGCTTATAATTTGAAGATGATGAAAAATATGAACCACTATAATCACCTTGCTAACCTGTTCAGGTATCCAGGCGAAAATTATACCGATCGGGTTAAGGCCTGTGCTAACCTGATCAAACATTCGCATCCTGAAGCCTATGAGCAACTGGTGTTATTTTTAAATATTATCGAGTCCAAAACAGCAATTGAAATTGAGGAATTGTTTGGTAAAACATTTCACATTCAAGCCATTTGTTACCTGGACCTGGGCTATGTTTTATATGCTGAAGACTATAAACGCGGTGAGTTTCTTGTTCAAATGAAAAACGAACAACGAAAAGTCGATAATGATTGCGGTGTTGAACTGGCAGATAATTTGCCAAATGCATTGACACTTCTTCCTTTACTTGAGGATGAAGATTTTAGAGAAGAATTGGCAGTAAGGATGTATATCCCTGCACTTAAAACCATGGTCAAGGAATTCGACACAGCCAGAATTGCATTGAAGACTAAAGTCAGGAAGAAAAAACAAAAAGTAATCATTTTGGAGGATATGGCCGATAAGCATGCTTATCAATATGCCATTCAGGCCGCTTTAATTGTACTCCAAACTGATTTTAAAAATAACAAGTACGAGAAAAAAGAAATCAAAGCTGATCCTTTGAGTTCTTTCTTACCCAATTGTGAGGGTTCTTGTACCGTAAGTAACGAACCTGTAAAAACGAAATAAAATGGAAGATCAAATTAACACTCAAAAAGCGGGAATACTTTATCAACAAAGTAGTGCATTGAAAAAAGGAACATGGGTATACTCTCTGATATTTCTTTTTCTGATTTCATTCTTCTATTCAGGTACTGCAATGGCAGCATCAGGGAAGGATATTTTTAAAGCCAGATGTGCTGTTTGCCATAAAACTTCCACTCAAAAAGTTGTAGGCCCAGGTTTGGCAGGAATGAACGAAAAGCATTCTGCCGAATGGTTAATCAATTGGGTAAAAGATTCAAAAGCATTGATCGAATCGGGAGATGAAGCTGCTAAGGCCATTTTTGACGAATATAATCAAATGCCAATGACCGGTTTTCCGGATTTATCAGATGAGGAAATCACCAGTATTTTCGCTTATATTGATGAAAAAAATAAGCCGGAAGAAAACGGAGCTGGTACCACAACATCAACAAGTGAAACCAATAATGAAGTAGCACCTCCTGCAAGTGAGCCTATGGATCCAACCCTGTTTTGGGTATTTCTGATCTTCGGACTCATCATGTTCTATTTATACAGAATGACCAGAAAAGTACGTGAACTCTCTAAAGGAGCAGGTGCATTTCCTGAAGCTCACGCCATTAAAAATTATGCTTTTCTATTCTTACTGTATTTATGTGCTGCACTGGTAATCATCTATGCACTGACCTACGGACTGGAAAAGAATATTCGTAAGATAAATGGTTTACTGTTCGCTGCTTTTCCATACGTGGCTTTTGCTATCCTTTTAATTGGTAGTATTTACCGATATACCCGTAAAGGGTTTAAGGTATCTTCCCTTTCAACACAGTTTTTAGAAGGTAAAAAATTGTTTTGGGGTAGTCAGCCTTTTCACTGGGGATTATTGGTACTGTTCTTCGGGCATTTAATTGCCTTTTTATTCCCAAGAGCAGTCCTGGCCTGGAACGGAGAACCTGTCAGATTATTAATTCTTGAAATTAGCTCATTTGCATTTGCAATACTGGCTTTGATCGGACTGGTATTACTTATCAAAAGACGACTTTCAAACAAAACTTTATTGGTAGTATCCAATAAAATGGATTTGGTTGTTTATACTGTCCTGCTCACTCAAATTGTATCAGGTATTGGTGTGGCATTCTTTGTCAGATGGGGATCTTCATGGTTTGCCAGTGTTTTAACCCCTTATCTGAGATCAATCTTCTCATTCAGTCCTGATATTGCAGCTATTTCTGAAGCACCATTATGGGTTCAAATTCACGTAATATCGGCATTTACAATTATTGCAATTATTCCTTTTTCCAGATTCATGCACTTCCTGGTTGCGCCAATTGATTATTTATGGAGACGTTACCAATTAGTGATCTGGAACTGGAACAGAAAAGCCATCAGACAATCAACCAGACATACATTCGGAAGAAAGCCGAGAAATCATTAAAAACGGTCTACATTCCATAGTTAAACGGAAAAGCTGCCCTGTACTATATAGGGTGGCTTTTTTGGGCTTCGAGTCTCGCTTTGTGCCTCAGCCCGCATTTTCCGCATATAAATTGTTGTACAACGAATTATTATCGTGGGCCGAGGTTTCGGCTTAGCCGAAAGGACTCGAAGCCCACATCACAACAATAAATTATGCTAAGAATCATATTTAACCTGTACCTTAAATTTATATTGATTTACTAGTTTTGTTTTAGTCATGAAAACAGTGCTTCCAATTCTTTTATTATTAATTCTTACAGCTTGCCAGTCCGCACCAGGTTTAAAAGTTGCAGCTTCTGCGAATATGCAATTTGCCATTACTGAAATTGCTGAAGCTTTTGAAAAAGACCGCGAGACTTCGGTTAACCTGATTATCAGCTCTTCAGGAAAATTAACTGCACAAATTGAACAAGGCGCTCCTTTTGATATTTTTATATCAGCCAATATGAAGTATCCCGAATATCTTTATGAAAAAGGATTTACAGAACAGAAACCACTGGTATACGGATCAGGAAAGCTGGTTCTGTGGACAATAGGAGAAACCCCTCCTTCATTAGGTATTTTAACTTCCGATTCTATTCAAAAAATAGCAATCCCTAACCCGGAACTGGCCCCATACGGACGTGCAGCTTTGGAAGTATTAAAGCAAAATGACATCCTCTCAGAAGTAGAATCCAAACTCGTTTATGGTGAGAGTATATCTCAATGCAATCAGTTTATTACTACTCAATCTGCCGATATTGGTTTTACAGCACTATCAGTGGTTTCATCCTCAAAAATGAGTGATATCGGGCAATGGATAATACTTGACCAAAAAGATTATTCTGCTATCGATCAGGGGCTGGTGATCCTGAAAAATTCCAGACAAAAAGAGAAAGCACAATTATTTTACGATTATATTTATTCTGAAAAAGCACAAGGGATATTACGTAATTATGGCTATTCAATTGCAAAACAATGAATCAACTAGAGGGTAAAATACAATCCTGTACCGAGGCAGAAGGATTGGTACTGTTGGAAATTAATATTGGTGGTTCAATTCTTCATTCAATTGTGATTGCTCATGTAGATAATACCTATTACACGGATCAACCGATTACGGTTCTATTTAAAGAAACAGAGGTCAGTATTTCAAAAAAAACGAATGCTGAATTAAGCATTCAAAACAGATTGAAAGCTGAAATTACCGGAATCAAGTCAGGACAATTATTAAGCGAAATTTCAATGAAATTTAATAAATCTAAACTTAATTCGGTTATTACTACCAAAAGTGTTGAAAAGTTAAAATTAAATATTGGTGATCCTGTGGAAGCTTTGATAAAAACCAATGAAATAATGCTTGCAAAATAATGGATTGGTCACCGATTATATTAAGTTTAAAACTGGCACTGGTTACCACTCTGATTCTATTTGTGATTTCAATTCCATTGGCCTATCGACTCGCAAAAAGCCAATCAAAGTTTAAACCTGTTATTGAAGCAATCGTTAGCCTGCCACTGGTTCTTCCACCAACAGTGTTGGGATTCTATTTATTAATTGCCTTTAGCCCTAACAGTGCTGTTGGTGGTTTCTTTCAAAATACTTTTGGTATTGAGCTGGCATTTTCCTTTACCGGACTGGTCATTGGGTCAATAATATATAGCTTACCTTTTATGGTGCAACCCTTACAGGCTGGTTTCTCTGCACTCCCACATTCTCTTGAAGAAGCCTCTCATATTTTAGGTAAATCGAGGTTTCAAACTTTAATCAAAGTACTAATTCCCAATATTAAGCCATCTATTTTATCCGGAATTGTGCTCACATTTGCCCATACGTTGGGCGAATTTGGAGTAGTACTAATGATTGGAGGAAATATTCCTTCCGAAACCAAAGTAGTCTCCATTGCTATTTATGATGAGGTAGAGTCCCTCAATTATGAAAACGCCCATATTTACTCAGGCATTTTGTTGGTCATCACATTTATTGTTCTCTTTTTTATATATTTTAGGAAGAAAACAGGACAAGTGAATTAAAACTAGCCTGATTCCTACCTTAAAAAAATCACAAAATGAAACATTTAATTATTTTTTGTTTTCTAATAATTATTTCATGTACAAGATCAGTTACGGACCTGTGCGATTGTATGGAAAATTATGAAATAGCATATTCAGAAAGAGCGCAAATGAAACAAACCTTAGAATGTTTAGATTCTCATCAGGTAACGCTTTCCCTTAAAAACGAGGAAACAGGTAAACTGATTCATCAATTAGAGAGCAGTTGTCCTGTTGGTGCACGAAAACTTTGGAAATTATGTAAAGATTTTGATGAAGGATTAATCGGACAAAAAAAGATTGATACATTAGATACATCTATAGAACCGGAAACAATGAATGCTGAACTTTCAAATGAAAAACAACAATGGGAACGTCTTGAAAAGTGGATTGCAGATAATGCTCCAAATGCCAATTTTGGGCTTAACCCCGGCGCTTCTGAAGAAGACTTTATCAGCTTAGAAAAACTGATTCAACATGAATTACCTGAAGATTTTAAACGATTTTATCGTATCCATAACGGACAAAGCAGCGAATATGGAGTTGAAGGCTTGATTAACACTGAATTACTATTATCAACGAAACAAATAGAAGAAGAATGGCAGTCATGGAAAGATTTTATAGAACTTGACCTGGATGCAAAAAACACAAAATCAGACCCTCAACAAGGAATCAAAGATGATTGGTGGAATAAATTATGGATTCCAATTACTTCAGAAGGTACTGGAGATTATACCTGCATTGATCTTGATCCTGATCAAGGTGGCCAAAAAGGCCAGATTATCAGAATGACTCATGATGATACTTTTAGAGAATTGTTTAATACCTCGTTCAAGAATTTCATTGAAATGTATATTCAAGACCTCGAAGAGGGGAAATATGTCTATTCTGAAGAATGGGGTGGAATAATAAAAAAAGAATACACGGTATAAAATGACGGCAGTACATTATATCATCAATTGCCTTGAAAAAACGCCGGTTATTTTGGATCACCTGCTTAATCAAATTCCTCAAGAGCAATATAAACTAAGAAGAGTGGAGGATAAATGGAGTATTCATGAACAGGTTTGTCATTTGGTGGATGCACAAACGATTTTAATAGAAAGGTTTATAAAGTTCAATAGAGAAGACAATCCATTAATTACCTCTCACGAACCAACTTTTGAACGGTTAGGTGATCATTACTTAAAGATGAACATGGAAAAGCAATTAAGTCAATTCCCCCTTATCAGACAGGAGATGATTGATATGTTGAATGGATTTGATAATCAATACTGGGATAAAATGGGTCGTCACGAAGCTTTTAATCCTTACAGTACGAGAATTTTGTTAGGTCATACACTTAATGTAGACTACTCGCACCTTTTTAGTATTGAGCAACTTGGTCTGACCAAACCCGGACTGGAGTCAGATATCATGACTTTTTTATAAGGTTGGGGTATTAAAAAGTTCACAGAAACACGTTAATATTTATGGCACTGTTTACATCATCTCGTGAAAAACAACTGTGGTTTTGGGTAGCTCTGGTAATACTGGGTATTTTTTTATCCTTATTTATTGGACGTCCACTTTTAGAGCTATTCAGCAATCAGGATATTCAGGCTGTTTTTTTCTTGTTGGGTATGGCCTTAACAGGTATCATCATACTAGTTCATGGATTAAAGAGAAAAACCCGAAGAACTGAACTTATATTATTGTTGGGGATAATTACAGTTTACCTCATGTTATTTCTAAGATTAGGACTTCCGGAACGTAGCCACCTGATTGAGTATAGTATTTTAGCAATTTTTATCCATAATGCATTGCATGAAAGATTCAGGGAAAACAAGGGAATTTATAAACCGCTTTTACTTTCGTTTGTCATTGCATTCTTAATAGGAGTAATGGATGAATTGATTCAAATATTTCTTCCCGACCGGGTATTTGATCTGACAGATATTCTTTTTAACGGTATTGTTATTACGGTTGCGCTGACATTTAATCTGATATTGACCCTTGTTAGTCAGCGTTATAAATAGTGGGTTTCGAGCCCTTTCGGCTTAGCCGAAACCTCAGCCCGCTTTTGAAAAAACACGAATTCGAGTCTTCTCGGCTCAGCCAAGACCTCAGTCCACTTTAATTAACTCTAACAAAATCGAGTACTTTTAACTTTGTCGAAACCTTAATCTGTAACGGCACCAATTTTGCTATATTTAGTTTATAAGAACTTCAAGATGAAATTATCAATTCTGAACTTTGCCATATTACTTTTAACAGGCCATCTGATTTTTGCTCAGTCTGACAAAATTAAAACGTATACTTCAAATGATTGGGACCATTGGGAGACTAATAATGGTACAATCAGAACCTATACCTCAAATGATTGGGATCATTGGCAATACACAATTGATGGCCAATCCGGAACAATCAGAACCTATAGTTCAGAAGATTGGGACCATTGGGAGGTAGATGGCGGAAAAGTAACCATCCGTACTTATTCCAGTGAAGACTGGGACCATTGGGAAATCAAGGGTAACGGATTTAATGTAAAAGTCAGAACATATACCTCGAATGATTGGGATTACTGGGAAATATCAGGGGATGTAACCGCAAAAATAAAGACCTACACCTCAGAGGACTGGGACTATTGGGAAGTTTCAGGAGACTTTTCCTCTGCTACTCCTGCAGTCAAAGCCGCTATTATGTTCATCCCTGTATTTACCAGTAGCATCAATATTCAGGGAAAAATCAACTAAACATTATGAAATACTAAGGCTTTTCTAAGCCAAAAACACCAAACTCCGATTCACACAAATTGCAAATCGGAGCGATAAGTTGTATCATAGTATCAATTACCTACCTCAACCTGCAATCATATGATATTTTTTGACTGAATCCTCCAGCATCCGTATACGATTCATCAAAACTCATGTCTTCACATGCCGATTTCATTTCATCCTCTTTTCCCTTCATATCAGTAGATTGATCCCATTCTTTTTTTTCGGAAAAACCCTGTGCTGATTGTTCGTGGACAACCTCACATTCACAAGAATACTCTTTTGCACAGGATGACATCACAAATAGGGCGATTACCGTTACGCCTTTGAATACGCTCTTCATAGTATATTTAATTTTTATGGTTTGTCTGCAAAGGTATTCGGCGATAGATCTTCACCTTTAAAAATACAGGGACAAATAGTGGACAATCCGGGTAAGGTTCTTTTTCACCTGCAATAAGGGCAGGAAACCTATTAAAAAAAGGTTGAGAATGGTACAGACTTTGATGCCAATTACGGACAGATGAAAACTAAAATCTCATTTATCTTCCTTTTTTACACATTTAGCAGTCTGGCACAGTGTGAAATTTATTCTGGTTCAGCCGGAATAATATTCGAAAACCAGGTTGGTTATTTCGAAAATGGAAAGATTTATAGTGGCACAAATACTGGATTATTTTCAAGTCAAATAGGCTACATTTCAGAAGGAAAAATCTACAGAGGGGTTTCTACTGGTTTATTCAGTGATCAGGTCGGATACATTAATGACAATATAGTATATGCAGGGATAGAAACTAATGGACTATTTTCCTCAAATACTGCGATTGGATATTATGAAGGGAATGACATTTACTGTGGGTCACCTGGCGCCTTTTTCCCTAAACAAGTTGGTTACGTAAAAGGTGTACAAAAAGAATGTAAAGCAGCTGCAATAATGCTTTTACTGTTTTAATCCTTACATTTGAGATACCGTAAACTAAACTTTCATATCAATGAAAAAGTTATCCCTGATCATAATTTTGAATTTTATAACTCTGACTATTTTTGGGCAAGTTGCCAAAGGAGACAGAATACTGGCCTGGCAGGTTGATATGGCTGAAAATGTTAATTATGATTCTGCATTCGCATATGCCCAAGCAGGTTGTATGGAATCCATTCATTTAACCTTTGCCTGGAACCATATTGAGCCAAATGCCGGTAATTTCGATATGAATTATATTAACAATACACTTGATGTTGCTAATATTTACTATCCGGCAACCGGAACTATGGTTGAACTTCAGATTCCAACCATGAATACTAATGTAAAAGTCACTCCAACCGATTTGATCTCAACCAATTTTGATGATTTAACAATGATTAACCGGTTTAAAATACTTTTAGATACTTTATTTACTCATATACCAAACGTGGAATTAACTGCTTTGAATATTGGGAATGAAAGTGATATTTATATGGGAATTGACGGGTTACAATACACCCAATACAAAGTCTTTTTGGATTCCGTTGTTCCTTATGCCAAACAACTTTATTTTAATTTGCATGGCACTAACTTAAAGGTGGGAACAACCTTTACTTTTGATGGTCTGACTGCTGCCGCTACATCCTCACTATGTCAGTCCGTAAACAATGGTTTGGATATTGTTTCAACCACCTATTATCCTCTAAATTCTGATTTTACAATGGAACCTCCTACAGTCGTCAGCAATGATTTTGGTGATTTGGTTAACGTCTACCCCAATCCTCTTCAACCAATATACTTTGTGGAATGTGGTTATGCTTCAAGCGATAGCTGTAACAGTTCCAATGCTCTACAAGCTGATTTTTTTGAAAACGTATTCATTGCCTGGGATACATACTATGATAATATTAAATACCTGACCATTTTTAAATCTACTGACTGGTCGCAACAAACAGTTGATGACCTCGGCCAGTTTTATGGTATTTCGGATAATATTTTCCTTGAATACTTAAGAACACTTGGTGTCAGGACCTGGGACAACAACGGCACTGATAAACCTGCATATCATACTATTCTTTGCGAATTGAATGTCAGAAACTGGTGCGCTGTAGACTGCAATTCTTTAAATATTACCCCTACTCTGAAAAATCAAAACCTTTCGGTTTACCCTAACCCTACTAATGGTATCCTGCATATTGATACCGATCAGCAGGTTACAACTATAAATGTATACAACAATACCGGTAAACTGATCCTGGTTTCTTCCAAACAACTTATTGAAATAGATCATTTGGAAAATGGTATTTACTTTCTTTCTATTCAGCTCGAAAATGGCAGCATTATACAAAGAAAGGTATTGAAAGAATAATGTGGGCTTCGAGTCCTCTTGGCTCAGCCAAGACCTCAGCCCACTTTTTATTGCAGTTAACTAGTCTTGGTGGGCTGAGGTTTCGACATAGCCGAAAGAACTCGAAGCCACAAAGACCCTCAAAATCAAATTTTATGGATTTTCGTGTAAAATGCATCCTTTAAATGAACTTTTCATACGATCGATTGTATCCCCTTTAGAAACGATACTATTGAAAAAATTAACCAAAAATATTTGGTATATAAATTGTTATATTGCACATCTAAAACATAAAAAATAAAATAATGAGAACTCTTAAATTTTTATCACTATTGTTAATCTGTTTAACGATAGCTCCGCTGAACACTCACGCACAAAAAAAGAAAGTAGCTTTAACCACCTTTTGGGTATCTAAGCATATTGGATTTGAAGAACTTGGTGGTGCAGCCGGGATGGCAGCAGCTATTGCCTCACTTACAGAAGACCCTAAATTCAATTTACAACCTGTACTGGACAATTTTTACAATACATTTATGACAAAGTATGCAAAATTGTTCCCTTTTCAATTGCTTCCTGAAAGTGACGTTCTCGATAAACCAGAATATAAAAATTACGAGGGTCGTTTTGATGAGGCTAAAGATGAAGACAGAAATAAATTCTTTCAACGTTTTTTAACTCCTAAAACCTATACTCCTCTTCAGGAATCACTATTAAAAGGAGAGAAAAGTAACCAAATGCAGATGGTTAAAATGTTTAATGAAGTAGCTGATGGTATAATGTTTGTTTCTATGGGATATGACTTTGTTAAGAAACCGGTACCATTTACAGCTGGTATCCGTGCTTTTATCAGAATAAAAATATGGAATAAAGAAGGAAAGCGTGTATTATCAATAAATGAATATGGAACTTCCAAAAAAACTGTAGCAATTGTTGGTGGTATTCCATTAATGGATCCGGATAAACTATTACCATTATGCGAAAGTGCTTCAGAAAAATTAGTACAAGATCTGAACAAAAAAATTGGTAAAATGGTAAGTAAAACCGCAAAAAAACTATAATCAATCACTTAGATTGAAACTAAGAAGCCGTGTTAATTGCAGCACGGCTTTTTTGTTTGCAGTCATTTATGGTTTTTGTAATATTGTATTTCAGAAAGCAAATTTTAAAAGCTTGAATCAAACTTTAAAAACATTGTTAATAATAACAGGAATGTGTGTGCTTTCCTTGATAGCGGCATACTTTGTTAACCTTATCTTTAATCATCTCGGGGATTGGACAATGTCAATGAATCAAATATTTCTTGTTCACAATTTAAGTATTGTTGATCTTAATCTAATTCGTTGGTTCCCATTATTGATTGCACTTATTTTAAACCTAACCGATACCTGGAATACAAAAACTTATTTCAAAATAGTACTTTGGACTCTATCTTATCTGCTCATCTTTTTGTCTGTTGGAATAGCCATTGCTTTATTTACATGGACAAATACACAAAATCCTTCTCCTTTATTACCTCAATATCTTAGTTATCAACCATTTAGTTTTTACTGGACAGTATTTATAACCCTTGGTATTACGCTTCCAATTCTGTTTCATATTTTAAAGAGAAAACACAAAACTACTTAAGTTCTGTTATCAGTTTAATCAATTGTTTAATTAACGGACATGACATTAAGACAATCCCTGCAAACAGACTAACCCCTGATAAAATAAATACCAGAAATATTGAATGAGCTCCATCATGAAACTGACTATAAACAAGATCGGGTTCTGCTGACAATCGAATAGCCTTATATATTCCTCCCACAATCAAACTAATCCAAAAAATGAATAGTGAAACATTAAAAATATAGTAACCTGCAATCATTAACTTCTGATGCGGTAATCTGTTGCTCCCAATCAATTTTGAAGCAATAAATGAAACCGAAGCCAACAGAATGGTTGTGTTAATTCCAATGGTTGTCCCCATAGAATGTGCTACAGTAACATGTGTACCATGTGTATAATAATTCAAGGTTGGAATTGACAGGAATAAGGCCAAAATAATATTTAAAAATACCCACAGTTCACTGGCCATTAGAAAACGGTAAGCCAATAAGTGATTTTTCTTCTTTTCCTGATTAAGCGATTTTGCCCAGTTAAAAATGATGTTGATGAATATGATCCACTCAGTCATACTAATTGCATAAGCCAGAATTCTAATCCAGGGTTGGGTTGGAATAATATAGGTGTGATGTGCCCAGCCAAACATCAGGTTAGTCAGTCCCAGAAAGAAAAAAAAGAAGGCCGTTTTTCCTCTTCCAACTGAGTCATCTCCTTTTATTTTTGACATAAGGTATATGGCAGTTCCGTAAACCAACATGTTCCAGCTGCCAACAAATGACCCGTACGATTTCCATTGAATGGTTAAATCTTTGATATAATCATTACGAATGTCAGAAAAAATCCAAAAATGAGCTTCTGATAAATGGTATGTCATAAAAATAATACCCACTCCCCACATCCAAAAATAAACCGGCCAGTTTTTAACCTTTCGGAACAATGATTTAAAATAATTGATACCAAAAAACAGCCAGCCCAGTAGTATTGGAATTGTTAAAAGGGGGAAGTACTCAAGGTATTCTCTTCCCCCCATTTTCCCAAATAAAAGTGAGTAATAAATGCCCAGACCAATCAGGCAAAACAAAATGAAGTGATATTTTAAAAGCGATATTGAAAAAAGCTTGATTTTCTCTAATTGAGAAATGTAAAAATACAGGCCTCCGGTTGCAGTTAAAATAACCCATGACACCACAGTTGTAGTGTGCATTGGTCGCAACCGGTTGAATGGCAATATATTTTTAAAAAATTCGGGATCTACATACACAATTGAAATCAAAACGCCTACTAGCGCACCAACAATCAATGCGCCTAAACCAAGAACTATAAATAGAATTGAGATTTTTTTATCCATATTCTGATTATTTATATGTGATAGTTACCCAACCAAATTTATCAAACTGAACATTCGCATTTGGATAATAACCGGTTTGGTCAACTGCCATCAGAAATTGTATTAATTGTTCCTGTTCTTCTGATGAAAATTCAAATTTTGGCATTGATTTTATACCGCTATTAAAAAAAGCTCTGGCATAAACTCCTCCTTTTTTTGGGTGCGAAATAATATTAGTAAGATCAGGCCCCAGATAACCACCTAACCCGTAAAGTTGGTGACATGCCGTACAATTATTATCCTGCCATAGTTTTTGACCTTTTAGCGCTTGTTCATTAAGTACCAACGTATCATTCTCTGCCGTTTTTTGAGTATAAATGATGATATTATAAACCACAAAAATGGTAGTTAAAGTAAATATAACCATGCGGTTTTTTTTCTGATGATTTATAACCATAACGTGACACAAAATTATTGTCCCCGATACAGATCTAAAATGATTTGCATCATACCAATTTTAATAAATCGATTGCCGGATTTTAAGATTTAATATCTGAGATACGGATATGATTAACGTCATTTATTATGTAAACAGGTTTAAATAATTTTGCAAGGATTGGCCATGGTCAATGGCAAAGATTATAGTGAAATACTGCATTCACTTAGCGGAGATGGGTGACCAACCTGATCAAAAAAATTAACCATTATTTACCAAAATAACCTTATGAAAAGGATAAATTGTCTAACTTATCATATGTTTTTTAGATGATTTTTTTGTGAGGTTATTAGTATATGGTGTAACCAGCCTGACGATAATATCAAAATAAAAAACATGAAAACATTAAACCAAAAAACCGAACCAAGCACATTGAAAATGGAATCGTTCGAAACTGTACTTGAAAAGGCCATCACTTATTTTGAAGGAGATGAGTTGGCAGCAACTACCTGGATGAATAAGTATGCCATGAAAAATGCAGACGGCCATTTTGTTGAATCCACTCCTGATGATATGCACCGGCGAATGGCAAGAGAATTTGCCAGAATTGAACAAAAGTATATTGAACAAAAGATAACCGAAGTTGATACCAAAAGGTTATCGGTCTATGGACAGGAAAGGGATTCATTGGATGAATCTAAAATATACAACTACTTTAAAAATTTTAAATATGCTATTCCGCAAGGGAGTGTTATGGCTGGTTTAGGTAACCCGTTCATGCTGGCTTCACTTTCAAATTGTGTGGTCATGCCAGAGATATATGATTCATATGGTGGTATTCTTAAAACGGATCAACAATTGGTACAATTATTTAAACGCCGTTGTGGTGTTGGTATTGATTTATCTACTATTCGTCCGGCAAATACCAAGGTATCAAATGCTGCCGGAACTACTTCCGGAGCTGTTTCATTTATGGAGCGCTATTCAAATACAACCCGTGAAGTAGCCCAAAACGGCCGAAGGGGAGCATTGATGTTAACAATGGATATTGCCCACCCGGATATTGAGGATTTTATTACTATTAAGCAGGATTTAACGAAAGTAACCGGAGCAAACATTTCTGTGAGGCTGTCGGATGAATTTATGAAGGCCGTTCAGAATGATACCGAATACACCCATCAATGGCCTATTGACAGTGATCACCCAAGTGTTACTAAAACAATTATAGCCAGAGACCTTTGGAAAACAATTATCAAGTCAGCTCATAATACTGCGGAGCCTGGTTTAATTTTCTGGGATCGCCAACATTATTATTCTACTTCTTCGGTATACCCTGGATTTAAAAATGTATCTACTAACCCTTGCTCAGAAATTGCTATGCAGGGAGGAGACAGTTGCCGTTTAATTGCACTTAACATTTGTAATTTTATTGTTGATCCGTTTACTGTTAAAGCTCGATTTGATTATAAAAAATGGTATGAAATCACTTACGAATCGCAACGTTTAATGGACAATTTAGTGGATTTGGAATTAGAAGCCATTGAACGCATAATACAAAAAGTTAAATCAGATCCTGAGCCTGATTTTGTCAAAAGAGAAGAGCTGGATACCTGGGAATTACTGTATAAAACAGGCCAAAAGGGTCGAAGAACAGGTTTAGGGTTTACAGCATTGGGTGATGCTATGGCTGCATTGGGGTTTGCCTTTGATTCAGATGAAGCCATTTCGGAAATAGAAAAAATCATGAAAGAAAAATGCAGGGCTGAATTTGACGCTTCAATTGATATGGCAGTGGAGAGAGGGTCTTTTCATGGTTTTGATCCTTCAATAGAGAACAGCTCAGAGTTCGTACAAATGATGCAAAAAGAATTACCTGTGGTTTATGAGAGAATGATGGCTAACGGGCGAAGAAACATTTCCATCAGTACGGTTGCCCCAACCGGAAGTTTAAGTATGCTGGCTCAAACCTCATCAGGAATTGAACCGGTATTTCTACTATCATATAAACGTAGAAGAAAGGTAAACCCCGAAGATCAGAATGCTAAAGTGGATTTTGTGGATGACATGGGTGATAAATGGGAAGAATTTGATGTATACCATGGTAAGTTAAAGGAATGGATGGAGATTACCGGTGAAAATGATATTTCGAAAAGTCCGTATAATGGTTCAACAGCCCAGGAAATTGACTGGATAAGAAGAGTGGAAATCCAGTCTGTTGTTCAAAAATATGTCACACATTCCATCAGTTCAACCATCAATCTACCACAAGATGTATCGGAAGAACGGGTTGGTGAAATCTATCTTCAATCGTGGTTAAAAGGACTAAAGGGAATTACGGTTTACAGAGATGGTTCCAGAACTGGTGTTCTGGTTTCCTCAGAAACAGAAAATGAACAGAAAATAACAACTACTGTTCCGCCAAAGAGGCCAAAAAAAATAGATGCTGAAATTCTGCGATTTCAAAACAATAACGAAAAATGGATCGCTGTTATCGGTTTAATAGAAAATAAACCTTATGAAATTTTCACAGGAAAGGCTGAAGATTCATTTTTCCTTCCAAACTGGGTGGATAAAGGATGGGTGATTAAAAACAAAAACGAAAAAGGTAATACCAGGTATGATTTCCAGTATTGTGACAAAGACTCGTATAAGGTAACTATCGAGGGCTTATCACGGTCATTTGACAAAGAGTTCTGGAATTATGCCAAATTAATATCCGGTGTACTGCGTCATGGTATGCCATTAGAATATGTTGTAGATTTAGTTTCAAACCTTGATCTCCACCATGATAACATTAATACCTGGAAAGCCGGTGTTGCCCGTGCACTTAAAAAGTACATTAAAGATGGTACTGTTGCCGCCGATCATTTATGTGAAGAATGTGGCGACACCAATGGATTAATTTACGAAGAAGGATGCCTCAAATGTAAAAGTTGCGGTTATTCGAAATGTGGTTAAAGTCACTAAAAATGCCTCACAAGTTAAATAAGTGAATTGTTTTATAACACTTAAATTCGCCGCTTTAAGTTACAACAGCAGGGTTAAGCCAAAATGCAAAGCACAGGTAAATTTTAGGTTGTTGCTAAAACATAATTTCAAAAACAAGTTGAGTGTATAAGGCCGGGTATTTATCCGATTAACATTGGCACCCGGCCTTTTAATTTTTATACTTTTATAAGAATGGGGTTAAATGCTTTAGAAACAACCATTACTTTATCACCTACAGACAAAGCTTCAGCTTCCTGATCAGTTGCAATGATCTCTATGACCATATTACCCGAAAGCACTTTTACAATATTTACTACATCAGCCGGTTGAATTGATAAAATTGTACCCACAGATTGATACTTCCCACTTATGGTTTGATTTAAAAACAAGGATTCAGGACTTCCAAATTCTTCTACCTGACCATTTGAAACTTTAACTACCTTATTAGCCATTTTAAAAATTTCTGATATATCATGGCTGACCAAAAAAGTGGTCAGGTTGTATTTTTCGTGGACCATCAAAATATAATCCTGGAGCTTTTGCCGCATCTGATCATCTAATGCTGAAAGCGGTTCATCAAGCAATAAAATTTCGGGTTGCTGAACCAGGGCCCTGGCCAGACCCACTCTTTGTTTTTGTCCCCCTGATAAAGTATCCGGCTTTCTTTGCTCCAGACCTTTTAATTCAATGATATCAATTAGCTCATCAACAATTTTTGTTGACTGACCTTTTTGAAGGGCATACTCAAGATTTTGCCGTACTGTCATATTGGGAAACAAGGCGTAGTCCTGAAAAACCATTCCAACCTGACGTTGCTGAGGTGTTAAATTAATATTTTGCGAAGAATCGTACCAGGCCTTTTCATTAATTATAATTTGACCTTTATCCGGAACTGATAATCCGGCAATCTGTTTTAAAAGGCTGGTTTTACCTGCACCGGAAGGACCATAAACCGATATAAAATCACCGGGTTCAACCGTAAAATCAAGATTCATTCGAAAAGAATCCTTTTTTGAACTCAGTGTTTTATGTAGGTCAATTTTTATCATTAAAATCTGACTGCAATATAGTGATTGTATTGTCTGGAATAACAATGATTCTTGTTTCAGTGAAATGCGGGCTTCGAGTCCGCCGGGCTCAGCTGAGACCTCAGCCACTTTTTAAAGCAAATAAATTATTCCACAAAGTCTCACAAAGGAAACACTAAGCTTCACAAAGAATTTGATTTGTTCATTTGCCAAACTTAGGGGCTTTGAATACTTTTTTAAAATTAAAGGAACAAGTGTAATCTAGCTGGTATTAGTTGTATTGATTATACGTTTGATACCATCTTTCAAAATTGAAACATGAAAATTCAACAAAATTCCCAGTTTATAATCTCCAAGTTTAAGATAAGTTAAAACCTGAGCAGTATGAACATCTGTAAAATAGTCAACTGTTTTTAGTTCAATTACTACTTTATTCTCCACTAATAAATCAATTCTGTATCCATGATTTAGTTTTATGTCCTTATATATTATTGGCATTGGTTTTTCCTTAACAACATTTAAATCAGCCTTTGTAAGCTCATAAAACAAACACTCCTGATACGCGGATTCCAAAAGTCCGGGACCTAATTGTTTATGAACATCAATAGCGCAACCTATTATTTTATTCGATATCTTATTTTCCTCAAACACTTAACACTTATAACAGACTATAATATAGTAATTTGTATTATTTTCTACGAAAAATATTTTATATAATTATCACACAGGTTCGGGCAAGAAACAAACTCAACCGATATTAATTACACTAAGAAGGTCAAATCAATTGATCTTTGCGAAACTTAGAGATTCTTTGTGTATCTCTGTGGGAAAACCACGGAACTACACACTTAATAATCAATTTATTACCTACGCATAACTTTGGAACAAAATAACCCAGCTATTATACAGAGAAGATACTAAGCTCCAATACGGTTTGATTCGCAGGCATACCAGATTCTTGCAGATCTATGACTTCACAAGTTCTGGCCTTGCCAGGTGTCTCAGGCCTTCCATATCAGCAATATGAATGGCTTTACCATCAATTTTTATAATTCCGTTTTTCTTAAATTCTGCTAAAGTTCTGACTACGGTTTCATAGGTTGTACCAGCCTTACTGGCAATGTCTTTTCTTGATAGTGTATAGCTCAGTCTTGTGCTATCCTCACTTTCAAAACCGAAGGCTTTATAGTTATCGAGAATGGCTCTTGCCACCAAATTTTTAACCGGATAATGCTTGATAGTTGCTTCTGATTTTCTCAACTCTTCCGCAAAAAACATCATCAGTTGGTAAGTAAAGGCTGTATTGGTTTTGGCCACTGTATTTAAAACATCAACAGGAATAAAACTGACTTCAGTTTCCTCAAGGGTTAAAGCAGATATTGGATATTTCCAGTTCCCTCCAAATCCCCTGTGACCCAAAATATCACCATTATTTGCCAGCCGAATCAATCGGCGACTGCCATCATATTGACGGTAGGTAATTTTTACTTTACCTGAATCAATAATATACAATCCTTTGGTTTCTTCGCCAGCCTGAAATATATATTCATCCTTTCCATAAGTTTTGGTTTCCTTATGAAAATTGATAAACTCCTGCCATTCTTTTGTACAATGCTCCTCTATAAATGTCTTCATTCAAATATTGATATTATCCACCAATAGCAACCATGGTTCTGTTCTTTGCCCGTTTAATATAATTGTTATCAAACGCATCTACACCACCTCTTTGCTTTTTTTTATCAAAAATAGTGTTTCTTATCAAAGAACTGATCTCTTTTCCTGCTCTAAATGCAGACAATAAATCTGTTTCGGATTGTGAAAACAAACAGTTTTTAATTTTTCCGTCAGCCGTTAACCTGATACGATTGCAGGTATCACAAAAAGGATTAGTTACCGAAGCAATAACACCAAAGGTTCCTTTACCTCCTGCAAGCCTGTAACTACGTGCAGTATCATTGGCCTGATCCTGGATTTTTTTTATTTGTTCTTTTCCAAATTCACGATCAGCAATTTTAATGATTTCTTTATACGATACTTTTTTATCCCAATGCCACTGATTACCATCAAAAGGCATAAACTCAATAAATCTGACATGAATGTCTTCATTTTTGGTCCACCTAACAAAATCAGGAATTTCGTGTTCATTTAAATTTTTAATAACGACAACGTTAATTTTGACATGAAAATTCTCCCGAATCAGTAAATCAATATTTGATTTAATGCGTTGAAAGTAATTTCGACGTGAAATTTTATTGAAGCTGGATTCGTCAAGTGAATCGAGACTGACATTGACTGATTTGATTCCTGCTTCCTTAAAAACCTCTATAAACTTATCGACCAAAACAGCATTAGTGGTTATAGCCAGTTCAACTGGTAACTTACCCAATTCTAATAACAGGTTTTTAGCATCTTTTTTGATCAACGGTTCACCGCCTGTTAGTCTGATTTTTCTAATTCCCATTCCGACAAAGGTTTTTGCAATGGCAATCACCTCTTCACTGGTCATAAAATGTGATTTATCTCTTAACTGAATTCCTTCTTCAGGCATACAGTAAAAACACCTCAAATTACAACGTTCAGTTAACGAAATCCTGAGATAATCATGTACACGACCAAACCGATCAATAATATGTAGAGGCTTATCAGGCATAAAAGCTGTTAAGTTCTTCTTTAGTCAATAATTGCTGTGCCAGTGGAAACAGGGTGTTATCTTCTCTGTATATGTGTAATCTGAGTAATTCCACCAGCTCCTTACCATTGTTATAGGCTAAATCAAAGGTCATGGCAATAGCTTCAGGCGATTTTAATCGCATGGCCAAACCTAACAGGTTAAACGATAAAGTGGCCAATTGTATCAGTTTCACATGATCATCTTCCATCAAATCAACCGGTGTATGAGGATTATCTCCTTCACTGTGCTCACCAGATTCAAGCATTCTTTTTTGAAGTATTGGAAACAAACCTTTTTCTTCCTTTCGGTTATGCGGTAAAACATGTTCATCAAAATAAACAAAGAAAGCGTTAAAACCATCATTAATTTCTTTGGTAATATAATACCCTCCTTCTTTAAAATCACTTAGTACCTTTTCAAAAATATCACAGTATTTAATCACCTCATTGTGCTCGTCAACCAATTCCCTGAGGCTATTTTCCAAACCCTCATAGTCCAATCCAATACTCCTGTTTTTATCATAAGCATCAGGTGGATCCATAGGTGATAATTCTTCCATTTCTCCTTTTTCAGCATTTCTGATGATAGGGTCTTCTTCTTTTAGCTTTAATTTGATTGCTTTGTCAGAAGCCTTTCCATCAATTCGCTTTCCTGTTTTATTAATGATTTTCATCCGTGTTTAATTTTTATGGTCAGTTGATTGTACCCTGTTTTGCTCAATTAGTAGAATGATACAATTATTTCCAAGTCTAAAAGTCGTTATATTCTTCTACTTCAATTATGATGTAAATCATAAATAAAAGTGAAATTAACCTCTTATTGCTTAGTTTAGACAAAAAAGGTTGATCCGGACCTTGCCGAACCAACCTACTTTATAGTTATTGGTCTGGTTTATTTTTGCTCAAACAAAGTGGGTTTAAGGATGATCATAACATATCCCCAATTTGATATCTCATTAATATCTCCTCCGCCTCTGAGCGCCACCATTGAATCTGTCCCAAACATTTGAGAGTACCCAAATTTACACATGGCTCCCGGCACCAATTTAAATCCTCCGAAAACGTCTATTTCGGTTCCCAGGTTTGAATTCATTGCTTCAGCCACTCCATCTGAGGCCAGTTTATCGTCATTGAGTACTGATCCGTTAGCCATAAACATATGACCTGCTGCACCGACTGTAAACTTTTTATGCTTATAATCCACTCTTAGCCATATATCGTTTAATCCTACACTACCTATGTGATTTCCCACATAGAAATAGTCCATTACCCCATTAAACTTATGGTTTGTTCCAAAATAAGGGTTAAATGCATTTTGTGTTGTATTACCATTTACTTCATCATTACCAGATAGGATTTCGAATCCGGCAGACACTTTAAACGGATCATTAATTTGATAGGAAACACCTGCTGAGAGATCATGAGCAGCAACATCAACGGCTGGCCAGGTACTTGAACTCCCCATTTGATAATAAGCACTTAAAAAAGCACCAAATTTCTCTTTTTTGTATTTAATAAATGTCCCGGCAGTCAACGTATAATTATCCTGAAAATCGTTGTTGCCCTGTTGATTGATAAAATTAACCTGTTGCCCTACTCCCAATAAAAGTGCGCTGGCTGTAATACCTACATCTGTTTTATAATTACCCCACACATATTGCATTGTTTTATAACTTTTTGCAACTGTATAATTTGTAGTATTCAATTGAGGTTTGTTTTGATTATACGCGCCACCAAAATCAATTTTCAGTTTATTTTTCCTGTACTGCATAATTGCCGCATCATGACTTCTGGCTTGTTGAGCCCAACCAACATTTCCTAAAATCCGGTGATCGTCATACACCAACTCCTGTCGCCCAAATTTAAAGCCCCAATTGTCATTCAGCTTCACTAATCCCCAGGCCTCATGAATTGAAGCTCCAAAATCTTCATTATTGACCAATTGAGACTGGCTTCCCCAGGTTCTGACATCCTGAAGTACAATTTTTGTTTGAATTCTGTTTTGTTTATAATCAAAGTTTAAACGTGATCTTTGGTCAATAAATATGGCATTATCCATATCGGTTGTCGCTAAAGATTTGAAACCATGACGGTACTCCATTCTTGGTCTGATCTCTGCTGAAATTTTGATTTGCGAATACGCTGTCCCCAAAGCTAAGGTCATTAGCGTTACAGCAATTCCTTTATTTATTATAGTTCTCATAACCATTCAATTTTTATATTTTACAGTACAAATTTCCTTGATTAATCCTCATCAAAATATGATGTAAAACATATCTGACGAAAATCATAAAAGGGAGGCTACTGCCCCCCTTTTTATTAAGGATTATCAAATTCTCTTTTAGGCCCCTGGTAATACCACCAGTTTAACACTAGACATATCGCATAATAAACAGCAAAACCGTACAGTGCATACTCAGCATGACCTGCTTTTACTTGCTGTCCGAATACTTTTGGAATAATAAAAGCACCATAAGCTGCAATGGCTGCTGTCCAACCTAATACCGGACCTGCTTTTTCTTTTGAAAAAATGTACGGAATACTTCTGAAAGTGGATCCGTTTCCAATTCCTGTAGTTAAAAATAAAATCATAAATGATGTGAAGAATAACCACCAGTATTCCTCCGGATTTTCTGAAGCTTTCGCCTGAATGACAAAATAAGCAACCGAAAGTGCAGCTATAATCTGAAAAATGGTACTCCACATAGTCACTTTTGCGCCACTATTCACTTTATCTGATAAAATACCACCTACAGGTCGAATCAATGCTCCAATTACCGGCCCGAGAAATGCCCAAAGCATAATATTAGGCGCATTTGGATTAGCCCATTCCGGATCGAGGGGATTAGTGTAAACGAATATGTCCTGGGCCAATTTTGGGAATACCATTGAATAACCAATAAATGATCCGAAAGTCATGGTATAAATAATGGTCATAATCCAATTATGCTTGTCACCCAGAATAGAAAATTGCTTCTTTAAATTTCCTTTTATTTCAGATGGTGTGGCATGTTTCATCAATAATACTGCTACTATAATTACCACTGGTAATACAATCCACATTGATGCATTTTTCATTCCCCAATCTCCCCATGGAATTCCAATTAACATAAACGCACCTAATGCAGCAGCAATTAAGCCTAACACCACCATATAAATTGTTTTCGACACCCCTTTAACTGTACCTGGTAAACTCGGTGTTCCGGTTGAAACATTGTTCATACCAAAAAATGCACCCAGGGTTGCTAAAGCAATTAGTGGCACCCAAACCCAGGCTGCATTTTGCAAACCTTCAAATGGCGCTCCCTTTGCCGTTGCAATTGAGCCTGCTGTTCCACCAAACAATGAAATGGTCACTACCAAAGGAATCACTTTTTGCATGACTCCAACACCAAGATTACCTAAACCTGCATTCATTCCCAAGGCATAACCCTGTACTCTTTTGGGAAAGAAAAAACTAATATTACTCATTGAAGAGGAGAAGTTACCACCTCCAAATCCGGAGAGCAGTGCCATAGTAGCAAAAAACATATATGAGGAATTGATATTGCTAAGCGCAATACCGGTACCAATTGCCGGTATTAATAATAAAGCTGTGGTGATAAATACCACATTTCTTCCTCCCCCCAACGAAATCAGAAAAGAGTTGGGTAATCTTAATGTTGCTCCTGCCAATCCTGCAATTGCCGGTAACGTATAATATAAATTGTTGATTTCTTTTAAGGCTTCAATGTATTCCTCCGAACCCGGAACCAAACCTTCGGTCATACCGAAATTAAAACCGAATTCCTTCATGTACTTGATCAGTACACCCCACATAATCCATACAGAAAAGGCAAGTAGCAATGCCGGGATAGAGGACCATAAATTTCTGTTGGCTATTTTTTTTCCGGTTGATGTCCAGAAGCCTTCATCTTCAACATCCCAATCTTTTATATTTGTTTTCATCCGTTTCTAGTTTTATTTATTTGACATGCTAACACATGTTAATCTATTCGTTTAACTGGTCTTTATTTCGCTTCGGCAATTACGCCTACTGTACTTTCTTCTTCACCAAATGCTCCTTTTGGCTCTTTTAATGCCGCTGCACAATACAAGAAACTAACGGCAGCACCTCCTGCTAATATGAAAAAGAACATTTTAGAATCTACCATACTTAAAATAAACAGGTAAGTTACCGCACCTACATTACCGTAAGCGCCAGCCATACCAGCAATTCGTCCAGTCATTTCTTTTTTTATAGAAGGAATCATAGCAAATGTGGCACCCTCGGCTCCCTGCACAAACATTGAACAAAACATGGTAATAATTACTGAAACAACCAGCCACCAGGTTCCTGAGAACATTGGAACCAGTATTGCTTCTCCATCTTCGGTAGTTTGACCTGAATATTTACTGATTAAGCCCATTAAAAAGAAACCAACTGAGATTCCAACCATGTACATAAGCATGGTTTTTTTACGACTTCCCATTTTATCAGAAAGGTAACCACCCAATGGTCGTGCTATCAGATTAATGACTGCAAACGAACCTGCAACCAGGCCTGCCATTTGAGGTGATATTTTAAAGGTACTTTCGAAAAAGAACGGCAACATTGATACCACTGCTAACTCAGCTCCGAAATTGGCAAAGTAGGTTGTATTTAAAGCTCCGACACTACTGAATGGAAATTTTTCTTCTTCAGGGATACCATTTCGTAAGCGGGGCAGATTATATTTTAAAATTGCAAAGACTTTGTAAATATAGAAGGCAGCCAATATACCCCATATAATATACATAGTATTCATTGAAAACATATTTTCACCGTGGATCACCTGCTTCTGAAGATTTCTGGCCAGCAGGCCTAGTGCAGCATATAATGGAAGTGTCCAGAATAAATATTGTATTAAACCCGAATAAGAAGAAACCGGCATAATACTGGACGCCTTCTTTTTAGTTTTTGGTGGCGCCTGATGATCAGGATAATCCCTTACTTTGAAATAATAAAAAACACCATAAACACAAGTCAGAATGCTACTGATAGCCATAGCCCATCTCCAGCCCATCTCACCTTGCAGTAATGTTAAACCGATAAAAGGAATCAAACCTGCAGCAGCTGCTGATCCGAAATTCCCCCACCCGGCATAAAAGCCTTCTGCCCTGCCAATATGTTTTGCAGGAAACCAGTTTGCGGTCATTTTAATTCCGATTACAAAACCAGCACCAATTGAACTTAGCAGCAATCTTGAAATAACCAATTGCATAAAAGAGTCTCCAAAAGCGAACATCAAACCAGGAATAACTGTAATGACCATTAAACCTGAAAATATAACTCTGGGACCATATTTATCAATTAACGCACCAACCACTATCCTTGCAGGGATAGTTAATGCGACATTACATAATAAAAGTGATTTGAAATTTTTCCCTGTTAAAAAATCAAACGAATCAACCATGGCCGTTTTAAGGGGTGCCATATTAAACCATACAAAGAAAGTTAAGAAAAATGCTATCCATGTATAATGCAAGACCCTTACTTTTTCCTGTGAAAAGTCAAACAATCTGAATTTTTCTGATTCCATAATAGTATTGTGTTATAGATTATGGTGGTAAAAGTAACTGCTAACCCTGCCTTTGGAAATGAGGCATGATACAATTATATATGATTAGGATCATATTAATGATTTTTTCACTAAGAAAATCGCAGCCTCGATTATTTTATATGATTTATTTCATATAAAATAATGGATAAATTCAATTAAACTACAAAAAACAAATAAATAATATGATTTATTACAATTTTATTTATTAGTTTTACAAAAAATTAATCATGGAAACAGTTATTTTAATACTTCAAATCGGACTGGCTTGTATATTTTTATATTTTGGATCACTGAAAATATTTTTACCTCATGAGAAAATTGAGGAAAGAGTTTCATGGGCAAATGATTATCCTGTTTCACGGTTAAAGTTTTTCGGATTTTTAGAAATATTAGGAGCTATCGGATTAATACTGCCCCATCAAATGGGTATTTTACCAATACTTACCCCTATGGCTGCAACCGGTCTGGCAATGGTTATGGCAGGAGCAGCAGTTGTTCACCTGCGCCGGGATGAAATCAATATGATTTTACTGAATATTGTGATTATATTCCTGTTAGCCGGTGTAGGATTTAATACGCTTCTGGAAATATATGGCGTTACTTTAAGTTAAAAATTACCCCGTTCCGTACCCTCTTCACACACAATTTCATATTGACTTAACCAACTAATAGTCAGCGGTTAAAATCGCAACAGAAAGAACATCAATAACTGATAAAGTTCACATCACAATTATGATTTAAATCAGAGAATAACCTTTTGATTTGCGTTAATTTTGAAATAAAAAATTAGACGCAATGACAATACAAAATAACGATTTAGACACTATGACTGTTGCGGAAATAGTGACGCACAATATCAGGACTGCTGATATATTTAAGAAAAATAACATTGATTTTTGTTGCGGAGGCAATGTGTTGCTTCCTGAAATATGTGAAAAAAAGGGTGTCGACTATAACTACATTAAGGAAAGTATTTTGAGTATTGAAGACAACAACTCTCTTTCCCATGATTTTGATTCCTGGGATTTGGATTTTTTGACTGATTATATCATCAATACTCACCACAAATATGTTATTGAAGCTAACGATCTGATTGTGCAATATTCCGATCGTGTAGCCAAGGTTCATGGACACCATTATACCGAGGTGGTTGAGATTAACGAACTGTTTCATGAAATGGTAATTGAACTTAATACGCACATGCAGAAAGAGGAAATGATTCTTTTTCCATATATCAAACAGCTTGCTGAAGCCAGAAAAAATGGTACAGAAGTTCAACTGCCACCATTTGGAACAATAAAAAATCCAATTAACATGATGGAAATTGAACATGAAGGAGCAGGAGACCACATGAAAAAAATAGCAGAGCTCAGCAATAACTTTACACCTCCTGAAGGTGCTTGTAATACTTTCAGAGCTCTATATGCTAAACTTGAGGAATATCAGAACGACTTATTCCAACATATTCATCTGGAAAATAATATTTTATATCCTAAGGCTATATCATTAGAAAGTGCATTACTTACCAAACAATTGTCATAATGAAAGAACTTGAAAAAAACACTGTAGAGAGCAGTGAACTGGTTGAACAAACTTTTAATTTCTGGTTTGTCGATAACCACCATATCAGGTCACCTTTTCCGGAATATATCAGACCACAATTGAAAACTGACGCTACAGATCGATTCTTTAATTGGGCCAAGGCCCTTAATCCTAAGGCGAAAGAAGAATTAAATGATGAAATGATCGGTGAAAAATTTGAAGAATGCCTGTTTGAATCTGCCATACCATTAATTAAAACGGAAGACGAGAGGATTACTATTTTATATCCATTTTTACCCAGATTAGGGGACAAATTACAACAGGAAAAGGATGCAGAAAGTATAGTAGTTGACCGCGCAATTGTTAAGGAGAATGATCATAGTTTTTTAAATCTGAAACTTGAAAACCGTCAGACCGGAGGAACCTGGGAAACTCAGATGGAATTGCCGCTTTAAAACATAGACTTAAACATACTTAAAAGCTAAGTCAAGCGCAGAAGCCTTTAGAGTAAATCACTAAAGGCTTATTTTTTGACCAAAATGTCATTTTGATACTTGGTTGAGCTAACGAGGTCTCCCTCGGAATTATATTTCCTGAATTCGCCGTCCAATAAATTTTTGTGATAAGTACTTTCTGTAACTAAAGCTCCGGTTTGGTCATAAGTTTTCCAGACACCTTCCCTTTTGCCATTTTCAAACCGACCCTCCATCTGAACAGTACCATTTTCATAAAACCACTTCCACTCTCCCTCATTCAGTGAGTTTATAGTATGGCCACTCCTTTTTTTCTGCCCGTTTTTATAGTATAAACCTTCGTCATTCCTTTGTGCGAAATGAAAAACGGCCCATAGTACAACTATACCAATTGTAATTATTTTATGAAAACTGTTGTATTTGTACATCAGTCATGTCTTGCACCTTTAAAGATACGAAATATATGCAACAAGGAAGGGAACAAAGCATCCATTGATTCTGCTGCACCTTTTGTAGATCCCGGCAATGCCAATATTAATGTCTCATCTTTTACACCTGCAATACCCCGTGAAAGCATTGAATAAGGTGTTCTGTCCTGACCATATTTCCTCGCGGCCTCCATTACTCCTGGTATTTCACGATCTAAAAGCGGTAATAATGCTTCAGGTGTCACATCACGTTTTGACAATCCGGTACCACCTGTAAAAATAACCATATCGACCCTGTTATTAACATGCTGCATGGCCGATTGTTGAATATCCTCAATTTCGTCAGGAACTACATTATAAGCCTTAATTTCTACAGATGACTCTTCCAATTTTTTAATAATTGCTTTTCCGGCCTGATCCTCCTTTTGACCAGCCGCAATGGTATCAGAGCACACAATTACAGCAGCTGTCAGGTCTTTTCTATACTTATCTTTAAAGTCCGACTTTCCTCCTTTCTTCATCAGCAATTTAATGTGATGAATTTCCACACCTTTATCGATCGGTTTAAGCATATCATACATATTTAACGCAACTACACTGGCGCCATGCATAGCCTCAACCTCAACCCCGGTTTTATAAATTGTTTTAACCGTTACCTCAACCTTAATATCCAAACCATCAATTTCATATTCCACACCAGTAAACTCAATAGGCATTGGGTGACAATCCGGCAACATTTCAGGCGTTTTTTTTACGCCTAACAAACCAGCCGCTTTACTCATAGCAAAAACATCACCCTTGGGAACTGTTTTATTATTGATGGCATCAATTGTTTCCTGTTTGCTTACTTTAACCACAGCCTGAGCAGTGGCAATTCTCAATGTATTTGATTTGAATGTTATATCTACCATTTAGTCTGTTTTATCCTCCGGCAAAAGGAGGCAATAAAGCAATCTCAATTTTCTGACTCGAATACTCCAAAAAGTCACAGATTTCCTGATTCACTGCAATTTTATACTTCATTGACTGAATAACCGGGTATTTTTCACCAAAGAAAGCCTTTAAATCCAGTTTATCTTCAAAATTTAAAGTCAACTGCTCCTCGTCTATTTCCAGTCGTTCAGCAATCATTCCAAAATACTTGACATTTACCTCCATTATTCTTTAACATTTAGTATAAACATGATTTTTCATCTGCCGATACTACGGTCACAGCTGATCTTCTGCTTCTCTTACAAAAGTAAGAAACTATTTATATCTCCAAAATTATGATTATAACCACAATTTAAAAACAAAAGTCGCTAAAACGCACGACACAAAACAATGATTTAAATCATTTTTAAACGTGATTAAACCCAAAACACCACTGACAACATTGTCATATATTTGCTTTGAATCACATTTCATTAATCTGATTATTTATGAATAGATCTGCAATTAGAATTCCATCCTGTGAGGATTGTACTAACGATAATAAATTGTTTTGTTCCCTTTCCAAATCCGAAAAGGGAGAATTAAGTGATAATAAGGGTAGTAATTACTATAAAAAAGGTCAGGCCGTTTTCTACGAAGGTAACCAGTCGCATGGCTTATACTGTATTTATAATGGAAAAGTGAAGTTATCAAAACTTGGTGAAAACGGGAAGGAGCAGGTTATTCGATTTGCAAAATCTGGTGACATTTTGGGCTACAGGGCTATCTTTAGTAATGAACCTTACCAGGCCACTGCTACAGCGTTGGAAGATTCTCATATTTGTTTGCTCTCCAAGGATAAATTTATGTCGCTCATCAGCCAAAATCATAAATTATCATGGGGTACTATGCAGTTACTTTCTGAAAACCTGAAAAGTGCAGAACAACATCTAATTAATATTGCTCAGAAAACCGTAAAAGAGCGCATTGCTGAAGCACTTATTATACTCCACTCAACCTTCGGATTTACCGCTGACGAAAAAACATTGGACATTCAGATTAACCGATCGGAAATTGCGGACATTGCAGGTACTACAACCGAAACAGCAATTCGAACCCTGGCACAACTTAATAAGGAAGGCGCCATAATTTTGAATGGTAAAAGAATTATTATTCCGGACCTGAAACGACTATCAGGTATAGCCGGGATTTACAGCTAATTTAAATTTCCTATATGGGAATTCCAGATCACACCTATCAATGATTGAAATCATTTCATTGTAACTTTTCATATTTTAATTTAGTAACTGTCAAATTATCAGATTACAATGTAATGGAAAGCACAATTTTTCACGAGCTGACTGCCAATCAGTTTTTAAATACCAGAATTGATTCAATTAAACTGACTAAGAACAATACCCTGATTAAAGAGGATGACTTGCTGCAACATATTTATTTTCTTGCAGACGGTGAACTCAGTATTTTTAAAGAACAGCAATTGGTTTGGAACGCACGACCTTATGAATTTATAGGAATTTCATCATTTCTTATAGGAGAAAAACTACATTCATACAAGGTAAAAGCTAAAAAGAACTCTGTTTTATACCGAATTCCTTCTGCAGATTTTAAAAAGGCACTTTCAAAAGCACCTGAATTTAGCATGCATATTATCCAACTGTTTAATAGAAGGATAAACGCTACATTGAACAAAATATTGACCTAATTTCATCTAATATTGTTACTGAAACCATTTCTAATTATGCTTATCTTTGTTATAAAAGGAAATAAGACTTGCTTAAACAATTACTCTTTTACCTTAAAGTATCCAGACCCGGACTATGGTTCGCCACAGGTTGGCTATATCTTTTACCAACAAGCCAGGTTTCTGATATCATCTACTCTCCACTTTTTTGGTATGGCCTTTTTTACACCAGCTTTCCATTAAATTTTCTGGTTTATGGCTGGAATGATATTGTGGATTACGAAACAGATATTCTCAACCCCAGAAAAAACAGTTTTTGGTTCGGTGCTCAAGCCAGCAAATCAGAATTAAGTAAACTATGGAAACCTATCCTTATCGTTCAGGTCATCACCACCGCTCCCCTCTTTTATTTTGGAGGACTTAAAATGGTTTTCATATTTGCAGGGTTTTTCCTGATTAACTGGTTATATAATTTACCTCAAAACGGATTAAGATCCAAGCCACCCTGGGAACTGCTTTGTCAGGTTGGATACCTGCTTATTGTACCCTTAAGTGTTATCCTAAATGAAACCGAAGCATTACCCTGGCAAACCTACCTGTATCTGTTTTTGTTTTCAATGCAATCGCATTTAATGGGTGAGGTGATGGATTTTATACCCGACAGGGCTGCAGGGCGGGAAACCACAACCACTAAGCTGGGACTGAGGCGCTCCAAGCTATTAATCATTCTGATTATGGTTGGCGAAATTATTATCCTGTTCCAAACCTTTAAGGAATACATTTTCGGGGGTGTTTTGGCTCTGGGATTACTATGGTTAATTCTTGATTTATTTGTGATATACAGAACACGACCTTATACCGTTTTTCAGATGAAATTATTTGCGTTTGCCTCTAACTTAATAGCATTAGTGACTATAGCTTATGTTTGGTATTCAGGTTGCCTGACAAAATAAATTAATATGAAAGAAAAAAATATTGTCATTTTAGGCGCCGGAGTTGGTGGATTAACCACTGCTATTGCACTCCATCAGTTTGGGTTTAAAAATATTTCAATATACGAACGTCGTTCCGGTATAAAAACCATTGGAGCAGGACTGGTACTATGGGCAAATGCCACCAAAATTTTAAAAAAACTTGGTCTCCTTCAATCCATTCAAAACATTGGAGGCACAGTACAATCAATGCAGCGGTTAACTAATCAAAATGAAGAAATAGGAACCATTAATGCCCAACAAATTGACCAGATAATTGGAACACCAAGTATTCCGGTTTCAAGAAGTGAACTACAAAATGTACTGTCACATTACGTGGAAAACCTGAAAATACCGGTTCATTACGGATTTAATGCTGTGGAAATTATTAGCGACAACAATTCCACATCTGTTCATTTTGAAAATCATCCCAAAATTTCACCGGATATTATTATTGGTGCAGATGGCCGGATGAAATCAGTAGCCAGAGAATTTGTAACCGGGAACAATGAGCCCGTTTATCAAAACTTTGTAAACTGGATCGGAATTCTGGAAACAGAAGAACCATTGATAAGTGAAATGAATATTCGGGATTTTTGGGGAACCGGAGAGCGTTTTGGAATTGTACCCATAAACCAACATAAAGCCTATTGGGCTGGTGGTAAAGCTTTACCTTTAAACGACACTTTGAAAACTAAAAACCATCAGGAAGAATTAATCAGATTATTCGGTTCATGGCACCCTGATATCAATAGGATTGTACAGCAAACTCTACTTGAGAACATTAAGTATATTGAGGTATTTGACCATAATCCGGTTAAAAACTGGTATAAAGCCAATGTTTGTTTAATTGGTGATGCGGCTCATGCTGCTTTACCAACCTCAGGACAGGGTGCTTGCCAGGCTATAGAAGATGCCTGGCATATAGCTAGTGCATTAAGCCAATTCAATCATCCCGAAGAAGCATTCAAACACTTTCAGGCCATGCGATTTGATAAAACAACTAATATTACAATGGCAGGCAGAAATCTGGCTTCATCTCTCTTTAATCCGAACCCTGAATTTTGCCGGCAACGCAATGAAAAAGCCATGTCAGCTGATTATTCAAATGCAGGAAAAGGAATTGGCGAATTATGGTCACAAAACTTACCGGATTAATGACTTCTTAAACCAGTTTAAGTTTTATTTTACTCCTGGAAAATATCTTTGTAAAAAGTATTATTTGATGGCTTAAAAAGTGTAACTTTAAGCCCGATATATCCATGGTGCTAACGTACCTGGCAACAATACAAATAAAGGCATTGTAAAATGAATATTCCACGTATTGATCTCCCCAGAATTGTAGTGATAGGCTGCGGATTTGCGGGTTTGAAATTCTCAAAAAAAATTGACAGTTCTAAATATCAGGTCGTTTTGCTCGACAAAAATAATTACCACACTTTTCAACCCCTGCTATACCAGGTGGCCAGTAGTGGTCTGGAACCTGATTCAATTGTATACCCAATCCGGAAAATTTTTAAAGGCAAACAAAATTTCTTTTTCCGTATTGCCTCCACAGAACGAATTGATACGGAGAAAAAAATTGTGGAAACTTCAATTGGTGATATTGAATATGATAAACTTGTAATTGCTACCGGAGCTACCTCAAATTACTTTGGGATGACTAATATTGAGCAATATGCCATGCCAATGAAAAGCCTGGTTGAAGCACTGGATTTGCGAAGTATTATTATCCAAAACTTTGAAGAGGCCCTTAACACCAATGACCTGACAGAACGGGAACGATTAATGAATTTTGTAGTGGTAGGAGCCGGACCAACGGGAATTGAGCTAGCCGGAGCCCTCGCAGAGTTAAAAGACCATATTCTACCAAATGATTATCCGGATTTGGATATCCGCAGAATGCAAATTCATATTGTTGAGGCTACCGACCGGGTACTGGCGAGTATGAGTCCAACTGCATCAAAAAAATCGGAAAAATATTTAAAGAAAAAGGGTATTCAAATTTGGCTCAACACTTTTGTACAGGATTTTGACGGCCATACTGTTTTAACCAACAACAGGAATTTTGAATCTAAAACCCTGATCTGGGCTGCCGGAATCGAAGGTATTTCTCCTGAAGCCATCAATATTAAAAAAACAAAAAACAAACGAATTATAACAGATGGTTTCAATGCTGTAACAGGTATTGAAGACGTTTATGCACTTGGTGATATTGCCTATATTGAATCGGAGGATTATCCGAATGGTAATCCAATGCTTGCTGGTGTGGCAGAACAACAAGGCGCTCAACTCGCTAAAAACCTCAACCGACTGGCTAAAAACAAACCACTACAACCATTTAAATATAAAGATAAGGGCTCAATGGCCACAATTGGAAGAAATAAAGCTGTTGTAGATCTTCCTTTCATTAAATACGGTGGTATTTTTGGTTGGTTCACCTGGATGTTTGTTCATTTAATGCTTCTGGTGGATTTCAGAAGCCGGCTCGTGGTATTTATCAATTGGGTTTGGAGTTATATTAATTACGATCGTGGAACAAGGGTGATTGTCAGAAAGTTTAAGCGAAAAGAAAAACAATAATTTTGCGCTAACACCGTTCAGTTTCTTAATTTTAAATTTTATGAAGCGGTTATTTTTTCTATTTTTTATCATATCCCCATTATTAAGTTTGTCGCAAACCAGTGCTGACAAAATATTAGGTGTATGGTTAACCCAGGATAAATCTGGTAAAATCAAGATTTATAAAAAGGGGAACCAGTACTACGGGAAGATAATATGGATGGACGAGCCTTATGATAGTAATGGAAAACCTGTAACCGACAAAGAAAATCCGGATGCCAAACTGAGATCCAGGCCAATTGCCGGAATGGATATTATTACAAACCTGGTGTATGAAGATGGAGAATGGACTGATGGTAATATCTATGACCCCAATGATGGCAAGACCTATACCTGCACCTTATGGCTGGAAGATGGCAAACTAAAAGTAAGGGGGTATTTGGGTTGGTTTTTTGATACCCGAACCTGGACAAGAGTAAAATAAGCAGAAACGATATAGTAAGGTTAACCGGTTAGGTCCGACTACATGTTTATGCGATTCTTATTATTTACCTTAGCAATAGTAGTATTAATATCATGCAAAAAAGATGAGGAAGACGTCCCCTGTACACCTGACAACTACCTGTTTTACAGTGATTATTTTGTATTCGTTGCTGATGATGGTGACAGTCCGTTAGTCATTCCAATGGATGTAAACTGGAATCCAACCGATTCAGGCTACAGAACTGAACTTAAAAGTTGGTATGGCACAACAAATGAATGGCCAATAGCATATACTTTAACGGACACTGTTACGGATTTATGCGAAGTTCCTCAGGAAGCTTGGGAGCACTGCAATACGAATTATTTCCAATTCAACGAATCTACCCGGGAAATTATCTCGACCATTTGGGGAGCACCTGAATTAAGACTAACAATTCCCGAACAAGAACATTGGGTAAAAACTCAGGGGAATGACAACATATTAATTTACGGATGCAAGACTATTGCAAAAGTAGATGGCAGTACCAGGTCAGGCTGGTTAATATATGAAAGGATCCGCCGTGAACAAGGTTCACAGTCGTTTGGCGATTTTGAAGCATTTTATTGGCTGCCATTAGTAATAGATGGCAATTTCTATCACTTTGAACAACATAAAGATGAGCAAATGGCTACCAGATGGACAGAAAATAATGGAATTGTTGAGGTCAGTACCATTCCTTCATTTAACCTCAATATTCTTGGTGTAAGTTCTGATCCGGTTAGTGGACGGGAGAATATTCCGGATACACTTCAGGTTTTAGCACCTGAATGGAATATTGACATCAGTATGGTAAGCACAGGCAGTCAGGTTGGTCATGGCCCTGAATTTCCGAATGGACTCGCTTATTACCGGCAGAGTTTACTTGAATCTTTACCGGGATCAGTCACTTCGGGGTATGGGATGTTGGAATTGATTTTAGAGAACGATTAGTCTATTTTAAAAAACTGAATACCAATATTGTTAACGTCACAAGGCTTAATAATAAGGTTGCATTCTTGAAAAACCGAATTTTCTTTATCCGCTGTTCCTCTATTTCCTGTTCCAGCCGTTTAAATTTTAAAATCCGGTTGATTGATGCAATTAAATCCTTTAAAAAACTATCATCATTCTTGGAAATATAGTCTACAGCACCACTTTTGAGCATGGAAACCGCAACGTTCTTATCGTTTTGTCCCGAAAATACAACTGTGGGAATTTTAAGCCCCAAACGTTTTAAACTTTTAAAAAACACTAATCCATTTGGTGCAGATGTTCTATTACTGTTTAATAAATAATCCAAAATCACAATATCGGGTTGATCTATTTTAATAGACTCAATGGCCGTATAAACACCCTTAAATTTCTTTATTTCACAATCTAACTCAAGACTTAATGAGAATTCAATTAAATCCTGTACAAATGGACTATCTTCCACAACGAATATTACTGGCTTTTTCATGATAAGATTTTTTTTAATAGATGATTATTTTGAATTGTTATGTTCATTCGCTTACTAGCCTCATTTTGCTCATGTCTATACTTTAAACAGAATTTATATTTAACTAAAGCATAAATGGCAATTCCAGCTACTATTATACAGACAAGCTCCAGATTTTCAGGCACAATTACCGGAATAATAAATGACAAGGCGATTAATCCAAATGATATGAAATAACAAGTAAGACAGGCCGTTACATGATTGTCTCCTGACTGGATTAACAAATGATGATAATGATTATTGTCAGCTTTAAAAGGAGAAACACCATTGCTAATTCTGGATATAAATAATCTGGCCATATCCAGACATGGTAATAAAACTAACCCCACACTCAAAATTGAAAAATTACCCTGATCAATTGTAAATGCTTTTAGAAAAAAGGCACTCATGAGGACACCAATAAGCAGAGAACCTGTATCTCCCATAAAAATTTTCGCCGGGTTAAAATTGAATCTTAAAAAGCCTAGCAGACTTCCGGAAAATGTAAGTGCTACGGTAGCAAGACCTGTTTTTCCGGAACATAAGAAAATGATGCTAAAAACTACGGTATTAATAAGGCCAACTCCACCCGCCAGGCCATCAATTCCATCAATTAGATTGAATGCATTAACGATACCGACCACAAGGGTGATAGTCAGTCCATAGCTAACCAAAACAGGTATATCAAAAATATTGAATAGCCCATTCAAGCTTTCCAATCTAAACCCACCATAAAACAGAATATTTGCCGCCAAAAACTGAACGAGAAATTTTTTCCCTGACTTTAAGTCTTTCAAATCATCAATCAATCCAATTATTGACAATAACAGTGCTGAACATATGAGGCAGAAGATTTCAATGTTAATGGGCATCACGATCAGAATAAGTATTAAAGGAAAAATAAAACTAATTCCACCAAAAGACGGCGTTGATTTAATATGTGCTGATCTCCAGTTTGGTTCGTCCATAAAATTACGGTTTCTAGCAATTTTAATAATTTGAGGAATGATCACCAGGCAAGCCAGGAATGATAACAATGTTAAAACTAAAATATGCAATATGTCAGGGATCAATGTTTTCATAGCTCTTCAAAATATAGTGTTGGGTTTTTAAGATGACTGATACCTTGGTTTATTAAAGTTGTATTGTCTAAAGTTGAAATTTGCCCCTGTAAATTCTGCTTCTTGTAGGCATAATCAAAACCATGAATCAGGTTTTCATATCGATTGGAAATGATTTGCCAGATATATCTTCTTTGCGCTATTTCCAACATTTTAGAACCTAATACAATTAAATCTTTAAACGCTGTATTCTTAATTACTGATATCAGATCATTTACATTTTTAAAATAAAGTGCTTTCTGCTCTGTTGTTGCCCTATTGTATACACAATCAAAAGCAATGATTCTCAGGCCTAAATACATAGCCTCCACCAGAGACGGATTTGTTCCTCCTGCACTATGACCATGAATATATACTGTGCAATTTGACCTTAATACATCAAGCTTTCTTTGATCATAAATGGCGTCTATCAGGTAAATATTCTCATATTGAATATATTTTTCCTTTAAGGACTGACCATACCCGCTCTTATCCCAATTACCTACTACCACCAAAACCTGACTCAAACTTGCAAAGCTCTCAAGTATCATATGGATGTTGTTTTCAGGTTCGATTCTGGCTACTTTAAAGGCGTACGGTTGGTGCAAAAAAGGGTATTCCAAATGATCCTTTTTTTCCGGCTTAATTTTTAAAGCATGGTCTCCCCCATATTCAATGAGGTGACTTAGTGTTTTATAGTGCCTTGAAGTGTATCTTTTTATTGCTTCATTATCGGTCACATCAGCATGTGACCACCTTACCGCAACTTTCTCTGAAAATCTCAGGAAAACTTTCGCGAACCTGTTCCATTTCGCTCTTCTCCATTCCAAACCGTCAATATTTACAATTATTTTCTTATTTGTAAATAATCGCACAAATGGAATCATTAACCCTCCTGAAACACCTAATATTACTAAGGTATCAGCTATAAAAATGGCATGAAAAATAGATATAAAATCATAAATAACGCTCTGCACACCATTGGCACTAAACGGTAAATAGTACAATCTGGCATTTTTATAATGTTTTTGTCTCTCAGACTTTTTATATGCCTTTTTGCTACAGTATACTCTTAAATTAAATGTACTATCCAGGTGATTAACCAATTGATGAGCCAACGTTTCAAATCCCCCATAACACCCGGGTACACCTACAGTTCCAATTATTGCTACTTTTTTCATTATTAATGCTTTACCAGCAATATTGATAAATTCATACCAAAAATTTAACTCTCTGATTTACAATTATTTATGTGTTTTTCAAATTTAGGATCATACTTTAATGGGACAAAAATTCCCAAAATGAAACAAAAAAAGAATGGCATATTACCATTCTTTTCCCATGATGACAAGTCACTACCCTCTTAGAGAGTTTTATATAAAATTGTTGTTGACATTTAATAATAACCACTTCCTGTTAAAATGCCGAATGGTAAATGCTGATGTATAACGGGATTTAGCATTTCTGCCCAATTCACGGATTAGTCTTCTATCAGTTACCAGCCTTGCAATTTTGACAGCAAGTTTCTCAGGTTCGTTGTGTTTTATCAAAAAACCTGTGACACCGTCAATAATGACTTCCCTTGCGCCACCATGATCAGTTGCAATAACCGGTTTACCGGCTGACATTGCCTCCAGTACAGTAGTAGGGAATGGATCCTTCATAACAGATGGCACCAAACATACGTCTGCCTCATTCATTGGAATACTAATATTACTGGTGAAACCCTTAATTTCAACATATTCATTTAGTCCCTCTTCCTTAATTTTATTCTTTAGATCTACCATTAAATGTTCATGTCCATCAAGGATCCCCCCTACGAATATGAAACGACACTTTTTCAATACACTTTCGGGTATATACTTAAGTGAATCAATTAGCAACCATTGTCCTTTTTTAGGCATGATTCTTCCAAAAAGGTAGAAATTTAAACAGGAGCTCATTTTCTTATCTCCAACTTCAATCGGTAAAATGCCATTGTGAAGTATCTGAGATTTTTTACTTAAAGAAGGTACGTAATCTCTCAGGCCATCTAAAACAGCTTTCGAAACACAAATTACCTTATCAGTATAAATTTTGCATAGCCACGCTGTTACATAACCAACCAACCTCGGACGTTCAATAATTTCATGTACATGTATAAAATTAGCGATCCGTAAGCGGCTTAAAATTATCAAGATAAAAACTGTGGAAAGCGTGTTTAAATAAGCAGACTTAAAATTATATTGATGATGTTCACGTTTAATGAAACTGATAAACTTTACCCATTCCATGATAAACTTAAAAATACCATTGAGGGAATAAATTTTCCTATAGATAATTGGCAGATCTGGTTTTATGATAACAGTAATGTTTTGAACCTCCGATTTAACGAAATCAACCAATGGCCCATTAAATTTCAAATAAAGTCGTTTATTAACTTGTGCTGGTAAAGCTTTAAGCGCATTTACCATTATTCGGTCAGCACCGTATAGTTCTGATGACGGGTGAAATATTGCTATTGTTTTCATAAACCTGTATTAATTGGAAGTATACCTAACTTATGGTATAACCTTGTGATTACTTTTCCTTTGTATTCCCATGTAAAGAGTGTATTTGACCTGATTTGGTTCGATATACCATACTTGATTTGTAATTTTTCATCATAATACAGTCTTTTGAGTTGATGAGAGAACTCAACAATTGATCTTTCATAATCATTGTATTCGACTAAAGGAGATGATTGACTGACCAACTCCCCAGGACCTTCGTTGTTAAAAGAAAGCACAGGAAGACCATAACTCATAGCTTCGGTTACCACCATTCCAGCTCCCTCGTGCGACGGAAACAAAAATACGTCAGATTGAGCATAAATCTGATGCATTTCGGATCTTTCAACCCATCTAATCCAATTAATTTTTGAATCAATTTTACATGCCTGAGCAATCGCCTTAAGCCGCTGTTTTTCTGCACCTTTTCCAACCAAAACCAATTTCACTTTTTTCTTTTCCTTAGAATCCAGCTGATGGTAAAAATGTGCAAATGCCCTAATCGTAATATCAAATCCCTTCATGTAGTGAAAGCGACCAACAGATAATACTGTAAAGTCATCACTTACTTTTTTATAATAGTTATTGATAACTTGTTCTGATGCTACAGCTGGTAGAATAACCACTTTTCCCTTGGAACCTGGCACAACACTTTCTACCGAACTATTGATCGCAAAAATGGTTTCTGTTTTATTTACTGCCACTCTGTAAAATGGGTCCAGGTTTCTCATCAACCACTTAACACAATAATACATCCGATCTCTGATATAACTTTTCCATCCATAAACTTTTAACAAGTATGCCTTTGGCACTTTTGGATGATGACCAATTGGTCCCCAAAACGTCGGTTTACCAAAGAACCATAGAAAGTGAGGATGACTATCGCTATGAAAATTTAAACAATGAGCAATATCAAACCTGAGCTTATTTTTTCTGATGAAAAAAATGATAAACAACTGCCAGAAGTAGAAGTACAATACATAACCTCTTTCTCCCATCTTTTTTTTCAATCTCATAAACCAAACAGGTAAATCGAATCCATAAAATTCAATGTTCTTCATGATCGAATCCTGCCCCTCTTCAACGTACTTTTTTATATGTGGAATATTATTCTTTCTTGTGATTAAAATGACTCTGTTCGTTTTAGCAATTTCCCTTGAAATATTCCATCCGGTTCCGTCTTCAGAACCTTTAAACGGATTAACTGCATAGGCTGTAATGAGTACTGTTTTCATACTATAGTAATTTGGTTAAAATGATGGAGAATTAATTGATCAGATGATTCTGGCAAACTCAGACATAATATTGGAAACGGTTTGATCAATCCTTATGTTTTCAATAACTCTGTATTTACTTTTTCCATACTTATTGTTAAATTCTGAAAACAATCTTTTATATTTTGTTGTCAGACGCTTAATGGTTTTTTGGTCTAACTCCTGTTTACGTTTGTAAATGTGTTGAGGACCCGCCCACAATAAAACATTGAGTCTGGGCTTGATTACGAATAGATAAAGTAATTTTATAAACCGCTTGTTCAAACGAATATTTGATCGTTCAGAGTCTGTAATAAAGTCAAAATAATACCTGTCGTATAACACAATTTTGCCTCTTAAAACATATCTGAAATAGACATAAATCTGCCCGATCATATAATCACAATAATAATATCCAAATCTTAAGAATGATGATAAAAAGCTTCGGTTTGTTCCCATACGAGGCGGTGTTTCCGAAGCAATTTTTTCTGCTTTAGCTTTACTGCCATGCACCATTGAACTTAAAATTGGAAAAACACCTGGTCTGTGTCTTAACATCACTACATCTTTTCTGTACTGTGACTTAATTTCTGCTCCAACTCTTTCAACAATAGTTGATTTCCCTGCACCATCTACTCCGTTTAATGTGATAATAAAGCCCCTGTTTTGAAACAGATCCTTAAATGTATCAAGAAAATAATTGAATGTATTGGTCAGTTTTTTATAGAAGGGCTGGAAAAGTTGCTTGGAAACAATTTTTTTAATCATCTTTCGCTGAATAATATCTAGATTAAAAAACGCTGAATAACTATGCATATTTAAATTATACTTGTTATTCAAATAATCAATCCCCGAGCCCCTTTCAGCATAATTCTCGCTTCCGAAATAGGTATAATACTTCTGAGGAACCTTTGCATTGTTTAGAGAATAAAACAATAATGTATATTCCATGTCAAACCGCCTGGCAGGCACAATCACCCCATATCTGTTAGGCACCGCAGAAATTAAAACCGGTTCAATAGCCATCATTTGTTTCTGCTTTCTTTTAAACTGAGAAATCAAATCCAGACTTAAAAAACTACCATCCTTAAAAAACAATGAAATGGTTGTCATGAATGATTTATTGATTAGTTTAATACGGTGTATAAGTCTGTGTGTTTTACAATATTCGGTTATCGCTGGTAAATCCTCTTTTAATATGGCAATATCCAAATCAGACGATTCAGACAAATTATCAAGGGAATTTGCCTCAAACTTTAACATGGCATGTGGTGACTTAAGGAGTTCTTTATAAAACTCATTGATAAATAGCTTTCTGAACGATAAACTATAATCAATATTTATGTTTGCTGATAATGCCAACTTCCACAGCCTTAATTGTGATTCCTGATCAGCCGTCAACTCTCTTTGCAATTGAAATGCGGCCAAATAATAACTGATTGTTTTCAACAGGTACAGTTTGAAATAGTACAGTATATTGATGTGATGCGTATCAATAATTTGTTTGATCTGAGGTTTATTGCATGTTAAATAGATTTCATGCATGATCTGATCCAAATTGTGCTTTTTCAAAAAAATACCATTTTGCATGTGAAAGTGGAAAATATCAAAAAGTGCTGGTGCTTTATACTGCGCCATTTCCCAGTCATAAACATATAATTTTTGATGGCCAACTTTGATATTCCAGGGTGTGAAATCGGAATGTGCCAGGGTTACCAAAATGTTTTTTTTAGGATCTATTTCTTTTTTTAACTGAAACAAAGCCATTTTAATGTCTTCAACTTTTGAATGAATACTTTTCGTTTTTAAGAGACTTAAATTGTTTAATGTTTTCTCCCAAAAAGTCGTACTTTGAATTGGGAAAATCATCCTAGACTTTTTAAAAATATTTGTCAATACCCGAATGTGTGTACTAAGTATACTTGTGCATCTGATCATCCCCTTTTCCGTTTCGTTAGTTACAATTAATATGTTTGGATCGGAAGAATGAACCACATCAGGGACAGACAAACCTTCAAATTTCATGTAATTGTACATTTGAAGCTGCTCTTTTTCATTTTTTAACAGACAAAGGCCATGCGTATTCAGGGCAATTTTAGCAAAATGCGTAACCGTACAATCTTTTTCCAAAGCCACAACAGCAGTTCTGTCATAGCCTTTGGTTCCGGTGAAGATACTATAACTGTCATAAGTAATTTCCTTTAATGAGTCTTCCAGTTTTAACTTTCTTCTGTAATTAATAACCAGGCTTCCTGAGGAAACCAACCGACCTAATTTCAAAGTACCTAAAACCCTGTAAACAGATGCAATTAGTTTTGATCTCAAGCCCGCTACATTATAAAATTGCAGTGCCGATTTTAACTTCCCCTGTGGAAACAACCATCTCATAGTACCGTCAGGATTGTTAACAAAATTGAACTTCTTCTGTTCAAAACAGGACTTTATCTTACTTTTTCCGAAATCAAAAATCATCTCAAAATCATTCAATTGAAGATCCTTATAACAAATCACTTCATCTGCAAGGCTGACAAGAATCATTGGATCATTTTCATCACCACTTGAAAAGTTGATATCCTGATCATTAACTAAAATGTTTAATGGATCAAATATGAATAGGTTATATTGCTTTGGTGCAAATAAATGCAGCATCAATTGAATGTCGGTTGCCGTAATTGTATTTTTCATAATATCAGTTTTACTGTATAAGAACTGTAAGAAAAAATATACCATGCAACCAACATAAAATACAAAATACTGATTAGCAATGTTTTAAGCTGTAAATATTTGTTTAGATCCTATTTTACCGTGCCACTATGAAACAAAAATGTCCCAATATGGGACATCTGTTTGAGGTTCTCAAATTGCATTTCAATCAAAAAATTATATCAACTTACCCCACTTAGTCATAAATATTTTATGTTTAAGTAATTCTACGGCGGTCAGCTCTTTCCTGATAGTGATTACAAAAAGTAAAATCAAAAACTGGTAAAACAGAATCGCATAATTGGCTTCACCGAAAATGCCAAACTCGGTGAATGAATTAATCAGCACAGGAATAAAAACAGCTATAAAAAAACGATTATAAGTACTTCTTCTTTCTTTAAAAAAGTTATTTATCGTTGTAATGACCTGCCAAAACACGATAAAAAAACCAATAAAACCGAGATTCATTAAAACCTGCATAAATGTATTGTGGGTCATTTTACCGGGATAAGTATTTAAACCCTGGAAATAATCCGTATAGTTTATTCTCATAAACCCATACCCTAAAAAAGGCTCTTTAACAATCCCCTCATTTAAAAGCGCTGTCCAAAACGGGAGTCTTCCTGTCATGCTTAAAACCTCTTCCATTCCTCCGGAATCTTTGAATATGATGTATTTCATCAAAACCGGAACGGCAATTACAATGCCCGTAATCATCAATATTTTTAGTTTAACATTTTCTGATTTCATTACCAATATGCCCATTATCAGAACAAACCCAATTGCAGATGATCTGGATGAAGTTAAAGCTAAAACAATAATGGCAGAGACAATCATGATAATCGGCCATACCTTTATTTTGACCTGTTGTAAATATAAATATGATAAGGCAGCACCAATACTGGAAAGCATTCCTAACTCATTTGGATTCATGATCCATCCGCCAAGCCGTTTTTCTTCTCCTCCTCTCATTCCCCTGTAAAATGTATCCGGTTCAATTACAGAACCAATGATAAAAACAATCATTATCGGGAATACTGCCCAGTTAAATATTTTGACAAGGTTAATGGAGCAGGATGGGAAATTAGTATTTACCATTTGAACAACTTGTAAAAAAATAATCACAAAAATGAAACTTTCAAACGTCATTAACCATTGTAAACCTGAATAAGCAGGGTCGGTAGACCACGAAAGAGATGCTAGCCCCAGCAGTAAATATAAACAGTATAGAACAGGAGCCACGATCCGTTGGTATTTAAAGCTTGACAGACACCCTAACTGTCTGATTCTTATTCGAATGATTAAGATTAGTCCGGTCATCCCAACCCTTGAAATGGTTTTAAAAACCTGATTCACTGACCGCTCCTCAACTATTGAAAAATAACCGGCAATTTTTATCAGTAAGATGACCGTTAAAATAACGGTGATGTTTCGTACGATATAGGGTAGCTTATTTTCCATATTCCTCTATCAATTGCTTTGAAATATTGTTCCAGCTGAAAAGATTTTTTACCATTTTTCGGGCATTTTCACCGTAATAATTGGTATCCTTATATCGGTAACATACACTGGCCATGCTCAATGTTTTAGCCAGTTCATCAGGCGTATTTTCCTCCAGATAAAACCCGGCATAATTTTCCTGAATATAATTAACCATATTAGTTGCTCGGCTGACAATACACGGTACCCGGAGACTTGCCGCTTCGAGAACCACACCAGGCAATCCTTCATTTCTGGAAGTAAGGCACAGGTAATCCATATTTGCTATGATATTTAACTTTTCCTGACCAAATTTGCATCCCAGAAATTTTATGCGACTAAAAATACCCAGATCCTTTGCCATTTTCTTCAGGGCAGGCAGTTCTTTACCATCTCCAACTACCCAAAGTTGTGAAAGGTTCTGTTTTCTTTTTGCATATAATGCATATCCTTTTAATAGAATATCAAGCCCTTTTGTTTTAATGTCAATCCGACCAACAAAACCAAAAACAGGAAAATTATTCTTTTTAATGGATTTAAAATTAAATCTCAGATCATCAATATTCTGTCCATTTGGTATTAATGTATAGGGAATGTTTCCAAAAATACGTTTTGCTCCCTCTACTTCACTTTCCCCAATAAAATGAACGCTTTTAGCATATTTGACAATTACTTTTTCAAAGAATTTAATGTAAACTCTCTTTTTTATTGCACTCCTTTCAAGGGCAACAGTATTGTAAGCACCATGAGGGGTATAAACATAACTGAATCCATGGTATTCTATTTTTTTTGCCAAAACATAAAATTGCGGGATAAAAGCACCATGAATATGAAATATAGTATTTAAAGGTTGATTAATCAATGCAGTATCAATTGCTTTATCCAACCAAAATTTGCTAACATCTTTAAATAAAATGGTGTTATAAATTCTCGGCGGGTAATCTTTTACCGGATTTTTTGTTATTCCCCAAACGGTGACTTCGTAGCCCAGTTTAGTTTGGAATTCGGATAAACTGTTCACTACTTTATTTACACCATTCATTCGGTTTGGGTTTGCTTTACCCAATACCACATGTACTATTTGAATATCCATTTTAAATCTGATTTAAGTGAGAAAAAATATATTGTCAGAGACAATATTTGAACCAGGAATAATCCTATCATTACACCCAATAATCCGAAGGATGAAACCAGAGGTTTTGCTAAAGCCATACTCAGTATACCGGAAGCGATATAACTGGTAAAAATGAGCCTGTTTTTTTCAATTGTCCGGATAATAAACCGGAGTATTGTGCCAATAAAAACCAAAATGTAAAGCCCGGCAAACAGCAATAGCAAATAATGAAATTCAAGGTAAACCTCGCCGTAAAATAACCTGATAATTTCATTTCTGAAAATAGCTATTATCCCTAATAAAATGCTTGTTGGAACTGCAGCTTGTTTGGATACAATGCCAATATATTTCAGCATTGATTTTCTGCCATTGGTTTTATATAATTCCGAAGCACGGACAGGAATCAGGTTTTCCATTGCAATGAACAATACATGAAGCACGCCAATGATATTTTGTGCTATGCGAATGGCCCCAACACTTACCGGCCCCAATGTACTACCGGCTACTACAATAAATAAGTTCCCTGAAAACCATTGCAGTAAGCTGGTACCAATTAAAAATTTAGAAAATCGCCAATGTAAACCTAATGGTAATGAATTCTTTTTTAGCCCAAACCCTGCATCATAACGGAATATTAAGCTAAAACTGATCGAGAGCATTAGTAAACAACAGATTGAGATAAGAACCGTATGTATTGAAAGTTGATCTAAAGCAACCAGGACAAGAATAATTACCGGCAGTACTCCATACCCTATCAGATCCATTATCAAGACGGTTCCTGGTTTATGTAATACAAAAAATAACCTTCTAAGGTAATCGTTAAAGCTATGCAATCCTGTTACTAATCCAGTCAAAAATACCAGACCAGGATTTGACCATTCAGGATTAATTTTCATTGCAAACGATACCAAAATGCAGACTGCTAAAACCGAAGTAACTGAGAATATTAACTGAATGCCCATAAGTCCGGAAAGGTATTGCTCTTTTAGGTCCTGCTTTGGATAAAGGGTATACAACGGCATAATAATAAAGGCTTGTTGCATACTACTGATAAAGAGTACAACCATCCAGGCCAGTACATACAGCCCGTAAACTTCAAGTCCCAGAAAGCGGGTAAGCAAAATGGCAACAATAAAGTTAACACCACTTACCAGACCCTGATCAGTTACCACCAATAGTTTTTCTCCATGTGATTTTATATATAATCTTAAATTTTTCATTTGGAGATGTATGTTGTGAAATAATAGGAGAGTTGTTTAAAAAAATCTTTTGGTTTTCTATTTTGATTGAACCTTGATCCCACATAGTTCCCATTATAACACATTGCCAAATGAGCATCATTTAAAACTGTATAAATGTGGTTCAAATCATATTCTTCTTTAAGAAGGTCGGGATGCGCTACATAGTGAATTGCAGTATAGTTTGCCCGGACGACATACAGTGTCAAATCGGCACTCTTTATGGCCTCAACACCTGATATATCAATTGCCGTAGCGGTTGAATCAATAATTACAAAATCAAACTTCAGCTTTAATTGATCTAAATCCTTATTACTTAAACTTTTTTGACCAACATAATTAATCTCTGTCAGCAGATTAAAATCAATGGCCTGACCTGTTAAAAATTTTGATAATGCCTGGCCATTTTCTAACGGTGATGAAATACTTAACAGACAAACCGTATATCCCATTTCAAGCAAATTCAAGGCTGTATGTCTGGCGAGATACGATTTTCCTTCTTTGTTCAATGTTGAAGTAACCGCAATCACCTGATTTGGTTTCATCACACCCTTAACCATCATTCCTTTTAACAGAATTCTAAAATCATCTGAGGTCTGACCTTTTCTGATGACCCCTGCAAATGGGAGTAAGGAGTGCTTTTCTATATCACCCCTGGTAACGACCTTTGCATTTAAATATTTTCTTGAATAAATGAATGCAATGCCAAGTATTAACCCCAGCAAACCAGCAACAAATGTGATTAATGTCTTATTCGGTGAAACAGGTTCAACTGGAACAATTGCCGGTTGGATGATCCTGTGAAAGGATAACATTGCGGTGGAAGTAATAGAAGCCTCGATTTTTTTTTGAGATAAAAAATTATAAACATCTTCTAGTAAACGAAATTCCCTTTCCAGGATATGTTGTGATTTTTCCCGGGTTGGAAGATTATCAAAACGGTGTGATGCTTTTTCTACTTCTGCTTCTATATCTTGACGTTTGACCCGGATTTCCTTTAAATTTTGTTTAATCGCTTCTTTAATATACCCTTTGACCTCAGCAATTTTGGCATCAATTGCCTGAACATTATCGTTGTCCGGTTGATACTTTATCAACAAATCATGCCGTTCATCTTGCCATAATTTCAACTTCTTAACCAATTCAGTCATAAGCAAATCACCAAATCCAAAATTGATCGCAGTTTCATCAAAATAATCTCCTCCGTTAATGTAAGTTTGCAATTCATTAATAGCAGATTCATTCATTTCAAGATTGATGAGCTGCACATTTAGTTTTGATATTTCCCTTAGCCCAGTTTCTGTTTCCTGAAGTGTGTTCACCACTTTGTTATTAATTTTAAAGGTTTCCAATTCCTTTTCGGCTTGTTGGAGTTGAAGCGAAACTTCTGCCAGTTTTTTGTCAATAAATTGTACGGTTTTATTTGCTGAATTTGATTTAAACATCATGTAATCATCAACATATGCTTTACATAATGCATTTACAATATCCGCCACTTTCTGTGGATGTTCTGCTTTGTATACCGCCCGTAATACGGCAATATCCTTATCAACAACCTTAACATCCAAATGCTTACTGATGTGAGCAATAAGGCCATTTCGGGAGAATACCTTAAATTGATACTCTCCCTCCAGGCTGATCCCCCGATCCTGTATGATAATTTTATTTTTAAGTATTGTTATTTCTCCCCCGTTAATTTTCAATACTTCGTTAAACTTTCCACACAAAATTTTTTGTTGGTCAGGGGAATCATAGATCAGTGTATAACCTGAATCAGTGACAATATTTAGGATAAAATTACGATCGTATAACGCTTCATTTTCGAATTGATATTCAATGTGAAAAGGTGCATCATCATACAACATTGTATTTTTCAGCTTTCCTTTTCTATACAGAAGAATATTAAAATCCGAGCTATCAATCATTTTTGAAATGATTAATGGTGACTTCAATATTTCAGCCTCAGATTCTACAATATTTTCGGTATTGAATACCTCAAGATCACGATAGAATTTACTGTTACTAACTCCCTGCCTTTGATCATCAAGCTTTATTTTGGCTATGGTTTGATAAACATTTGGACTGTAACTGATAATTTTTCCTGCAATAAAAAGAGATGCTGTGAAAATCAGAATGATTATTGGCAGTCCTTTTATCAATGGTAATAACTGTTGCTTAATATTTTGAAATCCGGTCATGACTTATTGGGTTAATGAAATGACTAGTGCGAGTGCCGTTAAAGCACTTGCGAATGGGATAAGGGTCGGTGCTTTTTGATCCAGCCTTTTGCCCCGTCTGGAGGGTACATTGATGATATCACCGGATTCCACAATTATTGCATGGAGTTCTCTGTCATCCAGTTTTAACAAATTGATAGAATAACTTACACCATCTCTAATCAATTGTACCTTTTTAAAATTGGCGTATTTCTCAAAACCCTGAGCCTTACCAATAGCCTCTGTAAGGGTAAACCTTTCCTTATCTATAGTATAAACACCAGGTGTTCTGACTTCTCCCAACACTGTTACTTCCCGGTTTAAAACTTTGACTACAATCAAAGGATTTACCAAATACTTTTCATATTTATTTTTCAACATTAAAGCAGCTTCCGGACAGGTCATTCCTCCAATATTTACAGTACCAATTTTTGGAAGTACAATTTCTCCGTTCGCTTCAACTAAAATCCATTTTCCATAAGCCTCGTTCGAATTGTAGATGCTAAAAACAGAACCAACACTCATGTCATCATGATTCCAAATACTCAGACTGATTTTATCATCCGGTTTAATGCGGTGATAGTACATTGAATCTAAATTCGCTAATTCAGAAATATCACCACTTGAACGGGACATGAATACGTTTTTATTTGTACAGGCATTTCCTAGTAAAAGCAATATCAGGTAAAAAAGGGGTTGTAAAGTTTTCATGGGGGAACAATTTAATTTTTAAATATGAGGTAGGTTAAAGCTATGACAGATAGAGACAATCCAATTAAGAGACCTTTTTTCAAATGCCTTGCTCTGCTATTTTCTTTGACCATTTGATTCATTTTGACAATTTTGTCAAGGATAAATTCAAGCCGCTGGAGGTTAGATTCGTTTTTCACCAGGTAATCGTATGCCCCATATTTCAGGGCATTAATAGCCACACTCATCTTTTCTTGGCCAGTAAAAAAAATGACCTGAATATTAGGATTAATAGCCTTTATCTTCCTAAGCACATCCAGACCATTCATTTTTTCAAGATGGTGATCCAAAATAACGATATCAGGAGACTGGTATAGGTTATTGACAAAATCTTCACCACTGGTAAATATTTGACTATCAAAACCTTTATCCGATAAATGGTTTTCAATAATATTGGCAAAAAACCAATCGTCTTCAACAATAAATATTTTTAAATCTGACTTTTTCATATGCTGGAAATTTGTGATTCGAAATGACTTCCGGAATTCAGGTTCTCGAAATGCGAGTTTAGGATTGACAGAAATTCCCCATTAAAAGGAAAATAGCTGACAAATTGTAGCTTATTAGCTTCAGAGTTTTCAGGAAATACATAAATAGATGAAATGCAATAGACCTGACAATTGAACCCTGTTTGAAGAATGCCTGTTAGAGTTTCATTAATCCACTGGTCACAGTCATCCGTGCAGAAGTAATTATCTACTATTACAACATCTGGCCGAATTGTATCGATATTTAGTATAGCTAAACCAGGGTTTTGAAGTTTGCAAATATTAATATCCTTATTCCTTATCTGTAGTTTCCAAAACTCAGCTGAAAGATTATTTCTACTGACTATTAATAATTTCTTTTTCATAGCTAATTCGTTTGGAATTAACACTATAGAAATTATGCCAACAACTTAACTATTTGATTAACAGTGTTTTAACTGTTTAAACTAACAGAATGATATTCATTTCGGGATAAGCTTTTCCCAAATTGGGACTTATTTGACTTCGTTTTCCAACTCCTCCATAAGGCGCTGAACCAATAGAGTAAACTTATTTACAGATGTAACTACCAGATCTGTGGAAGGGTAAGATTGATAGTCTTCAATTTTTCTGACCAAAGACCTCAGTTTTTTTATAGCAAGGTGATCAATTGATGGTTTAAGACGGTGAGCAATTTTACTCACAGATTCCAAATTACTTTCATCCAGTGCGGCTTTCATTTTCCTCAATTGCTCGGGAGTATCGTCTAAAAACAGGTGAATCATCTTTTTCATGAATTCGCTGTTATTATTTGTGCTCTGAATTAATACTGTTAAATCCATCAGACTTGTTGTATCGGTAATGGCTTCTTCTGAGGTAGTATTCTCTACATTTATCCGATCGGATTTACCATTGGATTTGTACTTAATTAACTTGGCCAGCAATTCATCCTGCTTAAATGGTTTACTGATATAATCATTCATACCAGCCTCAATACAACGTTCACTATCTCCCTTAATAGCGTTTGCAGTTAATGCAATTATCGGGACATCACTTTTTAGGTTTGTTCTGATTATCCTGGTTGCATCAATACCATTCATTTCAGGCATTCGCATGTCCATTAACACAACATCATAATTGTTATTTCGTACTGCGGTCACTGCCTCTTTACCATTTATTGCAATGTCTATTTTGCACTCCCAATTTTCCAGAATTGTTTGAGCCATAAACCGATTAATTTCATGGTCTTCTACTAATAAAACGGACATTCCTTTTATCAATTCCTGGTCTAATTCTTCTTTTTCCCGAACTTCCGGACGGGCCTTTATCTTTTTAAATTCGACAGAAAAGTAAAAATCAGATCCAATCCCTCTTGCACTTACCAATTTAAGTTCACTTCCCATCAATTCAAGTAATTGCTTTGTTATGGCAAGTCCTAAACCGGTTCCACCATATTTTCGGGTGGTACTTTCGTCAGCCTGTTTAAAACTTTCAAAAATATGACGTTGTTTACTTGGCTGAATTCCAATACCTGTATCTTTCACAGAAAAAATCAGCAAATCCCTGTCAGAATAGGATTTCATAACACCACATTTTACTTTAATTCCTCCTGTTTCGGTAAACTTTACCGCATTTCCCATCAAGTTTGTAAATACCTGGCTCAATCTGGTTGGGTCTGCCAGATAAGTTGCAATTCTAGGATCAACATCAAATTCCAGTTCCAATCCTTTCTCCTCAATTTTTAATTCTACTGTTTTGCGAACATTCTCAAATAAAGTAGGTAAATGAACCGGCACTTCTTCAAGGCTCAATTTCCCGGATTCAATTTTTGAAAAATCAAGAATATCATTAATGATAATCAACAAATTATTTGCAGATGTTTTGATGGCATCTACATACTGTTGTTGCCTTAAATTCAAGGTCGTTCTATGAAGTAATTCTCCCATTCCTATAATAGCATTCATAGGCGTACGAATTTCATGACTCATATTTGCCATGAAGAGTTCTTTCGACCTTACAGATTCTTCCGCCAGGTCTTTTGCTTCAATTAATTCAGTTTCAATTTTCTTTCGATCTGTAATGTCTCGCGCCAAAGCAATAAATTCAATATCATCATCCAGATGATATGTATCAACTGTCTGTCCAATCCAAATTTCATTACCGGATTTTGTAATCACAGGAAATTCAAGGTAAGTCGATAAAACACCTGAGGTCAATTGTTCTAAATAAAAAAAGAGTACTTTCTTTCTATAATCTTCTCGTATGATTTCAGAAAAATGTTTACCCACCAGTTCCTCCCCACTATAACCACATACATGAATTGCTGTTGGATTCACATAAAGGAAATGTCCCTTACTGTCGCACCTGTAAATGATGTCACTTACAGTTTCCACTAAATCCTGATAACGTTTTTCATTTAAACGTTTTTCCGATTCAATTTTTTTCTGAGTAGTGACATCCTTAATCAGCACCAATCGTGCAGGTTTCTCTTCATACTCAATTGTAGTGGCACTAATTTCAACATCAATGATTTCACCTAATTTTGTGCGGTGTTGCCAGGTTCTTATTCTAAAAATACCAGATTTTACATCCTTAAGATGCTTGTCAAGATTATCGTCATTTCCGAAATGTAAATCTTTAATGGTCATTCCAAAAAAGTCAGCTTTAGAATAACCGTAATTATCTATTGCAGTTTGGTTTACAGCCACAATCCGAAAAGTATCAATTTCATAAACCAACATTGGGAACGGATGATTTTCAAATAGAATCCTGAGCTGTTCCTCATTTCTTTTGATATCTGTCACCCGTTCTTCCACCTCTTTTTCAAGTGAGGTATTCAACTGCACTAATTTTTGATTTATTTCGAAAAGTTCAAGACTTTTTTCTTCCATTATACGTTCTGCCTCCTTACGTGCTGAACGTTCACGTTTAAGAATTTGTTTTATGGCATCAAGTTCTGACAAATTTTACTTTTTGATTTTAAATTCTACAGTTTTTGCATTATTGTTAATCAAGGTCATCTGAACATTAGCAATTTCTCCAAAATGTTTTAAGCAACCGATAATCAATCCATAGGCAAAGTCTGCCATTTGGCGCTCGGATTCATAAAACATGATGAGTTCTGAATCACTAACTCTTGTTGTCCTGAAGGACGGTAATTCAGCATCAGGGTACAATTTGAGCACTTCTTTGTGAATATATTGATCGATAGATTCTAAAAAGGTAAATGCATTATCCACACCTTCAAAAAACGCTGAGTATAATTTACCGAACCTTGAAAAAAGATGTTCACCATAAACCCTGAGTAAATCCGAAACGGAAATACCTGATATTCTGCTTAATTCAGATAAAAGTGATACCATTTCACCATGATCATACGTCCCAATTGATGTATATACCCCACCTGAATCCAATTTAGAATTTTCAATAATTTTTCCTGCAACATCATAGCCAAATTGATCTTCAACCATTTCAATAAACTCTGTAAAAACAATACCTTTCATCTAATCACTCTTTTAACATTCTATAAATTGTGGACTTTCCTATATCTAAAATACTGGCTACTTTCAATACATTATTATCGTGTTTTTCAAGATAATAATTAAGGATTTTCAAGTTATAGTCTCTCAATGTCATTTCTTCTATTGCCAAACTATTTATTGGGTTCGAAGCGTAAAATTGAATGTGCTCACTCTCAATTGTATCATCATCTGACAAGACCATTCCTAAATCTATAATGGCCTTTAATTCTCTCACATTACCCGGAAAATTATAATTAAGTAATTTTGATATTGCCGCCTCACTTAACTTTTTTTGTTGAAAGCCATTTTCTTTTGCAAACCCCTCAATAAAATGTTTAGCCAATAAAATAATGTCTTCTTTTCTTTCACGAAGGCTTGGTAGCTTTATTGGCAAACCAATCAGGCGGTAATATAAATCCTGCCTGAAATATCCTTGCTTCACCTCACTCTGAAGGTCTTTATGTGTGGCACAAATAATCCGACAATTAATTTTAATATTTTCGGATCCTCCTACCCTGACCAATTCTCTCTCCTGTAAAACCCTAAGCAACTTGGCCTGCATATTTAAATCCATTTCGCCAATTTCATCTAAAAAAAGTGTCCCTCCCTTTGCTGATTCGAACTTTCCAAGTCTTCGTTCTGATGCCCCTGTAAATGATCCTTTTTCATGACCAAATAATTCGCTTTCTATTAATTCACTGGGAATAGCTGAAACATTTAATGCAATGAAGGGCTGTTTTTTAATTGAAGAATTATAGTGAATAGCCTTGGCAACCACTTCTTTTCCCGTTCCGGTTTCACCTGTCAGAGAAATATTTATGTTGCTTTTGGTTGCCTTTTCCAATAGACCAAACACCTTTTTAATAGCGTCGCTACTTCCAATTATTGTCTTGGAAAAATTGTATTTTTTTACAACCTCAGTTCTTAGTTGTTCTACTTCCTCTTTTAAGGATTTATTTTCCCTGATGTGAGAAATTGTTTTCCAAACACGGTCTTTTGTTTCCTCATCTTTAACTATATAATCATAAGCACCCTCCTTTAGCAAACTTACCGCTGTAGAAACATCTTCCTGGCCCGATATGATAATAACTTCTGTTCCAGGACTTTCATTTCGAATTCGTTTTAAGACTGAACTTCCTGTCATATCAGGTAAGGCATAATCTAATGTAATAACATCAGGTTTCTCAACCAGTCTATCAATCAAAGCCTTTCCGGTAGTAACGTATGAAACGCTGTAGTCAGGATTAAGTGACAAGTGGTAATTTAATAATTCCGCATACCATTTATCATCTTCTGCAATTAGCACTTTAAATGGGTTCATAATCAACTTTATACCTCCTAAGGTACGAAATTATTTTCGAAAATAAACCCATTTTAGGAAAATTCTCATTTTGAGACAAAAAAACAAAACTAATTATTAATCAGACAAATGCAAAAACTCAAATTAGGAATAGCAGGCTACCGAATAATCTGCTGATTGGATTTTTAATCTTTGAAATTCATACATAAAATCGCAAAATTGGTTATGACATTAACTCTCCATTGCCAACATTAGTGTTTCTTCAATATTCTTAGCAGTTCGGTAACCATTAGAGATTAAGATAAACCGGCTCCCCCTTTTTAATACAATTGAGGGAAATCCTTTAATTCCCATCTGTACCGCTAACTGGAAATCCGCTTTGGTTAATTGCCTGGCCTCTTCCGACTCAAAATGGCTTTGATAAGTTGAGGTATCTAAACCATAACTCTCAGCAATTTCAAGGTAAATATCAATTTTATTTAGATTCTTATTGTCCCTGTAGAAACTCGTTTGAACAGACTTAAAAAAATCAAATTCAATTTCAGGTTTCATCATTCTGGCTACAATTACAGCTCTGGAAGCAGGCTCAGTGTCATAAATAAAGGTGGGGTCCTCTAAAATTGAATACGAAAAGGATTGTCCGGTTCTTTGACCAATCTCAACCCAATGTTCTCTTAAAAAGTCGGCAATATCTATTGCTTTCTCAGTATTGTAAGGTCTCAACCCACCCATCACTATTTTAAAATCTAATTCGGGATGGTTCTCTTTTACACTAGTCAACTCATTTGCAAACCCATAGCACCATGAGCACATTGTATCTCCAATGTAAATTAAAACATCTTTTTCTTCACTGAGCCAGGTAAAATTCATATGATAAAGTTAGCCGAATTATCAATTAAATTGAATAATGATTTAAAATTTCGACGAATATTAATTTAACCCCTTCAAATTTTAAGTTTTCTTTGTTCCACCATGTTTTGTTGTAGTTTTGCTAGAACAGTTCAATGGAATCCATGACTTCAATATACTCTTTTTACACCTCAACTTTTTTTGGCAGGATGTCAAACTATGTTCATTCTGGTTTGAAGAAAGTGAGTCATATTCGAAGTCACAATATACCTGACAAATCAGCTCTTTCTCATTTTTTGAGATTAAACCATACAGCAAATAAAACTTACCAAAACAGTCTGATTTTATGCCTGATTTCGATTCCATTTACCATTCAATGGGGATGGCTGTTTTTTATCCTGACAAGTATTGGAATAGTTGTATTATACCTGTTAATTAAAAAAAGTTTTACTTTAAAAATCAGAGAAAAAGAACAGCAAATTGAACAATTAAATCTTGAAAGAAAATTATTGATCTCACAATCTAATCCTCACTTTACTTTTAATACAATTAATTCAATTCAGTACTATATCCTTGAAAACGATAAAGCAGGTGCTCTTAAGTATTTATCAGACTTTGCGATATTTATCAGAAAAAGCCTGAATTATAGCACTTTGAAATCTATCCCCATCAAAGACGAAATTGATTTTTTAAATCTTTATTTATCACTGGAAAACCGAAGGTTTGACCTCAGTTTTAAAATCGAATATCAAATTCCGAAAAATATTGCCAATACAGAATCAGTTCCGGCATTAATGTTGCGACCATTAATCGAAAATGTTTTACTTCAAGCCAAACATGAACGACAAAACGAAAATAAAATTCTTATCAGCATTAACAAAAACCAAAACAGTCTTTTTATTAAAGTAACTGATTTTGAAAAACGTTATCCTTCTACTGATTTCATAAAACATAATAAGGACAATTGTTTAAAAATTTTGAGAAATAGAGTTAAATTACTGAATGGTGAGTATTATAGTGAGAGTGACCTGAGTATTACATCCCTTGAAAATCAAGGAGAGCAAACCGTTACAATAAAACTGAAAGAATGGAAACCATAATTATAGATGATGAATTAAAATCAATATTGGTATTGGAATTCCATTTACAACATCACTTTGATGATTTCAAAATCACGGGTAAATATACAAGTGCCGTTGAAGGTCTGGAAGCCATACTAAAAACCAACCCCCAGGTTCTTTTTCTTGACATTAATATGCCGGAAATGTCAGGAATTGATCTGTTAAAAAAAATCCAACATCTGGATGTAAGAGTGATTTTTCTGACCGCTCATGCAGAGTACGCCATTAATGCTATTAAACTGGATGCTTTTGATTATCTGTTAAAGCCTATCGACATTGATGAATTGGTACGTGTAAGATCAAAAATTAAAGATTCCTTATCGACCGGAGAAAGAGAAGGTATTGCTGAAAAAATTAAATTCAGAATTAATAATACCCTTCATATTTACGAGCCAAACGATATTATTTATGCAGAATCTGAAGGAAATTATACAACAATCTATTCATTGAGTAAAAAGCCGCTGGTCATTACCAAAAACCTGAAAAAAATTAGGGAAGAATACTTAAAACAACCACATTTTTTTAAATCGCATCAATCCTTTCTCATTAACCTTAATCATATCTCTTATTATTCGAATTATGAAATCACTTTGATCAATGAAGTTAAGGTACCTTTATCAAGACGGCGTTATAAGCACTTTATGGATAAAGTTTAACCAGTTAATCCTGTACCGGAACAAAACGGATTTCTGAACCAAATTGCTTTTGAGCAAGGAGGTTTTGTGCTTGCCTTGTGAGCTGAAATATCCTGGCATAACCTCCTGTTGTTTGCGCATCCCGGCCCAAAATAATCAACTGACCTGAGGGAGTTAGTTGAACAGTACCAGGCAAAACCGGAGCAGTAATAATCTCTTCAGCAGCAAGATCGGGATGAGGTTCAAGCCGATAACCCATCCGATTTGATTCTCCCGAAATAACATATGAACAGCTAAACAGTTTATCTTGCACTTCAGGACTCAACATATTGAACTCCGGACCTTTTTCAACCCAAACTCTATCTGAATTGTAATTAAGTGGCTTATACTTCACTCTCGCATTAACCATTGAGATTTGACCTGACTTTACATTAAAATAAAGTTTGTCTCCCTTACCTATTTTATGAAGAGTTGTAATATTCTGATAATAACTGGCACTGCCTAAAACTATTTGAGAAGCAAACCCTCCCCTAATAGCCAAGTAGGCTCTCATCCCCTGTTTTAAATGACCAAAACGCAATACCTCACCTTTTGCCACATTAACCACCTCTCCCATTTTAATTGGTTTAAGGTCAATTTTTGGAGAAAACTCAGCACCCGTAATAACAATTTTTCCGGCATGATTAAATTTGAGTACCGGTCCTTTTAAAGTAATTTCAACAACGGCACAATTAGTATCGTTTCCCAAAATCTGATTGGCCAGAGTAGCAGAATATTGATCAGCTGATCCGGACAATGGCACACCATACTTTCGATAACCAAACCGTCCCGGATCCTGAATTGTAGTGTATAAACCACCTGATAATACCTCAATCATTAATCACCTCCTTTCTTAATTCATGCCTTCCACTCTCCATCTGTTTTTTGATTTCATGGTAAACCCCATAATCAATTGCGTAGAACTGTATCATATCACCAGGCAAAAAAACAGAAGGCGGATCACTACCCACATCAAATAAATCAACAGGTGTTTGTCCAATAATATGCCATCCTCCCGGACTTTCCTGTGGATAAATTCCGGTTTGCTGTCCTCCAATAGCGACTGCTCCTTTAGGAACCTTTACTCTTGGAATTTTCCTTCTTGGTGTATGTAATTGCTCATCAAGATGCCCCAGATACAAAAATCCTGGTAAAAACCCCATTGAATAAATTTTATACGGGACCTTTTGGTGAATTTGACTTACCATATCGATCTCCAATCCTCTTTCTTTTGCTAATATATCGAGGTCAATTCCTAACCTTTGATCGTAACATACAGGAATGAAATATTTAGTTCTTTTCCTCTCTGAAAGGAAGTCAGAAGTTGTTCTGATTTCACCTATCTTTTCAATAAAAGTTTGCCGGTCAGTCTGCTGTTTTAAATCTATCAATAATGACTGATAAGTTGGCACAGTTTCTACCACCAAATCCAAAAAATGTGTTGAAATATATTGCTCATAAAAAAGCACATTATCATGAATTTCATCACTGATAGTTTTATCCCATGTCAGTAGTACCGCATTTGAACCATATTTGGTTACTTTGGGCTTACGCATGATTTGAAATCGGGATTTTTAGTGCTTTCAATTTCTGATGAATATAAACTAATATTTCTGTAGCTCCGGGCGTATCACCATGAATACAAAATGTTTCAGCCTCAATTGATACGACAGGCCCCTGAACTGTGGTTACACTCCGATTCTTAATCATTTGTGAAAATTGCGTCCAAACCTGTTCTTTATCGGTAATCAATGCCCCGGAACCGGACCGGGGAACCAGACTTAAGTCATTATTATATTTTCTGTCAATAAATGCTTCGTTGACCACTTTAAAATGAGGTTGAATTATTGTTGACAAAACTGATCCGTAAGGTGCGTAGACTTTAAAATTCAATTTGGTTTCAATCAATGCTTCATTTACCAGCTCTGCAGTTTTTTTATCGGTGGCCGCCAGATTATACAAAGCACCATGTAACTTGACGTGATGTATTTGAATTTGTTCCTTCTCGCAAATCCTGTTCAACTGTAGTATCTGCTCAGTAACAGATTTTTTTAATGCTTCAGTATCGATTGTAAGGATTTTTCTGCCAAAATTTTCCCTGTCAGGAAATGAAGGGTGTGCTCCTATTTTAACTTTGTGTTTTTGAGCCAACCGAACAGCAGTAATCATTGAATCAATATCTCCAAAATGTCCTCCGCAAGCAATATTGCAAGAGCTTAGTAATGGCATTAATTCATCATCTTTTCCATAACCTTCTCCTAAATCGCAGTTAATATCTATCATTGGACTCATATCCATTCAAATACTTTTATAAAAGTTTTAATACATAATATTAGGGTAATTAAAACAATTATTCCACCCAATACATTTTGAAACTTTGAATTGATGTGGTTTCCCATAACCGTTTTTCGGTTAACAATCCAAAGTAAAAATAATGCAATGACTGGTAATAATAAACCGTTAGAAATTTGTGCAAACTGTATAACCTGTATAGCACTAAACCCTGTTGAAGCCACTAATATACCCACCAACAATACTATTATCCACACTAACCTGAACCGAAAAGATTTCAACCCGCCAGCCCATCCAAAACACCCTTTTGCCACATATGCTGCCGCCATTGGGGCCGTAATTGCAGATGTAATACCTGCCGCAAACAAACCTATGCCTAAAAAATACCTGGAAAAACTACCAAACAACGGTTCTAAACCTTTTGCCAAATCAGCGGCATTTTTAATTTCTCCTGATTGAATGGCAGCAGCACTTATTACAATAGCCATTGATACAATTCCGCCTAAAATTATTGAGATGAATGTATCCCTTTTTGCAAGTTTAATGTCTTCACTACTTTTCCATTTCTCTTTAACCAAAGCAGCATGTAAAAATAAATTATAGGGCACCACTGTAGTTCCAATCAGGCCTATTATGGTAAAAATACTTCCCTCTGGTTGTCTGGGAATAAACATCCCTTTAATGACTTCAATAAGATTGGGTTGGGTTAAAGCCGCTGTTACCAGAAATGATACACTCATTATAATAACCAGACTTACCAGTACTTTTTCTAATACTTTATAGTTACCTATGTAAAGAATTGTAAAGGCAATAGCCCCCAGAATTAATACTAAATAATTAATTGAAAGTGTACCCACTTTAAAAGAAGATTGAGGAAAAATTGTTTCAAGCCCCAGTACACCTCCACTAATATTTCCAGCCTCGTATGCACTATTTCCTATGAGGATTGCAGAAACGATTAATCCCAAAGCCAACCAACGAACCCAAGGCCGTTTTAGTTCTACCTTAACTGCTTCTGCCAAACCCTGACCATAAACCAGCCCCAACCGCGCCGACATTTCCTGTAATACAATAGTGGCCAGGATAGAAAGCCCAAGGGCCCACAATAATGTAAAACCATAATTTGCACCTGAAATACTACATACAGTAACTGTTCCGGGGCCAATAAACGCTGCTGCAACCAAAGTTCCGGGGCCGATATTTTTTAATAATCTGATCTTTCGCACCAGGCACTAAAATAGGGAATAATATTGTAATTTTGCGGCATCAAAAAATAAGTGCTAAATGAATATTGAACAGAAATTGCATAAAAGGAGCGCATCAGTATGTGAACTCTGCAAAAGTGATAAGAACGTAAGTATTTATGGTGTTCCGCCTCAGCCGGGAAACGATCCTGATAAATCAATATTGATTTGTTCAACTTGTCTTGATCAAATTGAGAATCCTGATAACATGGACCCTAATCACTGGCGTTGTTTAAATGATGCCATGTGGAGTGAAGTACCTGCTGTACAGGTTATGGCATGGCGACTACTGAATAGATTACGTTCTGAAGGTTGGCCACAGGATTTATTAGACATGATGTATTTGGATGAAACCACTCAGTTATGGGCCGAAGCTACAGGAGAGCATAATGGAGACGAAGATAAAATCATTCACAAAGATGCAAATGGCGCTATTTTGGAAAATGGCGATTCAGTGGTTTTAATCAAAGATCTCAACGTAAAAGGAGGTGGATTCACGGCCAAACGAGGCACAGCAGTCAGAAGAATTTCTTTAGTTTGGGATAATCCGGAACAAATTGAAGGGAAGGTTGAAGGACAACAGATCGTTATTTTAACCCAATATGTAAAAAAAATGTAAACGTGACGTCTGCAATAGGATATAACAGACGCCACTACAGGCTCACCAATTTACAAAACATCAATTGAGCCAGTTGTTTCGTTTACTGAATTTTGCCAGCCAAACCTGAAAAAATGCTATTCCAGGAATAATAACCGGCCATATCCACTCAGCACCACTCAGACGTCCAATAATATTCATTTCAGTCCACCATGTATACTGTTGAATTAACATCCCAATGGCCGCAATAACAAGGATAATAAATGCAATTTTTTTTCTCATCAATAATAATGCACAACCCAGAACACTAAATACACCTGACAGGGTATAACCAAGCTTTGCCAAATTAGAACGCGACAGTATCATATCAACGTTTTCTGTTCCCAATTTTTCAATTAATGTAGCTTCATCAGAAAACGATTCAAAGAGAAACGTTCCGGTGGCCGTAAATGCCCAAAATAAAAGGGTGACAGTAACTATCCAAAACCAAATTTTAGGTTTACTTTTCCTTTCCATACTGAATTAGTTTGGAACAAATGTATTGACAGATCCAGTCAATTATTTCACTGAAAAGTTCAGTTATTTGTTTAAAAAGTCCAGTCTGTATTGAGTGGGCGTTTTTCCGAACTTTGTTTTAAATACTTTCGACAAATTGGACAGACTTTGAAAGCCACAATCATAGGCAATATGTCCAATTGGGTAGTCGGAAACTTCCAGCAAGTCGATCACTTTATTTAATCGTCTGTCGACAATGTACTTTTTTGGTGTATCATTATAAATTTTCCTGAACTCTCGTTTAAATGTAGACAAACTATGACCTGTTAAGCCTGCTAATTCAGTTAGACTCAGGCCCGAACAAATATGATTTTCAATGACTTCCTTAAAACTAAATACCCGCTTTACAAATAAACTTTCCATGATATTCAAAATCATAGGTGCATCTTCAGCCTTTAACAACAGTAAGATAATCTCCTTCAATTTTAAAACAAGTAAATCTTCAGATAATACATGTTTGGTTTCAAAAAAATCTTTAATCCCGGAAAAATAACTTTGAATGAGGTGAGATGCCCCTATTTTAACAGAACTACACTTTGCCGGTTCATTGGCTTTTTTTAAAAAATCTGTAAACGAATCTTCATAAATTTTTGCTAAAACTTCTTTATGAAAGTGAACAGTAATGGCACTGAAAACCTCAGTTTCATCATTTACCTGCATTTTTGAAACGTAATTCCCACATTTTGATAACATGGCCTGCCCGTCAATAATTGTCAGGCTTTCATTCTCAGTGAAAACTTCATTTGTACCATGCTCAATATAGGAAATGCAAGCTTCCGATTCGGGCATAGGTGCTATACTTTGAACAGTTTGACCAAACCTGACATAGCTAAAAAGGCGCTTCCCAAACAAATCTATTTCATCATATTTAACCGACATTCCTGAACATGATCAATGCTGGCAATATATAAAGATTATTGTTTTCCATTAGAGAAATAATGGAAAATGGTCAATATTTTTCGCCCGTTAAACTGTGGTAATTGCTCCTAAAAAATGCCTGCACGGCGTATTTTGGACTGCGAGTGCTTCACTACCTTTTTGATTTCATCAGCAGCTAATTTTCCACTTATGATAGCCGGAGGCATGCCCGGGCCTGGAACAGTCAGTTGCCCTGCATATACCAGATTTTTGATTTTTTTATTGTTTAATTTTGGTTTAAGAAAGGCCGTTTGGTTCAAGGTATTGGCTAATCCGTAGGCATTGCCCTTATAGGCATTATAGTCAGCCTTAAAATCCCTGATGCAATAGCTTCGTTTATAGATCAAATGTGATTCGATATTGATGTTTAGCCTTTGATTTAAACGTTCCATTATGATGTTAAAATAATGTTCCCGTATTGCTTCTGTATCTTCTAATCCGGCTGCAATAGGCATTAAAATAAACAGGTTTTCATTGTTTTCCGGCGCAACTGTTGAGTCAGTCTTAGAGGGAGTACAGACATAAAACAATGGCTTGGAAGGCCATTGAGGTGCGTCATAAATTTCATCCGAATGGTCATCCAGACTCTCATCAAAAAACAAATTATGATGTTCCAATCCGTCAATCTTACAATCAACACCTAAATAAAAAATCAAAGAAGATGGGGCAAATACTTTCTGTTTCCAGTATTGATCACTGTAATTTCTATACTTCTGGGGTAATAACTGCTCCATATGTGCATAATCACCCGAAGCAATCAAACCATCTAATTTTACTTCATTATTATCATTAAATCTGACTCCGGTTACCTCATCATTTTCTAATAATATCTCACTGATTTCAGAATTTGTCCTGATGTCAACGCCTAATTCCGAGGCTAACCTGGCCATTCCTGCCACCACCTTATGCATTCCACCCTGAGGATACCATGTTCCCAACATTAGTCCTGCATAATTCATTAATGAATATAAAGCCGGTGTATTATTGGGTGCTGAGCCTAAAAACAGTACAGGGAATTCCATCAGTTGAATCAGGTATTTGTTTTTAAAATATGACCTGACATATTTGTCATATTTAGTAAATAAATTCAGCTTAAGGGCACCCTTCATTACTTTTAATGTGGCAAATTCCAAAAGGCTTTTAGATGGTTTACGAACCAAATCATTCATGCTGACATCATACTTAACTGCCGCTTCTTTCATAAACCGATCAAACTGTTGTCCTGCACCCGGTTCAAATGATTCAAATAACTCAGGTATATCTTGTGGATCTGAAGGTACATCCATCCTGATCTGGTCATAAAAAATTGAAAAAGAAGGATTCAGTTTTTCTAATTTGTAAAAATCACTATGTCTGTAACCAAAATCCTCGAAAAAACTGTCAAATACATCAGGCATCCAATACCACGACGGGCCCATATCGAATTTGAATCCGTCGGCTTCAAACTGTCGGTTTCTTCCACCAATCCCTTCATTTTTTTCGAATAACACAACCTGGTAACCTTGTTGCGCTAAATAACAGGCTGCTGATAAGCCGGAAAATCCACTACCGATAACTCCAATTTTTTTTGTCATTTTTTATTCAGATTTATGAGAAAATAATCTCTTAACATAATGATTCCAACTATAAGTGAAAAGTTATAAAACAGATCCTCAACCGGAATGGTCAACAATCTGTAAGTACTGTTTTCTTCATCATTATACCACACCACCGGAGTGTCAGTAAACAGACCGGTCAATGCACCATTAATGATCAAAAAAGGAATTAATACGAAAAGAAAACTACGCCAAAGTGCAGTGATTGATAAATTATCCTTCAAAAAGACGAACGCTCCTGTTATTGCACTTAATCCGCATGCAACTGCTGTATAGTATTTGGTTAAATGAGTGAAAAAAAGTATTAATGAAAAAATAATCCAAAAGGCGTTGAGATAGATTGCCCATCTGTTAGCTGATTTAACCGGCCAGTAAACGTTGATGGTATCGTTCAAAAAAACACAGGCGTATGGCACTGTAAAAAAGAATAAAAATTCCTCTACCGGCAAACCAAAAAAATTCAATCCCATTAAATGTTCTTCATTGAATCCCCATACCCCCAAATAGGTATAATAAACATCCCAAATGATAAATCCAGCTCCAACTATTAGTATGGCTGGCAAAAGGGCCCTGAATTGTTTATAAAAACGTACTTTTTTATCCCACGACAAAAGCAAAGGAAAAACAATTGTAATGATATTTAATATCAGATATAGTCTCATTTAAAATACTTTCCGGGAACAATTAACATCCCAAAACAGGTTCCGCCTTCTTTGTGTCTGTTTTTATGGTGAATCTTATGTGCTAACCTAATCCCCCTTAAATATTTTGATTTAGTCTTTTTGAATATTTTAATCCGTTGGTGGATAAATATTTCATGGACAAAAACATAACATAATCCGTACAATGCAATACCCGCTCCTATTGTAACGAATAGTGGCATGGCATACATCATACCCAACATAATTCCTAACCAACTTGGTATCGCAAAAATCAAAAAGAATAAGTCATTTTTTTGAGCTTTATGTCCTGTAGGCTGATGATGATCCTTATGCAGATGCCATAAAAATTTATGCATGACATATTTATGCATGAAAAAAGCTACAAACTCCATTGCAAAAAAAGTAAGCACTATTGTTATAATGATCCAGATTACACTCATAGCATAAAATTTAAACCAATAAAAAATAGCATCTGAATAACAAATGCTCCCTCATAAACCCTGTTATTGGTTGACTGGTTTCTAATCAGAAATTGAATAAGTAAAGCAACAAAGAACCATGAGATATAATTTAAAACCGGAATTGTATCATTGGCCCATGTCCAGAATTCAAGATCTATTGCCACCGGCTCCATCAACAGGTCAAACCCAACCATTAACACTGAAGCAAATAATGCGATAAGTATCTTATTACCGGTTATTCGGGACACCAGATTTTTTGCTCCAATACTCAGCGTAAACCACAACAAACCTATTATTACAGGAACACCCCAAAACTTTACACCTAAAACCGTTCCGTAAGTGTAATCTCCGAATAAAAGCCCGGTATTTACGCCTATGAATTCACTAAAAAAACCAATGCAAAAAATAACTCCAAACCAAAATATTCCTGCAGTTGACCTTTTCCTGAAAAATAGAGCCCCTATTAAAAAGCTTACTGCCAGATTGGCCCAGGATAAATTGACAATATCATTACTTTGGAAAATACCTATTCCCAACAAACCAACAAGGTGTAAAATGACGAGAACAGATAAAGCCCCAATTTCCCTAATGGACAAATATTCGATATGTTTTACTGATACATTCATAAATGATCTGCAACAATTTTAGCACTGTTCAAACATAAAGGAATACCTCCTCCGGGATGCACGGTACCACCAACAAAATACAAGTTTGAAAAGTCTTTTGAAAAATTCGAATGTCTGGTAAAACTGCTCAATACCGAGTTTGAAGCTGCCCCGTATAAAGCACCCTTCATTGCATAGGTTCTGTCTTCAATATCATCAGGTGTCAAAATTTCTTCAAAAATGATTTCATCTTCTATTTTTGCCTCTAATCTATCGGTTAAAATATCAAGTACAACTGTTCTCACCTTTTGAATCTGATTTTTAGTTAGCTTTATTCCTGAAGGCATATTGATCATAACAAACCAATTCTCTTTACCCTCAGGGGCATCAACAGGCTGGCATTTTGAAGAAATATTTAAATAAATTGTAGGCATTTCAGCATTTTCCTGAAGTTCAAAAATTGATTTGAATTCTGCCTTATAATCTGATGAGAAAAAAATATTATGTAGTTTCAGATAAGGGAAACAGGCGTTGATCCCCCAATAAAACACCAGAGCCGAAGAACTTCTTGCTTTTCTATTTTCGGTCTTAAATTTATTTGAGTCATTCAACAGTTTATCATAAAATAAGGCTACATCCATATTCGATACAAAAACATCTGCATTAATAGTATTCTGATCTATTACAGCAGATATCACCTTCCCATTATCAGTGTTTAATTTAGTCACTTTTTTATTTGTAAGAATATTGACCCCTTGTTCAAGTGCCAGTTTTTCTAAAGCCTTTACAATACCCCTCATTCCCCCTTCAGGAAAAAAAGTACCAATATTATGCTCCAGGTGTGGGATAACTGACATCATTGAAGGCGTTTTATAAGGGGAAGAACCATTGTAAGTCGCATACCGATCGAATAGTTGCACCCATTTTTTATCCTTAAAATAAGTCTTATTCTTACTGTGTAAGCTCATCAGGTTCTTTGGATTTATGAGTTGGGGTAACGCTTTAAGAGCCTGACGTGACCAAAATGTTTTAAACTTATGAAGGCTGTTTTCAATAAATAATTTACCCGCGCCATTAAATAGTTTTTCAGATTCTTCCAGGTAATCCGTTACCAATAAAGTATGGTTTCTCAATTTTTGTTGCACTTCCAGCTCAAGTCTGGTTTTATCATTATAGAATACAAAATTAGATCCATCTGCAAAAAAATACTGACAGGAATAATCCAACTTTTTATATCTTAAATAATCAGCCATTGACTTTCCGGCTATATGAAAAAGGTCTTCCAGGTAGTGTGGCATTGTAAACAAACTTGGCCCTATGTCAAACCTAAAACCGTCGGACTTGAGTTCTGCTAGTTTTCCGCCGACTGATTCATTTTTGTCGTACAAATCTACCTGGAATCCCTTAACGGATAGTCTGACTGCTACAGCTAGACCTCCTATCCCCGCGCCTATGACAATTGCTTTTTTCATTGTACTAAGGGTATTTTTTTAGTACACCCCCTATTAATAACTTAATTTCAGCATATTTCGATTGATATAAAGCAAGTTTTAAAATCTTACGGTCTTCATTCAATTGTTTATTATACCCTAATAAAGACGGTACATTATATTGTACACTATACCTGATTAATCTCAATTCGGCATTATTCGGACTCAACTTAATTGCAGATTCCAGATATGTTTTACCCTTATTAAAATTACTCAATTTAGTATCAGGCCAAAATGCATATTTTGAGTTCATAAAATAGTACAACGCCTTATACCCATAAGCTACCGGTGATTTTAAGGTTGCATTTTTAGTAATATTTCCCAGCTGGGTATTGTATTTTTCGTCCTGATCAACTTTTGAGAACAAATCACGCATTTTTGAAATCTCAGGCATTGAAGAAAAAATACCCTGAGAGAAAAAAATCATTAGAAAAAGAAATAAATACCTCATATTATAACAGATTAAATGAATGTTTCAGGTAACTGCTGATCATCAGACCGAATTTCTTGCCATCCGGAATTCTTACCCTTCTTTCCAAAAGTACGTCAGCATCCAACCTTTTAATTTTTTTGAATAAACCACAATAATAGATGTATGCAATGTATACCCCGAAACGAGCCTTCTTAGGTAATTTTAAAATCCCCTTGTAAGCCATCTTAAAGTCATTAGAAATATCCACCTCTATTTGTGACTTTTGATAATTATCAAACGCTGTAAAGTCAACACCGGGGAAGTAAACCCTGCCCAGTATTTCGTAATCTGCTTTGAAATCACGAAGGAAATTTATTTTCTGAAATGCTGAGCCTAAAGCCCGTGCATAAGGCTCCAGTTTATCGTATAGTTCATCATTTCCTTCCAAAAATATTTTAAGACACATTAAACCAACAACCTCTGCACTACCTACAATATACTCATCATATAATATTTTGTCATATTCTTTACCTTGATCCAAATCCATCTCCATGCTTCTTAAAAAAGTATCTACCAATTCCAGAGGAATATTGTATTTGTTTACTGTTTCCTGAAAAGCATTAATAATCGGATTTATTGATATTCTGTCATTAATGGCTTCGTGCGTTTGTACCTTTAAATCATACAACAATGCCTCCTGTTTACTATCATGAAAAGAATCAACAATTTCATCAGCCAACCTCACAAAACCATATACGGCATATATATCACTTCTAAAGCTTTTATCAAGGAAACGAATTCCTAATGAAAATGACGTTGAATATGTTTTAGTAACCTGCTTTGAAACTGCTCTTGATAACGAATCGTAAATTGCTTTCATCTTTCTAATTATTGTATTGATACTTTTCAAAGGTATGAAAAAGCTGTCATTTTGTTTAATCTTTTTTAGAAAAGATTAAACAAAATGACTTTACACTATTAGTTTTCAAGCAACAAAACCCTGAATAACAGCTAAATAACTCTAATTAATTTTCTTGTCCTAAAATTTAGAAAACAGACTATTATCCATCAATTCATAATAATAATTAATGGAATACCTGAAAATGGTTAACCTTTGTACTGAGAAATATGTACCGAAATCACTTCTCCCCGAAAGAATGATTTTGTACTGATATAAGTCCTTAACAGTCCTTTACCAATATCAGGGATCTTAAAAAAGAAATCATATTCATTCGGTTCACCTCTACTAATTTGAGGGCGATTCAACCGGATATGTGTTGATTTAACAGAATCTCCGGCAATAAAATCACATGACAGACGACTATCTGAAAAGCCATTTTCCACCATTATTTTCGCCCGAATCCTAATCCATGTCTCCTCATTCAATGTTGATTCAAAGGCCTTTTGATAAATAAAATAACTTGAATCAGAAAAACTTTTAGCCTGGCGGGAATTTAAATCTGACCAAATTTCTGCATTCGTATCATCAGGGTTAATCATCTCCTCGGTATCAAGCAAACTCATTTCTAAAGGTGAAGGATTTGATTCCAGGTAAACTGCGGAGTAGTATAATCTATTCATGCCATCATTGAGAATGATATTTTTGTTATACTGATAAATTTGAAAAACATTCACAAATAACAAATACATGATCACAGGGATAACGGGAAGCCAAATATGACGCTTTAATAATTTTGTTAATACAGCTGCCAATGAAAATGCCAATACAGGATAAGACTGAACCAGTGCCCTTGTTGAATATGACCCACCATACCTCCAGTCAAACCATGAAATAATAATCCATATGTTCAAAACCGAAAACCAAATCACAGCGTTCTTATAGACTTTGTCCTTCATAAAAAAGAAACCGGCAATAAATAAAGCTGTTAGTGGAGTATAGATGAACCAACCCTTTTCAAATCCAAACAATACACGGAACCATGGATTAAAAAACACCCATTTACTCCCTACATTATGGACAAATGAGCCCGTAACCGATTTCCAGTAGATCAATTGAGGTAATATGCCCAAAGCACCGAAACCAATGGCCCATAACAGGTACTTTTTATTATTCAGAATCAATTTCCATTTTGCCTGCCTGCTTTCTTTATCGGTTATACCCCAAAGTATCGGTATAAAAACCATAATGGCTTCTGTGGGCCGACATGCTATAGCAAATCCAATAGTAAACCCAATCAATGCAGAGTAAAACACCGAAGGTTTTTCATGCCACTTAATTGTGATGTACAGCAGAAATGCGTAAAGAAAAAATATAAATGAATGACTTAGCGAACCATCAACCGCAGTATATTGAAGCAAATTTGTTCCTAATACCAAAATTAAGAGAGTGAGACTTACCACCAAATCATCATAATACCTCAATAGAATTTTTCGTATTAAAAAAAGGGCTAAGGCAAAGTATATCAATAAACCATAAGCCAGACTCATTTGATATGGCTTGGAAAATCCATCCTGTTGGTACCCCGTAATGCCTGCAACAACATGACCGACAAGGAAAAAAGGGCTTTCCATAATTGAAATACCAACAAAGTACTTACCAACTTTATTGCCATTTTCAATTTCGCGGTATTGATATAAATCTCCACCTGAAAGGTTATATTCAGATTCCTTTTCTACAAACCACTCCAATTCGGAAAGATCGTCATAAATAAAAAATCCGGGCAAATACATATAATACCCTAAAGCATCCCATGTGGTAACTTTATACTTATTCTCAACCTGCGAATAATAAGCCCTGTACCCCAAGGCAACCAATACTAATAAAATGCAAACGATTTTTGAAACTCGCCCTATAGAATGACTTGAAGTACTTATCGTTTGAGATTGGTTTATCATAACTGGCAATGAAACCCAAAACTAATATAATATTAAAACAAAACCAATCAACCTGTAATCCTTACACCAATAACGCAAACATCATCCACCTGATTATGGTTTTATTTCGGATCAAGAACGCTTGGAATATAGAATATTTATTGTGCTTCGACTTCGCTCGGCGTAAACTTCTCGTCCAGAAACTCCATGCAAATATTGTAGCCCCACCAGAACTTACTTCGGCTTCGCTCAGCATAGACTTCTCCTCCTGCTGCGTCTACTGTGTAGCCCCACCAGGACTTACTTCGGCTTCGCTCAGCATAGACTTCTCCTCCTGCTGCGTCAACTGTGTAGCCCCACCAGGACTCGAACCTGGATCTATTGTTTAGGAAACAACTATTCTATCCCTTGAACTATGGGGCCAAAATGAAAAAAGCCTCACCATTTCTGGCAAGGCTTCTGTTTTTCTGCTCCCCCTCTTGGGCTCGAACCAAGGACCCTCTGATTAACAGTCAGATGCTCTAACCAACTGAGCTAAGGAGGAGTTTAAGGTGTCTCTGTTTCCTTAAGCGAGTGCAAATATATATAAAAGAAATATTTTAGCAAAAAAAATTACTCGATTTTTATGCTTTTTTTGATTTAATGATGTATTTAACTGAATTAAAGCTATTTAAAACAAATCATTTGCGATATCGCTCGATTCATCTTCACATTTTTCATCAAAGGCAATTTCATCATCTTCACACTCTTCTCCTTTTGAACAGTTACCAGGTCTGAGTATGTTTGTTTTTGATACGTTTAGTCTGATTTCCGTTTTGATGCTTTGATCTTCCTGTAAATAACCTTTTGGAAATGGTGTACCTAAAATCTCAACTAATGTCCCTGTTTTCAGATAATCAAGAATTCGGAGGTTAGCACCTTCTCTTTTCCAGATTGTACAGTTAATCCAGGTTGTTTTGGTACGTTGCTCCCCTGTTCTTTTGTCTTTCCAGTTTTTATTATGTGCAACGGGGAAATTGATCGCAACAACTCCATTATCCATATTTCGGACAACAGCATCTTTTCCGATATTACCTATTAAACGTGTTTCGAATACAGTTGCCATAATATGTAGTTAAGATCATTTATTAGAGCTAAATTAAACATAATTTTACAACTCACCCGAATAAATCACCTGATTCCGGTTAATTTATTCAAAATTCACTATAAAGGCATCCTTGTAACCTTTTGATTGAATGGATTTTTGCGCTTTTTTAGCCTCCTTTTTAGTTTTGAATGGTCCAATGAAGTATTTATACTTGTACATACTGGTAGAGTTCGTTTTAACACGTTCTACAGGATAACCCAATCTTTTAAATTCAGGAATACCTGTATCTAAAGGGTCAATTGATGACATAATTTGCACTTTATACGAAGGCCCTGAAGCAATTTCTGGTGCAAAGTTAATTGAAGGATATTTAAACTGTAGAAAAGACCGGGTTGCCCTAAAAATCGCTGATGCTAATATTTCCTGACCATACAAGCTATTTAAATATTCAGCTTCCTCCTTATTGGTCATAAATCCACATTCAATCAGGACAGTTGGCATTTTGGTATATTTAAGAATTTGTAATGAATGACCGATATCTGCACCGGTTTTCACCCCTCTGCTTTTTCGGCCACCTCTGGTTCGAAATTGTTTTTCAATAAACAATGCCCATTTATAGGCTGAGGTTGAATTAAAATTATGAATATGTGTCTCGGTACCATAAATAGAAGTATTATCACTCCCATTGCAGTGAATGCTCATCATGAGATCAACATTTTTTGAATTGGCCATATGTACCCTGTCATCTAAGGTTGGATATTCGTCCGTAGTCCTGGTATATAAAACTTTTACATTTGAAAGGTTATGTTCAAGATAATGTCCTATTTTTTTGGAGATCAGCAAATTCAAATCTTTTTCAGGCAGATGGACAGAAGACACCGATAAATGCCCTGGATCTTTTCCTCCATGTCCGGGATCGATCAGAATAGTCACTGAAGTTTTAGCATTCAACCCCAAAAAGGAAAATGATACTAATGCAATAAATAGGAGCAGCCTTAACATATTGTTTAATTATCCTACTAAATTATAATATAGATTTGGTAAGAAATTACTTGTATAAACTAAATAATCCAATGTGATTTGTTTATAACACCGAAAAGGCTGATCGAGGATTTTCATATTAAGCAAATAGTTACTAGATTTGAGCCACCTAGAAATTTTGAAATTTATTTAATGAAAACAGTTCAATTTAGAGAAGCCTTGAGAGAAGCCATGTCTGAGGAAATGAGAGCAGATAATAGCGTTTTTTTGTTGGGTGAGGAAGTAGCAGAATATAATGGAGCTTATAAAGTTTCACAAGGTATGTTGGATGAATTCGGAGCTAAACGAATAATTGATACACCAATTGCCGAATTAGGTTTTGCAGGAATTGCAGTAGGTGCGGCAATGAATGGTTTAAGGCCAATTGTGGAATTCATGACGTGGAACTTTGCCATTTTAGCTGCAGATCAGATCATCAACAGTGCTGCAAAAATTTTGCAAATGTCAGGTGGACAAATTGGATGTCCGATTGTATTTAGAGGAGGTAATGGTACTGCAGGACAATTGGCAGCTACCCACTCTCAAAGTTTCGAGTCATTTTATGCTCACGTTCCGGGCTTAAAGGTAGTTACGCCATCAACGCCTTATGATGCTAAAGGTTTAATGAAGTCAGCAATCCGTGATAATGATCCTGTTTTAGTACTTGAATCTGAGAAAATGTATGGTGATAAAGGAGAAATTCCTGAAGGAGAATATATTATTCCGATTGGAGTTGCAGATATAAAAAGAAAAGGTTCTGATGTGACCATTGTATCATTTGGTAAAATTATCAAAGAAGCTCATAAAGCAGCTGAAGAACTTGAAAAAGAAGGCATTTCTGCTGAAATCATTGATTTGAGATCTGTTCGTCCAATTGATTACAATACAGTTGTTGAGTCAGTTAAGAAAACAAACAGATGTGTGGTTGTTGAAGAGTCATGGCCAATTGCCTCGATTGCTTCTGAAATTGCTTACCATCTTCAAAACTATGCATTTGATCACTTGGATGCACCGGTAAAAAGAGTGATGCAAAGCGATACACCTTTTCCATTCAGCCCACCGCTAATGGAAGAAGCATTACCTAATGTAAAACGAATTATAGCGGCAGTAAAGGCCACTATGTACAAATAAAATTAAGCCTCAGATGAGGCTTTTTTTATGAATACAGACCTCAGAAACATCTTTGTCCATCAGCAGAGTCACAATGCTGAAATTCTGGAATTACTGGAAAAAACAACTATAGGTACCAATGGTGCCAGGTACCGGCATTTACATACCAGAGAAAAGATAAATGATCTGCACCAACCTCATTTTTTTACAATTTACCGACATGATAAGGCCATTGCAAATATTACCCTCTGCAAACGACCGGTATATGTCAAAAATCGTTTGATTGATTCAGTATACATCCGGTATTTTGCATTTGACCGGATTTTTCAAACTTCTGAAAATAAAAAAGCAAATCAAAGAAAAACATCAGCCTTTCAAAGATACATTGACTCATTATTCAGTACGAGTAATCTTGATGTGACCAATCCGGAATACCAACCTTCAGTTTTCTGGGCCATTGTAGATCCTGAAAATAACAGGTCAAAGCTAATGGCTGACCGTTACGGTTTTGAAACTATCTCAAAAATTAAAACGGTAGCATTTAGTCGTTTTTTCCCAAGATTGCATCAGAATGTATCCAGGTTGAAACCGGATGAGCATGAAAATGTATGGTCAGACATCAAAGCTTTTTATAACAACTATAGTAATTTGACCAGAGTTCATTTGTTTAAACACAATAATTATTTTGTGTATCGTGAAAATGGTAAAATCGTTGCCGGAATACAGGCCAATAAAACACAATGGAAAATTGAAGCACTTCCTGGTTTTAAAGGAAAGGTCCTTGTTAAAACATTACCTTACATCCCTCTTATCAACAGAATAATTAATCCAAATCAGTACAATTTTCTGGCAACCGAGGGTCTTTTTTGGGCTGAAGGGCATGAAGATAAAGTGAATCCTTTACTGGAATCTGTTCTGGCACTCCAAAATAATCATTCTCTGCTCATATGGGTTGATACAAAAGACCAAAAACTGGGGCGAATGATGGATAAATTAAACTTAGGCTTATTGCAAAAACTAAAAAGCGATAATGCAGTTGATATTCTTGCAAAATTCAATCATTTTCCTGATGATCTTAGGCATGATATGATTCATTCCAATCACTATATCACAGGGTTTGATACCACATAATGCGGGCTTCGAGTCTTTTCAACTTCGTTGAAACCTCAGCCCTCTTTTTTCTATCACATACTTAAACAGGCTTCCTCCTTCGAAGAGGGTAATATTAAGGAGGGCTGAGGTTTCGGCTGAGCCGAAAGGACCCGAAGCCCACAATAACTTAGTCAGGACATTAAATAGACCTAATCAGCCATTTCCCACTCTTTCGAGGCAATTTCCTCAAGAGTATCCCTTACCTCATCCAGATCAAATGAAGTAACGAGTTTGATTCGATAGTTTTTAAAATGCGAAATACCTTTAAAATAATTGGTATAATGGCGTTTCATTTCATTGACCGCTAGTTTCTCTCCTTTCCAGTTTACTGACATCTCTAAATGCTCCTGAGCTGCTTTTACGCGATCTTCGATAGTTGGTTTAGGTAGATGCAATCCGGTTTTAACATAGTGCTTAATCTCGTTAAAAATCCAGGGATATCCAATACTGGCCCGCCCAATCATAATACCGTCAACACCGTACTTCTTTTTATACTCAACTGCCTTTTCGGGCGAATCAATATCACCATTTCCAAATATTGGAATACTGATTCTGGGATTATCTTTGACTTGCGAAATCAATGTCCAGTCCGCTTCCCCTTTATACATTTGCTTCCTGGTACGACCATGAATTGATAGGGCTTCAATACCAACATCCTGTAATCTTTCAGCAACCTCAACAATATATTTCGTATCATCATCCCAACCCAACCTGGTTTTAACAGTAACCGGCAAGTGTGTGGCATTGACAATTTGTTTGGTCATTTCAACCATTTTTGGGATATCCTGCAATATTCCGGCTCCTGCTCCTTTACAAGCCACTTTTTTCACCGGACAACCATAATTAATATCTATGATATCGGGATTTGTGCGCTCCACAATTTCGGTGGTTTGACGCATACTCTCAATCTCGGAACCGAAAATTTGAATACCAATCGGGCGTTCATATTCATAGATATCAAGCTTTTGAACAGATTTTGCTGCATCACGAATCAAACCTTCAGATGAAATGAACTCAGTATACATCAGGTCTGCTCCGTTTTTCTTACAAAGCGCTCTGAAGGGTGGATCACTTACATCTTCCATTGGTGCCAACAGCAACGGAAAATCACCCAGGTCAATATCTCTTATTTTTACACCCATTGAATTTGCAAAATTAGAACAAAAAAAAAGATGTTTTGTACAAAACATCTTTTTAAATATTGTTTTTAGTTAAATTTATTCATCACCATCTTCATCCAACTCAAGCTTTCCTCCTCCTTTGGCTTTACCAATTCTAAGTGAAATGAAAAATTCAGATGCTCCTCTTAAATTAGTAAATGAACTTAAACTAGAGATAACCATATCATAGGCAAAACCTGCTGTAAAGCCTCCTTTATGTATTTGAGTGCTAAAAATTAAAGCATCATTTAATCTCATATGTGCACCAAACTCTATTGAACTTCTGTCATAGAATCCTGTATGAATCGAGCTTCCTCTTAATAAGAAATCAAAGCTTGATCCGAATACAACATAGCTGTTAGGTCCCTGAAGAGAATACATGGCACTAGGCTTAAGTGTAACATTCATACCATCTCTACCAAAAGTACCAAAATAATGAACATTTAAAGTTCGGTTCATTCTAAGGTCTTCCTGGAAAATATTTACTTTAGGACGGGTCAGGTGATTACCTGAAACACCAACACTCATTGAATTAATTTCATTAAGTTCTATTTCCCAAAATAATCCTGCTCCCACATCAAACTTCGAAATAGAATATTTAGATCCTACAAGACTTTCACGACTATCAATAGTCTCGTCAAAATCCAAACCATCCCATTGCGAACTCCACGTGAAATCAGTATTCCTTACATTTCTTTGGAAAAATCCAGGTGAAATTCCAAATGACAAGAAATTAAAGTCATTTAACCGAATAGCATAACTTACCGGAACAACAATTTGAGTTTGTACATATTTACTATCACCTACCACATCATTAAAGAAGTATAATCCACCGGCAATAAATTTTTTCCCGAAATTCTCTTCATATACCCGCATTTCATAATTAGCGGAATAAGTTGTGAATGGGGATGAAGATGCGGCCCATTGTCTTCTGTAATTAGCCTGTATATTATATTTTGCTCTGAAAAAACCAGCAGCAGCCGGATTAATTTGAACTTTTGTATCGGAAAACATACTGAAATGCTTATCAATTTGAGCATAGGAACTCGCTGCGATACAACTTAATACAGTTGTTAATAGAATTAATTTCCTTTTCATATTTATCTAACTAAAGTCGTATTCCCTGTCAATTTACCGGCTTTACCGGTATTGAACTGGTAATCTAATGTCCACAAGAAAACGCCAGGTTTTTGAGGTTTCCCTCTAAAATTTCCATCCCATCCGTTCTTCTGACGACTTGTTTCGAACACCAATTGTCCGTATCGGTTATACACCTTAAATGTCATTAGTTCCAGTCCTGGTCCTTCAACCACTAAAAGATCGTTTAACCCGTCACCATTAGGCGAGAACGCACCTGGAACACCAATTCCCGGCTGGAAATTAACGTAAACATCCACCGAATCTATCGCAAAACATCCATTAGGATCAGTTGCAGTTACGGTGTAGTTTGTTGTTTCCTGTGGTTTGGCAAATGTAATTAATTCTGTGGGATCTGCAACAAATTCCTCAGGTTCCCAAAGAAAATTGGTTCCTCCAACAGTGGTAGCCACTAAATCTGCCGAACCGGCAAGATCAATAATTGTGTCCATAAAAGGAATATCTACAGTTGGATTTGCAAATACAGTTAATGTGTTACTAACTGAAGAATTACTTCCCTGTAAATCGGTAACCGTTAGCTGGATATTGTATGTACCTGCAGTAGGAAAACAAACCAATCCAGGATCCTGTAAATTAGAAGTATTTGGCACACCTCCACCATCAAAGCTCCACATCCATGTAATTGGATTACCACTTGAGGTATCAGTGAATCGGATACAATCACCAACACAAATATTATCATCAAAAGCAAAACCTGCAGCCAGATTACAATCCAGAACTTCTACCTGAATCTGCGCATTATCTGTTCCCCCGGCGTTATCCACGATATCGAGGGTAATAGTATAGTTTCCAGGATTTGGAAACGGAATAACATGTGGGCCTTGTGTAATTGACGAAGGTGCAACCCCGTCAAAATCCCAGTTCCATTGAGTTATTGGATTAGGGCCCGTACTGTTATCAGTAAACTGAATACTTGCTCCGGTACAAATGCTCATTGAAGATGCCACAATATCAGCAGTTTGAGCATAACCGGTATTAAAGACTATAACCTGCAAAAGCGCAGCTAATAGAAATATGTTTTTTTTCATGTCAAAAATTTTCAAAGATTAAAGGTAATAAAATATATTTTACATCATAACTTTAAGACTCGTATAAAATAAAAAAAGTTGTCTTTGGAAGACAACTTTTTTTATTTTTTGGCTGGTTGTTTGGTTACCCGTTATTCGAGATTAACTCGAACAATTCGTTTAAATTCGGTGTAATAATAATTTCAATTCTTCGGTTTTTTGATTTGTCTGACGGATCAACCGGAAAGAACTCTGAACGACCCGCTGCGGTAATCATTTTAGGACTCATTTTTGAGTTTTGAATCATAATTTTTGTTACTGATGTTGCTCTCAAAACACTTAATTCCCAGTTATCTGCAGGATGGTTTGCACTATTAAGCGGATCAGTGTCGGTGTGCCCCTCAACAACAATTTCAATATCCTTTTGAGACTCTAAAACTTTAGCCAAATCAATCAATGCTTTTTGCCCTTCTGCACCCACATCTGTTTTCCCTGATGCAAACAATAATTTGGCTTCCATACTAACATAAATTTTCCCATTTTTTTCTTCAACGGTTAATCCTTTATCCTTAAATCCTAATAGGGCCTGAGCAATTTTAGCCTTTAATAATTGTACTGCCTCGTCCTTTTTTGCAATAATATCTTCCAATTCTCTGATCCGGGTCTCCTTTAAATCCAGTAATCTGGACCGCTCATTCAATTCTTTTTCAAGCATATTTAGCCGATCCTCTTTTCTCTGTAATTCAATTCTTGTCCCTTCAAGATCTTTGATCATTTTGGCGCTTTCGGCAGCCCCTTTCGTTTGTAATGCTGCAAAATTACGTTCCAATGCCTTATTAATCTCCCCCAATTTGTCGTACTCCACCTGTAACATTTTATACTCGTCGCTTAATCTTGTGGTGTCTTTTTTTAATTGATTGGTTAATCCCTTGTTCAAATCAAGTTGCGCCTGCAACTCCTTCATTTTGTTTTCATAATCAAGGGCTGAAGACTTAAACCTGGCATACTCTACCTGACTTTTATCGTAATTAGCTTGTAAATCGTTGTATTTCTTTAACGGCACACAGCTCATTAAAACCACTAACGAAAGCACAAAAGCGATTTTTTGCATTGTAACAAATAATTTCATTATCGTCAAATATCCAACTATATTGCTTTTCTTTTTTTGGCCATCACATATAGTTTTAAACAATGTTTTTTTAATCACCAGCTACTTTGAAATAAATCAGCCTTCTTTAGTTAAATTTTATCAATCCGAAATTTTATTCCTACGCACCAATTTACACACCTCACATTCCGAAGATTTTCCCGGCCCGATACTTTATGATAAACGGTCTAGGTTAATCCTATAAAGTTATTATCTTTGTCAGTTCGAATAAACAGAAGTTCTATGGCAAAAGTAAGAAAACAGGAAGCTCTGGATTATCACGCAAATGGCAGACCAGGAAAAATTGAAGTTATCCCTTCAAAACCATATGCCACACAACGTGATTTGTCTTTGGCTTATTCGCCGGGAGTAGCTGAGCCCTGCCTTGAAATTGCTGCTGATAAAGATAATGTATACCGTTATACCGCCAAGTCTAATCTTGTTGCTGTAATCAGTAACGGAACAGCTGTGCTGGGCCTTGGAAACATTGGACCTGATGCCTCGAAGCCTGTTATGGAAGGTAAAGGGCTACTGTTCAAGATTTTCGCAGACATTGATGTGTTTGACATTGAAGTTGATGCAGAAGACCCGGAAAAGTTCATTGAAACAGTAAAAGCCATTTCACCCACTTTTGGGGGAATAAATCTGGAAGATATTAAAGCACCGGAAGCTTTTGAAATAGAAAAACGTTTAAAGGATGAGTTGGATATTCCAATCATGCATGACGATCAGCATGGAACAGCAATTATATCAAGTGCAGCATTAATCAATGCCCTTGAAATTGCTAAGAAGAAAATTGGACGTATTAAGATAGTGGTAAGTGGAGCGGGTGCCGCTGCTTTTTCATGCACTAAACTCTACCTTGCACTTGGTGCCAAATTGTCTAATATTTATATGTTTGACAGTAAAGGTTTACTTTCTGCTAAAAGAACTGACCTTGACGAATACAAAGCTGAATTTGCTGTCCATAAAAAGGACATGACATTAGCCGAAGCCATGAAAGGTTCAGATGTTTTCCTTGGATTATCAAAAGGAGGGATTGTATCAAAAGAAATGGTGAAGAGTATGGCCAAAAACCCTATCGTTTTTGCCCTGGCTAATCCAGAGCCTGAAATTTCATACAAAGATGCCATGTCGGTCCGAAAGGATATTATAATGGCCACCGGACGATCCGATCATCCTAATCAAGTAAATAATGTAATTGGTTTCCCGTACATATTCCGTGGAGCACTTGATGTCAGAGCAACCTGTATTAATGAAGAAATGAAGCTTGCTGCCGTAAAGGCCATTGCTTCGTTAGCAAAAGAGATTGTACCTGAGGAGGTAAATGAGGCCTATAATGAGAAAAACATCTCATTTGGAAAGGATACAATCATACCTAAACCAATAGATCCAAGGCTAATTTATACAGTATCTCCTGCCGTGGCCAAAGCTGCTGTGGACTCCGGAGTGGCTACAAATCCTATTACCGATTGGGATGCGTATGTAGCCATGTTGAAAAAACGATTGGGATTAGATAATAAAATCCTCAATATTTTAACGGACAAAGCGCTTAAAAATCCTAAAAGAGTGGTATTTGCTGAAGCGGATAACTATAAAATTTTGAAAGCCGCTCAAATGGCGTTGGATGAAGGTTTTGTTACTCCTATTTTATTAGGGAGAGAAGAGAAAATCTTAAATTTAATCCGTGAGAATAACCTCGACCTGGGTGATGATATAGAAATCGTTGATCCCAAATCACCTGACATGAAAGCCAAATGTGAGGCATTTGGAAAAATTTTCTTTGAAAAAAGACAACGTAAAGGATATACTGAATACGAAGCCATCAAGATTATGCGTGAGCGGAACTATTTTGGTACAATGATGGTTGAAACTGGTGAAGCTGATGCCTTGATATCAGGTATTACGAGAAGTTACAGGGATGTAATCAGACCTGCTATCGAAATTGTAGGTAAAGATGAAAAAATCCTGAAAGTTGCCGGAATGCATATTCTGATCACTAAAAAAGGGCCTCTTTTTGTCGCTGATACTACAGTGAATATTAATCCTACCGCTGAAGAAATAGCGGATATCACTTATCAGGTTGTAAGAACTATCAGAAGACTAAAAATCCAACCAAGAGTTGCCTTATTAGGTTATTCTAATTTTGGATCAGCTAAAGGTGAAGATTCAAAAAAGATGGCTGAAGCCAGAAAAATTTTAAATGAAAAATACCCTTCGGTAATTGTTGATGGTGAAATACAAGCCAATTTTGCACTAAATAATGACTTGTTAATGGAAAAATTCCCTTTTTCCGATTTAGCCAATAAAAACGTTAATACACTAATTTTCCCTAACCTTTCCGCAGGAAATATTGCTTATAAATTACTTCAGGAAAGTGTTGAAGATATTGAGGCCATTGGACCAATTCTATTAGGTTTGAAAAAATCTGTTCACGTGTTACAATTGGGAAGCTCAGTCAGAGAAATCGTTAACATGGTGAAAGTTGCCGTAATTGATGCACAAAATAAATAACTGATATGATTACCCACCTTAACGGAACTCTTGTAGAAAAGTCACCAACCCATGTTGTTATTGAATGTAACGGCGTTGGCTATTTTGTAAAAATAAGCCTGAACACCTTTTCCAAACTTCCTTCAGGAGATAAAATAAGGTTATATACCCAACTTCAGGTCAGAGAAGATGCACATACACTTTACGGGTTTTATAATACACAGGAACGTGAAATGTTTAACCATTTGATTTCTGTTTCGGGTATTGGAGCAAATACAGGTATACTCATGTTGTCTGCTTTAACCGCAGATGAAATTGCAAGTGCCATTGTATCGGAGGACGTTAACGCTATAAAAGCCGTAAAAGGAATTGGGTTAAAAACCGCACAGCGGGTAATTGTCGATCTTAAATCGAAAATGGATAAAATTGAATTTTCTTCGGAAAATATTTTTGTTTCAAACAATACAAACAGATTTGAAGCGTTAAATGCTTTATCTGCCTTGGGCTTTGATAAGAAAAAAGCAGAATTAGCAATTGGTAAAGTATTAACTGATGAACAATCGGTTGAAGATTTGATTAAAGCAGCTTTAAGAATACTATAACATTGAAAACTAAGATTACAATATCCTTTTTAGCCATTATTAGTTTTGCACTAATAGGGAGAGGGAATACAAATTTTGAATTATACAGATTAAACACCAGTTTAACTGTTTATACAGAAAGTGATACGCCTGAAGTTGAATTACCTTATCCAATTCACGATTATAATAACGTAACTTCAAAACCTAATACCAGGCTCGATTTTGAACTGCCTTCAAATATTTCAACTGAAATAGTTTACAATGCAGAAACAGGACTTTACGAAGTATATCAAAAAATAGGTGATCGTTATTACAGAACACCTTCTTCAATGACTTTACAACAGTATATGGCTTACGAGCGTAGAAAGTCACTGAACGATTACTTTGTTGAAAAAATAAAATCTGACAATAGCGCCAATCAAAATCTTATCCCTACCCTTCAGGTAAAAGGAGAAGCTTTTGATTTGATTTTTGGTGGAGATGAAATTGATATCAGACCTCAGGGTTCAGCTGAATTATCATTTGGTGTCAATATTTCAAAATACGAAAACCCGGCATTGCCAATCCGACAACAAAGACAAACTCAATTTGACTTTGATCAGCAAATTCAATTGAATTTAGTTGGACAAATCGGAGATAAACTGAAATTGGAAATTGCGCAAAATACAGGAGCTACTTTTAACTTTAAAAATCAGGTTAAAATAGGTTATACCGGTTATGAAGATGAAATTATACAGAAAATAGAGGCCGGTAATGTAACATTACCTTTAAATACGACTTTAATTCAGGGATCACAAAGTTTATTTGGGATCAGAACCGATTTAAAATTTGGTAAACTGACCGTTAATACCTTGCTTTCACAACAAAGAGGTCAGCGACAGGAAATTAATGTGGCTGGTGGTGCTCAACAGCAAGACTTTGAAGTTAAGGCTGATAATTACGAAGAAAACAGACACTATTTCCTGAATTTCTATCACCGTGAGCATTATGATTCAGCTATGTCTACCATGCCATTTGTTAGCTCGGGTGTCAACATTACCAAAATTGAGGTTTATGTTACCAACCGAAATAATAATGTTGAGAATACAAGAAATATTGTTGCCTTTACCGATTTAGGTGAAAATAAAGAAGAATACCTTGAAGGTAATCCAACTGTACTAATCGGTAGCAATTTACCTGATAATAGTGCCAATAATTTATACGATCATATCATCAACGAGACTAATGTCCGGGAATTTTCAAATGCAGTTAACGAACTTAGTACAACAAGTCCTCCGGGACCTTTCAACCAGGCATTTCATTATGAAAAAGTAGAAAACGCAAAACGTTTAACCGATCAGGAGTTTACTTATAACGCGCTTTTAGGCTTTATCTCACTTAGGCAAGCGTTGAACCAGGATGAGGTTTTGGCTGTAGCTTATCAATACACTTATCAGGGTAGGACTTATCAGGTTGGAGAATTTTCAAACGACATTCCGGTTGAAGCTAATTCAAAAAGTGCACTGATATTAAAACTATTAAAACCCACCATTGTTAACCCAAGAAATAAACTTTGGGACTTAATGATGAAAAATGTTTATTCATTAGGAGCATACCAGGTCAGCCCGACTAATTTTAACTTAAACCTGTGGTATAATAACCCAAGAACAAGTGTTGACATTAACTATCTTCCTTACGACGGTGTAGATGATAAAATGCTGTTACAATACCTTGACCTTGACCGATTAAACCTGAACACACAACAATTTCCTGACGGGCGGTTTGATTTTGTACCATTTAATTACGACGGTAACAGAATGACTAATGGTGGAACCATTGATGCCAGAACAGGACGGGTATTTTTTGCTACCGTAGAACCTTTCGGTACAACCTTGCGATCAAAACTTGATGAAGTTCCTGATCCGTTGCCGCCATACATTCTTGATGGAATTGTATATCAGGAATTATACGATTCTACAAAGACAGCCGCACAGCAAATCCCCGACAAAAACAGGTTTACGATAAAAGGGACCTACGAATCTTCTGTCAGTTCAGATATATCCTTAAATGCTTTAAACGTTCCGGAAGGAAGTGTAACCGTTACTGCTGGTGGTGCTGCTTTAGTTGAAGGTGTTGATTTTGAAGTCGATTATAACCTGGGAAGAGTCCGGATTTTAAATGAAGGAATCCTGGAATCTCAGGTTCCGATTAAAGTACAGTTAGAAAGTAATACCAGTTTCGGTTTCCAACAAAAATCATTGGTTGGAGCGCATTTCAATTACGAATTTAACAAAGATTTTAACTTAGGTGCTACGGTAATGAACCTTACTGAAAAGCCGGTTACTCAAAAGGTAAATATCGGAAGTGAGCCGGTTAGTAATACAGTTTTGGGTACCGATATCCGATACCGGGCAGAGGTTCCTTTTATTACAAAAATGGTTGATTTCCTACCAGTCATCAGCACCAAGGAAAAGTCATTTGTAACCGCTAATGGTGAATTTGCTTATCTGATTCCGGGTACACAACGTGCTATTGGAGATGGTGGTATTTCTTATATTGATGGTTTTGAGGGGAGCCAAAGTACCATAAACTTAGCCTCAAATTTCACCTGGAGACTCGCTTCAATTCCTCAGGGTCAGCCAACTTTATTCCCTGAAGCCTCATTTGCTACCAACCCGGGAACAAAACCCGGATTTAACAGAGCATTATTATCCTGGTATACTATTGATCAATCTGCTTTCTACCTTGGTAACTCAAATACACCTGACCATATTAAAGGAAATGATGAAATACTAATGGATAGTAGAATGAGAATGTTGAGACAACAGGAATTATTTCCACAATCACAACCTGCTGTTGGAACAGTAAATAATATTCAGGTATTTGACCTTGCCTATTACCCAAGAGAAAGAGGTCCATACAATTATGATACAACGGCTGCATTTATTGATGAAAACGGAGAGTTTACCAACCCTGAAGATAGATGGGCAGGGATAATGAGAGCATTAAACACCACCAATTTTGAAAATGCTAATGTACAGTATATTCAGTTCTGGATGCTTGATCCTTATAATAATGATGCTACTGATACCGGTCAGATCAATCTGGATGGTGGAGAACTGTATTTTAACTTAGGAAACATCTCAGAAGACATTCTTCCGGATTCAAGAAAGAGTTTTGAAAATGGATTACCGATTGGCCCTGATTTTAATCCAAGTGATTATGATACTACTGCATGGGGAGTTATTCCTAACCAACAGGTAATTGTTAATGCATTCGATAATAATAATTCCAGCCGTGAGTATCAGGATTTGGGATTAGATGGTCTTTCCAGTGAGGATGAAGCAATATACTTTAATAAATTTATAGAATGGGTTAATGCCAGCCCGTTAACACCAGCTGCCAAGCAGAAATTGATTGATGATGCCTCTTCGGATTTCTACAACTATTATCTTGATGATGATTATGATCAATTACAGTACGATATTTTGAGACGTTATAAATACATTAACGGACATGAAGGTAATTCCAATACTTCTGAGATATCAGCAACATTAAATGCAGATGGTTACCCAACTCAAATTACAACTATTCCGGACATTGAAGATATTAACCTGGATAATAACCTTGGTGAAAATGAAAATTACTTCCAATACAGAATTCCGATCAATCAGGGATCATTTGTGGTGGGTCAGAATTTTATTACAAACAGCCAGGCAATTACAAAGGAAAATGGTGATGTTGAAACCTGGTATCAGTTTAAAATTCCGATCACACAATATGACAATGTCATTAACAATATCTCTGACTTCAGATCTATCCGATTCATGAGAATGTACATGAGAGGGTTTGAGAATCCAAAAGTATTAAGATTTGCCACTCTTGAACTAATCAGAGGAACCTGGAGAGAATTTCTAGGCGATATGCAAACAGGAGATGGAGTGATTGTTGACCCTAATTCTACTGAATTTGTAATTGGGGCGGTTAACCTAGAAGAAAATGAAAGTAAAACGCCTGTTGGTTATGCTATTCCAAATGGAATTCAAAGGGAAAATGACTTTAGTAGCATCAACACCCGTCAGTTGAATGAGCAATCTATGTCTCTTGAAGTTTGTGGTTTAAAAGATGGTGATTCAAGATCAGCTTATAAAAACCTGAATCTGGATATTCGAAACTATGGTCAGATTGAGATGTTTGTGCATGCAGAAGCCAGGAAATATGAGAATCTTTTAAAAGATAATGACCTGACAGTATTTGTAAGATTAGGAACTGATTTTGACGACAATTATTATGAGTATGAGGTGCCTTTACAGCTTACGCCCTGGGGAACAACTTCAGCATTACCAGATGTGATTTGGCCGGAAGCAAATAATGTAACTATAGTACTTGACGATTTAATTGATCTGAAAATAAAGCGTGATGCCTTGTCATTAATCGGTCAGGCAAATACTGCTACGGAATTTTCAGAATCAACACAAGGTAACCGTACTATTAAAGTAAAAGGTAACCCTAATTTACAAGGATTAAAAGTAGTGATGGTCGGTGTAAGGAACCCAAGTAAACAGTCTAATCCTTTAGCTGATGATGGTCTTGAGAAATGTGCCGAAGTTTGGGTAAATGAGTTAAGAATGACCAACTTTAAGCAAAAGGGAGGTTATGCCACCACTGCCCAGGTTAATGTTCAAATGGCTGATTTTGGTAACGTTTCTTTATCTGGAAACTATTCCACGCCGGATTGGGGAACTATTGAGTCCAAAGTAGCAGAGAGACAACGGGAAGTGATTTCTGCCTTTACAGTTAACTCCAATTTTGAGTTAGGTCAGTTTTTTGGGCGTAAAATAGGTATTTCATTACCGGCTTATTTCGGATATGCTGTCAACTCTATCAGCCCTGAATTTGATCCATTAGCCCCTGATGTAAAAATGTCGCTCCTACCTGATAGTACTAGAAAGCAAAAAGAAGAATACGCCAGAGCTTTAACCGTTCGAAAGTCGTATAACTTTACGAATGTAAGGAAAGAAAGAACCAATAACAGGCCAGCCAGAATATGGGATATTGAAAACCTTACAGCCAGTTATTCGTTTAACGAAATAACTCAGAGGGATATTAATACCGCACACAATATTACCAGAAATTATAAGGCCGGATTGAACTATGCATTTTCTTCAAAACCAAAATTGGTTGAGCCATTTAAAAGCAAAGGCTTTGCCAGAAAATCACCTTGGTTAAGATTAATCAGAGACTTTAATTTTTACCTCGGGCCAAAATCTTTTTCAATTAATAATGACGTTCAAAGAATGTATAACGAATTATTAAACAGAAATGCACTGGATCCAACATTTGAATTTAGTCCTACTTTTTATAAAACATTTACCTGGAACAGGGCTTACAGTTTTAAATATGACCTGACTAAAAACTTAAAATTCAATTATACGGCCAACAACTCTTCAGTTGTACTTGAACCGGTAGGTATTATTAATGCCAATGCTGAAGCCGGATCAGAAGGACAGGAAAATTATCAGATTTTCAGACGTAATATCAATACAACCTTTAGTCCTTTTGGGCCAAAACAAGATTCAGTAAAATTTGGTGGGTACAATATGAACTTTGGTCAAAACTTTGACATTACTTATAAGTTACCGCTTGACAAATTACCATTAACTGACTGGATCAGTACAAATATCCAATACAACGGAAGTTATGATTGGTTAAGAGCACCATTAGGGCAGGGACAATTTGGTAACACCATTCAAAACTCCAGAAACTTCTCAATAAATGGTCAGTTCAACATGATTTCGCTTTACAATAAAATTGAATTCCTTCGAAAAGTCAATCAGGATGGTAAAGGTCGATCAAGAGGAAGAACGCCAAGCAGAAGTTCAAGAACATCTGAAGGCATCAATAAAGAAGGTGATAAGGATGATGATAAGAAGAAGAAAAAGAAAGAAATAAATCCGGCAGTAAAAACCATTGCCCAATTATTTATGACATTGAGAAATGTAAGCTTTAACTACTCCGTAAATGACGGGATGTTACTTCCTGGTTTTAATGAAACCAATTCTGTACTGGGTATGAGCAGAGGGTTTGGAGCACCTGGTTTTAACTTTATTGCCGGTGGACAAAATTATGATCTGTTTGGTCGTCCAACTAACCTTTGGGGACAGGATTCTTCTTTTGCAAGGTATGCTTCGGAACATGATTGGTTAATCAGAGATCCGAACCTAAACAACCAACATAATGTAATGCATACTCAAAATATTGGTGGTAGAGCGACATTAGAGCCATTTAAAGATTTATCGATAAACCTGTCAGTAAACAGGACTTTAACCAATAATCAAAATAGCTTTTACAGATGGTCTGAAGATCCAGGCTCACCTGGTGACAGTTTATTCCAATATCAAAATCCGATCAATAGCGGAACACTAAATTTCAGTACTATTACCTGGGCTACCGCCTTTGAGAAATTAGACACTACCAGAGCATCTCAAAACTTTAATAATATGCGTGATGTTCGGTCAGATATTTCAAGAATACTTGGAGATGAAGAAGGTACCTCAATGGGAACCAACGGTTATTATACTGGTTATGGTGAAAACCAGCAAGACGTATTAGTTGGTGCATTTTTAACAGCCTATACCGGAAGAAAGGGAACCAATGGTATTTCCAGTGTATTCAGCATGATTCCTCTTCCTAACTGGGATATTCGTTATGATGGGTTAACCAAATTTGACTTTATGAAAAAGTATGTCCGAAACTTTACTATTAAGCATGGCTACCGGTCAAATGTTTCGGTTTCTAATTTTTCAACTAACCTGGCTGCAAGAGATGCAGATGGTAATCACCTGACTGATAATTCAAATAACTTTATTGCTGATGACCAATTCCAAAGTATTACTATTTCGGAGCAGTTTTCTCCTTTATTTGGAATTGATGCCACCTGGATTATTAATCAAAATGGATTAATTACAAAATTCGAATATAAAAAAGACCGTAGTCTGGCGCTTAACATTGCTAATGCGCAGATTACTGAAATGATAGGAGAAGAAATTGTAATCGGATCAGGATATAAATTCTCAAGTATTGAGCTTCCGTTTGAGTTTATGGGTGAAAAGCCTAAGAGTGACTTAAACATCAGGTTTGATTTATCCATCAGAGATAATTTAACGTTGAGCAGAAACATTACCGAAAACAGGGTACAAACCACTTCGGGTCAAAAAATGTATTCTATCCGTTCTTCTGCCGATTATAATCTTGGAAAAAATCTAAATGTCAGAGCCTATTTTGACCGAACGGTTAATACTCCTGCCTTATCTTCTGCTTTTAAAACAGCAAATACAAGAGCCGGTATAGCGTTAAGATTTAATTTAGCACAGTAGGATTTTCAGTTGATAGTGGTTTTGTTGGTTATTAGCAATTAGCTTTTAGTCTTTAGCTGGTTGTTCAGTTAATTGTTACTCGTTGGTATTCTCAGCTTTTAAAAACAACCCCAGACGAATAACAGATCAAATATTGCAGGTACTATGCGATAATATGCCACAACACTTCAACCATCAACTATTAACAAATAAACTAATTACCAGATATCAAATCCTCAAACTGTTTCAGGTCATCAGGTTTGTTAAGGTTAATAAAATGGTTGGAATTCACATGGTCGGCATTAAAATAAGTGGTTTTAACCTCATCCAGTAATCGCATCACTTTTAACCCGTTTGTTTGAATTTGTTTTAGGGCGGTTTCGGCTACTTTACTTTTATAAATTCCCATTAAGGGATGTACTCTACCCTTATGTTTTGGAACAACAATGTCAGTACCCGTGTCTATCTCAGCAATCAATTGCTGTATTAATTCAGTACTGATAAATGGCGAATCACAAGAAAGAATAAGATTGAGTGAAGCAGTACTTTTTTTTAGGCCTGTATAAATACCTCCTATTGGGCCCTTGTTTTTATAATCATCCTCAAAAACAGGATATCCAAAGTTTTCGTACCCATCCTGGTTAGAAATAATTATTATGTTTTTAGAAATAGCTGTGCAACTGTCAATAATATACTGTATCAGGGGCTTGTTATTAATTCTTACCAAGCCCTTATCCTGGCCCATCCTGCTACTTTTTCCTCCTGCCAGTATGATTATTCCAAGTGACATCACTCAAAGGCTTACAAGTAATAAAAATCAACTTGTTCACTCTCTTCAACCTCATTCTTGTCAGCAGGAATATAAACCAGAGCATTGGCCTTAGCATAAGACTTGAGCATTGCCGAACTCTGACCGTCCAGAATTTCTAACTTCCCATTGTATATGGCCTTTAAAAACTGTGCCCGATCTCCTTTTTTAATGTATTTTTCCGTGAGTTCACCCTTTTGTTTATTTAAACCATTTGGTCCCTTTCCAATTAATTGATTTAATACCGGTAACACATAAATATAAAAACAGGTTAATGCTGCAGCAGGGTTTCCGGGTAATGCAAACAGGGCCGTTTTTCCATGTTTTCCAAAATATAATGGTTTTCCAGGCTTCTGTTTTATTTTATAAAATATCTCCTCAACCTGGTTTTCTGATAATGCTTTACCTACAAAATCATAATCTCCTACCGAAATTCCACCTGAAAAAATCACCACATCATTTGAAGTGATCAATTGTTCCACTGCTGACCTGGTTTCTTCGTAATTATCTTTTAGATTCCAAAGATTAATAGAGTTAAACCCATATTGGTGACATGCAGATCGTAACATTTCGCTGTTACTTTCATAAATTTTACCTGGTTGCAATGCCTCTCCAACTTTAGTCAGCTCATTTCCGGTAGATACTATTGCAATATCAGGAAATTGAAATACATCAACATTAGTAATTCCTAAGGTTGTTAAAAAACCAATTGCTCCGGCATTTAATACCGTCCCTTTCTCTAAGGCAATATTTCCTTCTTCAATCTGTTCTCCCACTGGTCTGATATTCGCTCCTGCATCAGGTATAGCACTGAAAACTACTCCCCCATCAGTAACCGAACTATCCTCTTGTCTGATAACCCGATTTGCAGTTTCAGGTACCATTGCACCTGTAAAAATCCGGACTGCTTCTCCAGGCTTTAAAGCAAGGCCTCCCGGCTGTCCGGCAGCTACCTCATCAATGCACCTATACTCTGTAATCGATTCATTATAATTTACTGCATAACCATCCATTGCCGACTGTGGAAAGGGTGGCATATTAATCGGAGATTCTACATTTTCCGACAATACAAAACCGAGAGCCTCCTTTAGTGGCAGGTTTAAACTTGCTGTGGGTTCAAACCCTGAAGTACTGATTAATTCTAAAGCTTGTTCTACTGTTATCATATTATCCTCCTATTGAAGTCATATTTCTGTTTTGTTCAAAAAACGCAATATTATTATCTGTAAATGTTGTAATACCTGCCCGCATTTTATGCTTGTCCTGAAGGCAACTCTCTATCAATCCTTTTATATCATTTCCCTGCCTCAATGTAGTTAACAAATCAGTTTCACTACTTGAAAATAAGCAGTTTTTCAACTTACCATCTGCAGTCAGCCGTATTCTGTTGCAACCATCACAAAAGGGATTAGTCACTGAACTGATAATTCCAAAATCACCTTGATAGGTGTTAATTTTAAAATTTTTGGATGTATCGTTTTGATGCGCTTTTAGTGGTATGATATTTTGGTACTGAAAATGAGTCTGCAACTGATCCATAATCTCGGCATACGACACTACCTTATCTGTTTTCCACTGGTTACCATCAAAAGGCATAAACTCGATAAATCTGACTGAAATTTTTCTTGTTTTAGTGAAGTTCACAAAATCAATAATCTCATCATCATTAATTCCCTTCATCAAAACCACATTTAATTTAACATTAAATTCCGGGGACTGAATTTGTTCAATATTCCCCATAATTCTTTGAAAGTAATTTCGCTTTGAGATATTGTTAAATTTATCCTCTTTCAATGAATCAAGACTTATATTAATGTTTTTGAGATTAATGGATTTTAAAACATCCTGATATTTGTCTAATAGAATACCGTTTGTTGTCAATGCCAGTTCAACAGGTAAAGTGGATAATTGTGTCAAAATATTGACAATATCTTTTTTAATTAATGGTTCTCCTCCTGTTATCCGAATTTTATTGACTCCCAGTCCAACAAATATTTTTGCCATTTCAATCACCTCTTCCGAACTCATAAATTCAGCTTTATCTCTTAACGGCACACCTTCTTCCGGCATACAATAAAAACACCGTAAATTACACCTTTCAGTCAACGAAATGCGGAGGTAATTATGTTCTCTATTATAAGTGTCCTTTATCAAACTATTGAGTTTAAACCAAAGATATGATTAATGTTTGAATAATTTTTTTGTCACATGGATTATCTGTAGCCCCATAGAAGATTTACATAAAAATTAAATTTTCAGGCAACGAAACAAAATACCGATCATAATTTAATAAAGAACTATTATGAAAAAGACATTTATTTTAATTGGATTATGTTCAATTGCCTTTTTTTCATCACAGTCACTTGCTCAATCCGACAGCATTATCCTCGCTGATCTGAACGGAAATGGTATACCTGACATATTTGAAGGGCCGGGAACAATGTTCGATACGACAGTTATCGGTGGTTTTGACCTCGATTTATCAGACAGTGACGGAAATGGAATTCCGGATATATTTGAAGGACCGGGTGGTGGTAATATTGATACTACTATAATTTTTCCCGGAGGAGGAATAGACACTTCGTTTGGAGGAAATATGGGTCCTGGTTTTACTGATGTTAACGGAAATGGGATTCCAGACATATTTGAAGGACCAGGCGGTGGTATTATTATTGACACCTTGCTTGGAGGAAATACAGGAGCTGGTCTTGCAGATGCCAATGGAAATGGTATTCCGGATATTTTTGAAGGACCTGGTGTTATTATTACCAACCCTAATGGAAATGGGAACGGAAACGGAGGCGGTTTTGATTTTGACTTAACTGATGCCAACGGAAACGGGATTCCGGATATTTTAGAAGGATTTGGAGGAGTTATTATTGTGGATACCCTCGGAGGAGGTAATACAGGAGGAGGATTGGATACCTCTGTTATTATTTGCCCGGGAGGTGGAATTGATACCACTATTATTGATACTACGCTTTTTCCTGATTTAACTGATGCGAACGGAAATGGTATTCCGGATATATTTGAAGGACCAGGCGGTGGACTTGACACCAATATCATTGTATTCCCAGGTGGAGGCATTGATACCACAATTATCGATACTTCAGTAATCGTATGTCCTGGAGGTGGAATTGATACTACTGTTATAATAAATCCGGGAGGAGGTTTTGATACTACAATTATCGATACCACACTTTTCCCTGATTTAACAGATGCAAACGGAAATGGAATTCCGGATATTTTTGAAAATCAATCCGGTGGAGGAAACAACTTGCCACTTTTCGACGAGTTTGTATGCTATCCAACAATGGTTAACGACTATACAACCCTTGAATGTACAGTACAAAGTGATATTGTTGCCAATATAGATATATATGACCTGAGAAATGGGCTGTTGGTACAAACTTTAACATTAGAATTGTACCAGGGAGTAAATGAACAAAGAATTGATTTATCTACTCTCGAAAAAGGCTATTATGCTGTAAGACTCCATTCGAATGGAATGGGAATGCAGTCTACAAAAATTATGAAATAGAGTTGAGTATAAATAGAGAACCCGACTAATTGTTTAATACGATTGGTCGGGTATTTTCAGTACCCCGTGACAAATTACCAGAATGCTAAATTGTTTTCAAAAAAGAATAAAATAAAGAAGTACCCAAAGGATTTTGAAAATATTTACCATACGTATAAATCTATGGTTCTGGGGATTTCTATGAGGTATTTAAGGTGTTTGGATGATGCCAATGACGTAACTCAGGAAACATTTATTAGTGTTTATGATAAATACGATCAATATGACCCGGAAAAGAAATTTGAACCTTGGTTAAGACGTATAGCTGTAAACACCGCATTGATGTACATCCGTAAGAATTACAGATATGAATTATTTGACCATCAGGTAATAGAGGATGAAAACAGCCAAAATACAGTTGAAGTTTCGATTGATTTAGATTCGGATTTTAAACTGGATTTAATAAAAATTTTACAAAAGCTCCCTGATGGGTACAGAACCGTTTTCAACTTATCAGTTTTTGAGGGGTTAGACCATAAAGAAATTGCAGAGTACCTTGAGATCAGTGAAAGTACATCAAGATCTCAGTTATGGAAAGCCCGAAAAATGTTGAAAGCAGAAATACTAAAACTAAAAAAAGCAGATGAAGTTAGATTATGACATAGATGATCTGTTTAAAGAACAGTTAGAAGGTTTGAGGCCTGACGCATCCCACTTAACCTATTCAAATTTGGTTGAACAGATAGGTGCCAAAGTTGGAAGTGAGACAGCCTTGTCTCAAAGTTCCGGATTTATGGCAAAATTGGGAATTTTAAAGGGAACATTTACCTTAATTACTGTTGGGGTGGTTTCTGTATCATCACTTGTTTTATTCTCAGGGTCAGAAAAACTGGACGATTATGAGGCAGATTTCTTAGCTTTAAATCAACTGACGGAGCTTAATGAAAAGCGGACTATTAACTCTGTTGATTTGCCTGTCGATACTCACATTGAAATAGTTAATCATCAAAAAGCAATGGTTATTGGAGAGGACAAAACTGACCTGACTCAAAATGACTCACAAAATAATACAGAACTCGATATAAACCTAACCGAAGAAAAAAGCAATACTTTAAAAACTACACAAACCAGACAAACTAAAAAAATTCCGAAAAGCCGTGTTTACCTTCCGGCTGAATCAGAGCCTGACACAAAACAGAAACAGGTATCTCAGCATAGTTCAAATACTAATCAATCGTTAGCAATTGCAAAGCCAAACGAAACCAAACCTTCAAATCCGGATGAGAAAACAAATTCAACGCCTGTAACTACTGATATCAATAAAACAAATTCTGCCCAAGACAACCCTAAAATTGTGGAAACACCGGAATTACATGATCAATCAAACTCTTTTTCGACAAATGATGAATCAATTGCTATTAAAGAAAATAGCGAAAGCCATACTCCTGACCGTACTTTATTGAAACCAACAGACCTTATTGCTTCAACTGATACGGTTTTACCAGTTCAGGAAGATGAGACAATACCGGAAACTGATGACACAGAAACAGTGGAAGGAAGTACCGGACAAGACACCACTGAAATTCTTTTAGCAGAAGAACAGACAGAATTTGAAACGGATAGCAATACGGTTATTCAAGACACTACACTTCAGTCCGGAGGTATTCCAATACAACCTCTTACTAAACAACAATATCCAAAACACCAGATTATTCTTAAATCAGGTTTGTTAAAAGTTCCTGTGAACCAACCTGAACCACTAAGTGCAGACCCTTCAATGATTCCACCATTTATGGTTCAATCTTTTGTAAGTGAACACGCTGCAGATAATGAATGGGCCAGTGCCCTGGAGTATCAGTACTCCAGCAATAATATGATTCTGGGAGCTGGAATGAATTACTTATCCGGCAGCTGGAATACAAAAATAACTGGAACTGCTTCAGTACTTATATTTGATACAATTGGAAATACATTTGTAGTTACCGATACCATAAACCTGGGAGCATGGAATACCACTTACCAAACTATTGGATTAAGTTTACATGCTGGCTATGGGTATAGCTTCAATAACTTTGATTTGGCGGGAACAGTTGGAATTATTGGTCAGCAAATCAAGTCCGAAAATATATATACGGATCAAAGCATTGAATTTAATAATCAAACTACATATAACTATTCAGGTTTAGCAATTTCAACATATGCCTCACTGGATCTGACCTATCGCATTAAAAAGGTAGGTATTAGTGTAGGCGGCACAATTCAGGGTCGTTCTTCCCTATCGGAAGTCATCAAAGCAGAACAATTTTATGATAATAGCGCTTTTGGTGTAAATGCGGGACTCCATTACTATTTTTCCGGGAAGTAGAAGTAACAGAGACGTTTTTAAGTTGGTTACTTGTTTGCTTACTTCTGATCTTCCTGGTTAATGGAACCAAATCTGATAGCGAAGAAGACCTCGTGTGTGCCATTACTATACGACTTCAACGTTGTTGTAGTAAAATCATAAGAATAACCAAATAATAGATTTCCCTCGTGGTTATAACCAATCATTGCAGTAACGGCATCATTACTTCTGATTCCGGCACCCAACCACACAGTCTCCTGATAAGTGGCTTTAACGGCAAAATCTACTTTAACAGGAGCCGGCGGACCAAATTTTATCAAAGCAGTTGGTTCCAGTTCAAAATCACGACCCAATTCAAATTTATAACCACCGTTAATGTAAAAGTGATCTTCAAGAAAACTTTCCGTTTCCACCCCAATTTCATCAAAATTTAAATTATTATGCAATAATTGAGGAGTAGCTACTCCAAAGTACCAATCCTTGTGAAACAAATACAGTCCAAACTTAGCATCTGCACTAAAACTCTTAATTAAACCATTCGAAAATATTGGGTCATCAGCATGAGCTGTTGTAATTTTATCAGCATCCAAAATCCACTGGTTAAAACCAAAAGATAAAGCCATAGATAAGGTTATTGACTGATTCACTTTAAGGTGATAAGAATAAGACGACTGAAATCCCAACCGACGTGTTGGTCCAACAATATCATTATAAACCATACCACCAATACCCATTTTCCGGTTTTTAAACGGCCCCTGAACTGACAATGTAATGGTTCTGGGTGCATCAACCAAACCTATCCATTGATAACGGCTGTTCATCACAGTTTCCCAATAACTTGTTGTTCCGGCATATGCCGGGTTAAAAGCGTACTGATTAAACATAAATTGTGTTTGTTGCGGCAATTGTTGCGCAACCACCACATTGCCCAACACAATTGATATAAGGATAACTAAATATTTTTTCATTAACGCATTATTGTTATTGGTCCGGTAAATGGTTCAGGATAGAACTCATTATGTAAGTTAATTGTATAATAATAAGTTCCAACCGGCAGTTCTTTTCCTTCATACTTACCGTCCCATTCTACCAGATAACCTGCATTATCATAGAACAATAAATCTCCCCAACGGTTAAATACCGAGACCTCAAGATTAGGAAAATCTTCTTTGAAATCCAAGATCCATGTATCATTTTTCCCATCACTATTTGGAGAAACACCATTAGGAATAATGATATCAGGGACAACCAGAAGGAACATACTGTCAATACCAATACACCCATTTGAGTCAATTGCTGTAACATAATACCAGGTATCCACTTTTGGTTTTATTACCGTAGGGTTAGAAATTGTAGTATCGTTGAGATAAATAGCCGGTGACCATGTAATAGTATCTACATCAACTGCAGTAGGATCACCTCCAATTTGAATTGATCCGATACTTGGCACTTCTGAGTCTGGGCCTGCATCAACAATAACCGCATTACCAATTGTAACGATTAACGAATCCGTATCATCACAACCGTTAAAAGAGGCCTGTAATACATAAATTTCGACCCCGGTAGATAGGTTAGATAATACCAATTCATTAGTATCAGAAACATTATTAGCATCAGCATCAAACCATGTAAAATCTGCAGTTGGTTGATTCGAAGTTCCTATTGCAGTAAAGTCCGCCCCAAAACAAATTAAGGTATCATTACCGGCAAAAGCTTCAACTAAAATGGCTGGGTCCAGTGTGGCCGAATCATTAACCACACAATTATTCGCATCCGTTACAGCAATATAGTATTTACCTGAAACCACTCCGATTAAGTCTTCGCTATTAGATACCACATTGGAGTTCAATGTCCATTCAAATGAATAATCAGGTGTACCGCCATTTACTGTAATCTGAACCTCACCATCAGTCGTATTTTGACACTGTGATGAGGTAATAGCATCAACAGTAAGTGTTAATTCATCAGGCTCCACAATTGAATCCGTTAAGGTAATTGTACAATTATTAGCATCTGTCACCAGCAAGTTGTAAGTACCATCACACAAATTAACTGCAGTAGGTGTACTCTGATTATTGATATCATCCCATGCATAAGTATAAGGAACCACACCACCTAATATTAAAGCGCCAATACTTCCGTCACAATCTCCAAAACAATTGACATTATCAACAAATAAGCTATTAAAATTCAGACTATCCGGTGAGTTTATAACGTCAGAAGCAAAGGCTATACAACTGTTTAAATCTGTCACTTCGAGTGTATAGCTTCCCGCACATAGATTGAGTAAATCTGCATTCGTTTCTCCTGTCAGTGCACCGCCAAACTCATCATACCATTGATAGTTATAGCCTGGTGTACCACCCGAAACGGCAGATGTAATACTTCCATCACAAACATCAGCACAATTAAGATCAGTGGCAGTTAATTCAATCTGAGGCACAGTTGCATTGCTCAGCTCAAATGTTACATCCTGCGCACAACCTGCGCCATTATTATCAGTAACTGTCAGGATATAAATACCTGCACCTAAACCTGACACTGTTGGGGTTATATCCGGTAAAGTATTCCATGAGTAGGTATGCGGCAGAACTCCTCCACTTGTCACCACAGATATTTCTCCGTCATTTGCCCCACAATTAGGTAATGTAAAGCTTTCGGTAATCACTAATGGTGTTGGATTAGCTAATTCCACAACCATAGGGAAAATACATCCTGCGGAATCTATCACTTCTATCAGATAGGTATCTGCACATAAATTTGTTCTTGAGGTACCAACAAAACCGTCATTTAACCAATTTACAGTAAATGGAGCTATACCTGATGTAATATTCACTGTAATTTCCCCGTCACAATAATCGTAACATGATATTGGCGTGACGTTAGTGGTTGCTGTTACAGCATCACTATTCCCCAGTGGGATTAATTCATTCACTGTACAGCCATTATCATCCTCGATATTCAGTTCGTAAATTCCCGGACATAAATTTGTAATATCTTCAACGGTTTGTCCTGAGTTCCAATTCAATGTCAGCGTTCCAACTCCTCCTGCAACAGTAGTTTCAATTTCTCCATCACATAAACCACATTCAGGGTCAGTTACATTTGGTGTAACCACAATTTCAGGTGGGTCTACCAATACCGTATCATATATGGACACACAACCCACTCCATCTGTAACTTGTAACTGGTATGCACCTGCACTCAGATTATTTGGATCTTCAACTACCATTCCACCTGGTAACCATAAGAAGTTAAGCGGTAAATTAGTTGAAACAATACTAATATCGATACTACCGTCATTACCACCAAAACAACTTGGGTCTGTTACATTATCAAATACAATACTGGTTACAGGGTTATCAACTATAACCACTTCAAAGGTATCCACACATAAATTTGCATCCGTTATCTCAATATAGTAAGTCCCTGAAAATACATTAAGTATAGTTGAAGAGGTTTCCCCTGCAATAACCTGTTGTGCATTGTCTAACCATTGATACATATAACCCGGGAATCCACCAACGCCATTAGCTGTGGCACTTCCACTGGCGACATTACAATCAGCATTATTTACAAAAATATCAGCTGTTAAATCCTGTGGTTCAAGAATGGTTACAATTTGCGGTCCTGTTGTACATCCATTCGCATCTATTGCTTCAACGGTATATCCACCAGCACAAACATTTGTAATAGATGAATCTGTTCCGATAGGTGTACTGGTATTATCCAACCATTCGTAAGTATAAGCTTGAACACCTCCTGATACCGTTATGGCAGCATTTCCATCACATTCACCAAAGCAATCAATATCCTGATGATTTAATGTAAACAGGAATTCAGGTGGTTCGGTAATTGTTGCAAATGAAGAGGTCACCATACAATTATTGGCATCCGCAATCACCGCATAATAATCTCCGGCACATAAATTATAAGCTGTATCATTTGCTTGTCCTATCAACATATTTGTAGCACCATCATACCAGTTAATAACATACGATCCTACGCCTCCACTTGGTGTAACATGAGCCAATCCATCACAATCTCCAAAACAATTAATATCCTCATCACCAATAATTATGGTAACCGGTGATGGTTCAGTAATAACAATTGGGTTTGTTAAAGATTCGGAACACCCTGTACCATCAGTTACAGTAACATTGTATGATCCGGCACATAATCCAAAAACAGCAGGCCCGGTTTCACCCGGCATTAAGGTACCATTATCAAACCACTGATAAGTAAAATTGCCATCTCCACCTGTAGCTGCAACGGCGATATTACCATCACAAACACCATTACAGGTAGGATCTGTTGGTGTGGTTACCAGATTAATGGCTGTTAATCCGATAATGTTATAAGTTTCACTCTCAGTACAGTTCGTACCATCTTCCACAGTCAGGTCATATGACCCCGGACTTAACCCTGTAGCAGGGTTGGAATTTTGCCCACTTGGCGGAACCGGATTCCATGTATATGAATACCCTGAACCTGAACCTCCTGAAGCTACAATTGCTATACTTCCATCATTTGCTCCGGCACATGAGGTTTGAGTTATTGTTTCATCAATATCAATCTGAGTTGGTGAACTTATCGTAAAGTTTTGTGCAGAAACACAACCTACACCATTAGTCAATTGAACCAGATAATCTCCGGCACATAATGTATTGACTGAAGTTCCGGTTTCTGCTAAGGCCGTTCCCGTAGCCGCATCAATCCAGATTTGAGAACAAACCGGACTATTACAGGTATAGGTTAAACTGGCTGTTCCATCACAGGTATTAAAACAGGAAGCATCAGTTGTATTTAAAGTAAATACTTCTCCCTGGGCATCCTGAATTACAAAAGTTTCAATAATTGTACACCCATTATCATCAGTAATTTCAACGGAAATTAAGCCGGCACATAAACCACTGACATGATTAGTACCCTGACCTGTTACGCCAGCAGTACTCCAAACATAAGTATAACCAGGTGTTCCTCCACTAACATTTACCGTAGCACTACCGTTACATTGTCCACATTGTGTAATATTAACAAAGGAAGATGTTACAGTTAATGGCTGTAATGGCTGAGTAATAGTAATAGTGGTGTCAATAGAACAACCCACATCATCTGTTACTGTACCTGTGATATTTCCAACGCATAAATTACTGGCAGTAGTCCCTGTTTGAGCATCACTCCAAATAATAGTATAAGGTCCTGTACCTCCTGAAGGGCTTAACACCACTTCACCTGTACAATCACCACTACAGTTAATATTTGTAATGGCCGCATTCATGACAATGGCCGTGGTATCAGCAATGGTAACTACAATTGTAGTATCACATGTTCCGGCATCAGAAACAATCACATTATATTGTCCAGCACACAAACTGGTAGCAGTTGGAGACGTTTGTGTAAAAGGGTCATCCCACTGATAAGAATAAGGTGCTGTATTTCCTGAATTAACCGTAACTGTTCCTGAGCCTGTACAATTACCAAAGCAGTTAATACCAACGGTGCTGACAGTGATATCCCAAGGCTGAGAAGGTTGTGTCAGGTTTACTGGTCCTAATGTTACGGAACATCCGTTACCATCAGTCAATTCTAGATTATAAATTCCCTGACATATATTAGTCATTGAACTGTTAGTTTGTCCGGGAATATCATTTAAAAACTCATCCTGCCACTGGTAAAAATAAGTTCCGTTACCTCCCGAAGGAACAGCAGTAATTGAACCATTACATTGCCCGAAACAATCAACATTTGTTGAATTGAGTATGGCTGAAAGCTGAGGGTGCTCAAGTACCTGAACACAAGCACTGGTTTCAGTACAATTAGATGCATCTGTTGCCACCACAAAATATTCTCCCGGACCTAAACCGGTAATATTTGCTCCGGTTCCAATACTGAGCCCGGAAGCACATGAAAACCATTCAAAGGTATAACCTGGTACACCGCCTGAAGCTATGGCACCTACTTCACCATCATTTGCTCCAAAACAAGATATGTTGGTAGAAGTGACCAGATTTAAAATTAAATCAGTTGGTTCGGAAACAATTGTTGAATCTTCAACTGAGCAATTGTCGGCATCTGTTACAGTAACATTCCATTGTCCTGCGGATAGTCCTGATACATTTGGTGTACCCTGACCACCACCAGGGCTCGGGGTCCAGTTATAGGTATAACCACCTGCTCCACCTGTAGCAATAACATTTGATGTTCCATTATTATCTCCAAAACAGGATATATCTGTTGAACTGATTGTAGTAAGAATTTCCGGAGCATCATTAATATGAGTGGAATCAATAACTGTACATCCCATTCCGTTAGTCAATTCGACTAAATAAAGACCTGCAGGTAATCCTGTAACAGTATTGGTTGTTCCCACACTATTTCCTCCCCCATCAAACCACTCTATACTACAAGTAGGTTGTAAGCAGGTAAAATTCACACTTACCTCTCCGTCACTCAGACCAAAACAAGATACATCTACAGAGTCAACTGTCAGTATCTCAAGTGCACTACTGCTAATAGGAACGGCTAATGAATCACTACACATACTTTGGTCGGTAACTACAACTGTATAAATACCACCTGACAAATTTGAAATTGAAGGAGTTCCCGCACCAGCTCCTGGTGTTGGTGTCCATACATACGTTAAAGTTCCGGTTCCACCACTTGCTGAAATCGTTGCACTACCATCATTCGCTCCACAGGTTGCATTGGTAGAAGAAACCAAATTCACTATAATTTCAGGATTTTCGGTAACCGTTAAAGTATCTGAAATCACAGAACAATTAGCCGCATCCGTAACCACTACATAGTAATCACCTGAACATAAATTTGGATTAATATCGGTTAGGTTAACCGGAATATTTGAATTTACATTGTACCATTCATAACTTAATGCACCTGTTCCACCAACCACTGTCACAGAAGTTTCCCCACTACAGGAACCAAAACATGCACTGTTATTCAGGTTTGTTGTTGGAACTATTTCAGCAGGTTCCGAAATTGTAAAAGTCACAATAGAATCACATCCGTTAGCATCAGTGATAGTGGCCTGGTAAACACCTGCACATAAATTAGTGGCTAAAGGTCCGGTCTGATTCAAAGGATCATCCCACTGAATAGTATAGCCAGGTGTACCACCCGTTAAACTACTTATTGTAGCAACACCGTCGCAGCTTCCAAAACAAGTTACATCATCAAAAGTAGGTGTAAAGTTAAAAAGCGCGGGCTCGGTAATTGTAATACTATCCTGAGCTGTACATCCGTTATCATCTGTTATTGTAGCAATAAAAGTACCCGGACAAAGATTTGATATTACATTTGATGTTGAGGAAGAAGGATCATTCCACTGGATATTATACGGCGGAGCACCACCACCGGCAACCACATCTCCTGAACCGTTACAATCGCCGGCACAAAATGATTGACTGATAATACTTGCAGTAGCAGTTAATTCAACCGGGTCTGTCATTGTGAACAACATGGTGGTATCACAAGTTCCATCACTAATGGTCACCTGGTAAAACCCTGCTGATAAATTAAAAATAGAATCGGTTCCTGCGCCTGATACAGTTGGAGGTAACCACGAATAGGTATAAGCACCACCGTTTCCTCCGGCATTAACATCTAAATTTATAGCTCCGCTATTTCCTCCGAAACACTGAATATCATATATTGTTACATCTATATCATATAATTGTGGGTCATATAAGGAGATAGTGTCACTGGTCATACATCCATTACCATCTTCAACATCAATTGTATAGAAACCACTGCACAAACCTGTATAGCTGGCTACTGAAGTTCCTTGTCCCGCATTTGGAACCGGGCTCCATGTAATGGCTCCCACCCCATTGGTCAAGGTAGCAGTAATTTCACCATCACAATTTCCAAAACAAGACGAACCGGTTGGCGCCAGGTTTAACAATAATTCGGGTGCATTGGCTACTGTTACTGTATCAGCAGGTGCCGAACAACCTACAGCATCAGTTACTACAATTCTGTAGTCTCCCGGACATAAACCTGAAATACTATCGGTAATTCCAACATTAGTTCCTGCTCCAATATCAGTCCAGACGTAAGTATAACCAGGTGTACCACCTGTTACATCCACACTTGCTGCTCCATCACAAATATCAAAACAGGTTAAATCATATCCTGTATCAGTGACTATAATTGGAGAAGGATTCGCAATAACTATTACCGCACTTGAATCAATACAACCATTAACATCAGTTACACGAACATAATATGAACCGGGGCACAAAGCCGTTGCGATAGAATCAACACTTACAACAGTTCCTGTTGCATCATCAATCCATTCAAAAGTATAACCTGGTGTTCCTCCTGCAGGTAATGCTGAAATTTGAGCATCACATAAACCGGCACATGAAACCTGAACAATGTCAGTTCCTGTAACTGTTAAATCGGGTGGACTATTCAATACAAAATTTAATGTTGTATCACAGGTTCCCGGTCCGTCATTAATTAAAACCGAATATGATCCGGGTGGCAAGCCAGATACGTTTGGTGTACCATCACCGGTAATCCCTGCCGGTGTCCATGTATAAGAATAAGGCCCTCCGTTTCCACCAAGGTTAACTGTAACATCAATTGTTCCGTCACTGTCTTCGAAACAATCCAAATCAGTTGTTACGGTAGTAATATCGTAAACATCCGGAACCACCAAGTTAAATGTATCTACTTCCACACAACCGGAATCATTGGTTGTAGTTAAAATATAATCTCCCCCTGTACATAAATTGCTGATTGTTGCGGTACTTGGTCCGTGTTGCCATGAAAATATAAATCCGGTAGTATTAGTTGGGGTTGCTGTAATTTCACCATTACAGATATCGTAACAATCAGGTGAAGTAGCAGTAAACGTTACATCAATTGGCAACGCGTTTAAAATCTCAACTGTATCAGGATCGGACGGACAACCATTTCCGTCAACAACTGATATCTGGTATTCTCCCGGGCACAACATGTTAACTGTTGGTGAATTTCCTCCGATTGGAGTGGCATTAGCAATATCAACCCAGCTGTAAGTATACCCTAAAGTACCTCCCATAACAGTGGCAGTAGCCACACCAGTGCAGGAATCAGCACAATCTACGTCTGTTTTTACAAAAGTAAATGTTATTTCTGATGGCTCAGTAATTGTTACAGGACTACTGGTTCTAACGCAACCATTGGCATCAGTAATTTCGACAAAATATGATCCGGCACATAAGCCAGTTGCAATAGAATCAGTTATTGTTGTAGTTAATCCAGTGTTATCGTCAAACCACTCAAATGAATAGCCTGGAACACCACCAACTGGTAAAGCTGATACCGATCCGTCGCAGCTACCAAAACAAGTAGCAGGGTTAACATCAGCAGTATTGGCGACTAAAACTGGCGGATCAGCAATATTCACAATTGAATCTTGTTGACAGCCTGCAACATCAAAAACAGAAACAGTTATATTACCCGGACCAAAGCCGTTGGGATTAGGTGTTCCCTGCCCACTGGCCGGAGCAGGTGTATAATTATAAGTAAATGCTCCTCCATTTCCTCCGGAAACATTTGAAATTGACAAAGCTGCATCAGTGTCACCATTACAGGTTGGAGGGGTTACTGCAATATCGAATAATATATTGGATGGTGAACTGATTTCAACTGTATCTTCTGCCGTACAACCATTATCGTCCACTAAAGTGGCAATATTATCACCAACACATAAATTGGTTGGGTTATTACCAACATGTCCGGTATTCCAGGTTACAGTTGTTGTTCCTGTACCACCACTTGTAACAGAAACGACACTTCCATCACATACGTTATGACAACTTGGATTAACAACAAAAGGAATGCTGATGCTTAATACTGTGGGATCAACTAAATTATCGCTTACAGAACAAATTCCGTAAACACCAGGTGCTATGACATTCGAAGAATCAATTACAAAAATGGTATATGTTCCTGCACAAAGTGAAGTAAAGACTGTAGAACCTGTAAAAGGACCTGCTATATTATTAAAGCTGTAAGAATACGGACCTGCTGTCCCGGAAGCTACAATAGTAAGTTCTCCATCACAGGCACCATTACAACTGATATCTGACCCGTTATAATCGCTGGAAATCGTTAAATCCAAAGTCAATGATCCACAAGAATTTGAAGCATCTTTTGTAACCGCTCCGATATAATTCCCGGTAATGACATGCATATTGTCATTCCCTAAAACCAAAATCGGATTACCTCCTTTTTTATTGGCCTTTCCTAAATCAATACTTTTATATCCCAAAATAGATGAATTCTCAAGGTACGTTTTGACTTTACCAAAATTGATTGAACCGGCTTTAAGTGTATATTCGTTCGATTTAAATACTTGTCCTTCGATTGTCAAATTATTGTCGTCTCCTAAAATCAGGTGATTTTTCAATTCCCATTTTCCGGAACGCACCTCAACGTCAGTGGCCATCATAAAACCGGAAGTTTGAATAGTATTGACCACCTCATCTTTACCACTAAGTATCAAATCAGCATTAAGGTTAATATTAGTTGTGATTTCAAAATTCCCAAACAATTCCAGAGAAGTACCGTTAAACGTTGGATGATAAACATTATCAATATAAATCCCTCCTGCTTTTACATCAGAAAAGCTTACAACCTGATTCGGGGAAGAAAAAGATAGTTCATCAAAAAATACAACATCCTGATCTGTAGGCACTTTATTAGCACTAACACCTCCGGAAGAATAAGACCAGTTAGACGGATCATTCCAATTTCCGGAATTTCCTATCCAATAAAGGTCTTCAGCACGACCATAACTACAAAAAACAATGAAGAGTAATAGTAACTGACGATTAATGTCCATAAGTTAAATTCGATTCAAGACTTTAAAGATATCGAAAAAAGATGTAATTACTAAGCTTTTTTCAATTTGTTTCGGGACATAAATATTATACCCGGGAATCGAATCAGGCGTAATTTTATTCGAAGGTTGGGCAGCCAACTCGTCCGGATTGACCATAATTACTGCATGAATTATAGCTCATACTGATTTCCTGCGACTGCCAGGAATTATTCTGAAGTTTGGAAATGATATAATCAAAAGAATACCCTATTGATATAATATTCAACAATTTAAATCTCATCTGCGCAGTGATTGCATCTGTCCTTCTCAGGCCAACACCGAATGCAAATGCATTGTTATAATCAAACAGTACACTTAAATGGCCATCCATAGGTGTTGCAATGGTTTTAGACAATAGTAATGAAGGTATTAAATGCCAGTCGTTTTCCATCTTAAATCGCTTACCCATAGTAAAATAAAAGTGGCGTTGGAACCGGTTATCGCTACCAATATTTTTCATTGCGTTTCCAAATAAATTGTGAATGGCTAATCCAAAATACGACTTTTTTGTAGTGAGCCATATGCCCACCTTTGCATCAGGAAATATCAGTGACCTCTGCGAATTAACAATAGTTGGGTCCGGGCTTACAGTAGACACTGCACTGGCATCAAATCCAAGTTGTTTCATTCCTGCTGAAACACCATAAGAGATGGTAGAATATCTTGACACTCTAACCTTAACACTGTAAGCAATATGCATTTCTGATTTTGTCCATGGCCCAAGCAGGTCCCGTCTGATCTGTACCCCAATGCCATGCTTAGGCGCATAGGCGGATCGGCTTTTTCTTCCTAATTTAAGCGGAGCCGTTGTACTGAAAAAAGCTGATCTGGGTGCTCCTTCTATACCTACCCATTGATAGCGATAACCTCCCTTAACATCAATGCATTTTTTTTGACTGGTTAAAGCGGGATTAAGTATAAACTGATTGTACTGGTACTGCGTATAATGCTCCAACTGCTGACCATATAACCCGGAGAAACACAAGACTGTAACTATAAAAGAAAAGCAATATTTTTTCAAGATCATCTAATAATAGTTAAAGGGCCTCTGTAAACGTCATCATCATCATCTGTACGCAAATCAATGAAGTAAAAATAGGTTGAAGGAGGCACTGGACGCCCATTGTAAGTCCCATCCCAATTATTGGTCAGGTTATTATAACCTATTGTTCTGAAAACAACCTGACCGGCCCTGTCATAAATCACAATCTGACTATTAAGGTACTGGTTGATATTCGTAATTTCCCATATGTCATTTCTGTTATCTCCGTTTGGCGAAAAACCGGTGGGAATAATAATATCTCTTTTTAATTCAACCACCATCTCATCCGTTAGCTGGCAATTGCCATTGGTTACGGTTAAAAAATAGGTTGTGGTCTCTTCAGGGTTTGCAATAGGCGTAAAAGTATTCGTAGCACTTAGGTCGGTTGACGGCGTCCAGACCGGAGTCCCGATTCCACTTCCCTCCAGAGTCACAGTTTGCCCTAATTCCAGTAATAAATCCGGACCGGCATCCACCTCGATTGGCGTTACATCAAATTGAATTGTATTAGATGTTACTGTTTGAGGACAAGCTTCGGGTCCGCAGGTTACCTCAAGATAAAGATCCCCGGAAGCGTTTAAAATACTGGTTGAAAAATCAGGAGCGGTATATACCAAACCACTATTAAAATACCATTCAAATTCTGGTGTTCCCACGCAATTGTTTAATCCCACATTAATCGTTTCACCATCACCCTGACAAATTGTGGTATTAGCTGCCGAAATAGGATCAATCGACAAAGGTTGTACTGCCACACCCGGGCCTGTTACTTCAATGTCAAAATCGGCCTGAGCCGGAGAAGTGACACCCGGACCAACCATAGCGCCGTTAACCTGAATATAGTAAGTTGTATTTGCCGTTAAAGCGCCTATGGAATTCAGAGAAAATCCAATCATTCCATTATTCTGACAATTACTGACCTCTGTATAATTTCCACCTTCACAAGGATTTGAACTTTGCACAATTACAGCGTTTAAAGTATTACCGAGATTAGCACCAGGTGCAATTACTATATTACTAAAATTAACAGTGACCGTACCATTAGCCGTGGTGGTAAATTTATACCAAACCGTGGCACTGGGCACAAAACAGGGAAAATTATCGTCTGCACAACCGTCAGGATCAGAGCCTGAGCATTGCTCAAGAGTAGCTGCTGTTGTTGTTCCGCTAACCACCTGTCCAAGGCAAAGATCAACGGCATTTGCACAATCGTCATTCGACGGTTGAGCCATGCCATAAAATGACGCAAAAACCAGCAGTATTGCAGATAGTACCCCTTTCAACAGAAACCTTTTTTTGTGGGTAAAGATAATTAATTCTTCCCTTTTCATTATAAATAAAAGTAATTATCAAAAAAATATTGTTTCAAACCATCAAAAAGGATGTTTTTTTGGTAAATTTGACTACTTTTTATTAAAATAAATTTACAAAGAATGAAAATATTAGTTTGTATCAGTAAATCTCCGGATACGACAAGCAAAATTGCTTTTACTGATAATGACACAAAATTTGATGAATCTGGTGTTCAGTACATTGTAAATCCATATGATGAGTGGTATGCGTTAGTTCGTGCCATTGAATTAAAAGAACAAAATGGTGGTGAAGTAACTACTATTACTGTTGGGGAAGCATCTGACGATTCAATTATAAGAAAAGCCCTGGCCATTGGTGCTGATAACGCTGTCAGAGTAAATATGGCGGCAGAAGATGCATACAGCGTTGCTTTTCAAATTGCAGAATATGCGAAAAACGAAAATTTTGATATCATATTTACCGGGAAAGAAACCATTAACTTTAATGGGGCTCAATTGGGAGGAATGATCTCTGAATTGATGAACCTGCCTTATGTTGCTATTGCTTCAAAATTAGAAATGAATGGCTCTGTTGCCACTGCTAATCGAGAGATTATTGGTGGTGTTGAAGTGGTTGAGGTTAACACACCATTTGTAATCAGTGCCGCTAAGGGTATGGCTGAGCAAAGAATCCCTAATATGAGGGGTATTATGGCTGCCAGAACCAAACCATTAAATGTGGTTGAGCCGGTAGCCTGTGAAGCATTGGTGAGCTATGATTCATTTAGCTTACCGGATTCTAAACAAGATTGTAAGTATATTGATGCTGACAATATGGGCGAATTAGTAGAATTATTACACAACGAAGCAAAAGTTATTTAAAAAAATTATATGTCAGTTATAGTATATATTGATACAACGAGTGGTTCAATTCCAAAAAATGCACTCGAGGCTGTAAATTACGGTAGTCAGATTGGCGAAACCACAGTTCTAACTAATGGTTCAATTGACAAAAATGAATTAGCATCACTTGGAAAATATGGTGCGAAAAAAGTATTGTTTAACAGTACATCTACTGATGATCCGGCTCAATTGTCAAAATTGATCCAGGCTGCGGTTAATCAGGAAAATGCTGATACCATTGTAGTATCTTACGACCTAAACGGAAAAGCTGTAGCGCCAAGAGTTTCTGCAGGATTAAAAGCTGGTTTTGTACCTGGTGCAGTAGCACTACCTGATGCAGAAAACAAAATTAAAACCAATGTTTTTTCAGGTAAAGCCAGTGGACACTGTAAAGTAAATACTGCCAAAAGAATCATTGGTTTAACACCAAATTCAATTCAGGTTTCAGCTGCAGAAGGTTCTGCTGAGGTGGTTGACTTTGATGCTGATTTAGGACAAACCGGAATTACGGTAAAAAGTGTTGAAAAACAAGAAGGTGATATTTTGTTAACTGAAGCAGAGTTGGTAGTATCTGCCGGAAGAGGATTAAAAGGTCCTGAAAACTGGGGTATGGTTGAAGATTTGGCCAAAGAATTGGGCGCAGCAACAGCTTGTTCAAGACCAGTTGCCGATATCGGTTGGAGACCTCATCACGAACATGTTGGTCAGACTGGAATTGCAATCAGACCAAACTTATATATTGCTGCCGGTATTTCGGGAGCTATTCAACATTTAGCAGGTGTTAACCAAAGTAAAACTATTGTGGTTATTAATACTGATCCTGAAGCGCCTTTCTTTAAAGCTGCTGATTACGGTATTGTGGGAGATGCTTTTGAAGTACTTCCAAAATTAACTGAAGCAGTTAAAAACTTTAAGGCAAATAACTAATACACACTAAAATATTAAGGAGAATAACTGGTTATTCTCCTTTCTCATTTTATGGATAAGATAGAATTAAAAATAATAGGCCTTTCGTATAGCCAAACCCAATCGGGAGCTTATGCACTAGTGCTGTCGGAAAAAGAGGGTAACAGGCGATTACCAATTATCATTGGCGGATTTGAAGCACAATCAATAGCCATTGAACTGGAGAATATGAAACCCTCGAGGCCATTAACCCACGACCTGTTTAAATCATTTGCAGATTCGTTTAGCGTGAAGGTTAAAGAGATTGTTATCTATAATCTGGTAGAGGGGGTATTTTATTCCAAAATAGTATGTACCAATGGTAAAGATGAAATTGAAATTGACGCCAGAACCTCTGATGCCATTGCCATTGGTTTAAGACTTAAAGCTCCGGTATATACTTTCGAACATATCCTGAGTTCAGCTGGAATACAGCTCGAAAATGAGGAGCTTATTGAAGAAACTAATATTGATGATTCGGGAGAAAAGGTTGAAGTTGAGCAAGCCGCTGAATATACCATTGAAGAGCTGGAAGTACTGTTGCAGAGTGCTATTGATGATGAGGATTACGAAAAAGCGTCCAAAATAAGAGACGAAATCAATAAAAGAAAAAATCTTGAGGAATAATAAGTTAGTTTTTGGTTTAATAATCATCCTAACTTATAGTTTAATTGGCTGTGGTAAAAGAATTGAAAACCCTATTCTTGGTCAATGGAACTTTACAAAAGACTCTGTGGAATCCGGTATCACGCTTTCCAGCCAGAGCAATCAACAAACATTCAGCTCCACCAATTTATTTAATCATGATTATAATGGTGTATGGACAGCTGATTCTGAAAATATTACACTGACCTATCATGCTAAAGTAGAGTCAGAAATTGATTCGATTCTGTTCAACCAATCGGTTGACGGCACATCTAATATCGATTTATATCATTCCGGAGAGCGGATCTCCGGAATCAATCAAAATGGTATACAAGCCATCAAAACCAGTCAAACCTTTTCATTTAAAGTTTCAGGGAATACTTTAACATTAAGTAATGGTAGTATAAAACATACTTTAACCAAATACACTCCTCCGTCAAATCAAATTTCTTTTCTCTCCATATTAAGAGGGTTAGGTGGTATGGCTTTTTTAATTGCCCTCGCCTGGGGATTTAGTATCAATAGAAAGGCCGTAAACTGGAAACTGGTTGGTAAGGGACTCATTTTGCAATTGGTCATAGCCATACTGGTATTAAAAGTCCCTTTTATTGAACAGGGTTTTGATTTTGTCAGCAGGGGATTTGTTAAAGTAATTGATTTTACAAATGCAGGTGTTGACTTTCTCTTTGGACAGTTTGGAATTGGCACAGTACAAGCGCCTTTACTAAACTTCGCCTTTATCATTTTACCTACCATTATTTTCTTTTCGGCCCTTGTCAGCTTATTTTATTATTATGGAGTAATTCAAAAAATAGTGTATGGATTTGCCTGGGTCATGAAAAAATTTATGTCTCTTTCGGGAGCTGAGAGTCTTGCTGCCGCCGGTAATGTATTTTTGGGACAAACCGAATCACCGCTATTGGTAAAACCTTATTTAGGTAAAATGACCAAGTCAGAAATGATGTGTTTAATGACTGGTGGGATGGCCACTATTGCAGGTGGTGTATTAGCAGCCTATGTTGGTTTTTTAGGAGGAGATGATCCTGTTCAGCAAGCCTTTTTTGCCAAACATTTACTCACCGCCTCTATTATTTCAGCTCCCGCTGCAGTCATTGCTGCTAAAATTTTAGTGCCTGAAACCGAATCATTCAACGAAGACCTTTCGGTGGATAAAACCAAAATTGGAACTAATGCATTAGAAGCCATTTCAAACGGTACTACAGACGGCCTAAAATTAGCAATTAATGTCGGGGCTATGCTATTGGTATTTATCGCTTTAATGGCTTTGGGAAATTATACACTTGGTTTTGTAGGACACCATACCGGACTAAACGACTGGATTGCTGCAAATACAGTTTACGACAAGTTTTCATTTGAATTTATTCTGGGGTATATTGGCCGGCCTATTGTTTGGTTATTGGGTGTTAATTGGGCCGATTCAGTCTACGTTGGAGAACTATTAGGTACCAAAACGGTAGTCAATGAATTTGTGGGTTATATGCGTTTAGGTGAAATGAAAACTGCAGGATTACTTTCGGAAAAATCCACTATCATGAGTACCTATATTTTATGTGGATTCGCCAATTTTGCTTCTATCGGTATCCAAATTGGTGGTATCGGTGCCCTGGTTCCAAACCGCAAAGGCTTATTGTCAAAATTAGGTGTTCGTGCCTTGATTGGTGGTACCGTGGCATGCCTGATGACTGCTGCCATTGTGGGAATGATGTACTAAGCTTGATAGATAATAAACACCACAATATCAACATTCTAAAATTAAAAAAGTCAAAATAGAGAAGAATTTTTAACTATCTTAGGATCGATATAAATCTATTCTTTGTAAATGAGATTATTTCCTTCCAAAAAGCAATTTAATAAGTGGGGCTATCCAAGTAAAGCCAGTGTAATTGGTCTATGGTTAGCAATAGCACTTGCAATTATCAGTCTAATAGCGTGGATTATAAGTTCTACACAATCTGAAAAAGAAGCAATAGTTATTAAAGAAACTCCAGATCAATTTGTACTTCAACAACTACAAAAGGAAAAACAATTTCTTAGAGAAGAACAAGAAAGAATTTTATATTCGGATGAAGTCAATTCTTTTTTTAACAACATCAAATATCAAGCATTTAACAATGAAGAAATTCAACAATGGGTACCAAATCTTGATAGCAGTCGAAGAAATTCCTCTATTAATGACTCCATAACAATTGAAGGTTTCTTCACCTTTCCTAAACCTAAAGGTGCAGAATATATCAAGCTCAGAATTCCAGAATCCGAAACCTTCTTTAATCTAAACTTTCGACCAAAAAAATATCTTAAAGAACGTTTTGCAAATTACCTGCTCTCAAAATTTTATTTTAGGACTACTTCCAGTTTAAGTAATGTTATTGCAATGCTAAAAAAAAGAAGAGACTTTTCTGATCAATTAAATGACATAACTTCAAAAGGAAGTACCCTTGACGCGGGAATAATCAGATTAGGTTGCTTCATAAATGGGGTATGGAGACATGAGAAAATGTTTTACCCATACATATTATTCAAAATTGAAAACAATACTTTTTTAACTCATTTTGGAAAAGACTTTGTCCAGACAAATAAAATTAAAATGTACAACAATAGCAAAGGAAAAGTAATCGAATTCGAGAGGCCTAAAATCACTTTTGCAAGTTCGAAGTTAGATTTCGACGATATTTTGAAAAAAGCTATGAATGGTGAAATACCTCTTTCAATGTCTGGTAAAAGAGTTCATCCAGATGTCTACCACAATGACGTTTTAAGAAGAGAGTTGCAAAAAGTAAAGCAATTAAACACTACTCCCTGATTTCAATTTAATACTGTTTTCATCAACATCAGGTGGGCTTAGTTACTCAGACCTTTTAGACAGTCAAAAAGAAATACACTTATAAACTATAGTCCTATTCTTAGTTTACTTAATATCCCCATCAGTAATAATCAACCGGCATTCGCAAACACCGCTTTTAAAGGTACCTTCTTCAATAACAGTATACGTCCAATTTTCATTACTACTTAAATCAAGGTCCAGTTCAAGTGAATCAAATTGATCAATTACAGCAGCTAATGCCCCTTCTGCTACAGTACAGTCTTCAAAGTCGGTCACCCTTCCTATTTTATGGATGTCCACTATATGACTAACTTGTTGGGATTTGATCAAAATACTGTCTTTAACAAATGGTGGATATCCCATATAACTTGAGTCCGTATATATCCAAATATCATATGATGATTGATTTTCAATGATCCGGTCGTATTTAACTGCAGGGTCACAACTGGTGAATATAAATAATGCAAAAAGAGGGATTAATTTTTTCATGGTATTTCAATTACACATTATCGTGACTAAGGTTGCCCCTCCCTCGAACTAAAATTGTCCACTTATTGTCCTTGTCATCTAGACTCAGCTAATCCATTGATCAATTATATTCGCTCAAACATTAAAAACTTACAATATGAAAATGATTAAAGGTTTTGTAGCATCATTGTTTCTGTTAGGAGTATTGATAGGATGTAGTGCAGAAGTAACAACAGATGAAAATACAACAGATGCTACAACCGGTACAGAAGTAATTTCTGTTCAGGACGTATTAAAATTAGGTTCTGAAGATGAAGGCGTTGGGAAAAATTATACCATTAAAGGATGGTTTTGTGGCATGCTTGGCAGTATTGGTACTGATGAAAAAACACTTTTCCTGGACCAAAAACAAGGTAGCAATAACCCGGCCTTTGCCGTTTTGGTAGACAAAGACACAGAGGAAGCCTTAAAAGATGCTACTTCGAAAAACGAAATTACAATCTCCGCCGAAATTGTTGAATATACAGGATTTGGTACAAAGGTCAAAGCCAAAAATTGTAAAGTAATTTCAATTGATTAAGAATTTTTCAGGTTTATTCATTTGGTCAATAGTAGATTCAAGGGGTTGTCAGATTAGGCAGCCCTTTTTCGTTAACAGATTTACCTTCTTATCCAAAATACAACTCCACGCAAAATTTTTCTTTTTTGGCAAGTTTAATTGGCACACTTATTGATGCTTAAATGAACATACCTAAGGTGCTTTAAATTTAAAATATATTAAGACTTGTCATCATAATAACCTCATAATTTAAAGCACCTTTTTTGTTTTCTTATTCTTAATTCTGAAAGTTTTAAATACCTCCTCAAGTAGATAATTGCATATACTTGGTATTGAAATGTAGTTTGAAACTACATTCAAGTGAGAACGAAAAGAAGAAGATAGGATTAGGAAAGCTCAATCTCATTAGTAAATTTGCAACTGTTCAATCTAAAAATCAACAGATTTATAGAATTTAATTACTAAAGTAAAAAGAGATGATAATTTTTGGAAGCAGGGCAGTTCATTTACAAACTATCCGACTTGATGATATAACCTGTCCAAGCTGTAACACTAATGATTCTTTAGTGATGATCATATATAGAAAACATGCTCATGTTTTCTGGATTCCTATGTTTCCCATTGGCAAAGAAGGCGTATCTCAATGTCAGCATTGCAAAAACCTTCTTGAACCTCATGAAATGCCAAGTTCAATAAAAAAAACATATATTGAACTTGAAAAACAAACTAAAGGGCCTATTTGGCAATTTGCCGGGGCGGCTATTTTATTCCTTTTAGTAGTCTGGGCAGGTATTGCAGGGCGTAAAAATGGCAAACTGGAAGCGGAATATATAAGTTCTCCACAAATAGGAGACATTTATGAATACAAAATTGAACCCGGACATTACTCGACCTTAAAAGTAATCAGTATCTCTGAAGATAGTGTATTTGTATCTCCTAATGAGTATGAAATAACTAAAATAAGTAAGATTTATAAAATTAATAAGCCTGAAAATTATTCTGAGATATCATTTGGAATATCTAAAGATGAACTGAAAAGGATGTATTATTCAAGACAGATATTTGATGTAAATAGATAAATCCTCAGTACTCTAAATCTTAACCGTCTTCCATTTCCCTCTGGAGAATAACCATAAAGTAAAACCGCCTACCAGGGTTTCGGAAATAAAAACGGACCAAAACACCCCTGAATAAGCCCAATCGTAATAGATGGCCAATACATAAGCCAATGGGATTTGGATCAGCCAGAAAAATACCACATTGATCAGAGTTGGTGTTTTGGTATCGCCGGCACCGTTAAAAGCCTGTACCGCTACCATCCACCAACCATAAACAAAATAGGAGTAAGACAAAATTTTAAGCCACTCTGCACCAATTTCAATGATTTCGGGATCATCAGTAAACAAACGCATCAGTCCTTCACTAAAAGCAAAATAAACGACTGAAACACCTACCAGGAAAATCATATTATAAAATCCAATTTTCCACACAGTCGACTCTGCCCGTTCAGGGTTACCGGCACCTAAATTTTGTCCAACCAATGTTGCTGCGGCATTTGACAGACCCCAGGCCGGCATCAGTGTAAACATCATTAAACGAATCACAATAGTTGATGCCGCCACAGCCTCACTACCTGAATCAGATAAAATCCGCATTAAAAATATCCAGGCCGTCATTGACACTAACATCTGACCAATTCCTCCCAAAGAAGTTTTAAAAATATTCCAAATGATTTCTGCATTCATCCGCAATTGTGAAACTGCAACCTTAATGTGCTTTCCACCTTTTAACAGTAGCCAAATCTGCAATAAAACACCAGTCCCACGACCAATATTCGTTGCAATGGCAGCACCCTCAATTCCTAATTCAGGAAAAATGCCCCAACCAAATATTAGGATTGGGTCCAAAATCATATTAATAGAATTGGCAATGATTAAAATCCACATGGCAATGGCCGCATCTCCTGCTCCTCTGAAAATGGCATTGATGACAAAGAGAAACATAATTACCGCATTGCCACCCATCATCCATTGTGTATAATGATAACCTTCTTCCAGGCTCCAGGCATCCCCTCCCATTAATATCAGCATTTCTTTGGCAAAAAATATTCCCAAAACTGTAAATGGAATAGAAGCTAAAAGGGCCAGAATAACGGATTGTACGGCTGCTACACCGGCTTCCTCTTTTTTCTTTTCACCTATTCTTCGTGAAATCGTAGCTGTAATGGCCATTGCGAGTCCCATGGCCACAGAGTATAATAAAAACATATAGGTCTCTGTAAGTCCAACAGTAGCCACCGCCGAAGCTCCCAATTTACCAACAAAGTAAATGTCCACCACCGCAAAAATAGACTCCATGACCAATTCCAGAATCATGGGCACAGCCAGTAAAAAAATGGCCTTATTCAGTCCTATTTTTGTATAATCTACCTCTACTCCCCGAATCGCATTTTTTAAATCTGTAAAAACGGAACGGCTTGTAGATGTTGTATTTTCTGAAATTAAATCGTCATCTAAGCTCTCCATATCATTTCCTGTTAGATAGTTCTAACCACCGGAGAGCAAATATACAGTTTATAAGGATATGAAATAATAAAGTGTAGGTGTAAACGATTTAGGAAGGTTCACTATCTATTTATGAAAAACACGTACAGCTACATGTGGTGAATTTAATGCTTGAACCCGACAGTGATAGGTCCGGTTATTTATCGTCCCGATCAAAACATTAATCGATTCACTGTCTTGCAGATCGACTACCAAATCAGTGATATCACAACTCAAAGTATGTTTCTTTGACTTTAGTACTATTCTAACTTCCTGACCTGATTTATATGAGTCAATATGTATCTTCTTATCCGAAGATGCATCAATCTTTGTGTCCAGTAATTCTACACTCAAAACTTTTTCGAAATTGACACTATTATCCACTTCCAACTTTATTTCCTGACCATTTACTATAAATGGGAGGAAAAACAGAATTGCTAATAATGAATTGAACTTTATCATTGTTTATTTTTTTTCTTCTTTCTTTTTATTTTTCTTTCTTCAGCCTTTGACAATGCAAGTCTTGCCCTGATAGGAATGGTATATCTGACATGTACAGGTCGTCCTTCCTGCTCCCCCGGCTTCCATTTTGGCATTGCACTTATTACCCTGATACACTCTTTATCAAGTGATGTCGACACCCCTTTTATGACTTCAATTTCTTCAAGATTCCCTTCATTAGTAACAACAAACGAAATATAGATCGTTCCTTGTTCTCCATTTTCTCTTGCATCTTCAGGATATTTAAAATTACTGTTTATAAATGCTGCCATAGCTTCATCTCCTCCCGGATATTCAGGATTAATGCCAGCAACGTCATATACCTCCTTACCATCTTCATCCCACGAACGTGATGTTAACATCTTTCCATTCTCATACTCTGTTTTTCCCTTTAAGTCTCCATTTTCAAAATAATTAACCCATTCTCCATCTTTTTTCCCTTCTTTATAAACACCTTTATTCTTAACCTGGCCGTTTTTATAATAATAGATAAAGCTACCTTTTCTTTTTTTAGCGTTACTGGTGTAGTATTGACCTGTCATTTGAATTTCACCACTAATAAAATAATCTCGCGCTTCCCATGTATCTTCTGCTACTTTGTACAGCTTACCGAAATAAACTGCACCTCCTTTATCTTCAATTTTCTTCCAATCTTTATCATAATACGTAACCAATGTATCCTGGGCTTTACCAACAGTTGATAACATAATAATAAGTGCTAAAACGAATGCCTTCATAAAACTTTTAAATAATTATATAACCTCAAAAATAAACAATTAAATTCTAAATTATCCTGGCAAATCAATCTCACCAATTATATGATACACCAAACCGTAAATGTGCATTTTTTACCATAAACCTGACCGTTCTTGGAATTGAATAATAGATCTGATTTTCAGTATTACTAAAATCATTATACGCAATCTCTACAAAATTAAATATGGTACTCAGGTTATAATCACCAAAGAAGTTAAGTGCTTTACCTGACGGGAGATCATATGATACCTGTCCACCAATATGTGGGTGAAACAGTACCCTGCTTTCAGTGGTATTATAATTAATATTGAAATGCATATTGTTAATGGTCGTCCCGGAATCAGACAACATTGAAGTGCCTCCACCAACTGTTGTATTCCTGCCTTCATCGCCAATATAGAGTACATTTCTAATCTTAATGCCTAAATACGGCATCAGTTTAAGCCGTTCTTTGACCTTAAATTTCAAGTAATATCTAAACGGTAAATCAAGTGCTAAAAAATAATTTGAATGTGAAAAAGATTGGACTTCCGGGTTGGGGTTAAAGCCAGGTATTGCACTATTTTGAAACGTCATACTATGATTAAAAACAGTCATATTAAAACCTAAACCATAACTGATGGCTGCCCGTCCCTTAAAGTGATAAAAATGATCGTAGAATACGGTAAGACCAGTATTTCTACTATTTAACACTTCAAACTGATCATAAAAGGAATTCCAGTAATCACTTATAAAATCTGTTCCCCCACTTGACTCATAAGAAATACCGATTGCAGATTGGGTGGTTTGTCCGTTCACCATACCCGAAAATGGCAGAGTAAACAATAGCATATAAAGTTTCATAGATCAGAGTTTAGAACTCCAAAAGCCCCAAAAATTATGCCGTACTATGTCTGAAAAATATTGATAAACCCCAAAATCAAAACAATACCAAGCGCAGTTTGTAACCACGCTTAGATATTGTTTAATTTAATTATACATGTTCAATAATCGGATCGTCATCCAATTCTAAATACCCCCTTTTAATGGCCTCTTTTACCAAACTGATAATGGAGGTTACGCGCCATTTATTCATGATATTGCGCTTAATACTACTGACCGTATTGGCATGGATATTCAATACTTTGCATATTTCCGATTGTTTATATTCTGCCAAAAGCAATTTTAAAATTTGAGTCTCCCTTCGACTGAGCTCAGGGTGAACCCTTCGGCTCAGTTTTGGATCTTCCCCTCGACTCCGCTCGGGGTAAACCCCTCCATTCAAATCTTGTTTGTTTTTCTTGTTTGAATTAATCTCGACTTTTTTATCAAATTCGGGACGGAACTGTTTAATAATTGATTTCATAATTCTTCAATTTTGATAATCTAATATCCGAACTTTACCTCCCTGATAATAATTGATTTTCACCACACCCCTTTTAATTTTGCTTTTTTCGCAAAAAACCATCCTGTTTTTAAACAATAATTTTGTTTGATATTAAAGCGTGTAGCTGCAAATTATTAGACAGGTTCTAAGGCGTCCATTCCAAATCACCAATGGCAAATATTTTATAGCCTTCACTATCGTGCTTTAAAAACTCTACCAGTAAATAGCCGTGTCCAAAATCCGGATGTTCAAAATAGGTTTCAACCACTTTTAACCCTTCAAAATGCCTGGAATAATCATCTTCGTAAAAATTGGCTACAAATTCATCTAAATACGGACTACTGTAATTTCCTGTTAACCCAAATCCCGGGACAGAGTAAATGTCGCCTACCTGAAAAGAAGAATTTTTGGTTAAATCGCTATAATCATATCGGTTTGAAATTTCATTTACAAAATATAACCCTGTTACGGTAGTATCTATCTCCTGATAACTATATGCACCATCCAGTTTACCAGTTAAACGGGACAGCGTTTTTTCATTAAACTTATTTGTTTCAATATGACCTAAGGTAAAAAAGTAAACACCATCCGGATGTAGTAAATCACGGATCCCCTGATAATTTCCTTCCCTGAAGTATTGAACTAAACTTTGCGTTTGAGCAATTAAAATATTGTCTAATGAATCTGAATTTTTATCATCCACCAGATCTTCAGTTAGTACTTTGGAAGAATCTGCTTTATTTTCAAGTTGATGATCAATACTTAGCTCAGCATCTTGAATTTTTGTATCACTACCAATATCACTTTCCACAATTTCACCAACTTCTGGTCGTTGCTGACACGAAATCACCATAAAAAGAACTGCGCAAAACATTAATCTGTATTTGGGAATTAAATCATGGGATAACTCAATATGCTTTCTCATATACCTGCTATTTACAATTCAAATATAGTGGCACAAAATGATGTCAGGAATTAATTAGCAGTAAAACTAAAACCAATTGATTAATAGTTTGATTGCAGCTATTAAGCGTAAATAGATTTAATATCTGATTAAAAAACTATTAACCACTTGGGCGTAGTTTGAAACTACACTTAGTCATTGGAGTATTTCTAATACCTTATTCAATGTAAGGGTTTAGTTACGTGCTTTTATTAGTCATACCTAAATTCAAATCCAATCTTTACAGAAACCTCTGGTGTGAAAATTCTGGGTTGATAGGTATAATTACCTATTTCTATTGACTCTGTACCAGTAACCCTAAAATGGCCTGCAACCCAAGGAGACAGATAAAGACTGTAAAAAAAACTTCTCGGTTTGAAGCGGTGCAACAGTAAGTTATATCCAACTCCAGCTGTTAAAACCACACTGTTATTTTTTGACTGAATACCATCATTAGTTAAAATTCTGTTACTCCAATACCCTATACCCGGACCTATCCACAGCCCCCTATGACATTTAAATCGTTCCAAAAATATTTCATAATTTAATGAAAGAACACTGATCTTATTAGTTTTTAGAGCATCATCAAGATAAAATCTTGGGATATTAAATTTTGTAAAAGATAACCTTTTTCGTGTTGCTCCTGAGCCATGCAATACTGAAACCATATATCCGTTAAAAACATAAGGTAAAACATCTTGTTCAATGGCAAAATAACTACACCCAAAACCAGGAGAACATATCCTTTGACCTTCATCTTTTTTGTCATCATGTTCTTGACTAAAAATACCAATGGTACTCAAGGTAAAAATGATTAACAATGACAGCCGTTTCATAATGTATAAATATAGCCCTTTTTATAGTTTCAATTTCATTCTTCTAGGGTTTTAGTACTCAGTTCAATTCAATATGATCAGGAGAAATGTGTAAAACCTGCAACTTTAAAAATTAAACCGGCGTCTTTAAAATATGAAAAGGAATCATTTACTGATCATTTTTTTAATTCCGGGATCTTGGCCCTTCTCCATCCCATTAAATCCGTAGCGATAGCTGTCTGAACCTTGGTCATTCCGAAGGGAAAACAGTATAGACTTTTTTCTTGACTCGAAAAATCATCAGGACACATCCCAAAATTTGAATGAACAACCTTTAAAGGGGCATTTTTCAAAAATGTCCTTTATATGACGACTCCAAATTTTCGTAATATGATAGTTTCCTTGCTCCCATTTAATTAAGAACTAGATTGAAAAAATTATCCATTTAAATTTAATACTCAAAGACAGTCTTTTTAAAGATCACAATCACTTCTTAAATAATATTTTTGCTAGTTTAAAAACTTTATGAGGGCTATCAAAAAAGGGAGTCATTGACATTGTTTCTCTTTTTTCTGATAAAATTAACTCTCCATCAGCTATTCGTATAATTGAATTGCATGTGTAAAAAGTAGCAAATTGGTGATAGGCCAACCAATGTAAAATACAATCATTCGGATTTTTTTGCTCTAGAATTTCTAATAATTCGGTATTATTAACGACCTTATAGCTTAAACCTAATTTATTAAATCTCGCTAATTTGTAAAAATTTTCTTTAGCAACCGCTTCAGGTATTATTAATCTTAAGCCCCTTAAGTTCATGTTCTTTTTTGATAAAACATCATAAAAAGAAACTCCTTTGTAGTAGATTTTCTTCTTCTCAAAAAGCTCATTATCATTAACAATATGTGCTGCTGAATTAAGGCACTGAATTATCAAAGGAACCAAATTTAATCGATCTTTAAGTGATGTTTTTCTTCCTAATATACCATCATAAGTCATTCTACATAAAACATAATCATCATCAGGTGTTGTTGTCGGAATCAGATACATAACAGCTAATGAATAATAATTACCTTCCAAACTTTTATCTCCTCCAGATAAATTAATAGTGTAGTCCGTTATTATTAACATATCATCTGTAACATCACCTGATTCGATAACCTCAAAATCCGAAATATCCCAAAAGCTTTCCAGAGCAGATATAAAAGTTAAATCCACTTCTTTATTACCACTTTTAACATAAAAAATTCCCTCTTCAAGCATTTGATTGAACTTTTCACCATATCCTTCAGTGAAAAATTGGGAGAAGGATGTTGAGTGTAGCATTAAGCAAATAAGTATCAGTTTAAGTTTTATTATCTTCATTAGCATTATTATATTATATATTAAAATTAGTCCTATATAGACGTCCCTTATCCCCCTCAACAATTGACAACGAAGATAACTAATTATTAATTATTTACGATCTCAAATGCAATCTTTTTCTCAGCTTTAAGGGATGGAAGTGAGGCGGCCATTAAGCACGAGGAAAGTGACCAATTTTAAATGCCTGCGGCGAGCATAACTATAAGGAGCGGTGGCTTTTTTGGGTGGTGGCCAAATGCCTATATTTCCTTAGGCATTTTGTGGGCGGGTCGGAAAGAAAAAGACAGAGTAGCTACGACTGAGCAAAACAGAAGCGCGGGAAGGAAAATATTATTAAAACAAAACGCCCCCGGATAATACCGGAAGCGTTTATATATTTTGTTTTTTTAATATTTTACTCTATTGGCCGTTTTGCGAAGACCTTTGAACCAAACCTTTATACGTTTCCAAATTATAAAATATATTCTTGCTATAAATGAAATCAACAGTGTCACCAACCTCTAGGCTATTATATTCTACAGGATTACTTCTAATTTTTATCAATCTATTATTTTTTAAATCCTGTAATTGTAAACTATAATTATCTATAGACCATCTTGACCTCGACTCATAAAAACTTTTTTTATTAACAATGTACAATTCTTTTTTTGTATTACTATCCTCACCTAAATAAACTAATAAAGTGGTTAAACCTACTGCTACCGATAAGCTTGCTATTATTAATAAAGCAATCTTTGAGTCTTTAAACACTATTTTTAGCAAGACTAAAGTGAATAAGGTAAATATGGTCAAATAAACTAATAAAGAACCAATATTTATAATTGTGAATATGGTATTCAAATAAAACTTTAAAAATAAAAGGCTTGCAGTACATATTAAAATGAGTATTGCATCCGATTCTTTTTCTAAATTTAATCCCACTTCTTGAAACTACTGAATTGACTTTCGTAGCGAATCTCCAATTCTTATTTCTTCTTCTGTAAAATCTGAATAACTAGTATTAGTTTCTAAAATACTATCAACGATTTTTTCACTTTCAGTAGAAATTTTATTCAAAATTTCTATTCTATCATTGATAGTAACTTTCGTTTCATCCACATCAGATTTATTTTCTTTACAAGAAATCGAAAAGAATAGAACTATTAAAGTCAATTTGATTGATATTTTATTCATTGTGCACCTTTACTTTTGAGGTATAAATAATCGCTTGAAGCCCTTTGAATCCAACCTTCACCAGAGTATGTACCTTTGGTATTCTTCAAAAATGCGTTCCAAGAATTTGTTGGAGGAGCTGGAAGAAGAAGAGTAGGCGTATATGATAACCTAAGTTGAGACCTTACAACATTACCACTTGAGTTGGTTATAACAGGCTTATAATCGGGCTTGGGCTTATCAATACTTGTTTTACCACCTGCTGCTCTTCTACCGGAACCACCTTTACTAGTTTGCGGAACAGCACTTGGTACAGGGACATCCACATCTACTTTTGGAATGGCATCAATACTTGTAAATCTAAACGTTGTTATGTCAAATGCTTGTATTGCCTCATCAGTCATTTCAGAACTCCCGCCTAAACCAAAATGGACAGCAAGTTTATCGTCAACAAGAAAATTAAGAAAGTTACCTGACATTTCAGAACTTGGTATACTTATGTCTTCACTAATACTTATTTCCCCTGCCATATACAATTTACCCAAAAGACCATATATCTCACTGTTATATTGACTTGCAAGATTATTCCTATTTTCTATCATCTTATTAAGAGTAACTTGTGCTCCTGCTATTTCTGTTTCAAGAGCATGTATCAATAGTTCATTAATAGAGCTTGCATAGCCTCTAACGATCGGGTTTTTACTTTTTTTAGCAATAGAATTTTGAATCTTTGCAAGATTTAAATCAACTTTTGCTTCATCAATTCCCTTTTTTAATTTATTGATTTCTTTATCAACAACTTCTATTTTTTTTCCTTTAACTTCAATTCCTGCAACTTTGTCTAAAACTTCTCCGTAGTGTATTTCTCCTCCACCTGGAGGATCACCTTCTAACCCTGTTGGGTCTGAAAAATAAATTGGATTGTTATTGAAAGCCGCATAAGGTGATTGATGCGGATATTTCGCCATCAGAGGGTCTAAACTCAACCATCTCCCAACTCTTGGGTCATATTGTCTAAATTCAGTTGTATAACTATTCCCATCCCCTTTGATCTCATCATCCTTCTCCATTGAATTAAAGCCATAACGGTACTCATTTGAACTCTCATTTCTATTAGGTAGCATCATGCCGAAGGGGTAGTAATCAGATTGAGAGATAACATCCGGTGAGTAATAAGCTAAGGTATTACTTCCAGGACTGGTTTCTATTGATAGTTTCCTATCTGATATCGTTTGTAACACATTTCCTAAATGGTTAGAAAGTTCATAACGCTTATCTCCAATTTGTTGGCTATATATTCCACTGGCTACATCACTCTCATTATTGATAGTGATATTAGCCGTATTTGAGGACGCTATGATTTGATTGACTTGTTCCATTCCTAAACGGCTACTACCGTAAATGTTACGCTCGCTAAGATACAAATTATTTTGGTTAGCAACCGTACCATTTGCATCATTTCTTTTTAAAGTATAAGTGCCCATGGCATTACCCTGTGCATCCCTAAAATAAAAGGTGGTAATGGCTCCTGCAGTTCCAGTTGGAATAACCGTTTTTGAAATCCGGTTCCCCAGGGCATCATAGTCAAATTCTATCTGTTCACCCGAGGTTTTGGTAATTGATTTTACCTTGCCGGTGACCATCCAATTAATATATTGAATACCCTCTTTGATGTCTTGTGTCAATTGACCAATGGCATCATAGTCATAATTATTTGGTAACTGCCCGGCCAAATCTGAATTATCGGCTAATACACTGTTTAACCCGGTAATGTCCTCCACATAATTAAGTTGGTTGGTACCCTGGTTGTAGTGGTAGGTAAAATGATCTATCAATACACTGGTATTAGAACCGTTATCAGCATGCCTGGTTAATTTATCCAGGTTACCGTTAGCATCATATTCGTAGGTTGCCGCATACATTTCTTGAGTATAGGCCGGTGCCTCTGTTACACCTAATTCTTCCTGATTCATGCTTCGAATCCTGTTTAACTGGTCGTAGGTATACCAGGTATGGCTGGTTCCTAAAAAGGACTCATCCGTTTTGGTACTGGCAGTAAACATTTCTTTAATATTACCATTAAATAAATCGGTATTAGGTTGTGGAGTTGCTAAGTTACTGAGTGCTAAAAAGCCATTTCCTTGTCTTCCGGTATAATCCCCGTCAAAATAGTGTAAACTATACCCGGTCACATCTTTTCCATTCATTTGGTTTAATCCTCCGGATAAACCGTCTTTCCCCTGATCGGCAGCTATGGTCAGATTCTCAGCGTTTACGCCTTTTAACCAACCCTGAATAGTATAGGCGTAATCGCAAGATTGGACTTTATTTTCACCCATTTCAACTCTTGCTAAAGGACCATGGTCATAGTAGAAGTATTTGGCATCTTTTTCCCAGTTTATCCTGTCCTTTGAGGTTTCAGCAATGGTGATTCTATTATCAGCATCATAACAATAACGGTGTACAAACTGGTCTTCCTCTCCATCCTGGTAAACCACTTCTTTTACATTACCCGATACCAAATCATAATCGTATTCGGTGGTTTTTTCATTTTGAGCCAGATTTTCCAGTTCCGAATCATGAATATCCTGAATCAATTCTTTGACATTTCCATGGACATCATAATCATAGAAAGTACCACTCTGATAATCAGTTAATCCTGAGGTAATTCCATAAGAATCATAATATAATACACCTGTTATCCTATTCCTGGTGTTGAATTCAGCATAATCTTTAAACTTACCAACAATCCCTGACAGACCTAAATCATCATATAGGGTTATAGTCACCTCTTTTCTATTCCCTGAAGTGATATTGGTTGGAAAAGTAATATTTGGTTGATCTGGTGTATTGGATAATTGCACTAAATTATTACTACCATTATAAAATAAACCATTATTGAAGTAGTAGGTTGTAGCATCCAGGAAAAGCTCTCCCACTTCAATAATACGCCCTAAATCATCATACACAGTATAACTGGCTGCATTGTTTAATTTTTGCTTGGCGTTCTGAGAAAGTACCAGTCTTCCCAAAGCATCATAGGCAAACTGACTTTCACCACCATCCGGTGTACTTTGCCATACCAGTTGGTTCAGTGAATTATACCGGTACTGAGTTTCAAAATCGTGATCCGGTAATACACCTGCAGTGGTTACAAATACATCCACAGGGTCAGCAGCATCTTTTTCAGATTCTCTTTCCAGGTTAATGGCATCATGATCAACCACAGCATTCTCCAATCGGTCTACTCCTTTCGGTGGAACAGTTTGTGTCAGGTTACCAGCCTGATCGTAATAATATAAAGTATAGTGGAATTCTTTATCGTTATAAGTATAATCAAAGGTTTCCACTACTGTTGCCATAGCCTCTTCAATATAATTACTTTTAAATTCGGCAATAATATTGGCAATATAAGTTTCGTATTCAGTTTGGGCATTGATGATATCTACATTCGCGGTATACTGTTCACAAGGTATATAAATTGGGAAGTAAGTATCAATATCAGCTGGTGGTGAACAAATATTATGAGTCGGCAGATACACGTCTGAAATGTATTGATTCCATGATAAAAATGGATTATTTACATCAGCCAAATAATCGTTATACGCCTGTAAAGCATTTGCCATAGGGTCAGTAACATCAGGTGAAGAAAGTCCGGCACCAGTACCTAATCCTGTGGCTGCAAATTGCGATAATGTGATATATGTATCGGAATCCAAATGTGTAGAGTTTGTAATACCTTGCTCTGTCAAATATTGTTTATAGTTTTCATATCCATAAGCCAGTCCGGACTCACAAAATTCTTCTTCAGTATACTGGTCGGCTACCGGAATACCCAATTGTGACATTAACACCTGGTAATCGGCAAATTCATCAGTACAACTGACTGGTGCTACCGGATTCGGCAGACATTTATCACAATTTAAGTCAATAACACAGGTTGGAATATCTACCATCTCCAATAAAATAGAAGTATTGTCATCAAAAAGGGCTTCACAGGTAGCTGATTCAATACCTCCATTACTATTGAAATGGATGGTCATATTTTCAATGGATACAAAATTGGCAGCTATTGGGGCAGAAAGTGTAATGACATTAGTGAATTTGACATCACCACAGGTTCCGGGAATCAGTTCAAAACCAAAATTAAATCCATAAATAACACCTTGCTCAAATTCAAAATCATACAGACCTTCAGAATTAAAACCGACAGTTAAATAATCTTCAATAGCTGTAAATTCATCAAATACATAACCATTTGGCAATCCTGATGGCAAACTGGTTTCCAGTTCTATAGCAGCATTAACCATGTTTTCAAATATTTGTGAAAAGGCCACTTCCTCTTCACATAAACAATCCAAGTCCATAGTATTCAAACCAGGTACAAGAGGATCAGTATCGTAAGCTAAAGTAAAATCAATACTGTGGTCTGCACCATTATTATCAAGGTAAGTAATGGTTAATACAGAATAATCTGCACTGATACTATAACCTGTGAACAAGTTTACATTTGCAGCATCAACTAATGAGGCAGTAGTTAACGATAAGCTAATATCTCCATTAGCTAGTGTGATTATTGTTGGCATTGTTGTTCCTGCAGGGTTAACCAATGTCAGGCCGGCAGTTAAACTTAAGTCAGTTTGGTAATCCAATAATTGGGATGAGAGCTCTCCTAATGGATAAGCATTCCCCATCACATTACCTAATGTTCCCGGAATAGCTGTTTGTGCCTCTTCAAGGTCAAAAATTGCTTTGTATAATGCGTATAAATCACCAGCCAGAGCATTTGGTCGTTCGCAAAGTACATTACTATACACTGAAAAATCAGGATCTAATACACAATCTCCGATAGTAATATCGGTTGTTCCGGTAATGACATATTCCTCATAACCACTGGTAGTATTTAATTCAACTAAAATGGCAAAGGTCTGCGAATTGGTACCCTGACCTCCGGTAAATTGTATTGTTGACATTCCAACAATATCTGCTAAGTTCCAGGTAATTCCACTCAAGTTGAAATTAATATTACCCAATTGTACATTGGTTCCACTTTCAATGAAGTCTATTGATAATATTCCCGCTGTATAAGTACTGATAATATCAATCATAGTTGGATCGAACGTCCCACCTGCTCCCGGCATGCTGTTATACATATCTAGTGTGAACTGAGGTACAGCATTCGCATCAACTGATTGCGCGCCGTTAGCTGTTAAGGATAACTGACCTCCCGGTTGAGATAAAACATCCAGTAAATATTCCAGACCTATGGTTAATGGACAACTACCGGTCTGCTGATAAATTTGTACGTTGGTTTCCAATGCGCTTTGCGTTAGAATATCGGCTTCACTTAAATTACTGTTATATAAATCGTCAATTGGGGCATAGCGTTTTACTTTGTCTTCAAACAAATGATTAAACGGCCCTGCTGCTGACCATTGTGTAGCATAAGCCACACCGGATGGGTGCGACAGTGGATCTCTGTTCACCAAAGCCTGAGTCATATAATCAAGTACAGTAACTTCTCCCACATTATAATTCGGGAATAAAGGATCAGTTGTTCCGGTTACATAAGGTTCATAATATAAAAAGCTCTGAACGGCGGGCGAACCTTCCGGATTCTCTCCAATATAACCGTTATAAGCCCCTGTTGAAACAGCATAAAAGTCTGCAAATAATTGGATGATTTTTCGTTTTTCTGAAATATAGATACTCTTAAACAGGCCCCACACCTGGTCACGGTGATCATAAGTTCCAATAGCCGGAAGTGAACATGCACTATTTGTACCAGAGCCACAATGAACAGTTGCAAAGCAGAATGTCCATAAATCAACCCCTGTTCCTTTATAGTTATTTAACAGGTCGGTTAACAAGTCAGCAATGAAGTTACCAGAATTTCCGGGGTCTGTCACACCTGAAGAAAAGGAAATATTACCTATCTGATCATGGTCCAAAATAGTGGTTCCCAATGTAATATTGGTATTTAAAAAATTGTCTCCTACAATCGTACTACTAGCCTGGTCATAAGTATAAATTTGATTTAAAGTAGCATCATATTCATCTGTTGAAAGGCCAGAGGTTCCACAGAACTGATCCATAAATTCCAGGTAACCATATTCAGGATGATGAGGCAATAAGGCCCCGGCCCATGAAGGTTCCCAATGAGTTAAAAAGTCTTCAACATACTGCAATTGCTCCGGGTAAACATCAATGTATCCAGCTGACGCTATCGGGGTAAAATCAATTTCAGGAGTAGCATCCGTTCCATCCCAATATACCTCAATCATGGCATCTGTGCCATCCTGAGATTTATAATGACCTTCAGGAAACTTCCAGGTCTTTTCATCTCCCATAAAACCTTTATCCAATGCATTGGTTTCTGCAAATACACTTAAAATCATGTTCCCTGATGTGGCCCCATACTGTCCATTGGGACTTAAATCCTGTAGCATCATAATTTCATTAGTAGTACAGGCTCCTGAAGGATGGTTAATATCATTGACTTCAATTACGGATCCGGGAGGATTAGCAGGTGTTGGTACAGGGTCATCTCCGCAATCTGCGGTGTTAACAATAACCAGATCACTTAAACAATTGTTACTCGGATTATTTGTTTGAGTTTCTATATAGTCCAGAGCATGGTTATGTAAACTCACCGGGTCAACAATCAGTTTTTTGGTGATTTGATATTCCCCAATATCTAAATTTGACAGCCAGTTAAAAGTCCCGGCTGTAGTATTAGGACTTAAATGCGCTATAATACGACCATCAGCATTCAATGTATATTCTGTACCGGTTGGGGCGGGTATTAATGGTTCTCCGCAATTATTTTCTAACCCGATTTCCAAAATATAATCAAAAGGATAGGTCACATTTTCATCATCAGCACACGGGTTAAACACCTCATTTTGTGTAATACCATAGGTAAAGTCATGTGGGTTACCGTCTTTGGATGACAATAAATTGGAGTTAACCTCTAAACCATCCTGTTGCGGACCATTTTGACCTGAAATAAACGCAATATTAGCATCTGTTGGAGAATCCGGATCGGTATCATTGAGCTTTGCTAAAAGGTCAGCAGCAAGATTCAAATGCAGGTTTACATCCAACTCATCATCCAAAGATTTAAGATTAGTTACCGTATTGTTTCCTGAAATGGTATTGTCTCCTGATAATGCTGTTGCAATTACTCTTCCCTGCGGGTCCATATAGCTAACACTCACCTGACCATTGGCGTCAACTACCATATTTTTTTTGTATCGTGCCACATTCCCCACCTGGTAACCAAATAAACGGTTTAGTTCTTCTTGTTTTGGCTGCCCATAAAAATATTTGGTTTCATGGCCACTACCCAATGTATAATCTGCACCCACACCACTTTGCGCTCTAATTCTACCCGTATTATCAGGTGTATATTGAATTTGTGTATACGGAAATCCGTCTGCCAGTGGCACCTGATCCTGCCAGTCTCCCGTAGCTGCATTATTAGTTGAATAGTATTTTGAAGCTCCTGAACTGGTAGACATAGATTGTGTTAAACTGACACAGGTATTTGGATTGGCCGGGTCATCCCAGTCAAAATGTTGGTGACCAAATGGTATCTCATCATAAGTGTTTGCAGTATTATCCTCCACCCTGTTCAGCTGAGGATAGTATTTTAAGGCCGGGTTTTCAACCGGTGTTGGCAATATCTGAATAGCTGCACGTCCCTGGTTATCATAAACACTCTCACCAACTATGGCTTCATTATTAGAGTTAATTTTAGTTACAGTTTGACGGTTTCTTAAAGAACCATCAAAATAACTAACAATATCTTTACGTTTACCCTCTTCAGCATAAACGGTTTGGTGCTGCCAGTTTTTTGAGTTGGTGTGGCCAGCCTTAATTTCAACATAGTGTGACCAGTGGCTCACTTTTGTAGCACCGGCATTGTTGTATGACCATTTACCAAATTTAACTTTACCAGGCTCATCCAGCCATCTTCCTACTCCTCTTACCCGATAAACCAAAAAGCCCTGGTTGTAAATAACCGGAATCCTATAACGTTGATCATTAGTAATAATCCGCGTATTATTCAATTCAAAATCACGCAGACTTAAATCAACATTTGATGCATTCAACCCTACTGTCAGATTATTATCTGAATAATTATCAATCCAGGCCCATTCTAATTCATATTCTTCAGCACCTGAAATATAATCCCACCATACTTCAAGCTCCCGGCCATTTTCGTTATTACTTATAATATGATAACCCTGTGAAACATCATAAGTGATGTTTTCAGAACCATCTGCACTATAAAAAACTGAATTGGCTCCCAATTCCGGCAAAGCGGCACTGATTTCATAATAACGCTCCACTTCAAGTTCGGCCTCCATATAAACGTTTAACGGAATAGGTCCGGAATTTGGTGTAACCAGATTAGCTTCAATTTTATATTTATGGTAACCGGAATGGGTTAATACAGAAGTATTAATCTGGTTCCCTTGCCCACCATCAGGTGAATAACTAATCGTAAGATTTTCTGTGATGGAAGGTTCACTTGTTCCGGATGGATTTATTGGTGTAAAAATTACCTGAACGGTCAATACCCCATAAGCATCAATATAACTAAAATTGGTGCGTTCTTCAACACCTAATTTTACCCGTAGGTTTACCGAAGCATCCGTAAAATTAGTTGAACCCAACTCAGTAAATTTACCATCTTCGATATCTAACGAAAAGGTATTATATGTCGGTGCTTTTCGTACACTATACACCTCTTTTGCTCCATAAGACAAAAGACTTACAAACAAAAACAATATCAATCCTAAATTCCTAACTAACATATATTCTAATTATTTTTTCTAGCATCTATTAATTTGTAGGTCGCGTAGTCACCAACTAATGCTGGTTTTGATGCCCCTAAATCAATAAAATTGCTGATCTCTAAATCGTCTAATTTTTTTGTTCCTTTTTTAAACTGCTCATACTGAATGCGTAATTTCGGATAGGCCATATCTTTATTTTGATAGGTTCCAAAATTCATTTGTGCTGCATAGTAAAAGGTCATCTCTTTTATCCAGTATGAATTGTCAACCAGTAAACTAACTTTTGAATAGGGTATATCCGTCTCATTTTTTAATACCAGAGTGACCAGAACTCCTTTTTCTTTTTTTAATAGTTTAATATCCTGACATTGTTTTAAGGCCGATTTTAAATCAATTTCCATAAATTCGGCATCTAAACGGTTGTCCAGTATCACTAATTTTTCATCATGGTTAACCTGTAGTGTTATTTTATTAAAATGAATGAATTCGGTAGACTTGATTTTACGGTACGCCTTAACCTCATTTTTAATATAATTACCACTATAGGTTTGCAATACCTCATTGCCGGAATAACCTTTATACAACTGGTAAGACATTTGCAGTTCAAATGCTTTTAGGTTAGCATAATTGCGGTTAATTTTTTCCAGATAATCCTTACCTGAAAGGGTAAAACCCAAAGCCGGAAAAACTAAAATAAATATGTATAAAACTACTTTCATTTGTATATCATTTTTTATTTATTGGTCAAATGGAACCCAACATTATCATTCTTTTAATCATTGAAAAGTTTTTATATCCTCGTTTCATGGATTTTCTTTTTTGATTTGGCTTGAACCGGTTTCCTGAATAGTGACAATTCCACGTGAGGTTTCCTTTTTTATTCTGATCAACCCACCTTCATTATCGTACTCATAAAAAGTGGCATAATTATTATCATCCAGCTCTGAGGTCAGCCAAAAGGTTTCTCCATCATAAACATAGGATTTCATTGAGGCATTAAACGGATGTATCCGGATATCATCAAAATAGGTTGGATAAGTGGCGTCTGCCTCCAATACTAAATCAATATTACTAGTCTGTTGAGGAATTTCAAAAGCCCCCACAATACGTTGCCAGCCATCAATAATATCATCTGTTGGGAAAAATTGGACCGCCTGATTACTGGAAACACCATTGACATCCACAAAGTCTACCGATAAAGATGGAGTGGTTCCACTCGTACTCCTATTATCAAACGTTTTCATTTGAAATGGGTAATCTACACTTACCCAAGCACTCACCCAATACTTACCTTCGGTAATCGGTTCAAATAATTCACAACTATTACAGGAAGCATTGCTAACGGAAACAAATTTTATATTTGAGGTTCCTACTTTTGTTGAAGCAGTTGTAGGATAGTTTACCGGATCATTCAAGTTACCTAAAGAGGTTACTGTAAGTCCTATACCTTCAATATCAGGCGCACTGGAAAAATAGAAATCCTTTGTGAAATTACCACTAAATGTTACAGGATTCAAATCAGTATATGTCACAATTTCCCGTCCCAAAAAGTCGATCATTTCAGTTCCATCCGCACTCATTTTAAAGAATTCGACTACATAATTACCAGTATTTTGCCATTGAGTGAAGTTCAAGCTATAGTCCAAAGACAAATTATATCCGGAGTTATCAGCTTCGAGCGCTGCTGGGTTTGATGATGTAATACTATGAGGTCCAAAGTTCTGATTACCTCCTATATATAGAAATATATGATCTGTTCCGACCGTCTGAACCTTTAACAAAGTTTCCATTATTGTTACGGGATATGTGCTATGTACCCTAGCTCCTCCATCAACATCATAATTTAAAATATGGCAGTTCTTCATTTCTTCAAATTCAAAAGCTACTGCACAATTATTAATTTCATTGCCATGGTTTTGAATTGGAAATCCAAAGAAGTTATCTACATCATCTATAAAATTGATGTAAAAGTCGTCAGTTGGAAAACTAATATTATTATCAATATGAAAAGCTGTAGCCCCACTACTACCAACTAATGGATTAAATTTATTGTTAATTATACTCCAATTGTGCTGGGGTCCAGTAATATTTACACCCAAAATGAAATTTGAAACTTCGTTGTCTTCAATTAGTAATTCATTAGCCAGATTAAATATGGGGTTGATGATAGTTATTCCCCCTTCATTAATACTGTTATTCTTAATTGAGGCTTGTGCTCCTCCGGAAAAATTGAAAGTAATTCCTCCTTGTGAAGTACCATCAATTGAGTTATTTGTGATATCACAAACAGGAGTGGAACCACTGGATGAAACTACAATTGGATTTGTTACATTAGTAAAAGTATTATTTGAATTAATAGTTGTAGTTCCCACCGCAGCGCTTAAATCAATACCGTAAATAGCTCCTTCGAATTCATTTCCTGCAATTGAAACATCCGTTGCAGTTCCGTTTGAACGTATTCCATAACCTGTACCATTTCCAGCAGGAGAAACTACTTTAAAAATATTACCTTCTATTTTAACACCTTCACTATGTAAAATATCAATGGCTACAGCAGAAGTTAACGGTGAACCGGATAAATTTTCAAAATTCTGGAATTTTATATCTTTAACAGTTACGTTTATCCCTGAAATTCTCAATCCTACAGCATTATTTCCTGTCCAATTAAAATTACTTGGATGAAGTGTTAAAAAAGGGGAGTATGCTCCTGTTTTTTTTCTGATCAGTATTGAACCATTAGTATTATCAATAGTCGGTAATTTGCTATCCAAAAAGAGTCCCCCCTGACCTCCTGAGCCTTGAAAATTTAATTCTATTATCACGTCATCTCCTGAATTTGCAGAAGCCACCGCCTGATTTATGGCCCAATCAAAAGTGTTTGGAATAGATACTCCTCTACTATTATCATTTACTTCGTAAGTAACTGTAGCCGATATTCCATACACTGAACATATCAATGTAAGTAGTATTAACAAACTTGTTTTCATTATCATAGTATTTTTGAGATTAATCACAAACCCCTCCTTCCATTCTGATTCGTCTGGTTACCTTTTCTCCTTTTTCAAGTTTTAAAGAAGACCTACCTGTATGTGATTTGGTGTCTACCACATTTCCAACCGGCAGGTCCCGAAAATTAAAATGCCTTGGGTCAAAGTTTTGGAAATTGTAATCCTCAAAGCCATCAAACCCAATTTGGCTGTACCTGGCGTTGGCACTAACAGCCGTTGGAAATTTATTATTATACCCGTATTGTGCACTAGAGTAACGCCCCAAAGCATCTTTGTTTTCAATTTCAAAGCCATAAGGGTTGTATTCGGTTACCTCAGAGGTATAAGTCCAGTTGGTCAAATCAATAAACCATTGTTCTGGTGTTGCACTTGGTTGTCCTTCGTCCCCATCATGATCTCCAAATTTATAGAATGGCGAAAAATGAGTATAAAAGCCATCATTTCTTGGATCAACCTGGTGTTTATCAGATGGGTTATCATTATGGTTCCCCTGAGCATGGTTATTATGTAACCGTGGTGCCAGATATAAATAGGATTTATCAGCACGCCATACGCCTTTTTGATTTGTTACATAAGGGTTAGTGGTAATTGTACCATCTTCTCCTTCAATTCTATCACATTGTTCCTCCCAATTATCACTAAAATGAACAGCTCCTGAATTAATGATTTTATTAAGCAATCCATTTTGATTCTCATCACTTAAGAAATTAATATCATTTGGATTATTTGTATTCAAATGATATGCATCCAGAGCTTTCTGGGTGACAATTGACCCCATTGAAGTATTGGCCAGATTCCGTTTACCCGACCGGATAATTTTAACAGTATGGGTTCCGGCATTAGAAAAATCTACACCATTCTGATTAATCAATTTTATGGTATTGTTATCCTTGTGAACCTCACTGACCCATAACAGCTTGTGCTCGCCACTACCGTCATAATCAGTTATCAAAATTTCATCTCCTTCATAAAAAAGGGTACTCACATTATTAGAAATTGAAGCCTCAGGACTATATAGACCACCATTATTATGGGTAATTTCAAATTCAGCTCCACTATTAAAACTCGCCAGCCCCATAGCTGGGTAATACCAGTGTGCCGGGTAATTTAAAGAGTAGTATTGATCACTATATTCATTAGTGGTTTGTGTTAAGAGCACCTCCCCTGTTTCTTCATCCCAGGCTACATTTTTAGTGGATACTGAAGCACCAGCGTCAAAAGCAATTACCTCTGTTTGGATACCATAGGAATTAATTACTTTCGTAGTCACAGAAACGTTAAGTTTTTCCTCATTATGTGCATAATTTGGCAGTGGTAATGGTATAGTAATTGGCAGACCGGCTATAAAATTCGCTGTATTATAATTGACACCCGCTACAGTCGTTTCGGTTTTCATTTCTCTGAAATCATTAATCACATCTACTTCAACGCCAATCTTTTTATTGCTGACATTACCTTCCTTATCAATTACAGTGACCGAATTTCGAAGTCCTGCGCGTGCCACGGTAGTCAGGTTAACCGGATCGGTTGGATCACCATACACTCCTGCACCATTGTAGACATATAATGCGCCTGAAATAGGTTCTTCATGGTCCTGAGCAAACACTAATTGCTTTTTCATTTTACCATTCATATCATTTTTATGTACTGTATAGCCTTGTGATAGTGTTAAATGTTTTCTAACATTAATCTTTAATAAATTCTGAAGAATCTGATCGGCTTTTTTACCACCGTCCTCTTCTATCATTAAATCAGTTTGGTCACAAACCGTTGGAAAGTCTTTTGAAGTATAAAACTCGGTCACCACATGACCGGTCGCGTTATTATTAACAATATCATCAGCATTATCACCATTAATGTCCTGATCGTTTCTTTCCAGATTTTTTACTGAAACTCTTGAGTAGGTCACAGCAGGTGATGGGAAAAAGGACTCTCCAAACGGAGTTTCCATATAGTTCTCTTCATCTGGCCCCAGTACACGGTTAATATTTACAAAAACGGGTTGAATTAAAGGATTATCCAATGCTCCAACCGGCTCATAGGTGCACACTCCACTTGAAATCGTATTTCCTTTTTCGTCAGTGGTAGTATAAGTATATTCCTGTCCGTAACTTTGTCCCCGACCGGTCAGATTCTCATTAATATCTTGGCCATGAACAGCCTGATTTTCATCTTCTGTCATCTTATCCCAACCATCATTCATCCTGATTTCTTTTACTCTGCAACCGCCACCTTTTTTCATACCATTTGGATTCATTAATCTGATCCAGGATTTTTCAGGGATAAATCGTCTGGCAATTTTTTTACCTCTTAGTAAACCATTTGGTCCAACATATACCTCTTTTAAATTTTGGAATACATCAAAAATGGCTTCCATCATCATGGATGCATCTGCCTCAGTATCCACTCCTCCTAAATCGTAAATATCCCTTGACAAGTATTTACGACCGAACTGCCAACCGGCTTTGGCTATTGGATTTACATCTTGCGATGGGGTTAATCCACCTTCCATATCTACTAGTTTAACGGGAATGGTGGCATATTTTACACTGTTGATTTCAAAGATCCTGTAAAAAAATTGTCTTTGGTCAGTTGCAATATCCTGTTCTAGTTCAAAATATCCATTGATATAATCAAATTGCGCTTTGTTAAAGTTTGGATTGTCTTTACCCCCTTTTCGACCCATATTGACAAAAAACCGAAACTGTATCAATGACTTATAGTTTTCAACTATATTTTCAATATATTTTTTATAAAATACGTTGTCTTCATCAGCAGATTCATTTATTAGATTTTGGTCCAATTGTGGAAGTTCTATATATAAAAATGAAGCTTCATCATTTCCATTGTCTAAATCATACAATCTGTCTAAATCATCTAAGCTTGTAGGTTCGTTATGCGTCCCTGCCCCAACCACTTTAAACATTTGCATGGCCTTTTTATCCTGAACATAGGCATAGTCGTCCGACTCGTAATCAATTTGAATTTCTCCACCGGATGGTAATTCAATATCTGTTATACTCCAGGCCGCTGAATAGTCTCTTAGTAATTCATCCTCTTGTTCAATATAGTTGAATTCAGGCACAGTCGGATCACCCAGTACATCACAAGTAGTATTAGAAGAGAACGGTTTATATCCACCCCAAATATTATACTCTTTTAAATTGTAATTTGGGTTTGAAATGACTGTTCCATCATGCTCAAGATCACCATAAGTAAACTCATAAGGTGAATATTTACCCATATTGGAATTACGGTAAGTAAAATATACTTTTTTAAGGGTCAGCTTTCCTCCGGCATTTTCCGTTGGATTTAGACCATCATTGTTTGGAATGCCTTTACATAAATCATAGCCATATTCGAAATGAGCTGTTTTGATGGGCGTTTTATTAGGATTTTCAGTCCTGCTACCATCCGGATTATAGATATAATACTCTCCTTTTGAGAACAATTCTATTTTATCCAGTTTTTGCATTTCAGAACCTGAACCTAAACCTCCTGATTCGCCATTGACACCAAATCCATCATGACGGGCAGAAATATGAAATACCGCAATATGAGTTTTGGTTTCAATCTTGTCAATGTATTTCATTTCTTTTTCACCATAAACGTAAGAGCCCTTATCATCTTCTGTATCAGATTTTAAGCCTTCGTTAAAATTGGCTTTTTCTTCTTGAAATGGTACCCGCCATCTATAATTACTCCCAGATGTGTAGGTAAATTTTGTATAAGAACCCAAATCATCATCAGTCAGACCATCTCCTTTTACATCTGAATAATCAGATGACAATAATGTGGTTAATAAAAATGTGTGCGAATAAGCAGGAGTCGTTACACTATTAAAATACTGGTTTCCGTTTTTATTCTGATCAACTGTAGCATCCGTTGCCGGATCATAATCAATTAAACCGGTCAGGCAGTCTCCCCCACCTTTATTAGCCATTGAAAAACTGATTTCCTTTTTGGTAGTATTATATAAGGCTTCTCCATAAATATAGCGGGCACCATCATTTCTGGTCACCACAAATCCTGCAGTATGATGCGCTTTGGCATGACCATTTGAGGTAAACCCTAATAAATTTTTTCCAGGTTCCAGTTCAACATCTGCGTTTTTAACCTTTAAAATGGTCTGGTTACGTTTGCGCCGAGCTGTCCGTTTAGTATTCGATAAATTTGAAGAAGCCCCATTTTTTTCAACATAATTTGCACTTAATTCTCTATTATATTCACTTCCTCCCAAAGCAAGTCTTACTGGTGTTTCATTAGTATAGTTATGGGCACCCACATCAGCCGATAAATCCCCAACATTTCTAAAATACACTTCTTCATAAGTCTTGTCACTACTTTCTGAAGATTCAAAGTGCGTTAAAGCATTATTACCTTCATCTGCTTTCCAGATTCCGGTTGATGCATTAACATCCGTCACTTCAACATCCACACCCGCATGGGTTGTATTACCTAAACCTAACTCTACCCCCTGAGAACCCCCATTTGTGTAAGTTGTGGCTGTTCTGTCATTAACATAACCTATTTGTGATCGGAATGGCCTAAACATTCCGCCAACACCCTGGCCCTGGACACTGTATATATCATATGTATAATTTGTGATTGGTAAATTGGTGGAATTGACACTGAAATTACCATCCTTTTCCCGGTTAAAATCTTTAACGTCTTTCTCATCTGCTGAATGGGTATTGTCATAGCCATACGCCTCAACCTCTGCTTTAGCTAAATAGTCCGGAATAAATTGATTAGAGGCAAATGCTCTGATCTGGCCCTGACCTTCTCCACCAAAAAACTCACTTCCTATAGCTGCATTAAAGGTATAGTTTTCTGTCATTAACTTATCCTGAATCTGAGGAGTATAATGATTTGGAAAAAAGCTGATGCTACTCCCAATACTTTGTCCTCCATAATTGAGTCCTTTTCGCATTCTGGATCTTATGTCATTATTCAATCCCTGATGAGATACAGACATGTTAACATTAGTCAAACCTTGCCGGGAATTAAATGTGGCACCTATCTTACTACCCATCTTTGTAGTCATAGTACCATCCTTTTTTTTCTTTCCATGAAATGATGCACTTGGTGTTAAACTCATGCCATCAGGACCTGATTCTACGTTTAAACCTAATGAAACATTTTTGGTAATATCTGCTGATACGCCTAGCGAAGGTTTTAAGCTAAAGCCAGTATAATTATTGTATTGCAGAGACACCCCAAAGGTTACTGCTCCCAATTCATCATCACTACTTACCTTCGGAGTCTCAGCACCTGTTATAGCTGGTGTAAAATTTATAGCCCCGCCAACTGTAAAATTATCCTTCATGTCGTTCTCATACACCATCTGATCCCCATCAAAATCATCCGGTAACCCTCTCATCTGACGATTAATCTGACCAATACTTAAGTTCCAGCCCAAACCTACCCATGAAGCTTCCTGGTCCATGGTTATACCTGAATTATAAGCAAGGTTAATCGGAAAGCCACCAATATCCATTAACGGAATATTATAACTAAAGTCTCCTGAAGCTAAATCCACCATATCGGAAGTACCAATCGGGGTAAAGGAGTTAAATTCAGGTTGTGCAGGTCCACCTGTTAAACCATAGGAATTGATTGGTGCAATCATGGTAAAAAACATGACTACGATCATAGTAATGCTAAACCCCTTAGTGATAAAACTATTTCTTATACTCTTAATCATAAAGCTGTTTCTGTCTTTTTAGTAATATATTTTTTAGAAGGGAAGTGAAACTTCATTTCCCCTTTTTGAAATAATTTGTCCCTGTAAATTATTTCCATTTCTTCATCTTTGTCAATGCCTTTAAAGCTGATCAAAATACGTTCGAATGGTGCCACATGGTAATTACGCTCATATACCAATGAGGCAGCATCAATAGTATCAGATTGAACCAAACTGAAATCCTGATCTATTTTAAAGGATAGATAGGAAACTGATTCGTCCATATGCTGTTCAAAGTATTTTTTCATCAGATCTCTTTTTTGACTTTCCTCAAATTCAACATAAAATAGTTGTTCATCCTCAAGTTCAATCAATGCTTTTTCCAATTCTTCATTTTTCAATCCTTTTCTCATCAAATAATGCTTTGTGTCCATTCGTTTAACCCGGAACAAAACATCTTCTCTTTGTTGTTCTATTTCCTGAATTAATACATCCTCCTCTACCTGATCAATCTGAATCACATTATTTTTAAACTCTATTCTGCTATCCGTAAAATCAGCAACATTATTTTCTACCGGAAATTCCAAAGCAGACTCTCCTATCAGTTGTGATTTATCCCCACAGGCCACCAGTACTAATAAGAGTAATATGTAAAATGCTATTTTCAATTTCTTAAAGTTTAAATCTTAAATAAAAAGTTTCTCTTTTATCATTTGTGACTTCTAAAATGTAGAACTCATTGTAGTTCAATGAAGCCACATTAAAATAAATCCGGTTGTCTCCAAAAGTGACCGACTCTGTTACGGACGTGTTTGAAATAACAGGTTCACCCGTTAATTTCTTTATTTGATAATTCAGTTGACCATCTGCATCATTATACTCCTCATTGTATTCCACCCTTAAAATATTATCGTTAGGTACCTGGTAATACCCTCCCTGAATTTTCCGCTCTAATTGTATAAATTGATCCGGTACTACACGGCAAAAAGAAACATATGTTTCTCTAATACAAGCATATGACCCCGTTTCTCCCTTAACTCTTAACTGGAGGTTATTACTTACAGGAATATCATTTCCAATCTGAATCCCTTCTTTAAATACTTTAATGGTGTTAGATCCATTACTGAATATGTTTTCAATAGTGTAGGTGTCGTCAATATCGGCAGTAACAGGAGTTGAGTATGTTGTTCCATCCGATACAGATGCTGTGAGATTTCCAAAAAAGTCCCTTAAAACCAGTACCTTTGTCACGGTGTTATTACTTTGGTCTATCAATTCAATACTGGCATAACTACTCAAACCTGATTCCTGATTATCTTTTACTGGCGGATAGTCAAAACAAGTTTTAAAACTTAGCCACTCATCAGCATCTGTATTTAGAATATTGGTTGCAAATGTAGACCCGGCGCCTACAAAATTTGTGGAGTTTCCAAACATTAAAGTTTGTAATTGATTACCAGGCAATAACAGATGACCATTTGAAGAAGTCATATCCCAGTCAATAATATGACCCACATTAACTATTTGTGAACCACCAATAAGGCTAACATTACTTGAAGTTCCAAGATTATATGAAATTAAGTACGATCCTTGTGACAACGGAATTGTCAGTGGCATAGGCCCCTGAATATTAGTCGTTATACTGGTAGATAAATCGGTATAGGTTGCATAGACATAATTTTCGATACAATGTTCACACGGGTACCCAATTTGTATAGTTGCGGATAAATCTCCACAATATGATCTTTCATGGGCGGTGATTGGATAAATAACCGATAAGAACGACTTTAAATATGCTTTTACATGAATTTTTGACGGGTATTCTTCTTCTATTTCAAAGTCAATTTTGTAACCTATTGTTTCATCTCCCCTATCTCCGGTTTTGTATACGTCTTCCTCATCAATGTATAGTACAAATTCAGTCTGCTCTCTAACTAATCGGATTCTTGAACTCTCAGAAATAATTTCAGTTTTAACTAAAAGACCATTAGAGTAAATATTACAAGTACCATCTACTTTCGTTTCAACACCAAAAACCATATCACTTACTTTTTCAACCTGCTGAGCCGTAATTTCGTTAAAACCAATAATTGATTGTCCTAATTGCGTTATCTGAAATTCAATTCCTCCTGATTTTCCGTGCTCCAAACTACCAAAAATTGTTGCTTTACCATTTCCGTTGGCATTTGGGGCCATTTCAAATCTTCCAGGTGTGGTTTCAACGATATTCGCAGCATGGTATAGCTTTATTTCAGGACTGACTACTTTTTCATTATGATAGATTTTTTGTCCGTTATTATCAAATACCGCAACATAATATCGCTCACTTTCCAAATTCTTAAATGTAAATTCCCTTGTGTTTTCTTTCCCCGAAAAAAAGCTTGTACTATCAATAATAATTGAATCCGGGATAGTGCTCCATAGCTCATCCAAATCCGGTATTGGTTTAGTACTGATTAAATAAGTATATGGTAAAATTCCATCTGGTGCACTAACTGTAATCTCACCTGATCCTTTTGAAGCATCATAAGTGGATTTTATTGGTTTTACTTCAAAGCTTAATTCTATTCTACCTAAAGTTGTTTTGGAGAAATCAGCATAGCTTCGGTGCGTAGCTCTGGGGTTATTGTAATCGGCCAGTTTGAGTTCAAAGCCATAGTTAGGGTTATGTTGCCAATATTCCACTAAAGATGAAATATCAATCGCATCTTCACCACTGGTATATCCATTAGCATTTGAAGTCTTTGGCAAATAAAGCTGAGCAGATTCATCCGTTCCCGGTCTGGTATTCCAGGTTACGTTGGTCTTTCGCCATGGTTCTGTTACTGGTGTAAAATATATTGCATTTGAACCTGAAGAATGTTGATATGTAAAATGGTGTTTCATATACAGATCGGATGACAAAAATTCCAGATCTGAAGGAAAATTAATTTTGGTATTAAACAATGATTCTGTCCGCATATTGTTAGGTGAATCATGGTCGTAATTCCATAGTGTTGTATCTGTTCCGTACCCACCTGTCCTGATTCGGGTTCCAGGCGTGGTTCCATAATAATTATTGTCGGAATAATAATAATTGCCTCCTCCCACATATTGGCTAATATTCATGGTTTCGACATACTTTGTAAAAGTTACATTGGTGACCTCACCTTCTCTCCCTATCAGGAAACTCTCTTCTGCCAACAAAGACAAATACTCAGCCATATTATAACCAGGTGATGAATAAACAATCTCATCAATGATTTTCGCCATATACAGGCCAGGCTCCAAACCTGTTACATCAATGGTCTCATTATCTACTGCAACTGTATTCTGATTCAATGCATGAACCGCCACCAATGTCACTCCTAGACTAGCGGCAGGATCTTCGTTGACTTTATAAAGTGTAAACAATCTTGGACTTAATCCTGATCCTCCGGTATAAGTAAAGTCAATACTGCCATCTGTATTACCAGCGGTACAATGTGTCGCAACACCGGTTAAATCCATAGGCATTACATAGGTTACAGTCAATTTCGGACGATTGGCTGTGTTAGTACTCTCAGATGACCAAAAACTAATCCCATAATCAGCACCTGACACGGTTTCGTTTTGAAGACGAATGTCCCAACCATGATTAGTTGTCGGAAATTTAACCATGGTCTGAACATGATCTCTGACATTAATACTGTGAGTAGAAGTACTGCTTGCTGCAGCATTATCAACAGTAACCTGATCACTTGAAAGCGTTCCGGGTTGATTAGTCCATGTAATCTGGGAGGCTTCCCAAGCCCCATCAACCCTACTGACATAATAGCTATTATTGGTTGTATTATCCACCGATTTTGGAACCAGTTCCAGTGTCGCATCTGTAATCACCGCATTAACCGGTATGCTACTTAAATCAAATTTTAAAAAGCTTCGGTATACAATCGGTGTGGTTTGATCACTATAATATACATTCATAAAATCCTGTGAACCATAGTTGGTATTGACCAAACCGGCACTTCCCACCATGGCATCTCCCTCGGTGGACGAATCGATATTCAAAGTGACCGTTGTACTTTGTCCGTGCACTGTCAATGACAGTGTCAGAGCAACTGACAACAATATAATTAATACTTTACTCATCTTATTAATAGTTTTTTGAAATACTTGGACTCAATACTCCTGCATAGTTTCCTATTACCACATTGACTTTATAGTTCTGGTTGGTATCAAATTTTCCAAAATTGAGGGCTACATGCCAACCGGTAATTAAACCTTCACTTTGCAACTCAGCCAGAGTATAGGTGTGGCGAAACAATATCTGATTATTCGTTAATGCTAATTCTATAGATGCACTACCAAAATCTGTGGTATCACTAATGTCAAAATCTAATTTATAGTCATCAAAATTACCGTCTCCAAATAGTACAGAATCCATTTGGGTTACCAAAGTGGCCGGACTCGTACTTAAGGTTAAGTCGGTGGAATCGGTTTGACTGAACCCCAAACCTGTAATTAATAAAACAACTGATAATACTACTTTTTTTAACATGGCTTTATTTTTATATTCTATCGGTTAAACCGATATATTTTCTATTTTAGTTTGCCTTCTATAGGCATCTGTTTTCTTTATTTCTTCACAGTTCTTTTTCCAAAGGTCATGATAATTCTCTCTGTTAAAAGAACTTGTTAATATTTGGACGTTTTAATTAAAATTTGGAAAAGGCCTGATTTTGAATCATCCCCTACTCCTGACATTTATAAATACATTCAAATATTGATCTTCTTTTTATAAACCATTTTTTAGTTTCTGTCAAAAGAAAATATTACTTCAGATGGGATTCAATAAAGCGACAAAATTATCATCTTGCCAACGTATTTTCAACAAGGAAAATTCCCGTTTTTTGTTACAGGGAATTCCCTGTATTAAAATCTCTTCTCAATCGCCTTATTTCTTAATGTCATGTCCCCACATGATAATAACGAATCAAAACTAGCCTTATTTACAGTGGTTTACAACTGACTTTTATCAGGTTTACTTTTTTAAAGGAAGTTATCTACATAGCTATCCTTTACCCCGCAAGGGATTCAAGATTTTATTAACAGTTTGGTTTTCCCGTACTTATACGGGGATTTTTTTGAGATTTTTAGTAGTTGTACTAGTATCAGTTGGATGGTTTGCTAGTTGATTGTTGATAGTTCATTGTTTATCAGTTAATCGTTGGATTACCGATTACTATTTTTTGATTTCCGGTTAACAGTATAGATGTTGCTGGTTGCTGGTTGCTGGTTGCTGGTTGCTGGTTGCTGGTTGCTGGTTAAGAAAAAAACAAACGATTACTAACTATCAACCATAAACTAAAAAACTATTAACTATAAAGCGCGTAACTACAGAAGATAAAAACGTTATTTAATTATTGAAAACGAGCCAGGTATCTGACCTGATAATTTTTGTTAAGGGAAAGAAAAATTAACAAGAATAAAACTTATTAAGTACGTAAATAGGTTATGTTCTTAAAAGCGAATTTTGAGCAGTGAAAAAAGCTTTTTTTAGAGTTTAAATCAGCCAAAATTTATGGAATTACTGAGCGAGATAATTCAAATATTAACAAAACAATATCAAATAATAATTATTCAGTTAAGTCATTGGGATACATTTATAAATTCCCGATATTAGACTGAATGAAAACCCAACACTATTATGACTCAAACATTAATTGCAGTAGCAGACAAACAAAACATCTATAGAAGAGGGTTAATGCTTTCTTTAAAGGATGAAAACGATTTAAAAGTAACCATTGAAACCGATAATGGTCTTGACCTGATCAGGCGGTTAAAAAAATCGCCGGTTGATGTCCTGATTCTGGATACACAAACCGAAGGTCTGGGAGGGTATGAAACAGTGCTTATTCTTAAAAAGAAATTCCCTGAACTTAATATTATCATGCTATCGCAAACGGAGGCGTATTTTTCAATGTTGGAGTATTTTAAAATCGGGGTAAAAGCTTTTTTACTGAAAGATATTAGTAAGAGTACTATTATCAAGGCCATTAATAAGGTTAAGAAAGGGGAATACTATTTCGGGCCTCATATTCCAGCCCATACCCGAAACCTGATCATTAATAAACAGTTCAAGCCAAATACCGATTTTAACGAACGTGAAATAGAGATTATCAAGCTCATTTGCGAGGAAAAAACAAATCAGGATATAGCGGATATCATGTGCTTAAGCAGGAGAACCATTGAATGGCACCGGCGATCTATTCAATCGAAAATGGAGGTCAAAACGCCTATTGGTATCTTTAAATACGCGATTAGTCATCAATTGTACAGGGTATAATCGCATTATGCTAATGCTACTTATTGCTTGGCAACTGTTTTCAACTTTCCCTGGAACGAAACCACAACAGAATCTTTAAAAACATTTAATATTTCAATGCCTTTATGGGATTGTGATTTCTCCTTTTTGATCAATTCACCATTAATCGATAACAAACATAAACTATTCGGTTTTTCGGTATTTCTTACAAAACCAAAGTACTTTATCTCAGGCCATTTTACAGCAATAGGCGGAGTCACCGGTTGCTGAGGCCTTACCCTTTGGCTAATCTGGGGTGAATAATTATTCTGCGTTTCCGGTGCGGGATTCCTTTTCCTGATCCTGGCACTGCTTCTAAACGGATCGTTTAACTGAAAATCAATTTTAAAATCTTCCTTTTTATAGTTTGCCGGACTAAAGCTTAAATCTGGTGCATACTCCTGAATGTGCTCTTCTGTTAGTTTTTTATTCGCATACGACTTATAGGCTATGGTAGCATAAATGCCTACCACCACTAATAATAACATCCAGGTTAATGCCTTATTTTTTTTGATCATTGGATAATCAATTTTGACATATCAGAGTAAAAATGGCTGATATTGCCCGCCTCATCCTGAAGGTAAACTCTCCACCAATAGTCACCTGAATTTGGGAATTGATATTGAAGAGAATCCTGTGTCAGATTATTAAAAACGGTTGTACTGCCATTACTAAATAAACTATCACCTACAGAAATTTCCACTACAGATGTCAAAGGTGAGTTTATTATACCAGGGTCACTACCATTTTTTGACCATTTTAGTGTGACCTGATCAGTAGGGCTTGGGAAATTATTGGCCGGGCTTGATAATAATGGTGTATTAGGAGCAGTTGTATCAACGGATAACAACCGGGCTGAAAAAGCTGATGAAGAGGTTTCGTTCACTGCTCTGATTCCCCAGGTATATTCCCCTTCTCCTAACTCAATTCCACTGGACTGGTAAAAATCGTAATTGATACCATAAATATTAGACTCTTCATGAATCAACGATCCAGATTCAAAATTTGAACCGGTTCTGATTTGAAAAACATAGTAGCTGGCTGAAAACAGGTTTTGCCATCCAAAATAACTCAATTGCATACTATTGGTATAAATATTATCCACAGGATCCAATAATTGAACCGCTTGATTAGTTAAGTCATTTACACTATCAACATATATTGACCGGGCTTTAATATAATCCGATTCATAAGCTGAATTTTCACCTCTGAGCTTAAACTGATATTGCCCCGGAGCAAGCACAATTTTAATTTCGTCTCCTTCAATTAAAGAATCAATATTAAATGTTTGAATGTTTGAAAACTCAGGACTGACAATCTGTAATCTGTAACTATCGGCACCATCCAATTCTTCCCATTTAAAATGAACCGTATTGGAATACAATGTATCCTGATCATTAGGAATAATAACCGTCACCTCATCACCCGCCAGTCTTTTTTCAAATACATCCCGACAACTGTTTAGAGTGATAACTGCGATCAAACAAAAACTACATTTTAAAATAATGTTGAAATAATACTTTTGCATAAACTTTCGATTTTTTATCTCCATGATCCTTCGTTTTATAAATATCTGTATTGATTATTCTGGCGTATTCAAATTTTCGCTCTAAGTGATTAATTGCTCTAACCAATCCTTTAAAATTACCTTCTATCAATACCTCATTGGTCAGTATTTTATAGTCCACCGAGGTATATAAATGGGTTTGGTTAATGGATTCGATAGTCAATCCATAACTGGCTGGAAAATCTGAAATTTCCCGTAATAATTCCTGTTGCACCTTATCTGAAGATTCATCCGTTTTTCCCAGATTTTTATTAATCTGCTGAATTTCGAGTGTCAGTAATTCTTTCTTTTTACCTGAATGTTGAATATCCAGCTTTTGTAGCTCCTGTTGGTTGATTTCCTTATTAAGGTTAATTGACAAAATAAATGAACGTTTATAGCTCACCATGGCTAACAGTATAAAGATTAAAAGTAATCCGTAATTCTTTTGTTTATATGTCAGTTTATCAAACACCCTATATTACAATTTTTATGCTGAATTCTCCCTGACCATCTAAATAATTATAGTCAGTGATATCCACTTTTCTTATCCATTCAATGGCTTTTAATTCCAGAATCCAGTCACTGAGGTAACTACTCGTTTTTGAAATTCCAGATATATAAATCAACTGGTTGTCAATTTCAATTTTATGTTTCGACTTAATATCTTTTTTTAATGGTTTTACGGTGAATTGTGTAAAGGCAATTTCTTTAGGTACAGTACCCGAAATTTCAGCCAGATAGAAAGAAATATACTTTTTACTGAGTACCCCGGAAGTTCTCAGCAGAATTTCCTTCCTGGTTTTTTCTTCTTCCAGTTTACTGATTTCATTGAAATCTTCAACATAATCAGCCAACATCAATGAATTGGATTGATAGACATTATTCAGGTGACCCAGATACAGATAATTGCCTAATAATACTGTCAGGAAGAATACCATCATGAAAAAACCAAACTGACTGAAAATGACCTTTTGCTTAGCCTCTTCTTTGTTTTTTCCGAATACCATTTGATTCTCCGGCAAAGTAAAAGCAGTATTTCCATTAAAAAACAATACAGCATGTGCTACAGCAGCAATTGCATTTTCACTTACCCTTTTTTCACCAATTTGATAGGATGTTCTTGCGCCCTCCTCTTTTTTTCCAAACGTATTAATGTGATTGTCAGCAATCGTTAAATTATAATCTGTTGTATTAAACGATTTCAGATTTAAAAACGGAGCAATGGCCATAACAACAAAAGGTCCGCTGGTAATACTAATCACATTGACTTTGGCCTCATTTAATTCATTTAAAACTTCATCAGTTACGTTTTTTCTGATTACTGATGAAAAGGCCTTTCCTTCATCAATATAATCCGTAAAATAAAAATCGTTTGAATTGGCATTTAGTAAGACAGACTGGTGCATATTTTCACCATTATCTACCTTTTTATTCAAAACGCCTTTTCCTGAAAAATGGATAATGTAAGGATTTTTAGATCCAAGCTTATCAATCAGGTTTTTTATCCCCGACAGACCATTCACTTCATCAACAATTTCAATTTCCCCTTTTTTGTACCTGACTACAACACCACTAATCCTCATTTCAGTCCCTACAAAATGAATAGAAACGGAGACTAATTTTTTGATATTTCCCAATTGAAATTTCACTGATCAATAGGTTACGGTTGGTTTAATAAATATGTGGAGTCTTGACTTTTCTTTTTCTTTGGTTTTACTGCTAAAAAACCACTTTAAAACAGGCACTCTGGACAACAAAGGTGTTCCTGTTCCGGATTCCGACTTGGCATCCTTTTCCAGGCCTCCCATTAATATCATTTCCCCATCTTTTACACGGACCAAAGACTGGAATGTTTGAGTGGAATTTCCTGGTGGGGCATCAGGTGCCACACGTGGTGTAAAGTCATCCTGCTGAACATTAATTTCCAGCGTAACATAACCATCAGTGGATACAAAAGGTTTAACAGTCACTGTCAGGTTTGCGTTAACAGCTGTCCAGATTCTGTTGGATTGTGTATTTGCCCCTGCAATAGTAGGTGTAACCGAAATTGTCTCTTGCTGGTAATATTGAGTCTCCCCCACCGTAATGGATGATTCATGGCCGTTTAAAGCTGATAGTTTTGGTGTTGAGGTAATGTCTATGATATTATTGGTTTCAAGGGCGTCAAGCGACACGTAAAAATTCTGAGATACTAACCCAAAATTCACCAGCCCAAAGCCATTTAAAGCCTGAATAATACTGTTTACACTTTCAGATCCTAATGTGACATCTAATCCCGGAAACACAGTACCACTGGTTGCCACCGGTTCATCTGCTATCCCCGCATTAATTCCTGTTGAAATAGTACTGGACCGGCTGGTCGTTACAATGATAATATCAATCTGAACCATAGGTACAATCTGATCAACAGAATGAATAAATGCTTCCAATTCTTCTATTCTGATATATGAACCGGATACAATTAATCCATTCAATTCAATAAATTCTTTAACCTCAATATCGGTCAACAACTCTTTTGGAATCAAATCCATTACAGTTTCAATGGTTCGGTTTTCCAACTGAATTAACCGGGAAGCTCTTAATCCCTCAGTATTTCTGTTTCCAATCACATAGTAATTATCCCCTTTCTTAAAGGTATATTCCGTACCCCTCATTACATGGTGTAATAACTCTTCAAACGTAATGCCTTCCACATCAAGATTTGTATTCCCCGTTGGTACATCATACATAAAATAATGCTCTCCCAACACCAGCGAAACCTCTTTTATAATAACCTCTATCGATTCATCATATGCCACTATTGAAACTGTTTGATCATCATTCTTTACGATCTGCATTTTCGCAGCAGAATTATTCCGGCTATTATTATTCCTTGAATTTGAATTCCTGGAATTATTCCGGCTATTCTGGTTAGTCTGCTTGGGTACTTCCACGAAATCAATAAAATAGTAGCCATCACTTGTTTTTTCATGAGTCAGGCCATTTGATTTCGACAGCATTTCAATCACCTGCTCAAAAGGTCGGTTTTCAACGTAAACTGTTACGAGTTTGCCTTTAGCAGCCGGTGAAACAATCACATTTTTCCCTGAAGCTTTGGTGATGGCTTTAGCCACTTTGATTAAAGAATCACTTTTAAGATCGATACTTAAAAAGTCATTTTCAGTTTTATATTTTACATTGATTATTTTAGGTTGAACTATTGGTTTTGGTTGTGGTAATTCAGGTTGTACCGAAAATGCAATGATTGACCCCGAAAAATCAACATTTAAATTATATTTTTTGACTAAAAACACGTAAACATCCTTGACCATTGCATCATAAAAATTATTGACCACAATATCATTCAGTTCTTTATCCACACTTACGTTCAGGTTATGTTCCAAAGCCACCGCCGAAATAAAATCAGCCAGTGAAATACCAGATACATTAACCTGTACTTTTTCATTTAATCCGGTTTGAGTAGCAGATAGTCTTTCCAACTCGTTCTGAACTTTAGTTATATCGGTTTGTCCAAAACAAACCTGCCCTAAAACCAGACTAAACAGAATCAATATTTTTAATTTTTTTATCATCTCTAAATATTAATCAATAATGCATAAACCTCCTCAAGTGAAGTTTTACCTTCAGCTAATAATTGAAAGGCTTTTTCATTTATTTTTTCAACTTTTTTTTGTGCCAGCAATTCATCTATCCGCAGCTCTCCCTCTTTAATTTTATCTGCTAATTCGTGATCGATATTAATCACTTCATAAATTGCCTTTCTACCCTTATAGCCAGTATAAAAACAAGATTCGCAGCCAACCGGAACATAATGGGTACTTAAGTCTCGATCGCGATATACTTCAGGCAGATCCAATGGCGTCAGTTTTGCCTCTTCTTTACAATCACACAACACCTTAACCAATCGCTGTGCAACAGTGGTGTTAATGGTTGAAGCCAATAAAAATGGTGGAAGCCCCATATCAATCAACCTGGCTATGGTTCCCCATGCCGAATTGGTATGAATTGTACTCAACACCAGGTGTCCGGTTTGAGCGGCCCTTATTGCCATTTGTGCCGTTTCTGTGTCCCTGATCTCTCCTAGCATAATGATATCCGGATCCTGTCGCAGAAAGGATCTTAAAGCACTGGAGAAGGTCAGACCAATGCTCTCTTTGAGTTGAACCTGATTGATTCCTTTCAGGGTATATTCAATCGGATCTTCAACGGTTACAATATTCCGCTTTTCTTCATTTAACAACTTTAGCGTAGCATATAATGTTGTGGTTTTCCCTGACCCCGTGGGACCGGAAATTAATACGATTCCATTTGTTTTTTTTACCCCCTCCAGGTAAGCATCTTTTTCAAAATCACTTAACCCCAAGTTTTCCAAATCAATTTTAGAAGCATCACGGGACAGGATTCTCATCACAATTTTTTCGCCATGCAAGGTTGGCAGAACAGATACCCTGATATCAAACTCCGGTAAGTTAATTCGGCCATCCTGTGGTAATCTCTTTTCAGTAATATCCAGATTCGACCTAATTTTGATTTTATTCACCAATTCCGGATATTCTGTCAATTCCAGCTTATATTTTTCAATCAGCACCCCATCAATACGAATTCTGATCCGTGCAGATTCGTCATAAATTTCAATATGAATATCACTACTTCCTAATGACTTTGCCTCAAAAATAATCCGCATTAAAAAGTCGTTGGAATCGGACGTGCTTAAGGTTAAGTTTTCAGACTGTAGTCCCCCCGACTTTCGGTAATATTTGCCCAGGGCTTTTTGTATAATCCCGGACTCTGTTTTTTCCAGACTGATATCAAAACCAGTTAAGATCTCCAACTCTTCCTCAACACCATCTACCGCTTTATTATCTGCAATTAAAAAAGTAACTGATCCATTATTTTCCTGTACCGGAACTACGCCATACTTCCAGGCAATTTCCGAGGAAATGAGTTGTTGTAGATCAACCGTTAATATGACATCTTTCATCTCCATTTTTACATTAGTTCGGTATAAAAAATATTGGTTTCAACAAAAAAATTAAATACAAAAACAGCTATCAGAAATATTGACAAATAACCTGCCAATGGCACCGTATCCACCCCATTTTTCTTTTTAAAAATCAGGTGGAGAATCAATGAAAATACCATTCCTAAAATGACATATAAAATCATATTTCTGGTAGCAAATAAGGGTGTGATACATACTAAATAGAGCAAGTCACCTAAAGCAAAATCAGCTTTAAAAACATTAGTTAATTTCCTTCTTTTTACTGATACATAAAGCACAAGAGAAAGGAACAAAACAGATACAAATCCTAAATTCATTAAGGGTCCAACCCATCGCGGGGCATTACCCTGAAAGTACAACCACACTATTGAACCAATCAACAATGCCGGGAATACCCAATAGTCGACCTCACGCGATCGAATATCCTGAACCGAAATGATCAACAATACAATACAAATCAATATGGTAATACCTGTAATCATTAATCCCTTTCTACTTCTTTTAACATTTTATTCTGGTCAATCTGCCAGACATTAAATTTACCATCTCCGTCAAAATCAACTACTGCAATAGCTTTGGCTACAAAAGAATTTGATGTAGCTTCCTCAATCACCAACCTGTAATTAGCTTGTCCACCTTCCGTTACTAACGGTTCCTGTTCAAATTCAACCTCTTCAAGTCTTTCTGAATATTTAGAATAAACCCAAAAATAGCTCTGTTCCAATGCATATATTTGATTCAACATCAACCTTGCCTCAATGGACCTATCAACTTGAGTTCGATCTTGACCGATAACACTCAAAAATAAAACTATGCCTACTACCTTAATCATTAATCCCTTTCTACTTCTTTTAACATTTTATTCTGATCAATCTGCCAGACATTAAATTTACCATCACCATCAAAATCAACCACAGCTTCTGCCTTAACCAAAAATGAATTTGAGGTAGCATCCTCGATCACCAGTCTGTAATTGGCTTGTCCGCCTTCTGTAACCAGACGTTCTTGTTCAAAGCCGATTTCTTCCAGACTATTAGAATACTTTGAATACATAAAAAACTGGTTTTTCTGCAGGGCATAGACCTGGTTTAACATCCCCTTGGCCTCAATTGATTTGGCCATGGCCACTGCACTTGACTGATTAGGCATTACCAACAGGTATAAAATTCCAATAATTCCCAGCACAAAGAGTAATTCTGCCAGTGAAAACGCTTTTACTTTTTTTCTTTTCATTTCTAATTTTATTATTGTGCCATTAAATTGCTCAAATTAAACATTGGCAGGTACATTGCCACTAAAATCACACCAACTACCGATCCAATAATCAGCAGGATTAAAGGTTCCATTATTTTCCCAATAATTGTAGTTTCATGCTTTAATTCCTCGCTGTATTGTTTCGATATTTTAGCTAACATTTCTTCCAGTTGATTCACTTCTTCACCCACCTTTACCAACGAAACCAATCGCTTTGGAAATATGGAATAATTTTTCATTATTCCATTCAACGACTCTCCTTTTGTCACTTTATCCTTAATGTCATCCAAAGCCCTTTCCAATGGATAAAACCGAATCATTTTTTGAGTCAGATCCAGTGATTTAACCAACGGTGTTTTTGATGACAATAACAAGTGCATAGACTGTACAAATCGGGTCAGGTATATTTTTGTGGTTATGCTTTTAACAACCGGAATCCATAAAATAATTTTGGAAGTCCATTTCCTGAACCACTCCTGATTTTTTTGCGTATAAATAAAAATGCCAACACCAGCACAAACCAAGAAGAATACCAATGCATAAATGCCAAAATTCTCTGAAATGTAAATGATCTTTTGTGTCAGGGCCGGTAAATCACTTCCAAACTGCTTAAACACGTCTGAGAACATAGGGACTATGCTATCGAGCATAAAATAAACGATCCCAATTGTAATTAAAAAAACAAAGCCGGGATAGGACAGAACGGATACAATTTGTTTTTTCAACTCCACCCTTTCCTTAAAGTATAAGGCCAATTCATTTAAAACAGTGACTAATTGGTTCGATTCCTCCCCTATATGAATGCTGTAGTATTCATAATCGGTAAATTTTCCGGTTTTCTTCAAAGCCTCCGCAAATCCATTTCCTGAAATAATATCCTCATAAATTTCAGAAAAGAACTGTGCTTCACTCTCTTTTTCCTGTTCTTCAATAATGATTTCGAAAGCTGATTTTAAATCAATTCCTGAATTAAGTAAAACCTGAAGATCGGAATAAAACCGCTCCTTTTTTTTATCATTAAAACGACTAAAAAGCTTAATCTCCTGATTAAAGAAATTCACTTTTTCCCCAGACTTGTTTTTGGCTGAAGCAGATGCAATATTTTGATCAATTCGTAAACTCACTTAATAACTCGTTATTAATAATTTCCTTGTCGTCGTAAGACTTGTAAATATATAGTTTAAATTCCTTTTTTTTTATATGGCAGGTCAGCATAATTTCAGAAACCAAAGCCTGCTCATCATCTGTTTTTCCAATAGTTAAAACATCACTTACCGCAGCCGAAAGTGTATCTGAGTTCAGAGCCTCAGTTCTAATCAGTGTCTCATTGTTCAACTCGTACCTCACCTCTTTTTCGTCAGCAATCATCACAAAACCATTTGGAATTTCAATGATCTTTTCTGCCAGTTCAGCATTATGGTACAAGTCAGACTTCATTAAGTTAAAAGATACTATCTCAGCTCTTATTTTTCCAAACGAATGTACCTGCTGATTAGTGCTGGTCATCATATAAAAAACAATGGCAACAATAATGCTCATAATTACCATTCCGGTCAACAGATCCATCATGGTAAAAGCAGGTACCTTTTTTATATGAAATTTATTATTCTTCATTGTACACTAAATGCTGTTGTTGTGCTTTTAAAGCACCTCCTACAAATAATTTATAATCCACCTGATAAATGAGCTGATTACCCTGATAAGGATTTATTTCCTGATCAATTCGATAATCCTCAAAATCAAAAGATTGACTCATATATAATTTACTCGTTTTTAAATCATGTAATAAACGTTTTATTTCTTCCTGTCCTTTAATGACAACCAATGGTTTTTCAGCCGAAATAACATTGGAATATATTGTGGCGCCAATACCTATACAAACACTAATTATGGCAATTGCCACCACTGACTCAAACAATGAAAAAGCGTTTACTTTAACCATGCCAACGTTTTATATTTTTCAGGACGGTTTAGCAATGGAATTGTCGCAAAACCTTCCGGTAAATCATTAACTATTTCGGCATTCAACAAATGGTTTTCATAAGTTGATGAAGCTGTTTTTAAATAAAACTTCTTCGTTAAAATTTGTCCGTTAACTTTGCCATTTAATTGTGTTTTTCCATTACAATATGTCAAACCTGCAACATACGAACTCTTCGAGATATCTAACCTCACCTCTTTTCTGAAATCCGGGGTGTCACTGGTTACAAACAAACTCCCTAACAATATTGTTCCTTCGCCAAGCTTCAATATTGATGCTTTTTCTCTCCTTTCGGTTTCAATTAAACCCATAACACTGGGGTATCTAAACGTTACATTTGGTTCCGTTGTTATCTTATGACTTGAAAATACCTGTACATCTCCTTCAAATCCGGTTTCAAAATAAATTACCGGGCTTTTTAAAATCACATTCTCGAGTTTTGAATTTCCTCCAACAAAAATGGAATCTCCCGATTCAATAATAATCTGCCCCTTTAATACACAGTCGGAAACAGATACAGGTCCGGCTGAGTAAAAGTACTTTGGTGATTCAGAAAAACTCACCACCAGGCTATCTACCAGCTCCCATTCTTGTTTTTCAACCAAAACAGGCTGATTAATCTGGTTAAGAAATGGTTGATCAATGGCTGGTAAATGTGACTGAGAAGTCGACTTTGTGCCATATAACAACTTATCTCCAATATAGTTTTGCCCGGCGATATATGCCCTCTTTATACCTCTTTTTGGTAGTTCGCAATGCCCTTTAATCACTGTTCTTCCACAAACCGATAAAGGACTTCCCAAATCAGCTAATACTAAACTCTTTGATTCATGATCTGGTAAATGCCCGACCATGGCCATTTTTTGAAACGAATTATTACCATGATAGGCATCACTTACCAATATCGTGTAACCGCCCCAATTCTTTTTTGTTACTGCTACTGAATCGATCCCGCCATCAAATAAAACCAATTGTTTTGGTTCATTCAGAGCTAATTCTTCCATAAAAGCTTTGCCATATTCAATACCTGAAATGGCATTAAATCTCAGCTTTTCCTGAATATGGAATTGCGTTTCAATACTTCTGCTTGCTCCCGAAAATAAAATCAATCCACCCAATAATAATGCAATTACAACCGTAAGTACTAATGCATATTGAATTGCAGATGCCTTTATTTTATTCCTGATCCTCATTTTCCTTCAACCTCTTCTTTTCTTTCTGCGCTTTTGATGAGCCTTTCTGTTTTTTAAACCATTTTTTGTTTTCCTTATCTTGTTTCTCCTCTTCCTCACTTTTCTTTTTTGTCAGCAAACGCTTAAACCACCCTTCTTCTGATTCATCAATTAATTTATCGTGTTTGAAAGTACCTTCTTCAATAATATCTCCGCCACCATCAAAAATAGCATAACTACCATGTTTTCTACCATGTCGGTACCTGTATACCGTTGCTAAATTACCATCAGCATACCAGGTTTTCCAATAACCATGTTTGAGGCCCATTCTCATTTTACCCTTTTCAGCCAATTGTCCGCTACGGTAAAATTTAATATAATCTCCATCCAGTACATTTCCATCTACTCCACCCTGAGTAATCATTATTTTTTGTGCTTTACACCAGTGATAGTAGAGTGAGTCATTAAGTTTGAACCTACTCAATTCGGTTTTACTGATGTATATCTCATATTTGAATGAATCCGTTTTGATGTGCTTCCTCAAAAGTGGGTTTTGGGCCTGAACGGTCAAAGCAATTATTAAAAAAAGAATGGAAAAAAAAGCCCTTATCATCAGAATTTTATTGGGGATTAAAGATAGCTAATTTGTTCATTCTTTTAGTCCTAAATCCCAACCTTTTTAGCTATCTGGACAATTTATTTAATATTTGGCTGGGTTTGTTAAAATTTGGTAGTCATAATTGGCAATTAGGATCATTTTTTAACTTAGTTTAGTAATTATTTTAACGAGCAGAGAATGAAAAAAGCAATCCTGATTATTTTATCCCTATTTATGGTTAATTCTTTTTTAAGAGCACAATCAATTGATAGTTTACGACAGAGAATTAGTGAAATTTTAAAGGATAAATCAGTTACGGCCGGTATTGCCATTAAAGGTCCGGAATCAGGAGATACGTTATCAATCAATGGAAATAAGCACTTACCAATGCAAAGTGTATTTAAATATCATTTGGCTTTAGCTGTATTGCATCAGGTTGATTTAGGAAAATTAAGTTTAGATGATCAGATTTTAATTGAAAAGGATCTGATTAAAAAATATGAATACCTGTGGAGTCCTCTTCGAAAAAAATATCCTGAGGGTGCTAAGGTAACTTTAGCTGAGATATTAAAATATACGGTGTCCTTAAGTGATAATTTAGGTTGTGATTTATTGTTTGAATTAATTGGAGGAACTAAGGTAGTTCAGTCATATTTAAAGTCAATAGGAATTCACGATATTGCCATACGCCATAATGAAATTGTAATGCAATCGGAGTGGAAAAATCAGTATGACAACTGGACAACAGCCAATGCTGCAAATCAGCTTTTAGAATCGTTTTTTGAGAATACCAACCATTTTTTAAGCCCAAAGAGTCATCAGTTTTTACTGGAAACCTTGAAGGAGACTAAAACCGGGAAAAAGAGCATCAGGGGGTTACTACCAAAAAATGCAATAATAGCACACAAGACAGGACATTCAGGCAAAAACGAGCAAGGCTTAACCGCTGCACAAAATGACATAGGAATCATTTTTCTACCAAATGGTAAGCATTTCTATTTAAGTGTTTTTGTAGGCGATTCAATGGAAAGTCATGAAACTAATCAACTGATAATTGCTCAAATTGCAAAATTGGCCTGGGATTATTTTAGTAATGAATAAAGAGCCGTTCAGCCTTCGAGTCTTTCCTGGCTCTACCAAGACCTCAGGCTTCACCCGTCACTATTATCCAATCAGTAAAATGATTATTACTTATCTTGTTCCAGAGTTTAAAGTTATTTTTTTCTGGGATACAGGCCTCTTAAACCCATATCCACAACTGTTTCGCCAATGCCTGGTTCAAATTTACCATCCGCATTAACCTCAACCCATTCAAAGGAATGATTGGTTGAAAGTGCCAGAACAATATGTACATTTTCTTCCTCTTCACCTGTAATCACTAGTGGTTCTGCAAGCTTTCCGGTCACCACGCAAGAGCCTGCCGGAATTGGACTTGTACCACTTAACGGATTAACTACCGTAACACCGGCGCCATCACCAGTGGTTACACTTCCAAAACTTACACCACTCACCACCCCACTGGTTTCAAGTGCCCAATAACCCTGAAGTTTATCGTCATTAACCACCACTGTGGAATCTTTTACATTATGAGAAGAAATATAAGTATTGAACCCTACGAAAGAGGCTAAAGTTCCTGTAAAATCAGCATTATTAACGAAAGGTGGATTATTGTACCTGAATTCAATATCATATTTTTGATAGGTAAAAGATACCCTCAACCAATTGTATGTACCAGGTTCCAATCCATCAAGATCAAGACTCAAAAAAGTTTCTCCTTCAACGGCTTTGGGCGCTTTATCAAAATCAACTGCTTTATCCCCACCTGCAGTAGTCTCTGCTCCCTTATAAACCACCACACCCTGGCCCAAAGCTGTTAATGAATCCGGTGCAAATTCGATATAGTGAACACTTACCGATTTCATATCAGGATTTTGTGCTGCATTTCCCGCCTCAATTGATACGGGTTCTCCAAAATTTCCTAAACGCGGTAAAGTTTCATCAAATTCTACCGAAAATTCCAATTTATAGTCTTTTTTATCCTTTTTACAAGATGTTACTGCAAGTGCGATTACCAAAATTAGTCCAATTGATTTCATCATAAAATTTAGTTTTTAACCCTCTAAGCACCTATAAATCGAAATCTATTTTTGTGCAATCCTTGTTAATGTAATTATTCCCAAATAAGGAGATGTGGCTTACTTTCATTTCAAATATAAACATCATATTTTAATGAATCAGCCATCAGCCGGATGTTACTGAATTAAGTCAATAATCAAATTTTTATTTGAATTATTCACTTTAAAACTGCAATCAGAAAAGTCCGGGGCACTAATGGTTGGTTTAAAATTTCTACTGAAACCGTAAGGTTCAAGGGGGTAGCCCAACCAATTCTTATCCATTTCATTATTATTATTGATATCGTGGTGCATGGCAATAGCATATTCACCATTGGGTACTGAAAATGTGACATATGCAGTATTTTTTGTGATCTTCACAGATTTTTTCTGAATTTCATTTCCTTTATCAGGGAAACCTTTATCCAAAAATAAAAGTACGTATGCAGTTCCTTTGTATTCTTTTATATTCCTTAATTGTACTTTGATGACATGTTTTTCTGCTGTAGTAAGGCCCGTCATAGCAAATAATAATACCAGTAAAGAAAAAGTAGTGATTAATCTTATAAACATGCCTCTAAAATATAATATATCAAAGTTTTAAACGTAGTCAACCAAATGTTATTGTGAAATATGTTTTATCTCTTATTTGAATTACTGATTTGACAAAGGTTCTACTTGTTTATTAAAATACGTATTGCGAACAGTACTTTAAAAATCAACCGGGCTAAAGTTTTAATAATGAATGAAGTTAATTATTATATTTGCTTTATAATATGCTTGTCAGCACAATGATTAGTAATGACTCTCTGATATACTCTTGCTGTCAGAATTTACAGAAACATTACCCTATTATTTAGTTCAGGTATATTTTCAAACACAATAATGCCCTAACACAATTTATTCTCAAATCGCAAACAATGTATTCATCCCTCAAAAAGTTGCTTCTGTTTGGCATAAAACCAAATGACAATAACTCAGACATTCGCTTAAAGAAAGTACTTAACATTGCTTCCCTGGTTGGTACTATTTCAATCATCACTGTTTCAATAACCGATCTGAACATTCATAGTTCAAGTACAAGCACTGTCCTGTTGTGGGCAATCCCAATCTTTATGTTCTCCCCTCTTTTCAATCTAAAAAACAGAAGCGAAATTGGGTTCACCATATTATCATTAACTGGTAATGCTCTGGTTTTTCTCTTTTCAATCGCTAATGGAGAAGCATCCTACATGCATATGTTTTTTATCGTTATAATTTTTGGACATACTTTGCTCTTTGTTGGAGAAGGAACAAACTGGTATTATTATATTAACCTATTCATTACTATTTTGGTTATAGTCCTTTTATTGTTGGCCTTTGAGTACAATTGGTTTGATAAATTCACTTTGAATGTAGAGAACTCCTATGACAACATGCAATTAAACTTCATTGTATTAACAGTTTGCTCAATAGTTTTTTCAATAATAATAGGTTATTCTTTTTTGGAACAATATTCTATGTTAAGGAACAAAATCAATGATAAAGATGTTTTATTGGCCGAAGTTAATCACAGGGTTAAAAACAATATGGCCATTATGGTTGGACTAATGAGACTTAAGGAACGTTATACCTCTCATGAGGAAACCAAAGAAGTTTTACAGGAAATGCACGGCAGAATTTTTACCATGGCAACCATCCATCAAAAATTATATGAACTGGATGGGAGTAGTTTCATTAAAATGCCGGAATTTTTAGATCAATTCAATGAAAAAAAATTGACCCGTCAGCGAAAGGAAGTATTGATTTCTTTAAACGAAAATATGCCGAATCAATCACTGTCAGTTACGCAGGCCATTCCACTGGGAATGATTATTAACGAGTTAATTAACAACTCTATCAAACATGGATTCAAGGATGTTGAAAATCCTGAGATTAATCTAAGCTTAAATACCGATTCTGAGGGTAAAATCCATATTATATACAGAGATAATGGTATTGGCTTTGATGAAAATGAGGTTGAAAATGCCGAAGAGGTTGGTATCGGTTTAGAACTTATTACTTCTTTATCTGATCAACTGGACGGTTCCTATCATTTCCATAATGACGGCGGACTTTGTTACGAATTAAAATTCCATCTTAATAATGGTTCTGAAAAGTAGTAGTAAGTCCTCAGAATTTACCGGAACTACTCCATACAACAATGCAACCTATGCATTTTTAATTTGTATTACTCCTTCAGACCAGGTGATCTCTGTTTAATTTTAAACTCGATTTTATAATAAAAAATAGGCAGGAATCCCAGCTGGTTCCTAAACTGATATGGTTCACTCGGATTATCAGGATTCGGTACATAAGTCAACCCCAAAATATTTTTATGATTGTACCCTGGAATAGCATCCAGCAGATTGACCATATCCAAGCCAAATTCATGTGTGATTTTGCTTGCATTTAATGTATAATTGACCTTAACATCAAACCTGAAATAATCATCAAACCGTAGTGTATTATAGCCCTCATCCAGATATACAATTTCCTTAACCTGGTTGGTGGCCACCGTATCTACAAAACTGTAACGCTTTCCTCCTGCATAAGTCACTTTTCCACCGAGTCCTAAAGTTTGATTTTTTTGCTTTCCAAATACCCATTCTTTTCCAACCAAACCGTTAATAATGTAATTTCCGTTAAAGTCAGTACTCCTTAGTATCCCGTCACTACCACGGTATTGTGAATCATATAAGCTCACGGTGGTCATGAAGAAAAAGGATTTATTGAAAAATTTATTTAATGTAAACTCTATCCCGTAATTATATCCTGTTCCTTCATTATTTAAACTATCCGGAAAAAATCTTGCAAAGCCACTTCCCTGATTGATGAGTGAGAATGAAGACGATTCCACTTCAACCGGAATATTATACAGATGTTGATAGTAAACCTCTGTTTTAAACCTTAGTGATTTTTTGATTTGCGTACTGTAACTCAATACGGAATGTAAACTCCGTGAAAAATCCATGTTTTGGTTGTGGTAGACCTTATTCCCGTTTCCGTCTAATTGATGGTAGGTATATGTATACAATGGTTGTGTTTGAGAATGCATACCCACGCCGGCAGCCAATAAACTATTTTCGTTCAAACTGTATTTTAACCCCAGCCTTGGCTCAACAGGTGAAATACTATTGCTAAAGGTAAAGTATTGAGAATGTAACCCCGCATTAAAGGTCAATCTTGGATTAATTTTATATCGCCATTGCGCAAAAGCCTGTAGCAAAAATTCAGGTGCAGCCGATTCATAGTCCCATCTTAGCAAAAATGCTGATGAAGAATCGGAAATATCATGACGAATGGAATCCTTCATACTAAAGGTTAAAAGGTCGGCATTTACCCCAAATTTCAATAAATGTTTTGAGTTAATTTTCCGGTTAACACCTACATAAGCACTGGCTTTCTGAATAATATAGCGATACCCCATCATTGTAAAAGGGTCTGCAAGGTAGTTCCATGTTGAATCCGGATTTAAATCCCTTAAAATATAAAGGTGTTCAGTATGTTGGTTCTCCCGTGAATAGGCGATAGTTGATTTAATAAAAGTTTTGCTATTAAGTGGTTTCACATAACTTAATCCGGTAAAGTACATTTGTGATCCGAAATACTGATCCCTGTCCTGCTCACCAAAAGCATCCTGTGCGGGTACAACCTGATCAGAAATTTTAATGGCAATTTCGCTCGCCCCTCCTATCCCAAAGAAAGAGACCGTTCCACCTTTTTTAAGTGGAAAGTTAAATTTAAAGGCGCCATCTCCGTACAAGGGTACCGCATCCGTACCAATTGTGATACCAATTTTTTGCATCAGGGTTAATGTGGAATATCTGGCACCTATCAGATAACTGGCCTTTGAATTATTTGACAAAGGCCCCTCCACTTGAAATTCAGTTCCTAAAAAACCAAACTGACCAGAAAATTCATGAATAGAATTATTCCCGCTTCGCAAATTAATATCAAATACACCTGCCATAGAGTTTCCATATTCCGCCGGGAAAGCACTCATAAAAAAATCGGAATTAGATAAGAACTTATTATTTAAAATCGCTACCGGACCTCCTGTTGATCCTGCAATGGCAAAATGGTTAGGATTAGGAATATCAACACCTTCAACCTTGTACAAAATACCCAATGGTGAATTACCCCGAATTACCAGGTCATTCCTCGAATCATCAGTACCCTGTGCCCCCGCGTAATTTGACATCATTCTGGCCGGATCTCCACGGCTCCCTGCATATCGGTTTGTTTCTTCAATGGTAAAACTTTGTGCCGACACACTTGACATTTCATTAATCACCTCTCCCTTTTTGGCTCCGGTAACTACCACCTCAGCACCTGTAACTCCGGTTTCTTCAAGCTCAATATTAATAATTGCTTCTTTACCTGATGTCAGAATAATGGTTTGAACAACCGATTTGTACCCGGCAAAACTAAATTCAACTTCCCGTTTTCCGATTGGAACTTTACTCAAAGTATATTCTCCACTGATATTTGACGAAGCCCCATAAAACTGATCTGTAATATCAATAATTTTAATTGTTGCTCCTATTAAAGGTGTTTTGGTATCGGTATCTACAATTGTTCCTCTGATGTTTTGTGTAATATCCTGTGAAAAGGTTTGCTGGATGCTTCCGCTTAGTATCAGAAAAAAAAATAATGTGTATTTCATATATTCTAATTTTTAATGCAATAAGCACTTATCACAAATAGCTTGAGTCGATTTCAAATTGATGATAAGGGATTATTCAGAAGGTATTTTTTGTACAAGCAAGATAAATTTTATTTAATTAATTATGGTCTACTCTTCTGTTTTTTTACAAGAAAATTACAAAAAAGTTGAACAATACTACTTCCATGACAAATAGTTTTTACATTTGAAAAGTGAAACATGGGAAAAAAATAATTGTTTCTGTTACGAATGATCTGTCTACTGATCAAAGGGTGAAAAAGGTGTGTGAATACCTTGTTTCAAAACAATATGAAGTAACGCTTTGCGGCAGATTATTAAAGGGTAGCCTCCCACTTGAAGAACGAGGTTATAAAATGGTAAGATTTAAACTACCATTTACAAAAGGCGCCTTGTTTTATGCTGTCTATAATATCCGCCTGTTTTTCTATCTGATCTTCCATAAAGCGGATTATTTATTGGCTAACGATCTTGATACCTTACTGGCCAATCATATGGCCAGAAAATTTAAATCAGGGACGAGACTAATTTATGATTCTCATGAATACTTTATTGGTGTTCCGGAATTAGAACATAAGCCCCGAGTCCGGGCAGTATGGCGAAGGATAGAGCGAATGGCCCTGCCTAAAGCTGACAAGATGTACACTGTGAATCATTCGATTGCTGATTTATATCGGGAAGAATACGACCGGGAAATTGAAGTCGTTCGTAATATTTCCAACCCTTTGGAGATCATACAAAACCATACCAAAAAGCAATTGGGATTACCAACAGATAAAAAAATAGTAATTATCCAGGGCGCGGGCATTAATATTGATCGTGGTGCTGAAGAGGCAATTGAAGCAATTCAACTGATTCCTGATACAGTACTGATATTTGTAGGAAATGGTGATATTATTCCTTTACTAAAAGAGAAAGTTAAGCAAAATCGACTGGAAGAAAAAGTACTGTTTTTTGGCAAAAGGCCATATCCTGAGCTAATGAATTTCACACAGCTGTCCGACCTCGGCCTGTCATTGGATAAGGATACCAATATCAATTACCGGTTTTCATTACCCAATAAAATATTCGATTACATCCACGCCCACATTCCTTTATTGGTTTCCGATTTAAAGGAAGTCAGCAATATTGTTAAAAACTATGAGGTTGGTTTAGTCACTCCTTCCCATCAACCGGAAATACTAGCTGAAAAGATGTCTGAAATTCTTTTCGATCCGGAATTGAAAGAAAGGTTAATCAACAATACCAAAATTGCCTCTGAGCAACTGACCTGGGCAAACGAAACTCAAATTTTAGATAAAATTTATGAATAAACGTTTGCATATAGTGGCTTTTGATGTTCCATATCCTCCAAACTATGGTGGTATAGTTGATGTTTTTTTCAAGCTCAAAACACTTCATGAGCTGGGGGTTAAAATTGTTTATCATTGCTTTTATTATAAAGGGAATAATGAACCCAGTGAAATATTGGAGCAATATTGCGAATCGATTTATTATTATAAACGGAAAAAAACGGTTGGTAAATTATTAATGAGCAAATACCCATTTGTGGTTGCCAGCCGTAACAATACCCATTTACTGGACAACCTTACTGCAGATAATGCTCCAATTTTGTTTGACGGTATTCAGACCTGTTTTTTCCTAACCCATCCTCAGCTCGAAAACCGATTTAAACTGTTCAGGGCAAATAATATTGAACATACTTATTACAGAGGCCTGGCCAAATGGGAAACTCATCCTATTAAAAGGGCCTATTATAATTGGGAAGCGAAAAAACTTGAAAAATTTGAGCGCCAACTCAAACACGCACAGGCTGTATTATCGGTTGCTAAAATGGACATCCCACACTTTAGTCAATATGCCCCTACACATCATGTTCCTCCGTTTTTTAATCAGCATGAATCGGTATTATCAGAACAACAGTCTGACTTTTGTTTATTTCAGGGTAATTTGAGTGTGACAGAAAATATAGAAGCGGCATTGTTTATTATTAAAAAGGTAGCCCCTCTGACCAATCATAAAATTGTGATTGCCGGTAAAAATCCTGCCAAAAAAGTATTAGATGCGGCTAAAACGGTTCACAATGTAGAGATCAAAGCCAACCCTGAGCAAGCTGTTATGGAATCGCTGATTAACTCAGCACAGGTTAATTTATTACTGACTTTTCAGCAAACAGGCATTAAGTTAAAGCTGCTTCATGCCCTTGAATCAGGTAAGCATATTATCATCAATTCATTTATGGATGATTCCGGTATTTTTTCTGAAATGTGTAGTGTGGAAAATGAACCTGAAAGTATTGCTCAAAAAATTGATGAACTAATAACGGTTCCATTTACCAAAGCTCAGTTTGAAAAACGATCAGAACAGTTTCACCACTATTTTGATAACCGGAAAAACGGACAAAAGATTATCAATTTATTACCTTAATCGTCTAATAGGTTTTTTCCTCAAATAGCGTCCCGTCCTCACTATAAAAGGACCATTTTCCTGTTTTTTTCCCATTCTTGTAATCACCAAAATACCTTACGTTTCCGTTAGGATACCAAACTATTGAGTAACCATTATTAATACCTTTAACATAGGTAGAGGAACTTAGCTTATTTCCATTTTCAAAATAAGCATGCCATTCTCCCATTTTTAAACCATCACTGTCCAGCGGCCCTTCAACCTTAACCTGACCATTAGGATAATACTCATAATGAAAGTTTTTATCAGTTTCACTCAGTTTTACTGATGAGTTAACAGAATCCTCGGATTTTGGCTCTGCCTCATTACAAGCCATAAGGCATAATCCAATGCCTAAAATTGTGATGAAATTCTTCATTTCTATTTTTTTCTGGTTACGGTATACTCTACCAGACCGAGTAAAACTTCTTTCGATCGGTTATTTGGAATTTCTTCTATCAGTTCAACCGCTTCAGCTTTTATTTCAAGCATTCTCTGATGAGCATAGGAGATCCCTCCACTTTTAATCACCATATCGATTGCCTTTTTAACTGCAACTTTATCTTCATTCTGATTCTTGACAATGTTCATTAAAGTTCTCCTTTCCTCGGCACTTGAATTATTAAGTGCATAAATCAAAGGCAAAGTCATTTTTTGCTCTCTGATATCATTTCCTGTAGGTTTACCAATACTTTCATCATCTCCATAATCAAAAATATCATCTTTGATTTGAAAAGCCAGTCCAACCAATTCACCAAAACGTTTCATGGTTTGAATTGTTTCAATATTAGTAGTTACTGAAGCTGCACCGGCAGCACAGCAAGCGGCAATTAATGAAGCTGTTTTTTTGCGAATCACTTCAAAATAAACTTCTTCGGTAATATCCAGCTTTCTTGCTTTTTCAACCTGCAATAACTCTCCTTCAATCATCTCTCTGACGGCCTCAGATACGATATCCAGCAAATCAAGCTCATTATTTTTAACAGATATTTGTAAGCCCTGCGATAATAAATAATCACCAACCAATACGGCAATCTTATTTTTCCAAAGTGCATTTACCGAAAAAAAACCACGCCGTTCATTGGCATCATCCACCACATCATCATGTACCAAAGTAGCCGTATGCAACAATTCAATCAAAGAAGCCGCCCGATACGATTTCTCTTCCACCATTTCGTTTATCATCTTGGCAGTTAGAAATACAAACATAGGGCGCATTTGTTTCCCTTTTCGTTTAGTAATATAGTGTGTAATTCTATTCAGGAGCGGAACATCAGATGCCATTGAATCTTTGAATTTCTCCTCAAAAATTTTCATTTCTTCGGCGACATCTGCCTTTATTTCTTTAACCGATAGCATAGTTCCGTACAAAGATAACCTTTGTTTGAGTATAATTTAAAATTGGGGATTGTATTTTATCAGTTTTAATCAAAAATAATGTTAAATCTAAAACCAGCCTATACTGATTCCGGCACTAAAGAGATTTAGTGTATTACTGTTTTCATTATTGAAAATATAACTCAGGTTATAAGATCCGAACAGAAAAACATTGTTTATTCCTATTCTAAGTGTAGCTCCATACTGAACAGGGTCAATATCAGGGAAGTTAAATGTTTTATACTCCTGGTCTCCAATTCTCCATTTTTCGAACGTATCAAAAATATAACCAACTTTAAAGCCGGGATAAAACTTGATTTTAGGTCTCTCTTTTCTTGACCGGAGTCGTATTTCAAATGGCACATCAACCTGATTCAATACTGTTCGGTTAATCCATCTGTTTGGCCCTTTATAAGGTAACAAAGTTGAAAATTCCGGACCATTATTCTCTAATGGTAAAAACACAAAGTCTCCATTATGTCTGACATTATAGTGGGTATATCCTAAACCTATGGCAATCCCTAACCTGGATTTTTTTGAAAATGGAATATCAAACATCAGGTTAACAGCATGACCAATAGAGTAATATTTTGTATGGACACCATTTGTGGCACCTAACCAACTATTAAAGAAAAAATCAGTATTTAGCCTGTCAAATTTCTCCGGTGAGTTCTCAGTTGGCGGAAATAATGTATAATGCCGCATCAAACCAGGTTTTCTACCAATCTGATTAAACGGTTTCTTATAACTTTCCTGCGAAAACCCGGTGTAAGTCATCAGTACAACCAGACTAACCCAAAACAGTCTAACCTTTATTTTTCCAATGCTTTTTCCCATTCCCAGGCATGTTTAAGCGCATCACCTAAATTGTATTGCGGGTGCCAGTTTAATTTGGCGTTAGCTTTCGAAGGATCGGCGTATATTTGTTCAACATCACCATCTCTTTTAGCTCCAATACGGTAATTTACCTTCATTTCGTTTACTGTTTCAAAGGTATGAATAATATCTAATACTGAGCTCCCTTTTCCCGTTCCTAAATTAAACGCTTCAATTACTTTATTTTCCTGTTCCTGCAACCAATCCAGTGCTTTAACGTGTGCAACTGCAAGGTCGGAAACATGTATATAGTCCCGAATACAAGTCCCATCAGGTGTATTATAACTATCTCCGAACACTGTTAATTCCTCTCTGATACCTTTTACAGTTTGTGTAAGGTATGGTACCAGGTTATTGGGAATTCCCTGTGGTAATTCTCCTATTCTGGAAGAAGGGTGAGCCCCAATTGGGTTAAAATAACGGAGCAATGTTGCATTAGAATGTTTAACTGAAGGAATTGTAAATTGTATTATTTTTTCTGAAGCTATTTTAGTGTCTCCATACGGTGATTCAGCAGATTGAATAACTGTTTCTTCAGTAACCACAGGTGACTCAGGTTCTCCATAAACTGTACAAGATGAAGAAAATACAAAATGCGGAACCTGATATTGCTTTAATAAATCAAGTACAACCAAAAGTGAATTGATATTGTTTTTGTAATACATTAACGGATGCTGAACTGACTCTCCTACCGCTTTATAAGCCGCAAAGTGGATGATTCCTAAAATATCTCTGTTCTCCAGAAATACTTTTTCCACTGCCGCCTTATCATTACAGTCAACATTGTAAACCTTGATGTTTGTATTGGTAATCTCTTTTAATCTATCAATAATAAAAGGCTCAGAATTTCTGAAATCATCCAGAATAATTGGCTCATAGCCAGCATTAACTAATTCAACAACAGTATGCGAACCGATATATCCTGCTCCGCCTGTAACCAGAATTTTCTTCATTCCAAAAGTAATTTAGACAAATGTAATTAATCCCAATGAAAATTTTACAGAAAGAAAACAGAATTAAAAATATCAAATTTTCAGAAAGGACACATGACCCTTAACCAATAAAAAAATCGGAGTTTTTCAACTCCGATTTAACCCAAAATCCATGAATTATTTTAATTATAATTCACATCAAATATATTGAAAAATACTATTGATTTACCAGGTTTAGTGGAAGACCGAAAAAATCCTCATTTTTAGGATTTTAATAATGGTGATTATTGTTTAATCAATCCTATTTTCTATCCAAACCCATACAACCCACTCTATTTTCAGTAAAACGGCCTCTAAAAATGCCGCAAATTCTAAATTTAAGACTATTTTTGCAGCATGGAACACATTAGGAATTTTTGTATCATAGCCCATATTGACCACGGAAAATCAACCCTGGCTGACAGATTATTACAGACCACAAATACGATTTCGGATCGTGATATGCAAAGTCAGGCACTTGATGATATGGATTTGGAAAGAGAACGGGGGATCACTATAAAGTCCCACGCCATCCAAATGGACTATACCCATACTGATGGGCAAAAATATGTGCTCAACCTGATTGATACTCCAGGTCATGTGGATTTTTCGTATGAGGTTTCACGTTCAATAGCTGCCTGCGAAGGTGCATTATTAATTGTTGATGCGGCTCAAGGTATTGAAGCGCAAACCATATCGAATTTATATCTGGCATTGGATAACGATTTGGAAATTATTCCAATTCTTAATAAAATGGACTTGCCAGGCGCACAACCTGAAGAAGTCACTGATCAGATTGTTGATTTGATTGGATGTGATCCGAATGATGTAATCCCGGCAAGTGGAAAAACTGGCTTAGGCGTAGATAAAATTTTAGAAGCAATTGTAAGTCGTATTCCTGCTCCAACAGGTGATGTTGCAGCACCGCTTCAGGCCATGATATTTGATTCTGTATTTAATTCTTTTCGTGGAATTATTGCTTATTTCAGAGTGATTAACGGTACAATCAGAAAAGGTGACCGTGTCAAATTTGTTAATACTAAAAAAGAATATGACGCGGATGAAATTGGTATTTTGAGAATGGATATGGAACCGCGAAAAGAAATTTTAGCTGGTGACGTAGGATATATTATTTCAGGAATTAAAAAGGCCAACGAAGTGAAAGTTGGTGATACCATTACCACAAAAGAAAATCCGTGCGAGGATGTGATTAAAGGTTTTGAGGATGTAAAACCAATGGTATTTGCAGGAATTTATCCGGTTGATACAGATGAATATGAAGAGTTAAGAACTTCAATTGAGAAGCTTCAGCTCAATGATGCCTCTCTTGTTTTTGAACCAGAGTCATCAGCAGCATTAGGATTTGGATTCAGATGTGGATTTTTGGGTATGCTTCACATGGAGATTATTCAGGAGCGATTGGAAAGAGAGTTTAATATGACGGTTATTACCACTGTTCCGAACGTATCGTATAATGCTTATTTAAGTAAGGATGATGAAAAACTGATCGTTAACAACCCGTCGGAGTTACCTGACCCTTCAAAAATCGACTATATAGAAGAACCATTTATCCGTGCACAGGTTATTACCAAATCAGACTATATTGGTCAGGTAATGAATTTGTGTATTGAAAAAAGAGGCCAGTTAACCAATCAGGTTTACCTGACTCAAGACCGGGTTGAACTGACTTTTGAAATGCCAATGGGAGAAATTGTATTTGATTTTTACGATAAACTCAAGTCTGTTTCCAGAGGATATGCTTCTTTCGATTATTACCCTATAGGTTACCAAAAATCAGATCTGATTAAACTGGACATTTTATTGAATGCCGATCAGGTTGATGCACTTTCTGCATTAGTTCACCGGTCGAATGCTTATGACCTAGGTAAAAAAATATGTCTTAAGCTAAAAGAGTTAATTCCACGTCAGCAATTCGAAATTCCGATTCAGGCTGCCATAGGTGCTAAAATTATTGCCAGGGAGACCATAAAAGCATTGAGAAAAGACGTAACTGCTAAATGTTACGGAGGTGATATTTCCAGAAAGCGTAAATTACTTGAAAAACAGAAAAAAGGTAAGAAGAGAATGCGTCAGGTAGGAAATGTTGAAGTGCCTCAGGAAGCCTTTTTAGCTGTACTAAAACTGGATTAATCAATTACCTGGTCAAAACAATATAATCCTGAAGGATTTCTTTCAGGAAGGCAATTTTCTTTTGAGGTACTTCAGGTAATTTTAGCTCTTCAACCAGTTTATCGGTTAAACTAATAATGGCTTCTTTATGTGCCTGGTTGGGGTATTTTCTATATCTTGATATGGCATTCTTAAGAATAATCATATCATCATCTGTAAACTTCACAACACCCAGATGTTTGGGCTCATAACTGTCCTTTGTTTTTATTTTCAGAATATCGTTAATGGTATATAATTGACTGGATTTGCTCTTGATCACAAATGTCTGTGATAAAATATCTCCAAGTCTCTGACCATTTTCAGAAGTAGAGATTAAAATCGCGCCAAGGCCTCCAAAGCTCAGCCATACATCAACCAATCTGAATGTCCAACGCATGACATAATCATTAAAACTGGCATTCTCTCCCGTTTTGCTTACCACTCTGATACCCATAATTAATTTCCCAATGGTTTGGCCCTTCATCAGGTACTCCATTACCAAAGAGTAAAACATCCAGGGTAGCAAAACCAATATAAACTGAAATACAATTGAAGTAAACTCATCACCAAATAATGAGCTGGATGCCATAAAACCAAAAAGAAGGGTAATGACAAGTATATATACCAGTTTGACTAAAGTATCCAAAAAAAGTGCAACACCTCTGTTCATCAACGAAGCAGTTTCATATTGAATTGGGATGGTACTTGCTGTTAAAATTTCAACTTTCTTCAAAACACAATTTTAAGTAAACATGGAAAAAGCATTACGGTTAATCCTGTTTAAAAAATTACCTTATTGTTTCTTCCTGGTAGTTATTTAGATTTAAATCTGGGATTTAGATCAAATAATTTGCATCCCCTAAAATTAAGAAATAAATTATTTGTATTCTTAAAAGTTTAGCTATTTTTGGAGTCCAAATAATTATTGTATGAAATCGGTAGAAGCCAACCAAAAAATTGATGCCCTGATCAGCGCAGTTGAAAAGGAATTTAATGCAGAAAATATAATTGAGTCTTTAAAAGAAATCAGAGAGTTTGCTTTAAAAGAGACTGATCCGTTATTGGCAAAAGTTAACCGGTTAGCTTATGAATACATTTCTGCAAACGATTGTTTCGATCATACAGTAGAAAAAGTAGAGGACGACGAGGGAGAAGAAACTTTGATTGAGCCCGGATCAGACTCTGAAAACCTGGTTTACCTTTTACAATTGATCAGACAGTCTGAAAATGAATTTAACAGAGAAGAGATAAAGGAAATGAGAACCTGGCTTAAAAATGAATTATACTAAATAATATTGTTTTAATTAAAACAGATAAACCTGGTCCTGACGATCAGGTTTTTTTATGCCCCTTTAATTGCTCTTGCTGATTTGATGCTGGTTACCATATCCTGAACAATTTGCTTCATACTCCCGCCATCTTCACTCCTCAGAATATAGTTATACCCTTCAATACTAATTTCACCAAAGCAGTGGTAAGTAGGTTTACCACCATTGCCTTCAACGAGCTGCCTTTTATAAAAAATCAAATCGTTTCTGTTAATGATGTATTCAACAGAAAATATATTTTCCATTGATAATAACCGCTGTTTTTCTTCACTGACTTTATTAAACTCGTTGGCGTAGTCTTCAATGACTAAATGAAAGTATTTTCCAATATTAATAAACCATAAATAATCACCATCATCATGAACAATTTCAGGCTTAATTTCCTCCCCGTTTAAATTGGCAACAATCGGCAGGAGTATAGCCATATTTAAATCGTAATCGGAAAGGGTAATTTCGCTCATGTCATTTGAGTCCAATTCAACATAATCGATCAGGTCCTTATCCTTATCAATTATACCGGCATCTTCCTTCGTATCAGTACACGAAAAAACCAGACCACAAGCCAAAACAAGTGCGATTAAAGATGCTTTCATTAGTTTTCCTTACAATTAGAAATTCCCTTTTTAAAAAGAAAGGTATTGCAAAGTAACTAATTTTTTTTATACAAGTGTAATCAAAAACCCCAATTTTTACAGACTATACTCAATCCAAATAATTGACAGATGTATGATTTTATTTTAAAATTATTGTCGGTTGATTTAGATATTAATTTTCAAACCGGTATTTTTGTTCAAATGGCTTTTTATGAGTGTAAGTGTATGCCGGGTTGCCCACTTTAATGCTGCCCACCGATTACATAATGACAATTGGAATCTTGAACGAAATCAATCCGTTTTTGGTAAGTGCAATAACCCTAATTACCATGGTCATAATTATAAACTGGAGGTTTGGGTTACAGGCACTATCAATCCTGAAACCGGTTATGTTATTGACTTGGGGAAGCTAAAAGCAATTATAAAAACTGAAGTTGAAGATCGGTTCGATCACAAAAATCTGAATCTTGATACCGAAGAATTTAAATCTCTGAACCCAACAGCCGAAAATATTGCAGTTGTAATATGGGATTTATTAAGGGCTAAACTTCCTGAAAACCTGGCACTCCGCATTAAACTATTTGAAACCGAAAGGAATATAGTTGAATATAGCGGGACTTAAATCCATATCATTCAAAATACTCGTATCCGGAGAATTTAAGGATCGTAATAATATTAGTTTCTATTTCTCGTGACAACAATGCGCTCAGTAGTAATGTCCGGCTGTCATACACTATTTGGTACTCTGTTTTATAAACTCCGTTTCGATAATAGTGTTGTGCTAAAACATTGTCATGTTCATCATACTCAAATTTAACCTTTGTGGTGGTATTGTTGGTTAGAAAGGAAGTTGTTTTACGTTCTTTTAATAGACCTTTGGTATTATAAGCATACTCTACCTTACTGGTTCCTGACCCGGTAATTGAATGTGCTTCCTGTTTAACCAGGTAACCATGTCTATCCTCATAAAATAACTCGGTTTTATAAACCTTTCCAATTGAATTGTGGTAATTCTTTTTCAGTCCGGCTGCTGTATTTTCGTATGTATAGGTCTGGCTTGATATCACATAAGTTCTGTCCAGATCAAAATTAACGCGATTGTAAGTTTTATTCAAATCACGCCGGTATTCTTTCTTTGTGATTCTATTCAGGGAATCGTATTCATAATGGTATGAATGGTAACCAATACGATCGGTTTTCCGAATCAGAGTTACATTATTTCGGTCATCATACTCGTACATTCTGACAATGGTATCTTTAAGCAGCGTTTTATAGTCCTTAATCAACTGTCCTGATTCATTAAACTCATACACATAGATATTTGCATTTTCTCTGATTCTGTCAAGATCAGCTTTTGTAGCATAATGCCCGGTAATCGATTTAATTTTATTGACTTTTATGAACTCAGAATTAAAGGCCGGATCTTCCTCAAATAAGGTACCACTGGCATGCTCAAGAATTTGTGTATTGGCAGACAGCAAATAGCCAATAAAAATAAGCGTTATTATGTTTTTCATTCAATCAATTAGTCAGGATATCCCTGCATTTATTGTACCAAATTATAGTTATTTCGGTTGCAAAATTAGCAGAATTGAATCAATGTTTACACTTTAGAATGTGAATTCCGTATTACTCTATAAGATTACCCTTGTATTCCGGTGTTTTCCCAATCTGGAAGCTCATTCCAAGATTAAAATCCAGACGTCTTGTGGATTCCGGCCGAAAAAGTGCTATCATGGAATTGGACATACCATATACCTGAAATGCCCCTAATCTCAGACTGACACCCAATCCAAAATTAGAGTTACCGTAGTTATATATTGAATAATTACCAGTCATGGTTACCCAATGCTTTAGCTTTAAATTAGCTGATACGTTTACACTCGTGCGGTACTGGCTGCTTCGAAACGAATTGAACCAGGTCAGTCCAAGATTCAACATTTTAACAACATCATAACTTCCTGAAAGGTAAAACCTGGAGTTTAATGCTGTTCTGTAACTGTTATTTGTTGTTTTAATGTCAGTCAATGTTTCCAAAGAGTCAATAATTTCATCAAAAACTTTATTACTGTCCTCTAAATACCTGACCAAATCAATACCATTATATTCAAATTCAAAAGGCTCTATAGTATAATTTTCCACTGATTCCTGCCATTTAATACTTCCCAGATCGAGAATACTTCCAGAAAGGTGAATTTTTTGTGTCAGGTCGTAGGTAAAACCAAGATCAATGGCTATTCCATTATTCTTCACACCACTTAAAGCAGAAAATACAGAGGAAACATTTGGACCTGAATCCTCAAAAAAACCGGCTGAATTAGCAGTATTAATCCTGGCCTGACCATCTACTGTGAGGTCAAATGTTTTGGCATCTGTTGTCAATCCAAAATGGCTGGTTTCAGTTTCAACACTCGCCGTACCAACCAAATATTTAAACTTTCCACCTATTACCAATCTATTGCCAATTCTTTGATTCAAACCAAAAGCAAATTCAAAATATGAGGAAAGGTTATAACCCAAATTGTCGAATGACAATCGACGACCTATGGTTTCAGCATTACCATTTCCGTAGTATAACAACTCTACCAGTCCTTTTGGATAACTAAAACTACTATGTAAAATATGATTAACCGTAAAGTTAAAACCAGTTCTCCTACCGGTTATATTCAGCGCAAAAAACTCATTTCTCAGGTCCAGGTCAAAATAATTTACTTCTGCCATTTTTGAGAGCGCATTTTCAATGGTCAAGTCCAGTGAGTCACTATTTTGTCTGCTTTGCAAAATGTCATCAAGGGCAAACCCGGAATGCAAAACATTAAAACTGACAAAATTGCTAAATGGTGAGAAAGACACGCCAACCTTGGAACTTGGCCTAAAGGCCGGATTAACGTATTGCGATTGCGCAATATTGTTCATATTATATAAAGAAAAACTTTCCTGAGCAAAACCAATACCCTGACCGGTTATAACAATAAGAGCTATCCAAAATATGCTTTTCATTCTTTAATCAATTTACCCTCTAAAAACTGAAATTACCCTGTACCTGCATGCCTAATTTCAACGAAATGGTATAATCATCATAAAATTTAACCACTTGTTGTGAGGGTCCGTTCAGAGATTCAGCCTCTGCATCAATGATGATGTATTTAGCCAGTTTTAATCCCGGTACTTTTGTTTTATCAATACTAAAATCTGTAATTTTTTCCACTGAGTTGATTACTTCTCCATCAGCATCTGTCAGGGCAGATTCAACAACATGTTCGGTACCATTAGTCAAATCGAATAAGGTGATATAGTTTTCGTCCACAAAGGTAATTTTGGTCATCAGGTCAACCGGGAAGCCATTATCCACAATAAACCTGAACAGGATTTTTTCAACTTCCTCAACATCATCAGAGAATGAAAAATCAAAAGTATCTTTAAATGTAAATCCATAGGCAAAGCCCTCTAACGGTAATTCCAATTCAGCATTAATTTTGAACTTGCTGGTATCTTCAATAAAATTTAATGTTGAAGTGGGGCCATCAGGATTGGAAATTCCATTGGCTTCGAAATGGAAATACTTTGGAACCGGTGTGATTACATTCGATAAATTGGTTGTATTAGTTGTATTTAATTCCAATAATGTGGTTTCAAATTGTCCAAAACTTGTTGGAGCAGCAATTGAAACTGTTGATGGATAACCAGCCAGGACAAACTCCTGACCCGTGTTTTCATTAACGGTTTTAATCCCGGATAACTGAACATCAACAGGAAAACCAAAAGAGTTAATCATTTCCAGTTTCACTTTCGGATTAGTTAATTCAAAATAACCATCAGTGGTTTCTGAAAATATTTTCAATAAAATAGAGTCCTTATGGCCACCTAATGATTGTTGCCCAAAGTAGCCTGTTGCATTCCTGTAACTCATGTTTGAAAACTCCAGTTCACATTGAATGTTTTCTGCCCCCTGTATAACTTCTCCGGTTCCGTCGATTGTGATTGTATAATTTCCAACTAACTCATTTACCGTTGTGTTATTCACTGTAAAGTCACCCACTGCACCATCCAGATTAACTGATAAAAAAGCCGTTTGAGGTATTGTCCCCGAATAGGTTAAATTTACTGTCTCATTCACCGGAATACCATTTTTAGTCAATTCCGGAAAAGTGATATTAATGGTTAAATCATGTCTCAGGTCGGTGGACAACTGCATGTTCATTGCACCACCTTTAAAGGTAATTGTATGAAATTCAATACCATTTCCAGGATTAATATCAAAGGTCTCGGCATCCGAAACATCTGCCTGACCTGTAAAACCTGGAACCGCACTAATTCCAAAATCACTCATCCCATAGTTAATTTGGGTTAAAACATCAGGTATTTCAATAATATCTTCAGCAAGAAACGATACAACCTCTCCTTTATAAACTAATGCTATTTCTCCACTGTTGGGATCGATTATTACCAAATCGGTACTATCGGTTTGCGCTAAAATATCATAAACACCAAAGTCAGCGTGCGCCAAAGGAACAGCTACGTTTGGATTCCATGAAGTGGTTGAGATGTTGTCGGGGTCACTATACTTATCCAGCTTCTTACAAGATTCTGTACCAAACAATAAACCAAAAATTGTCAGGCACAATACTAAGTGGTATTTCATCCGATTACTTTTATTATCAGGTTCTCAAAAATCGTATTATAAACATTTTTTAAACGCTTATATGCCTTTCAAGCCTAATAATTAATACTACAAATGTAGGCAAATAAATTAAACCTTAAATAAACGTCTTGTTCTTTGCTCATTGCAAAAATCAGCTATCTTTATTGAATGGCACTTTTGGATGATATTAAACAAACTTATCGGCAACATGCAAATGAAGAGAACAGTGAATATATGTTAGAATACATGCGTTTCCAATTTGAGTATTTTGGCATTAAAAGTCCTGTTCGAAGAGCCATTTCCAAACCTTTTTTGAAAACCGTCAAAACACTTCCCAAAGAGGAGGCCATGACATTGATTAAAGACCTGTGGTTTTCCCCTCAACGTGAACTTCAGCATCTGGCCATAGACATAGCCGTTCCTTACTTTAAAAAGAACCCTGGTGAAAATGACCTCCGTTTTTTTCTGATACTTGTTCACGAAAAACCATGGTGGGATACCATTGACTTTATAGCCTCAAAATTAATGGGTAATCACTTTCTGCTATTTCCTGAACAACGGCATAAGTATATTAATCAATGGATTGAATCAGGTAATATATGGTTAATTCGTTGCGCTATTTTGTTTCAACTAAAATATAAAGCACAAACTGATTTGGAATTATTGTACGATATAATATTAAGAACCTGCCACACACAGGAATTCTTTATTAATAAGGCAATTGGATGGGTACTCCGTGAGAACTCGAAGCGTATTCCTGACGAAATTATGGCTTTTGTCAAAACTAACCAGAACAAACTTTCAACACTAAGCAAAAAAGAGGCGATACGAATTATGATACCTCCACCTGCCTAGAATTACCAGTTGATCGGTTCAATCTGATTTTCCTTAAGATAAGAATTACATTTACTGAAGTGCTTATTGCCAAACCAATACCCCCTATTAGCACTTAGAGGGGAAGGATGACCCGAAGCGAGGATGTGGTGTTTACTTTTATTCACTTTAGCACCCTTCTTTTTAGCAAAACCACCCCAAAGCATAAAAACCACATTCTCTTTCTTCTCAGAAATTTGTTCAATTACGGCATCTGTAAACTGTTCCCAGCCTTTACCCTGATGGCTACCTGCCATACCTTCCTGAACAGTTAAAGTAGCATTGAGTAATAAAACACCTTGTTTTGCCCACTTCTCTAAGTTTCCCGATTGTGGGTAATCAGAGCCTAAATCATCTGATATTTCTTTAAAAATATTGACAAGTGACGGTGGATGCATAATTCCATCATGGACTGAAAAGCATAGTCCATTTGCCTGGCCTCTGCCATGATAAGGATCCTGCCCAATAATTACAACCTTGATATTATCAAAATGACAATGGTCGAAAGCTGAAAAAATTTGCTTACCTGGTGGATAACATTGCTTTGATTTGTATTCTCCTTTTACAAAATCGACCAGTGATTTAAAATAAGGTGCTGAAAACTCTTTTGCTAAAATTGGCTTCCAGCTGTCATGCATTTTTACATCCATAGATTTGCTTTTGAACAGTGTCTTACAAATGTAAAAAAAAGTGTAACCGGTGGAAATAAACTACTCCCTAATTACACTTTTTCATTACCAGCATCACATCATTTCCTCACTTTAAACCCTTTCAAAGTCAGGTCCTTTTGAAAATTCTGCTCAAATTGAGTATAGTTTTTATAAAATAAACTGATCGATCCTGTGGGCAATTTTTTAGGTTCAGTGTCCGGCCGACGTTCACCAATTGTGATATCCAGAATCGGTGACATTTTACCACCCCCTTTATCGTCTCCTTCACCATCCGGAAAAGCCATTACACTTTCGTCTGTTTTTGTAAGCGCATCATAAGCAGCATCTGTTGCAGCACCTGTCTCTTTTCTAACATCTTTTCCTTTCTCAATTCTTTCAGTAATCGTTACCTGGTTGCCCGTAGAATGGCTGGTAGCCACCACTGTTAAGGATGTGCTGCCATCATCATTTTTCGTTCCAAACTTGTCAACTGTTGCTCCGGGATATCTGGAATAACTACCGTTTGACTGGCCATATACCAATAGACTGGAAAGCAAGAAAACCAACATACTTAATCTTTTCATACATTTTTATTTTTAGTTAATAGTCTGGCAAATGTATCGTCAGCACCACTGTTTTCACTCATTCAATTGGGTGATTTTAGCTCCTACAAATGAGTGAATTTCAATATTATTAGCGCTTTTCTTATAGCTTCAGGTAAGCTGTTGTTTTTCAAATGAACGGATCAAAACTGAAAAATTAAATGCGTATTTATTAACTTTATCAAGTCCCTGAACTGAAAGTCATGAATTTCATGTTTGTAAAATATCCCCTTATACTCCTGTTACTTTGCGTACCATTTAATATTGGCTCCCAAACACCAGAGGTTGTTAAGTTTACAATTGAAAACGGTTTGTCAAGTGATGGCTTTAATTTTCACATTCTTCAGGATGATATGGGAAAAATTTGGGTAAGTTCCTGGCATGGCATTACAACTTTTGACGGATCAGAATTTAAAGTATACCTCGAAAATGAAGGTCTTGATGATCGGGTGGCGCTCAGAACTATACTGGGTCCCAACGGAAAAGTTTGGGCAATGACTTATAGTGGTAGATTGTTTTACTTTGAAAACAACCGGTTTCATCCTTATCAATACAACGATACCATAAAAAGCTTATTAAGACGAGATCATGTCTGGCACTTTCAAATGGATGAACATGAAAATATTTACTTCGGGCACAAATACTATGGTTTGTGGCAAATTGATTCTTCTGGAATACTTCAAAATCTAATTGATTCTACATTAGTGCACGGAGGCTTAGGTGTGTGGATTCCGGAAACTATGCCACCCATTTCATTTGGAATTAAGAATGTATCAATGAAAATCCTTCCCGATTCCGTCCTCCTTTTTGATCAGGATTTTAATCTAACTCATACTTTACCATTTCAATTTGATGGTCAAACACCAGAATTCAGAAGTTTCGTTAGTCATAAGCAAAATGGAGAGATTACACTATCATTTGGAACTTACGTTATAAGAATACCCCATCATAAAAAGTCATTTTCTTTTTATAAAGCCAAAAATCTGGTTAATATGTTTGTTGAAAATGAAGAGGATTTATGGGTAGTTACCAGAAAAGCCGGATTGTTGCGCTTTGGTAAAGGCAATTTGGACAGAGTAGAGCCTCAATCATTATTCATTAAAGAAGATATTAACAGCATTACAATGGACAGGGAAGGTGGAATATGGGCTGGTGTTTATCTCAAGGGATTATGGTATATTCCCTATCCTGACAGACCAAGGTATTACACTGACGAAAGCGACTTTCCTTTGAATGTGATATTTGATATTGAATGGGGGGATAGCTCCCTTTTCTGTCTGCCAAACTACAGTACTTTATATGAATTTCAAAACGATACTTTTAAGAAAATTGACTGGAGACCCATAGTCAAAAATTATAAAGGACAGGTTCTACAGGATGTTTTCTGGGATAAAACACACCACATGCTTTATATATCACTGAGCAATCATTTACTATCATACACCAATGGAAAACTAGAAGAAATATCCTTACCTGAAACAATTTCCTCAAAGAAGGCAAAAATGAGTCAGTTTATCGGAAATTCGGATAGTGTACTTTACGTTATTTCATCCATTGGCTTGGTTGAAATTTCCAAAAAAGAGACAAAATATATACCGGAAACTGCCGGACAATTTCACAGAGGAGTAGTTGATAATCATAATCATGTTTATCTTGGGGCTGAAGATGGTCTGATGTACTACAATGGTGATTCACTGATTCATATGGGATATATTGATTCAATGTTAAACTCCAGAATTTACAGAGTTCAATATACTAATAATGAATTAATAATGTCAAGTTCAACGTATGGCTTGCTCTCTTTAAAAAATGATAAGGTAAATGTCATAACTAAGAATCATAATAATGAAGTGAGATGGAATTTAATACCAGAGGCTGATACATTATGGAGTATCTCAGATAGATTTTTGTATAAATATGTCAAGACACATAACGAACATAAACCATACCTGTTTAACAAGTACAATATTCAGGTTAAGGCCGGACTTACTTTACTTAGCCTAGATATTCGTGACTCGATTTTTCGATTTACTTCCAATGCCGGATTAATGAAAGTAAACAGAAAAGAATTTAATAAAAAAAGAGTACTACCTCCGATTGGCATTACATCAGTAAAATTTCACGACAGAGATACAATCATATCAGAAAAATATAGTGTTGATTACACTCAGGATATTGTTCAGATAGGCTTTAGTGGAAACAGTTTTACCGTACCGGAAATGACCTACAGATTTAGGATGAGTGGTGTTGATAGAGACTGGCGACATACCACAAATAAAACCATTCAATATACAAAACTTACACCTGGTCAATATACTTTTGAAGTATATGCTCAAACAGATGAAAACCTTGAAAGTGAGTCTCCTGCAAAAATTGTATTTATTATTACACCCCCGTATTGGGAAACCTGGTGGTTTAGAGCGCTTTGTGCTTTGACTTTACTTCTCATCATTACCTATTTGATTTTAAGAAGGAAAGCCCGAAAAGATCTTGACCGGGCTAATGAACAAAAACTTCTGGAGTTAAAAAGTAAGGCCTTAAGATCTCAAATGGATCCTCATTTTATTTTTAATGTTCTGGCTGCTATACAGTCTCATATGGCCAATAACAACACCGAATCCTCTGAAATCTATCTGACTAAATTCTCAAGACTAATTCGTCTGGTTCTTGAAAATTCGGAATCGGGTTATACCTGCCTGGGAAGAGAAATTGAAATGATACAATACTATATGGATGTTGAGAAAATGAGGTTAAACCATAACTTCGATTATACCATTACCATTGACCCTAAACTTGATTCTGAAACGCTTGAGATTCCATCAATGCTTGTTCAGCCCTATATTGAAAATGCCATTATTCACGGCATGAAAAACAAAGCAAAAGGTGGTAAAATTGAACTTTACTTCTCTCAAATTCAAAACAGAATTCAATGCATTATTAAAGATAACGGACCAGGTATCAAAGCAAATACACCAAAACTAAAAAACAGAGCTCACGAATCAATGGGTATGATGATTACCCGTGAACGGCTAAAATTGCTCAACAAGGCCTCATTTGATTTTCTGGATGTTCAAAGTTTAAATAATGATAGTAGTTCGGAAGGTACGGAAGTCAGATTAATGATGCCTTTTAAAATGGCATTTTAGCACCATCCGGTCAGGTAATATTTTCTTCCTTGACCAAGCCTTCATTTCTAAACTTCAGGAAAAGCTGGATTAATGCCACCACATCCTTTTCGCAATATTTTGTAATTCTGGCCAAATCATTCTCCTCATAATACACCCTGGCTACATCAGCACCTGAAATATCATCCTTGGGAGTAGGCACATTAAAAATATGACAGAGTAATGCAATTGAAGTATAATGCTTATAGTCGCCAAACTTCCAGAGTTCCATGGTATCCAATAAATTGACCTCCCATGGTTTTTTTCCTGCAATATCCAGTATTTCAGGAATATCAATACCATTAATCAGCATTCTGCGCGCAATAAATGGAAAGTCAAATTCTTTGGCATTATGGCCACATAACGAATGATTTGGAGAATTATAATACCTCATTAATAACTCTGCAAAATCAAGTAGTAATTTGCGTTCATCATGACCTGAAAATGATTTTAACCTGATTTGCTTACCGGTCATTTTCTCGTTGATAAAACCACAGGAAATACAGACTATTTTACCGAATTCGGCATAAACCCCGGCACGATCATAAACGTCCTCAGCCGTTAACCCATCCTTCTGAAAGAATTTCGTTTTTTTATCATAAAGGTCTGCTGTTTTTTCGTCCAGTTCACCATAAGTATAGTACTCCGGAACTGTCTCAATATCAAGAAATAATATTTTCTCAAGATTCATTTTTTGGATGCGCATATCCCCTGATTTTCTGGTGAATGATAAAGATAGCTTTTTTATATTTCTCTCGAAAGTTCATTCATAATTTTATATATTCGTAAAACAGATTTTACTGTTTATTCCATCAATACTGCACCCTGTGAATAAATCAATTCTCTTTGCCAAAGTCAACTGTTTATGTTTAGTGATATTCTTATTAATGACGTTAAAAGGAATCAGTCAAATACCTGATGGTCCCAGGACAATTGATTCATTGATACAGGTTATTGAAAATCCTCAGCAAGAAGATACTTTTAAAATAAAGGCCCATTACCATCTGGCCAGAATTGTATTTCAAAGTCAGCCTGATTCTGCCAGAGCCCTGGTTGAACGTGCCATGGAATTATCAGAAAATGTCAATTACCTGGATGGGATGGGTGAAGCATATGGTTGGATGGGTTATTTCAGTTCTGAAGAAGGGAACGTTCCTGAAGCCATTAGTTATAACTTAAAAAGTTTATCAATTGTACAACAATTAGGACTTGAGGAAAATTACCCTGTCATTTTAAATAATCTGGCGTCACTGCATCAGGATTTGGGTAACCATGAACAGGCTATACATTATTTTAAAGAATGTGCCAGACTTAATGAAGCAATGGATAACCAGTACAGTCTGGCCACCAACTATAATAATATTGGTCTTGATTATCGCCTCTCAGGTAATTTTGACACTGCTTTATACTATTTTGGAAAATCCTTAAAAATTCGAAAGACACTGGATGATCAAAAAGGACTCTCGTTTACTTATAGTAATATTGGAACGGTTTACGAAGAATTAGATAGTATTGATATTGCAATGGAATACTATCATAAAGGTTTAGTAATAAGAAGACAAGCGGATATCAAAAAAGGAATGGCCGCCTCATTATACAAATTAGGCAATTTATATATCAGAAAAGGAAACCTGGGAACAGCGCGTACAATGACGGAAGAAGCTTATCAAATTTCCAAATCCTATGGTTTTAGATATAATTTAAAAGAATCAGCCAAAATTCTTTACAAAATCAATAAACTGGAAGGTAAAACCAATGCAGCATTACACTATTTTGAGTTGTATTCTACCGTGCACGACAGTTTGAATAATATTGATAATCAGAGAGCATTAATCAATAGTCAATATCAGTTTGAATACAATAAAAAGAAATTGGTGGACAGCCTTGAAAAAGAACGTATTTTAATTCAAAATCAATTGTTGAATGAAGAAAACGCATTGAAAGAAAGTCAAATTTCTATTCAAAGACTATGGCTATTGGTGAGTCTACTGGGAATTGTACTACTCCTGGCCATCATCTATTCGATCCGAAAAACAACCCATATCAAAATGGAAGCCCTGAGAGCTGAAATAAAACTCAGACTCAATGAAATATTGGATTTGAAAAACGAAATGGACGAAATACACGAATCATCTCAGCAGGTTTCAGGCACCAATTTGAATGTTTACCTCAACGAAAAACTAAGTTCACGTGAAGAAGAAATTTTGGACCTCCTCACTTATGGTTATTCAAATAAAGAAATAGGGGAAAAACTATTTGTCTCTGTAAACACGGTTAAAACCCATGTCCTTAGTTTGTACAATAAACTGGACGTAAAAAACAGAACTCAGGCCGCTGTTAAAGGTAGTCTTTTGAAAATGCGTGATCAATCAGAAAGTCAGAATTAATTCTACTCTGTTTTTATCTTAACAGCATCATCATCCGATATGATTTTGCCAAGATAACTGCGAATAGATTGTACTTCTTTAAAACCGGTTTTAGTTACGTTTCCTTTAAGTTTATCAACCTCGCTTTGAGTATCAAGCGGCTTGGAAATATAAATGGTAATCTCGTCATCAATATAATCGGTTTGTGCAAAGCCTAATTTCTTCAATGCGTTCAGCTCTGCCGGACTGATTTCTTTGTTAATCACACCAACACATAAATTATACTTTAACTTTGATGGACTGACACTGCCTCTGATTGTTTGAAGATTATCGTAAGAAATTTTTCCAACCTCAAGGTTTAACTCACTCAACGGATAAGTTGAACCAAGCTTCACATCAACAGGGTCAGGGGTAGATTCATTAAGCGACTTAAAGTTAAAGAACGAATTACCTCCGAAACTCACTTCCCGCTTACCTTCAAAGAAAGTAAAATCAACATTAAACGATTTAAAATTATTAAACTGAATCAGAAATTCTTCTTTGTCAATTTCAAAAGCATTACCAAAAATATTATTCACCTTGATTTTATAGTCACCACCTTGTGGAACACTAATCAGATAGTTCCCTTCATTATCTGTTAAGGCAGCAAATACTTCTCCACTTGTAATATTGGTTGCCGTTACCCTGATTCCATCAATATTAATTAACCCTAAAGAACTGTACTCATCTCTGTTTAAAATTACTCTTCCTCTTACTTTATAGCTTTCCACATATGGGATATATAACGTGGTATTAGTAGATACAGATACTTCCTGAACATCTCCTTTAACATTATACAGGTTACCTAAATTAACCAATGGTTCAAATGCCAGAACATAATCTCCCTCAGGGATATCAACAATCGATATTTGGCCCCCTGTACTGGTCACCAATACCTGCTCTCCAAAAAAGATTTTATCAGACTTGGAAACATCATGTCTTAATTTGGTATAATTCAAATCCTGTGATACATTAACTTTAATATTTGATAATAAAGGTTCATTTTCATCACGTTCTCCATTACCGTTTAAATCTTTAAAACAAATTGCGCTCAATTTATAATATTTAACCCGAGGTTGAGGAATATCAAAGGCTTTTCTGACCCCTACATTCATACTAAAGTTACGGTGTTTTACAACTCCTGTTTGCTCAAAATCGACACTATTTGTAAATATATTGGCTTGGGTATACATTTCCCATCCTTTGGGAAGAATGAAATCGAAACGGCCACTAAATGCCAGGTTTTGACGATTGGATGGTAACCTGAGATAATAATTTCCAAACCCTGAAAACTTCATTTTTCGATCGTACAAAAACTTATTGTAATACATTCTGAAATTTACGGTTTCATAGCTTGATATATTAAAGTTGAAAAAGTCTTCCGATAGAAAAAAGTTTGGCCCATAGATATAGTTTGCATTGGCTCCCCAGTTCCTGTCCTTAAAGTTAATTCCTACATTAAATGTTGGCATTGGAGTTGGTACTGAATCTGCCGGAGCCAGTTGATTTCTAAAAGTGGTTACTCCAGCTGATATGGTTGGCGTCAATAATCTGAATTCGTCAAAACGGATTCTGGTTAAAGCATAAATCCCACTAAAATAATTTGTAAAATCTGACTCCACTATGGTAGAATCCTGTCCTACTCTGTTTAAAATTCTAAAGGATGGTCCCCCTTCTAAGGTCAACTTGCCAGTCAGTTGTCTGTTGTAACCTAACCTGTATATCTGCTGATTATTATAGGTGCCTGACAGGTATGGAATAAATGCCAGTTTTGATGCATTGACTGATCTGTAAATTGCTGTTCCTCTTACCCTGCTTTTAGTATCAATTAAGTATTGAACAAAACCGGTTGCACTATTAGCCGGACGGATGCGCAAAAAGTTAAACTGATCATTTCGGGTATTGGCCCCAAACCTGAATTTTTTAAAGGACCCATTATAACTGAGTAAATACGACATTCCGTAAACAGTAGTATCGTTCGCTGTTCCTACATTCTGATTTTGATCAAAAACAGCTCTGGTTCCCAGTAATGTTACCCTGATTAAATGTTTTTTAGCAAGTGAAAAAGCAACCCCTCCCTGGGTTGAGACGGCATCATAAAACAAAAAGTTGTTGTCTTCGTAAGTGACACCCGCATGCAGGCCAATGTTTCTGTACCTGGTATCATATCTGATATTTGCCCCTTGCTGAGGAAAATACTTACCAAATATGTAGGAGCCACTTACCTTACTTTTGTCATTAATTTTATAAGTACTTCTTACCCCCCAACCTCTCATTGAGTGCATGGAGTAATTCACAATTTCTCCCAGTTCGGCTCTTAAAATTTTGCGCCATTCATATCTGGCATTAAATGTAAAATTATTCCCGTTTTGAAAATAAGTCCCTTTTGTATTAGTATATCTCAGGTTTCTGGCTTGTGCAAAATAGGTCAGATCGTGTTGTCCTGTAAATTGAATCTGTCCAAATAATGCCAGATTTAATCTTGGTTGAATTGAAGACAATAAATTGTAAACCGATAAGTCTGCATTAAGTGGTGAGGACCGCTCTCCTCTTTGGTTAACATATTCATTTTCCAAATCTACAAACTGAATGGTCTCACTTGATCTTTTCGCAAGATCTGACTCCGCAGTTACTTTAATCACCCTTTCATTCCACATCTGCGAATAGGCATAAAATTCCTCTTCGTTTAAATCACTTTTTCGAACCGTATAAGTGAAAACTGAATCCGTCAGAGCGGGTATTGATACATAAAACTCGGGAACAGCAACTTCGTCTATTTGAAATAATTTGCCAATCTCAAAATTTAATTTTATTAATTCTTCCGAATTACCTTTGTTTTTTATAAATACATTAAATTCCTGCTCATCAAAGTATTCGTTAAAGTAAATTAACCGGCTATTTACAGCCATTTCCCACTCTGTAATTAGTGGAATTCTGACATAAGCTGCGCCTGAATACAATGCGTTATCTGTGGTTAAAGTAGCATCAATAGCATAAGCCATTCCCCCGATCGACTCGTTTGCTATACCTACCCTAACAACAAATATTTTTGTCTCCCCGGGTGAAATCTCAACACCGGCGGACGGATCTGCGATAATATTCCATTTATCAGGAACCCGCAGTTCAAAATTACCCCTGATAGTCGCATCAGTGGTATTTGTTACTTTACAAATATTGAAATAAATTGAATCAGCCGAATGTTCAAGTTCCGGCTTAACAAATTCTATCACAATATCAGGTTTAGGAAGTGTATCCACTTCCTCTACTGTTTCAATTTGAGATGTGTCTGCGTCTGTTTCTGTTTCAGAAACAGAAAGGCTATCAACACTATCAACCGGTGCAATAATTGATGTATCTATTGGCTCCGAAAGTATACTATCACTAACTGTATTTAGTGAATCAGGTGTCTGGCCCATTCCCAGAAAGGCAAAACTTAATGATAGTATTGTAAGTAATACAGAATTACTCAATCTCATTGATCAGTTTTTACACTAAAAATCAGGAATAAGAATAATTTCAACTTCTACCGTATAATAATCTGCTGATTGACCCAACAAACTTCCATTTGCCATGCCACATTCATAACTGATATTGATTTGATGTGTATTAGGGTCGGCCGGCAGATGTGCCGGATCAACAGTTGACATTAAAGTATTTCCCGGTGCTACTGCAAGGTCCTGCAAGCCGTTAAATGTTGCCGTTGCCAGATTTCCGTTAGCATCAGTTGCTTCAACCTGAATAGTATTTAAAGGTAAAGTATTCCCGCCTGATCCGTCTAGTGTAGGTTGACTTAAAAATGACTGAACGTCAATATGCCATCCGGTTAATACTGCCGGGGCAATTGCTTCCATTGCAACACCGATTGTGGTTCCGTTAGTTATTCTGATTCCGTTATTGTAGTTATCCAATGTATTAAAATTGAATTCGATATGCGAACCTATAATCGTGGTTAGCCTGGCCGTATTATCCTGTGTCCATCCGAAAATTGAGATGAATATACTAAACAGTGTAAGAGATATGGGGCGTCGCATCAGTTTAATAAATTGGATGATTAAATGATTAATTTTTTAGAAGAACCGGCAATATATTGCCGGTTCTGTCCTAAATACTTATTTAAACTAGACTACTCCTTATAGAGAAGCTAATTCAAATAATACATTTGTCACATACCTGTCCGGCGTTGGACTAGGGTTTTGTTCCAATAAAACCACTGGATTCATTGTCGCCGGCGCGGCACCAACTTCTGCAGTACCTGCTCTCCAGATCATAGTGAAGTCATTGTCTAAAACATCTCCTGCACTTGATAACGGATCACCATTATCAGTAATTAATACAACAGGAAATTGCTCTAAAGCACTAACTTCGGTACCATCTGTAGTAGGAACTGAAGTAATTTCAGTACCGAACTGATGAATCCCATTAGAAACCAATGTAAATCCTACATTGTCAAGATCCAATAAATTGGCTGGGTTATCAACACCGATAAAAGTAGCTTCCTCTGATCCGTAGCTCAATTCCCATCTTGTAGAAGATGCAATAATGAAATTTGAAACATACATTGGATCTGACGTTGCTGGATTTGCAGAACCTGAAGTACCCGCATCACCTGATAAACCGAATCGGTAATCATCAATGCTGTTAAAGGTAAATTCAATGTTCCCTCCATCAGTAATCGACATCCTTAGTACTTGATTTAAATTAACCGCTAATGGAATCACATTTCTGTCACTGACAGCTTGCGCATTAGAAGTTGAACCTAGCAAAAGTACACTTGCCACTAAAAAAATTACTTTTTTCATAATTGGGGGTTTTAATTGTTAATATGAAACGAATATATCATTTTTAGAAACCGGTATTTTGTGATCGGTTGAGAGATATTGAGACCGAAATGTTGATAACTATGAAAATTATCCTCTTCTTCATTCCTCTTTTTTTGATAATTTCACACTGAGTTCGTAACTAGCTCAAATAAAAACTAATAACTTGATAATCCCCCCTTTAAATATGAAATATTTTACCCTTTTATTTAGTGTATTCTTTTTATTACCCTCCATCGCGCAGGATTTTGAAGTCTCTCCGGTGGTTTTAAACTTCAATGCCGATCCGGGTGAAATCCAACAGGCAAAAGTAACCATTCGAAACCATGCAAATATCAAGCAAACTTATACTTTTAATCTGGGTGATTTTGAAGTTGATGATAGCGGTAAAAAGAAAAGAATTCCAGCCGGAACCTCATCACGATCATGTGCTGACTGGATTACAATCAGCCCTGCTTTTGTAGAATTAAACCCTAATGAAGAAAGGGAGATTAATGTTATAATGACTGTTCCAAAAGGTAATTCTTCTTCAAAATGGAGTATGATTTATGTTCAAGCCTCCAATGAACAAGATGAGAGTCCCGTTGACAAAGAATTGGCCACAGGTATAAAAGTTGTACCAAGAATTGTCATTCTTGTTAATCAGTCATCAAAAGTTAATACTAACTACCAGGCCAAAATCAGCAATTTAGTTGAGGTAACTGAAACAACCGATTCATTGCATACCTTTAATGTAGTAGTAGAAAATACTGGTGATAAAATCATTGAGGCCAATGTTCAACTGGCATTGGCTAATTTAACTACTGCTCAGGAACAAAAATTCGAAAAGCAGATGATGCGTGTTTACCCTGGAGAAAAAAAGACTTTTACTTTGGTTTTACCTGATCAGGAGTTTGAACCAGGTCAGTATGCCCTTGCCGCAATATTAGATTATGGTCATGGTACCAATCTTGAAGGAACGCAGATTTTAATAGACTTGTAATATGAAATCTCTGTTCAATCTTTTACTGGTTCTTTTATTAGGAATCAATTCAGGCTTTTCTCAAACTAAAAAAGTGACCTACTGGGATAAAGGAAAAAATCATATAAAGGAATCCTTTGCAATTCAGGTGGTCAATAAAGATACCATTAAACACGGTTTGTATCAAATCTACTATCAAAATGGCGCATTGTGGCAGGAAGGTCAGTTTGTCAACAATCAGTTATCCGGAAAATGGGTTGATAATTTTCCTTCCGGTCAACTGAAACAGGATCTTTACTTTGAAAAAGGTTTACTTCAGGGTGAAATAAAATCGTTTTACGATAATGGTAAGCTCAATCAAATTGCCAATTATAAAAATGATATGCTTCACGGAAAACTCCAGATTTTTTATGAAAATGGAAATCCAATGGAGGAAACACAGTATGAAAACGGATTACCGAATGGTATTTCGAAGGGTTACTATGAAAACGGGCTGTTAAGGTACAACTCATACCTTGTAAAAGGTATTGAAAACGGAAAGTGTAAGAAGTACTTTGAAAATGGGAATATCCAGGAAGTAGCCATTAAGGTTAACGGAAAGTATAATGATGAGTTTTGGGGATACCATAAAGAACATCCGGACACTTTACAAAAAAAATGCTTCTACAAAAATGGAAAACTGGAAGGAAAATTTGCGGGATTTTACCCTTCAGGCAGGCCTATGAACCTTTGCACCTATACTAATGACAAGATTGAAGGACCTTATGTTGAATTTTACGATTTTGATACATTAATGGCATATACCAAAGGGCCCTATAAAAACAATGAACGAACCGGATATTGGCAAACCTTTTATCCTGACGGCAAACTATATTACGAAGGCTTTTATGCAGATGGAAAAAGAGATTCTACCTGGACAGTATATCATCCGGATGGTACTACAAAAAAACAGGTTGGAACTTATTTGAAAGGGAAAGAATCGGGAGAATGGTCATTTTATACTCCTGAAGGTATTAAAACGCATTCCGGTGAATACCAAAAAGGGAAAAAGGAAGGCAAATGGATTTTTTATTATCCTGGTGGTGAGGTAAAAGTAGACCTTAACTATATTAATGGAAAGCGCGAAGGCATTGGAACAGCTTTTAACGAAGCTGGAAAAATGGTGGAAAAAGCAGAATATAAGAATGACGTTAAGCTAAGAGATCTTCCGGTTGAATGATCATTAATTTATCCTGAGTTTCACTAAACACCGGATCAGTTAAATCGCATTTTCATTCTTGTAAAAAGTCATACTCACACCATTAGAGGTTGTATCGGTTTTAATTAATGACAGGTTAAATGCATCTGAAAGATTACTAAATAAACGTTTCCCTGAACCAACAACCACAGGAAAGGTCCATATTCTAAATTCGTCAACCAGATTATTATTTACTAATGTTTGAATAAGATCCCAACTACCATGTACCTGCAACAAAGGTCCTTTCTGCGATTTCAATTTAGCAATTTCCTCAACAATGTTTCCGGATACCTGAGTTGTGTTTTTCCAGGTTAAATTCATCTCCGAATTTGAAACCACATACTTAGTCATTTCATTGAGGGGATTATCTATATCATCATTAGAATTATGTTCTGCAAAAAGGTCATATGTATTCCGACCTAACAGTAAGTCATATGGTTTGTTCATTGCCTCTTTTTGGACCAATTGCATCACTTCTGTCCAATACACCCGACCCCAACCGCCATGTTTGAAATCATTTGAAAAATCCTCTTTTGGATCGCTGGGAGCCTGCATAACCCCGTCTAAAGTTTGAAATGTTAAAATAGCCAAATCCCTCATATAATATGTTTTATGATGTTTTAGTCTTCCTCCGTTTGTTAATCTCACCTATCAAATCAAAATCTGAAAAATGAAGAATAAACCCGTTAGGATCCATCATCACAAATTCTGTTGCACCATTGTACTCAGTAATTCCCAGTGGCCTGATAATGTTTACCTTTTCCCGGACTTCTTCGTACCATTGTGTAATGTTTTCCACTCTAAACCACAAGGTGAGTGCCCCACCTTTATCGTGTGGCTCTAACTCTGGAAATTCTGCCGTTAAGGAGGACTTGCTTTGGAAAAAAATTTCTACATCATCCTTTTTTGTGTATGCCCAATAAGAAGGACCTTTTAATGGCGATTGGTATACTATTTCGAATCCAATATCAGTATAAAACCTTAAAGTATCATCAACATTTTCAACCATTAATGTATTTGAAACAGATTTTAAACGACTAGTACTAGAATTTGGAGACATACTTGTGATATTTAAGAAAATATTTGATCAATAAAAGTACAGTTTTTTTAGTAAAAGCAGACTTATTGCCCCTCATTAGAAAAAGACATAGCTTTGCGCTTACATTTACGGTCTTTAAATGGAGGCGATAAACATTAATATTGTAAATTCGCTACAAGTTTTATTGAATGCTTCAACAAAATTCTATAGCAATACTTCCATTTGTTAACATGAGCTCTGACCCGGAGAACGATTATTTTTGTGACGGTATTACTGAAGAAATTATCAATGCATTAGCTAAAATCAATAATCTCAACGTCACATCAAGAACCTCCTCCTTTTATTATAAGGGGAAAAATATCCCGATTATGGAAATCGGTGAAGCACTCAATGTTTCAACAATCATTGAAGGTAGCATCAGGATTTCAGGAGGTATGATTCGTATCACTGCTCAGTTGATAAATACCAAAGATGACTTTCATTTATGGTCGGAAAGTTGGGACAGGAAGCTGGTGAACATTTTTGAAATTCAGGACGAAATCAGTTTAATTATTGCTGAAAAATTGCGGGAACATATCGGACATTTTGAAATTCGTGATAAACTGATTCAAAAACAAACCGATAATCTTGAAGTATATAAACTTTACCTTAAGGGTAAGTACTGCTACCAAAAATGGAATCCCACCGACATCAAGTTGGCCATCCAATGGTTTAAAAAAGCATTGGCATTAGACGAAAATCATGCTGAATCACATGTTGCTATTTCAGAATGTTACATTTTTTTAAGTGGTCTGGGTGTTATTGAGACCAGTCAATCCTGGAATAAAGCCATTGAGTTTTTAAATCAGGCACTTGACTTAAACAATCAATCACCAGAAGTTTATTTTGCCATGGCAAATATCAGTTTTTGGAAAGACCGGGATTTTAAGGAAGCCTACCGACTATCAACAAAAGCGTTGGAGATCAGGCCCAGTTTTGTACAGGCTCATCAGTTTGTAGCCCTTATATATGTTGTTTCAGGAAAAGGAGAAAAAGCAATTGAACACATTGGGATTGCAAGATACCTTGATCCACTATCATCTGAAGTATGCTTTGCTGCAGGGTACATCTATTACATGTTAGAGAATTACTCTAAAGGCATTGAATTGCTCAATCTCGCTTTAAAAATTAATCCTAAAAACGTATTGGCTCACACCATCAAATGTTGCTGTTTCTTAAAATTGGAAAGGATAGATGAAACTATTAGTTATATAAGTGCTATTCCTGAACAGGCAATTATACCCACCGACAGAATTGGTCTGAGTGGAGTGGCATACATTCTTAAGAAAGATTATACTAATGCTGAAACATGTATGGCCGGACTCGTTAGACTTTGTGAAGGCGAAACCAGGTTCAGGGCTGAGGCATTTATTTTCTTGATGCATATTACCTATGGAAATCTTGACAAGGCGTTTGATTGGATTGAACAGGGCCTGAAAAAGCCGTCGACTATCCAGGCTATTTTTACAGTTGACCCATTAATCAGCCCATTAAAAAGTGATCCGCGTTATCAATATTATTACGATAAAATTCATATAAATTATCTGAATGTAACACCTGCGCGAAAAAAGAAATTACTTGATGAGACTACATTAAAAACCTACTCTGAGCAACTGCTTGACTATATGCTCAGGAATAAACCTTATCTCGACCCAAATTTATCGTTAAGGAGTTTAGCTAAACAGACTGGCATTCATTCCAATCAGCTTTCATGGATTATTAACGAAAGGTTTGACAAAAATTTTAACGAGTTTATTAATGAATTTCGAGTTAAGCAGTTTAAACAAATTGCAGCTGACTCTCAAAATAACCACCTGACGTTAATTGCAATGGCTTATGATAGTGGTTTTAATTCCAAGACTGTATTTAATACTTTTTTTAAAAAATCAACCGGAATGACGCCTAATCAGTTTTTAAAAAATATGAGGGCTGAGACTAAAAATTAGTTCTGAATTATAATTCCGAATATTTCTAACCGTTTAACTGTTTATCTTTGTCGGAGTATTAACATAAATCCAACTTGTTATGAACGGCATTTCTATTGTTGAAAGAAAATGTTTGAGTTGTGGGACCTGGAATAAAGATGAAGATTTTTGCACTAATTGTGGTACTGCCATATCTCAAAAGCAAATTGATAAAGAAACTGCAGAAAAAAGACGAATAGAGGAAGCCAACAGACCCAAGGACAAGTTCCAACTATTCATGGAAAACTTGAAAAACCACCGGTTTTTACTGTTTAGGTTTTTTTATAAAGTTTTATATACTATTGGGGTGATTTTTGCTATAATCGGTGGTTTTTTTGCCTGGATTGTAGCTATGGCAAACGGATGATATGAAAATACATGCCGCTTATAAACCCATATTCCGGTTATACTTTATATTGAGTATTGCAGGATATGTTTTTATACGGCTGAGTCGAAATGATTATTACTCAATTCCCGCTTTTCTTAATAATTACCTGACTGATTTTTTGTGTATGCCTGTTATTTTAACACTCTCTTTAACCGGTGTACGATTGATAAAACAAATCCCGCTCTTTGTACTCACCTGGCCCATGATTTTTGGGATGACAGCTTTTTATGCTATCCTTTTTGAATTTATCCTTCCGCAATATTCTGCTGCCTACACTGGTGATATTATTGATGTTTTGATGTACTTTGCCGGTGCCATCCTGTACTATCTGATTTGGAATTATAAACCGGAAACCAAAGCCATTATCAGTAAATAATAACGGAAGTCTGAGGTCCCGGATCATTCAAGGCTATTGATTTTACTAAACGCAAATTTTGGTGCAATTCTGCTTAAAATAAATAGCTTTTTTACAGCACCTACTTTTATCTCTTCTTTACCTTTTTCAAGCCCTGCAATCATTTCACTTACTGCTTTTTGAGGTGTAATTGCAATTTTGGGAGGCGTTCCCTTATGCCATGGTGTATCCACAACAGGAAACAAGACCTCTGTTACCTTCACCTTACCGGCTGATATTTGCCCTCTGAAGACCTGAGTAAAGGCATGCAGAGCCGATTTGGTGGAATTATAGTATGGATATTCAATTCGGGGTGTATAGACTAAGCCGGTAGTAATATTGACAATTTGCGGAGCATTATTCTTTACAATTACGGGGTATAGGTATTTGATCAGTCTTAGCGGTCCCACAAAGTTAACCTGCATCTCCAATTCAACGTTTTCAAGGTTATCTTCTTCAAGGAATTTGGTTTTATGAACGATAGCAGCATTATTAACAATCACATTCAAATCCTGATGATTCTGCTTAATCCATGATGTTAATTTTTTGCATTCATCTTCCCTGGCAATGTCGCATTGAAAAATGATCAAACCCGGATTTTCAGCCTGCGCTTTTAACAATCTCTCCTTCGACCGGCCACAAATAATGACTTTATTATTTTGATTTAATAATTGTTTACTTAATTCAAGCCCTATTCCCGAACTTCCACCTGTTATTAGTACCTTATGATTAGAAAATTTCATTTTAGTTTACCTTTTATAGTTATTATATCACAAAAGTAAACTGTGGTTTTTCCTAAAACATTGACCTATGTTAAGGTGACTGTTTTTTCTTTATTCGACTCAAAGATTCTGGTTGAATGCCAAGATAAGAAGCTATGATATGCTGTTTTAACCTGGGCTCAACTTCAGCATAATTCTTACAAAAATTCTCATATCTGGTACGGGCATCTAATAATAAAAACTCTCGTTCCCGCTGTTCTTTTGCAATAAAAGCCTTTTCCAGAACTCTGACCAATAAAGAATCCCAAAAAGGATCTTCATCTCTCAATTTTTGCCACCTTTCAAAATCAAATTCAAGAATTTCGGAATCTTCCAGTGCTTCAATAAAAAAATAAGATGGAGACCTCATCACCATTGCGGAATAAGAGGTTATAAATTCATTTTCTATAATTATTCCTTTAGTAAATTCATCTCCTTTATCATTGATATACAAATACCTGAATAGTCCACTCTTGACTAAGCCTAATTTTGATGGTACCTGCCCTTCCCTGATGAAATAATCGCCTGCCTTAATCTGTTTTATTCTGCCAATTGATTTTAATTCTTCCAGTTTCGCCTCAGGAATAAACTTTAGTAAATTATCTTTCATTTTCCTGAATTAATTTCAATGGCCTGATTAAGATAATATTCAACTATTTCTTTATCGAATTGTTTTAGAGGTAAAACACGGATAGCCTTACCATTTCCCGTTAATAGTCCTGGCTGGTCTTCCATTTTTGCCCCCTTTAAAAAGCCAAAATCAATACCGTATGGCATTGTTCGCATATGACAAATCCCACCCTTACTGTTACCGTAAGTGGTTATTCTTTCCTTTTTAGTCTCTTCAATTCCTTCAAAAGAAAGCAGGAATTCTCTTGCCTGCAAAAACAGATCTTTATGTTCCGACTTTAAATCTTTATCAAACTGCATTATACTTAATTTGTTTAATCTTCCTCAAACCAGGATGCATACATCCAATAGTTTTTAGTGATTCTCATTACCTCACCCTGAAACATTTCAGGAGATAAATCTTTTACCTTTTTTGCCGAAACACCTGCCCATACTGAACCAGGCTCTACCAGAACTTAAAGGTATATTCGTAAGCTATTACGGTTTCATTTGAATATGATAGGCGCTTTTCTCTAATAATTAAGGCTTTATTTTGCTCCAATTCATATTCATACTCAACAATATTCGAATTTTTTGAATCTGATAATGAAATGATTTTTTTAATTCTGCCTTGCTCATCATAGGTGAAAAAGTGTTGTCGTCTGTCATTGTCAAAGTAACTTTCAAGAGGTTGATTTTTCTCATTGGTCAGCACTTCTATTAATCCATGTTTTTTTTGCTTTACACCAATTGTATTCTGATTTTCATCAGTTAATATACAAAACGAATTCGTACAGAATTGATTCTTTTCGACAAATCGATATTGAGTATGATTTCTATGACTAAATTTTCCAACCAGATTTAAGCGAAATGTATATTGATAATTAAAAGAGTATATTAAATGTGTTTGTTGAATATCTAAATCAACATATTTCTTGTTGTAATCCGATTCAATTTCAAGCTGATATTTTTCGGTGTAATCCAACCCCCCATTGTTATAGTGAAATAATTCCAGTGACTTTCCCTTGCCTGTAGTTTTAATACTTTCCAGATCATAATTAGCGTTATATCTATATATTTCCTCTAGTCTTATCTTTTTGTTTTCTCTAAAGTGTTCAATTTTATCAATATTCTGTTGTTTATCTAGAAACACTTTTTTGGTACTCATAAATCGCCTGTTGGTATCTTTCAACTGATAACTTGAGATTTGCATGGTATAAATTTTACGATCAAAATTTAAAATATCTACCATCTGTAATTCTTTTGGAGCAGTTCTAAATCGTTGTAAATCGTAATTTTCATCCTTGCTTAACTGGTCCATTTCAATTTTGGAAGTTGGTCCTAGTTCGTTTTTAAATGCGGGATTAAATACAGGATATACTTTAAGTAATTGCTGAACTTCATCACCTTTCAAATAAACACGGAACGATTCGTTACTGAAGTGCTTAGATGATTTGGAATTTTCAGGGAATTCTACAATTATCCCGTTTAAAAACGGATAAACCAAAGCTTCTGAGAAGTGTAATTTTGAGTCAATGTCTAATCCAATCTTATCATTATTATTTTCAATTTGTTCTAAATTACCCAAGTCTATTTTTAATGTTTTCAATAGGTATAATGTCTTGAATTTTGAAAGCGTTAGTTCCTTTAGCTTATTTTGTTGGATGGTGGACGGAAGGTCATTGATTTCTGAAATGGTATTTTTTTCAAAATCAGCGACATAGTGTTTTCTTATTGGAACCTCTCTATTCCTGCGACGATCTCCAACATTAATTTCAAAATTATAGTTAATAGAATAAATCCCACAATTATTAAGAACACTTATTAACTTAATATCAACAGAAGTAAATTTTGGATTTGTAGAATACCTTGTATTGTATCCTTGCAATCGATTCCATTCTTCTAATTGATTTTGGTATTTAATAGCTTTGCTATTTAATTGAAAAAAGTCAACTTCATTATTAACTGTAGCTACTACTAAGGCAAAGAATTGATCTTCAATTTTTGTCCAAACTTCATTGGTGTCATTATTTTTATCATGAATAATTTCCAGCTCACTTGGTGAATAGTCTTTTTTTATTTCAGCGCTGAGTACATACGACGAAATCGCATATTCTTTATTCCGATAAACATCTAATATTTGGGATTGACCAAAAACAGAGCATAAACTTAAAGCCAATATTGCGGTTATATTCTTCATTGTTTCTTGACTTTAAATTATTTTTCGGTATAGAATTCAATCATTAAAACGGTTTCTTTAATTTCCACCTTTACCCGGTAAAATCCCTTTTTCTCCAAGAATTTTTTTAATTCATCTAATTTGATTGTTGAACTACTGGTTTGAGGAGAAAATTCGCTAGAATTATTTGATTTGCCTTCAATTTCAATTATTCCAGCGACGAAGTTACCACCTGCAATTAATTGTTTTGATTTGGCTTTAATTGGAATAATTCCTGTTTTTGACTCGTAATCGAATTCAATTTGCGAAGCATTAATTTTAAAACCATAAAATTGTTTCAATTCACTCTCTAAAAGTGGAAGATAATCATACCTTCTTCCAAAAGATTCAATATCTAATTCCGCATCTGAAATTTTAATTGTCATAAAATCGTTAATAATTCCCACAGGATAACAAAGGCTGTCTTATTTTACAAATTTGATATTCGTAATGTCGTTTTCATTGAGTCTCATGCCATCTGTTTCAAAGAGAATAGTAAAGGGTTCATTATTTAAGTCAACCAATGGATTTTGCACGAGGCCAACTGAAATTGTTTTAGTCCCTAAATAGGCATTCAGCGTTTTATTTCCAGAATACGTGTAACTAAAGGTACTTTTCATATTACCTATGTATCCTGGAGTTGGGCAAGGATTTAAATTAAATTTAAGATAATCAATTGTCGGGTAATAAAAAGAAAAGTCTTTAAACATCAATAATTTCATTCCTGTGAATCCTGCTGAACGATTGTTGTCTGTTTGTAAGCCAACATAGAAAATATGTGCATAATTAAAACTATCAATAGGAATGACCGTTTTTGGAAAAAAATCTTTCATTACTTCATACTCTTCAAAATGAGATAGTAAAGGTGCATAATTAATACGTGATGACGGAAGAGATTTATCATAACAGGTGCATGTATTAGGATCCTCTTTGGTTTTATCGATAATGAATTCGCCATTATCAAATTGACTTATTTCGGTATCTCCATTTTCATTGTACTTAATCCATTTTCCATGTCTATTTCCTTTCTGGAAATATCCTGAGATTAGTAGTTTCCCGTCATCATCAAAACTATTGAATAGCCCATCTGGTTTATTGTTCTTCAGTTCGTGCAACGTTTTTACCTGACCATTTTCATGGTAGGTTTTTATTTCACCAATGCCTGTAGTTAAATTATTTTTACGTTGTGATTCCAGGATATTTCCTTCGCGAAACCGACGCTCAATCTTTATTGAATCTTTTTTGGTGTCTAAAAAGTTAAGATAGGAAGTATCGCCATTAGGCCACATGTTTATATAATTACCTAAGGTTGGTTCACGCCTACTCTTTAAATTTCCATTCTCATAATAATCAGAAAAATAGATCTCTTTTCCAAGGCTATCATGTTTCCTAACCTCTCTCAATAATCCTCTGGTAGCATACCTGTAGTTTTCTTTTATGGTGTGATTAGGGTAATAAGTGACACGTGATTTAATGATACCATCAACTGTCTTCTCAATCCAGTTTCCTACCGGTAAACCCTCTTCGAATTCGGCATGAACCAAAGTATCGCCATCAATAGGGTTGTAAGAAATCCATGTACCATGTGGTAAACTGTCTTTAATCTCTATACTAAAAAACAAAGAGCCATCTTTATACTTCCATTGATGTTGACCCTCTTTAAGTCCGTCTTTAACTAACTTCTCTTCGTTCCATTTGGGGTTGTATTGATCGGCAATTTGCTGAGCGATTATACTTAAATTGTCTTCTTCAATTGTTTTTCCGGTATTCGTATAAGCTTGAATATATTTTCCATTGCTAGTAAAATTGGCAGTAGTTGGATGATGGAAATCAGTGTCAAAAGCTACTTTTCTTAATTTTTCATTAGTAAAAGTATAATAGCCAAAAATTGATCTTCCCTGCTTCCGAAATAGAATGTTTTTTATTTTCTGATCATCTGAAAGAGAAATGGAAATTCCGTCTGTCATCATTATCTCCGACACCTTACCATTTTCAAAACTTAAACCTATACTATTTTTGTCATTGCCTAGCGCATGAAAAGCTTTCGTTATTTGTCCAGACTCATCAAATGTTTTATTCCAACCTATAAATTTACGAGAATTATAATAACGTTGATACATGTAGTCTTCGTTAATTTGGCCATTTTCATAATAGGTTTTGTATATACCCTCAAGCTCACCATTTACGTAATTCATGACAGTTGCCACTGATCCATTTTTGTAATATGAGTAAGCTAATCCGTTCTTTTTTCCATTTTCCCAATTTGTTTTCGATCGAATCACTCCCTCAGTCCAGGTAGTATTTAACCCTGTTTGTTGAGAGACCTTTTTTCCGTCAACTTCTACAATTTCGTAGTAGGATTCGTGACTTTTTGCACCATCCGAATTGAAACCTTCTTCAAGTCCATATTTTAAATTGTCTTTGAAATACGCTCTTAGCGTTAATTTTCCGGTGCTATAGGAATAATTTTCCTGAACACCATTCCGCATGAAATTATCCCAATTTTCAATACGTTGAAGCTTACCGTTATTGTATGAAATGACCTCTCCATCATATACAGCCTTATAAATCGTATCTCCTACTTCTATTTCTTCGTAGTAAATTCCCTGTCGCTCAATTTGTCCATCTTGGTCGAAATGAATAAAAGATCCATATAAAAGACCCTCTTTATACTCAACTTCAGATTTTAAAGAATTGTTTTTGTTTTGATGATACTGTCTACACAACCCCTCTTTTTTACCGTTCTTAAATTGCAGCTCTGAGGCGATATTTCCCTTGTAGCTGTAGTACTTTGCAGGCCCGTCTAAGAGGGATATTTTTGAAGGTACATTGGGAATTTCTTTCTGTATTTTGTCCCCATTTTTTTTATTAAACTCTGAATAATGAGGATTATCAATTATAATAAAATTCTCATTCTTTAGTAGAATCCCATTTTTACTAAAAGTCTGTTTATTTCCAATATTCAAATTATTTTTAAATGTTCCTCTCTCTTTTATTTGTCCTTTAGAATGATAGATGGTATATTTCCCATTTTTGAATCCATTTTTATAATTCAGTATCTCCTTAATATCACCATTATGCTGATAACTGATAAATTTGCCGTGCAGTTCAGATTTACTTTCCTTAGAAAAAGCCTTGTAATGCTCAATTCTGGATATTTGTTTTGTTCTAATCAAATAATACTCTACTTTACCATTGCGTAAGCCATTTTTGTAATTCGCTATGAGCTTTAAATCGCCATTATCATAAAACAAGGTCTTTTTACCGTGTAGTTTTCCGGCTTTGTATCCGCTTATTTCTATAGTATCATTTCTATAATTTCTAACTATAATTTCCTTTTTATTAAAAATTGTATCGGCTGCATTTGTTGAATTAAAATTTAATGCTAAATAACCACCCCGTTGAGAAAAAGAAGAAGGTGAAAAGAAAAGAATAAGGCAGAGTAGATGAAAGCTTTTCAATGTAAAATTCATTTTATTTTCTGATTCGTTCACCAATTACCTGATGTTTTACCAAAAATATGGGTTAAAAGTTGAATCTATGGATTTATTTCAAAAAAAAACACTTTTAAATGCATCACCATTTGCCAAAAACTTGCTTTAGTGCAGCGAGACACTGCTAAAATAAATTGACCCAATTAAGCATTCAATTCATTCAAACCACGAAGCATACATACGATAATTCTTAGCGATTCTCATTACCTCACCCTGAAACATTTCAGGAGATAAATCTTTTACCTTTTTTGCCGGGACACCTGCCCATACGGAACCTGATTCTACAGTTGTTCCCTCAAGTAATACAGCTCCCGCAGCAATGATGCAATTCTCTTCTATTACACAATTATCCATCACTATCGACCCCATTCCAATCAGCACATTGTCAGCCACCGTACAACCGTGCACAAGGGCATTATGACCAATTGAAACATTATTACCCAATACTGTTTTGGTTTTTTCGTAGGTACAATGGATTACAGCACCATCCTGGACATTCACATTATCGCCCATCACAATGGTATTCACATCTCCTCTGATGACGGCATTGAACCACACACTACAATTCTCTCCCATAATGACTTCCCCTACAACGGTTGCATTTTCAGCTAACCAACAGGATTCAGGAATTTGAGGAGTATGATTTCTACAGGTTTTAATCAGTGCCATAATTTTGTTTTCCTACAAATATAAAACAGCCTGATAAACTCCCGGGTTAAAATCTGCTTTTTAGCTCAGATTAAGAATGGCCAGTTCACTATAAGTCCCAATCCGCATTGGCGGACCAAAGGTTCCTGTTCCCTGACTGACATATATTTTAGTTTCATTATAACTGTGTAATCCCTTATTGTATTCGAACATTAGTCCGGCCAACAAGGTTACCGGCCACATTTGGCCACCATGAGTATGTCCGGTAAGGTAAAGGTCAACACCATGTTCGTTAACATACTTTATCCCATCAGGACTGTGATGTAAAAGAATAGAAGGTTTAGATTTGTCGATTGAAAGAGAGCGTAAAACATCCTTAATCGTACTGCCTTTTGTATTGGCATGAGAACTTGCGGTTTCCTTATCAGCAATCATATGATTCAGTCCAATCACCTGAATGTCGTTCCACTCAGTGACTTCATTTTCTAAAACATTAATCCCCTCATTTCTGAGATACGATTTAATTGTTTGAGCCCCCGTATATTCATCATGATTCCCTTCAACAAAAAATACTGGTGCTTTCAAATTTTTCAATGGTGCTATTTCTTCAGGTTTAAGTCGAATTTTGCCATCCAGTAAATCTCCTGTAAAAAAGGTCACATCAACTTGTTGTGCATTGATCATATTTACAATTTTTTCAAGTGATTTCCTGGTCCTGAAATGGCCAATATGTGTATCTGTTAAGTGAGCAGCCCTGACTTTTCTGTTTAAATTTCCAATCTTAAGATTCAGTTCTTTTGTACGGATAATTCTAGCATTCCAAATACCGTAAGCTGAAACCAAAAAGGTCAGACCCAATGACAATAATCCTGAATATACTGGTTGAATATCTATAAAATTATCAATGAGGTCGACCAACGGTGTGATTAGTGATAAGTACAGGTATCCACCCATCAATGTAGAAGCTATTACAAATATTATCTGACCTGTTTTTGTAGTTGAATTAACAAATCTGGCAATTCCCGCAATCATAAAAACATTGAGTGCCACAAAAAAACCAAATACCAACCAGGGGCCTGACAAACCAAAATAAAAAGCATAAGTAAACCCAAGATAGCTGTTAACACCAACTACAAAAGTCAGTAAAACACCCAGTACGATTAAAAAAAATGTATTTCTCATTGATTTTCTCCTAAATTTCCCTTTAATGATTCACTTCCTGTATTTTCCTGACCTGCTTCAGTAACATTTTTTTAGGTGTCACCGGTATCATGGACATCATCATTTTTTGACTAAAGGTCAATCCCGAAATCACATCCAGTTTCCCTGCCATCATCCCTTTATACCCATCCATGGCTACTGATTGAGCTGTGACTGCTTTTTTGAATAAATCAGTTTTATCCATGCCTGAAGTTTTGGCAAATTCTGTTTCTGTAGCCCCGGGCATAAGGTTTGTAACGGTAATATTAGTATCGCTCAATTCCTCGGCAATGGCATTGGAAAAGAAGGTTACATATGCCTTTGTTGCAAAATACACCGCCTGTAGTGGTCCTGGCATTAAACTTGCTGTTGACGAGGTATTTAAAATTTTCCCTGAATTCCGTTTTACAAAATCCGGTAAAAACAACCGTGTAAGTGCAGTTAATGCAACAATATTTAAGTTAATCATTGCTAAATCCTGTTCCCAAGGTCGTTCATGGAATTTACCATGGCCACCAAACCCCGCATTATTGATTAAGTACTTCACTGCAATTCCTTCAGCCTTTACTACATCATATATTTCCTGCGCTGCACCAGTTTCTGTTAAGTCTTTTGCTATTACAATGACTTTAGAAGCATATTGCTCCTCAATTTGAGATTTTAATTCATTTAGTTTTTGCAAATTTCTTGCAACTATGATGAGGTCTCCTCCATTTTGGGCATGAATAATAGCCAATTCTTTACCTATTCCTGTTGAAGCCCCTGTTATTAATGCTACTTTTTTCATCTTATTTCGTATTTAATAATCTATATCGTACAACAAATTTCAATATAACTTCAGGGAAAAAATTACATTAAACGGGGATTGAACAACACTTTTTACAGATGTTCTGAAGCTTACTTGATATAAACAACAAATATCTCTTTGCTACTACATCACAAAGCCATCCTTCGGACCAATTGCCGGAGGAAGATCTGTCTCTCCCAACATTTCTCTCAAGTCAATCTCTATGGTTCTGGTTAAAGAACTCATTGGAATATCAAAAGCTAAATGTTCAAATGGATTTTCGGCATAATCACCAATACTTTCCATCATCCAGAAAACCCAACCTACCAATACTGTAAATGGTACCACTCCCCATATCATATATCCAGGAAGGTTAGCATCAGCAAAGGCAGTAAGCAATCCCAAAGGCAAAAGCATAATAAACAAGTAAACAAAATATATACTCAACGAAGCATATTGTCGAGGCAAAGGAAAATTTTTAATGCGCTCACATTTACCTTGCTGAGTGTAGAGGTCCGTTAACATGGCCTGCATTTCCATATGCCGGAAGTCATCTATCAGGCCTTGTTTTCTTAATTCCTTTAAGTCTTCTGACTGCTGATCGACCAATTGAGTAGCTGGATTTTTCATGGAGAGGATTCGTTTTGCTTCCTCTTCTCCCAGCAGATCTGCGAGTTTTGTTTCCTGGTCTTCAGATGGAAATAATTCAGAAATATACTTACGATATCTTTTATTCAACGCCCGATCATGCTCCCATACTTTCAGTAGTCTCAATTGGTATTTTAGGCGGTATAGCCAGGCAATATGGCGATAGATTAGTCTCTTCCTTACCGCATGTAATTCCTGATCCGAAATTTTTGCTTCTGCAAATTCATTGGTCACAAAACCTTTAACCATTGATCCCCAACTTCGGCTGGAATTAACAATTGCTCCCCAAATTTTCCTTGCCTCCCAGGTTCTGTCATAAGCAGAGTTATTTTTAAAGCCTACATAAAAGGCAACAGCAATACCAACTAAAGTAAGTGGAACCCAGGGTATTTTAAGCCATTCCCATTCAAAATACACGTATAAGCCCACAATTAAGCAGGAATAAAGTGTAAAGATTAATGCGGGCCGAAGGGAGTAAGTAATGACACTTAATGGTCGGAATACTCTTGAAACGTACATATATTAATTTAGATTTAATTCCCGGTATTTTGCAGGGGTAATTCCGGTTTTTTGTTTAAACATTCTGCTAAAATAATGGGGATAATTAAAGCCAAGGTCATAGGCAATTTCACTCACATTCCGCTCTGAATTCAGGAGCATATTTTTAGCCTTATTAATCACAAAACTATTAATGTGCTCCTTTGCATTTTTGCCTGTTTCTTTCCTTAACAAATCACTTAAATAATTGGCCGACAAATTAACCCGTTCAGCCAAATATTGTATTGTTGGCGTACCTTGTTCAATTTGCAAACTTGCGTCATAATAGGTTTTAATAATTGACTCAATGTTCGTAACCACATCTTTATGATGCACAGACCGGGTATGGAATTGTCGCTCATAAAACCGGTTACAATAATTTAAAAGCAAATCGATATTTGAAACCAACAATTTCTGACTGTGACTGTCAATATTCTGATCCAGTTCAAATTCAATTTTTTCAATGCAATCGTTCAATATTCCCTCTTCTTTTTTTGATAAATGCAATGCTTCATGAATATCATAAGAGAAAAAAGTATAATTACCAATAATTTTCCCCAGATTGGATTTTCTGATCAGGTCTGCATGAAAAAATAGCATCCATCCAGTTGGATTTTCAGGATTTTCTGTTGCTGTAATTACCTGACCTGGTGAAGTAAATGCTAATACTCCTTCTTCAAAATCATAGTAATTTCTGCCATACTGAATGCCACAATTTTTATCCTTTAGCATTACAGTATACATACTCGAACTAAACTTTTGTCCTATAAAATCATCATTTTGCTTAATTTTCGAAACATCCATCACACTGATTAGGGGATGTTTAGGCTCCTCATAGCCAATCATTTTATGTAACTGGCTTATTGATTCTATTTTTAAAATTTCTGACATAGTATTCTGGTTCCGAAATGGTTGTTATAAGGTACAAATTTATTCACAAAGCTGGGCTTATCTCAACACTTTTTATGGCATCAATAACACATTTTACCGATTAGCCCGATTGTCCCTGTTTAACTGGATTATACAATAGTCAAACAGCGCTTATTTGGGATAGTCAAAAATTACTGTCACCAAACCTTTTAAAATTATCGCCCGTTAGTAGAGTTGACATTTAGTTGGAAGAATTAATCCTTTAGTAAAGAACCGTTTTGGGGACGGAACTTTACTGTTTCCGATTAATCCATACTCCAGCTACTACTACTTACTTAACTCTATAAATTATGAAAATTTATTACTCGATTCTCAGTACATTATTTCTGGGAATAGGAACTGCTTTTTCACAGGGAGAAACTTGTGCAACAGCAGTCAGTATTAACCCCGGAGTACACAGTGCAGATGGACCAAACTCCGGAAACGGGGCAACAAATATTTGCTTCGGAACCGGCACAATCAACCATTCCGACTGGTACTCGTTTACACCCGATTGTGACGGTGAGATAACCATTAGTTCCGACTATGCCATCAACGCTACTAACAATGCAGAGGACACCAGATTATCAGTCTATTCAGGAGATTGCAATAATCTGGTATGTGAAGACAATAGTGATGATGATGGTATTAACTTTGGACTGGCTTCTATTGTCAGTAACATGCCTGTGATTGGTGGAACAACCTACTACATTGAATGGGATGACCGGTGGGATGATTTGCCATTTGAATGGACACTGGATTTTACGCTGTCCGGTGCAGTGACAGGTGTCAATTCAGCACCTCAAATTACCAGTGGTGTAATTTCTTGGGTACCTGCGGGACTGGAGCCTTGTTGGGTTATTGAATGGGGGCCGTCCGGATTTACACCAGGGTCAGGAACATTCGTTACCGTTGATTCCATTAACAGTTCATTCTATATTTTCCCCAACACCTTATCTCCTGAAACTACCTATGATTACTACATCTCGGTATGTGATGCCATTGGAAATAACACAGCTTGTTATGACGGACCACATCAAATGACAACATTGCCATTGTGTTCTGCACCAGAATCGATCACCACAACCAGTATCAATCCAACAACTGTGATATTGGATTGGGATCCTGGCTTTACCGAAGATATATGGGAAGTTGAATATGGTCCTTTTGGAACCATTATTGGTGCCGGAACACAATCTACGGAGGTGCAATCCAACCTATCTGTTAGCGGATTAACAGCATGTACCGATTACCACTGGTATGTAAGAGCAGTATGTGATGATTTTAATCCAATAGAGTATTCAAACTGGGTTGGGCCAATTGATTTTACAACAGATTGCCCTTGCCCTGCTCCCGAAAACTTATCAGCCTCTGAAGTTTCTCCGGATCCTGCTGATGCATTTGATTATCTTTTATCATGGGATGCGGGTGGAACTGAAACAGCGTGGAATATTGAATATGGAATGCCTGGATTCTTATCTGGCTCCGGAACAATGGTAACCGCTAATACGAATGTTGATTTCTTATTGACAGGTTTAACACCTGATTCAGAATACTGTTACTATGTACAAGCTGATTGCGGACCTGATGGAACTTCAGAATGGGAAGGACCATTCTGCTTTACAACTAATATTTACTGTCCTGCACCAACTGGTTTAGGTATTAGTAACCTGACTACCATTTCTGCTCAAATTCAGTGGAATATTGACGGGACATCAAATAACTGGACCATTGAATGGGGACCAGTTGGATTTGCACCAGGATCAGGAACTATTTCTCCGGTATTATCTAATAATGCTATATTAACAGGATTAACTCCTGAAACAGAGTATTGCTACTATGTACAATCTAACTGCGGCTCAACAGCTGATTCAAGTTCTGTACCGACCGGACCTTTCTGCTTTACAACTTTAGCAGCCTGTCCTCAACCTAATAATCTTAACGTTTATGGTATTACCGTTACTGCAGCTACATTAGACTGGCAACCCGGAGGTACTGAAAATGACTGGAACATTGAATGGGGTATCCCTGGATTTACACCTGGAATTGGTGATGAATTGGGTTCAGGTACATCCAGTGGAACAAGTGATATTTATGCTACCGGATTAAACGGTGGTGCTCCTTATGAGTTCTATGTACAAGCTGATTGTGGAGGATTGGATGGTACTTCTTTATGGTCAGGACCATATGCTTTCTCTACACTATTGGCAAACGATCAGGCTTGTGGCGCTATTGAATTATTAGTGGATGGAAGCGTTAACTTACATACCAATGTAGGAGCAACCATTAATGGTGAACAAAATATTGAGCCACCACTAAATGAAAATTATGATCAAAATAGCTGGTTTAGAGATCTGGACTGGTCTTCAGGTGAAGAGGGCGTTAATAACCCGGTTTGGTTCAGGTTTAAAGCACCGGCTTCAGGTAAAGTAGAAGTATCTACGGTAAATGACTTGACTGAAAGTTTTGAGCAAAGGACTGAAATTGCTGTGTATGAAACCGGAAATTGTGCAATAATAAATAACTTCCAGTTACTGGGTGCAAACACATATGCATTTGGAACAAATGATCCGGATGATCCTAATTTTGAATATGGTTCAAGAGTATTATTATGCGACCTGAATCCCGGACAACAGTATTATGTCATGGTTGATCATTTAGAAGACAACTGGAATCCTTTCCCTTGGGCTGCCACATCATGGAGCAGTAATCCGGGACCATTCGGTATCTCAGTAACAGATATTCCTTCAACTGACGCCGGTATTCCAAATCCACTTGACCTGTGTGGTGATGGTGAGCCATTTGATTTATTTGATGCCATAGATAATTATGGGTCAACCTCCGGAACATGGTACCATCCAAATGCTACAAATCCGTCATGGATCATATCTGGTAACAATAGTGTAATCAGTTTACCAACAGGGAATAGTATTTATTCGTTTGAATATGTCATATCCAATGTTTGTGGAGCCGATTCGGTCATTACGAATATCAGCACTTCGGAACCTCCGAATGCAGGTATGGATGGTAGCTTCTCTCAATGTAATATTGATGATGTTATTTTATCTCAACATCTGAATGGCCTGGTTGAATTTGGTGGGACATGGATTGATCCTCATGGTATCCATGATGTTTCGAATGGTGTATTTGAAACCTATGGTGTTCAGTATGGTGCCTATAATTTCTACTACATTGTTCAGGGAAATGGATCCTGTGATGATGACACTTCAGTGGTGACTATACATTTAACTGATGATTGCCTTGGACTGGACAACAATGTAACCAGTACTTTAGAGGTGTATCCTAACCCGGTAAGTGATGTATTAACCATTTCAAATGTAAATATTGAAGGGAATGCATTAATCTCAGTATATGATGCACAAGGTAAAGTTGTATTCAGAAATGATGTAACAAACAATAATAATTACACAATCGATATGTCAGCGCTAGAAGCTGGTGTATATATGGTTGAAGTAACTTCCGAAACCACTTCCGAAAAAGTAAGAGTGATTAAGCAATAATTTTTCTTACTTGATACGAAAAGGCTGTTTCAAATTTGAAGCAGCCTTTTTTATTGTATAAATATTTTTGAAATAAAAGATTTTGAGGTCTGAAATCCTAATCCCATCTGGGATTGAAAGTCAATTTAATGAATAAAAAAAGGGGTTAAATCTAACCCCAATTTTTAACTATATATTAAACTACTAACTACTACAAAAGGATGGATTGAAATAATTGGCTCATTTCAATTTGGGGATATAAAAGAGGTTGATCTTATAAACAACCTCTTTTTCGACGAATATGGATTAAATAGACCTTTACAACTATTTAACCACAACAACTTTGTTCATCTTAGCGCTGTTATCTGCTGCTAAAATTCTTACCATATATACTCCTGATTGAAGGTTTCCACCATCAATTGGTAATTCCAATGTTTGTTGAGCACCAATGTGTCCGTCATAAACAACTTTTGTTAAATTACCCTGAAGGTCATAAACATCAATTAAAATGTCTTCCTCTACCAACGAGTATACAGATATTTTACTTTGAATAGTAAACGGATTTGGTGCCACACTTAAACTCATTTGGCTCACTGCTCCTCCTCCGGCTACATAATTAACACTGTCAACTGTACTACATCCATTATCATCCATAATGGTTACTACATAAGTTGTTCCATCTGTTAAGTTGGAAATAGTATTACCGGTACTTCCAGTATTCCAGTTATAAGTAAATGGTGCTACACCACCATTTGTTGGCGTAACAGCTATTGATCCTGCATTATAATCAACATTAAACTGTGCCTGAATTTCATTTGGTTCATTCACTGTATTGGTTGATGACACAATACAATTGTTCGCATCATGAATCTCTAAGGTGTAATCATCAGCACAAACGTTTGTTAAGGAAACCAACGAATCACCATTCGACCAGCTATAAGTATAAGGCATTACGCCTCCGGTTACAACTGAATTCAATTCTCCGTCGCATATTCCAAAGCATGACGCATCAGTAGCTAAAACAGTCAGATTTAATTTCTCTGGCTGAGTAATTATTACTGAATCTGTAGCTGAACAGCCATTATCATCTGAAACGCTGACTACATAATTATCCGGACACAGGTTTGTAAGGTTTGCTCCTGACTGTCCGTTATTCCATGAATATGTGTATGGTAATGTTCCACCACCCACTATCGCATCAATTGTACCATCACAAGCGGTATAACAATTAACATCCGTAGCATTTAATTGTAATGATAACTCGTTAGGCTGTATAATTTCATGACCAGTCTCAGTGAATGTACATCCATTTGAATCTGTTACCGTCACATCATATGTTCCCGGACATAATCCACTTGCAATAGCAGTATTCTGAGTATTGCTCCAATTATAAGTATAAGGTTGAACTCCTCCGGTTACATTCAGTTGAATCTCTCCATCACAGTTTCCATTACAGGAAACATTGGTAATAATGGTATCAGTATTCTCCAATACCATTGGTTCTGATATCACAATATTACTTTCTTCATAAATACAACCGTTATTATCTTCAATAATGGCGCTATAAATTCCAGCTGTCAAGTTGGAAATAGCTGAAGTATCTTCACCTGTATTCCAGCTATAAGTATAAGGTCCCTGTCCTCCTAAAATATCAAGTGCTATTGATCCATTGTTTCCTCCATTACAAGAAACATTTGACAATGCAATTCCATTAGTAAATATTGGTGTTGGTTCTGTTACCTCAATACTGTCAATGGTAATACTACAACCATTAGCATCTGTTACGACAACTTTGTATAAACCTTTACATAATCCGGTCACATTAGGAGTGCCGTTTCCAGTAATCTGTTGAATGTAAATCTGGCTCCAGGCATAGGTATAAAGGCCCGTCCCACCTGAAACATCAATAGATATTGAACCGTCGCATTCTCCAAAACAAGAAGCATTCACAACCGTAACACTGTTCTTAACCAGTGCTGTTGGTTCTGAAACAACTATATTGTTTTCTGTATAAGTACAGTTATTTGCATCAGTAACTGTTAAATCATAGGTTCCGGCAGTTAATCCTGTAACGATTGAAGTATTTTCCCCATTACTCCATTGGTAAGTATAAGGTGTAACCCCACCTGTCATATGTGTGGTGATTGATCCGTTACTCAGTCCGTTACAGGTTATATTATCGATAAGGTTACCCTGATTAGTCAATAATTCTGGCTCATCTATAGCCAATGCAGTTAAATCAAGTGTACATTGATTGGCGTCAGATATTGTAACCGAATAAACACCTGCTGAAAGATTAACAGCAGTAGAAGTGGTTTGACCATTATTCCATGCGTAGGTATATGGCATTGTTCCACCAAGTGCACTCAATGCTATTGAACCATCAGTTCCACCATTACAGGTTACATCAGTAAAAATTACATTATTGTTAAAAATTGGTCCCGGCTCAGCAATTTCAAGGTTTTCAATTAATAGGGTACAACCGTTAGCATCTGTCACCAACACTGAATAAACACCTTTACATAAATTAAATATTGTTGGTGAACCATCTCCATCAATAATCTGGTTAACTACCTGAATAGACCATGAATAAGTATATGGCGCCACTCCTCCGCTGATATTAACAGAAATTGATCCTGTACAATCACCAAAACATAAAGGATTAGTGATTACTACTGAGTTATTTACCAGTGGTGCAGGTTCAGTAATTGTAGCATTATCTACAATCTGGCAATTATTAGAGTCGGTTACTGTTACAGTATAATTTCCAGCAACCAGATTAGTAGCTGTTGCCGTGGTTTGACCGTCACTCCATAGGTAAGTATATGGTGGTGTTCCTCCTGAAACGGTTGCTGTTGCTGTACCATTACTATCTCCACTGCATAATAAGTTTGTAACACTCATTGAATTACTTAATGCTGGTGGCTCGTTAATTACAATATTATTCTCCACATACGAACAATTATTGTTGTCAGTAATGGTTACGCTATATGTTCCGGCACATAAACCAGTAGCAATTTGAGTCGTCTGACCATCACTCCATAAATAAGTATATGGTGCGGTTCCACCATCTGCTGAAATAGCAGCAGTACCGTCACATGCTCCAAAACAAGTCACATCAACTGTAGCAAAACTTTCACTTGAAACTACTGCAGGCTCGGTAACCAAAATACTGTTACCACCTGTCATATCAAATGAACAGTTATTAGCATCCGTTACTAAAACAGTATAAGTCCCGGCCGATAAATTTGTTGCTGCGGCAGTAGTCTGACCATCACTCCATAAATAAGTATAAGGCGCAGTTCCACCAGTCAGAGTTACTGTAGCTGAACCATTGTTGTTTCCATTACAAGATGCATTATTTACTGATACAGAGATGGTAGAAGCATCTAATATTACCGGTTCTGTAATTACGATACTATTTGAAGCGTTCATATCGAATGAACAGTTATTAGCATCTGTTACTAAAACCGTATAAGTTCCAGCTGTTAAGTTTGAAGCAGTAGCAGTAGTCTGACCATCACTCCATAAATATGTATATGGTGCAGTTCCGCCAGTCACAGTCACGGTGGCAGATCCATCACTTAATCCGTTACATGAAACATTAGTAGTTGATACTGAAATTGTCGAAGCATCTAAAATAACCGGTTCAGTAATTACAATACTGTTTGAAGCATTCATATTGAATGAACAATTGTTAGCATCTGTTACTAAAACGGTATAAGTTCCAGCCACTAAGTTTGAAGCGGTAGCGGTCGTTTGACCATCACTCCATAAATAAGTATATGGTGCAGTTCCGCCAGTTACGGTTACAGTGGCTGATCCGTCACTTAATCCGTTGCATGATACATTCACAGTAGAAACTGAAATTGTTGAAGGATTTAATACAGTTGGTTCAGTAATCGTTACACCGTTTGATGCACTCATATTAAATGAACAGTTATTAGCATCTGTTACTAAAACTGTATAAGTTCCTGCTGCTAAGTTGGAAGCGGTAGCAGTCGTTTGACCATCACTCCATAAATAAGTATAAGGTGCAGTCCCACCGGTTACAGTTACTGTGGCCGAACCATCATTACCTCCATTACATGATACATTAGTTGATGATATAGAAATCGTTGAAGCATCTAAAATTACCGGCTCAGTAATTACAATGCTGTTTGAAGCACTCATATTGAATGAACAGTTATTAGCATCTGTTACTAAAACTGTATAAGTTCCGGCAACTAAATTTGAAGCAGTAGCAGTAGTCTGACCATCACTCCATAAATATGTATAAGGTGCAGTCCCTCCTGAAACATTTACTGTAGCTGATCCGTCATTTCCACCATTACATGAAACATTAGTAGTTGATACTGAAATTGTACCCGCATTTAAAACGATCGGCTCAGTGATTACAATGCTGTTTGAAGCATTCATATCAAATGAACAGTTATTAGCATCTGTTACTAAAACGGTATAAGTTCCGGCCACTAAGTTGGAAGCAGTAGCAGTAGTCTGACCATCACTCCATAAATATGTATATGATGCAGTTCCACCAGTCACAGTTACAGTGGCCGATCCGTCACTTAATCCATTACATGATACATTAGTAGTTGATACTGAAATTGTCGAAGCATCTAAAACAACCGGTTCAGTAATTACAATACTGTTTGAAGCATTCATATCGAATGAACAGTTATTGTTATCTGTTACTAAAACTGTATAAGTTCCAGCCACTAAATTTGAAGCGGTAGCAGTAGTCTGACCATCACTCCATAAATAAGTATATGGTGCAGTTCCTCCAATTACATTTACTGTAGCTGATCCATCACTTAATCCGTTACATGATACATTCACAGTAGAAACTGAAATTGTTGAAGGATTTAATACTGTTGGTTCTGTAATCGTTACACCATTTGATGCACTCATATTAAATGAACAGTTATTAGCATCTGTTACTAAAACTGTATAAGTTCCTGCTGCTAAGTTTGAAGCTGTAGCAGTAGTCTGACCATCACTCCATAAATATGTATAAGGTGCAGTTCCTCCTGAAACATTTACTGTAGCTAATCCATCATTTCCACCATTACATGATACATTAGTTGATGAGATAGAAATTGTTGAAGCATCTAAAATTACCGGCTCAGTAATTGCAATACTGTTTGAAGCATTCATATCAAATGAACAGTTATTGTTATCGGTTACCAAAACTGTATAAGTTCCGGCAACTAAGTTTGAAGCAGTAGCAGTCGTCTGACCATCACTCCATAAATAAGTATATGGTGCTGTTCCACCGGTTACATTTACTGTAGCTGATCCGTCATTTCCACCATTACATGATACATTAGTAGTTGATAATGAAATTGTACCGGCATTTAAAACAATTGGCTCAGTGATTACAATGCTGTTTGAAGCGTTCATATCGAATGAACAGTTATTAGCATCTGTTACTAAAACCGTATAAGTTCCAGCCGTTAAGTTTGAAGCAGTAGCAGTCGTCTGACCATCATTCCATAAATATGTATATGGTGCTGTTCCTCCAGTCACAGTTACAGTGGCCGATCCGTCACTTAATCCATTACATGACACATTAGTAGTTGATACTGAAATTGTACCCGCATTTAAAACGATCGGTTCAGTGATTACAATGCTATTTGATGCATTCATATCGAATGAACAGTTATTAGCATCTGTTACTAAGACGGTATAAGTTCCAGCCACTAAGTTTGAAGCTGTGGCAGTTGTCTGACCATCACTCCATAAATAAGTATAAGGTGCTGTTCCTCCAGTTACGGTTACAGTAGCTGATCCATCACTTAATCCGTTACATGATACATTAGTTGTAGATACTGAAATTGTTGAAGGATTTAATACTGTTGGTTCTGTAATCGTTACACCATTTGATGTACTCATATTAAATGAACAATTATTAGCATCTGTTACTAAAACGGTATAAGTTCCGGCTAATAAGTTTGAAGCTGCAGCAGTAATCTGACCATCACTCCATAAATAAGTATAAGGTGCTGTTCCTCCAGTTACATTTACCGTAGCCGATCCATCATTTCCACCATTACATGATACATTAGTTAATGAGATAGAAATCGTTGAAGCATCTAAAATTACCGGCTCAGTAATTACAATACTGTTTGAAGCATTCATATCAAATGAACAGTTATTAGCATCTGTTACCAAAACTGTATAAGTTCCGGCTGCTAAGTTTGAAGCTGTAGCAGTCGTCTGACCATCACTCCATAAATAAGTATATGGTGCAGTTCCGCCAGTCACCGTTACAGTGGCTGATCCGTCATTTCCACCATTACATGAAACATTAGTAGTTGATACTGAAATTGTACCGGCATTTAAAACAATTGGCTCAGTGATTGTAACATTGTCTGTCGCTTCACAACCCTTATTATCTGTAACAGTTACTGTATAGGTTCCTGGTGCCAGGTTATTGATGGCTGAAGTGGTTTGACCATTGCTCCAAGAATAGGAAAAAGGTGATTGACCACCTGTTACCGTTACGCTGGCCGACCCATCATTTAAACCATTACATGATACATTCGTATGCGACTCATTTGCTTGCAGGTTAGAAGTAAATGGTTGTACAGTAACCGAATTTGGTAAGATCATTGAACAAGATGAAACCGACGGAAGAGATACCATAATATTTGAATAAGTCCCAGGCTGTAATCCGTTTAATACAATTTTACCGTTACTATTTGAAGTCGGATTTGGTGAAACGTTAACCGTATTCCCGTTAAACTGATAGCTTACTGAATATGTTTCATTAGGTGCTATACCACCATTTGAAATTTTTATTTTACCATTATTTCCAGGTACACAATTCGTTGCAGCATTAACAGTGGTAGTAGTTGTTGCAGCATCTAAATGACAACAAGCAGCGATTGAAGCATCAATAAAATTGTAAGTCCCTGCATTGGATACAATGGTATAATTTAAAATACCGCTTCCATTTGGTGTTTCCACACTATTTGCCAAACCATTAGTTCCAAATGGTCCGTTAATCATATCATTTCCATTAATAGTCTGATTGTGTCCTGCTTCAGCAGCATCAGAACAACCATCATTATCACTATCAAGATCAAATCGGTTTAAGATACCATCATTATCCTCATCACAAGCAACCATAACCTGGTTAAAGTTTGCTTCCTGAAGATACCACCAAATCACAGAACCGGACACACCCCATAATCTATAATAGGTATAGCTGTTAGTATTTGTAAAAGAAAAATTTTCACAATTGTTTCCTCCAGAAACCAACCCTGTTGACATTCCTGTAGAAATTGCTCCTGAAAGATTGGTCCAATTTGAATTGTCATTGGATCCCTGAACTATAATTTGAGACCCCGAACTTAATATTCCATTGCCATGACATTTAAGTTCTATAATATCTAAAATAACGGCTGTTGGAAATTGAAACTTAAGATAGGTTTGATTGGCAATACTTGTTCCGTTTGGATAGGCATAGACTGCATTAGAATTAGAGTTATTGACCACATTGGCAAATGATCCTGACCAGTTGAGTGATGATGACACGGTAACTGATGATTTAACAATTGGTGCTACCCCACATCCGCTTTCTTCATCACTATCCGGAATACCATCATTATCATCATCCAAATCATTCATATTTAATACCCCGTCTCCATCAAAATCACAGTTATCCGCATACTTTAACGGATCGGTACATGGACAAATGATATTACCTACCGTCACCGCACTTGTTGCATTTCCATTTGTACCACTATAACAATTATTGGCCGCATCTTTAAAAGCAGCATAATATGTTCCAGGTCCAACAGCTGAAGGATTACTGACTAAATTAGAATTTGTAGCCGGTGATCCGGTATGCCATGAAAGTGTTGCGCCAGAAGGTGTATTAAATGCACTAATGCTTGTCAAATTTGCTGTAGTAGCCGGACAAACATTATTTAAAGAATAAGTGGATAGAGAAGGTGCATTTGATCCTGCGGTGCAACTTAAAGTAGCATTTAAATAATTTACTCTGACATCTGCGTCATCCTGACCGGCATTAAAAGTAAATTTAACCGTATTTATTGATGAAAAATAAGGCAATCTTATTCTCACATTATGTGGCATACCTGATGAAAAAGTACTCATGGACCAAGGCATGCTCGGACCATTTAACAACGTACCTGAATGAACGTTAAAATCACCTGAATGTACATTGTCGTCATTTGGACTTTTCGCTGACCAGATTAATTGGTTGTTAACATATAATCTGACTGTCATTGATGGAGAACTGTTTCCTCCACAACAACCCGGGTTCATTTGATTATTAAGATTTTGCATCCCATAATTAAAGCTAATAATAGCACCCTGAGATCCTGAAGGCGAATAATAACTACTCGCATTACTATTTAAAGGAACATTCCAGGTATGGTTAATATTAGGTAAATGGATGTGACCTGAAGTTGGAGATCCACTCACAACATTAGCAACCTGACCGTAAATATTACCTACTGCAAGAGATAGAATGACTAAAGCCAATAATCTAATGCTAAAGATTTTAAAAAAACGTGAAGAAAATGTTGAGACAGCAGTGTAAAGGACACTACTCGTCGAGTGTATATTTGTCATCATATTGTAAAGGTTTTGTGCAAAGGTACTTAAAACAATTGGTATATTTTTCTTTTTTTTCAACTTTTTTTCGATTAAACCCTATTTTTCTTCGACTAATGCCTATTATTTAATGACTAATTTAGTGCTATGGTGATTAGAAAACATTGTACAAATTTGTACTTTTACAGACTTTCAAGATGAAAACAAACAAAAACATAAATGTCTATTTAACAGATACTTAGTTTACAATTGGGTTTTAGGCTGAAATTTTACAATTACCAAATGATTTCAAATTATTTACCACCACATTTAAAATTTTGTAACTTTGTTTTCTATGTTAAAAATAAATCCAAAAGAAATTAGTGTTCCCCAACTTCATGGTTATTTGTTGGGTGCTATTGGTCCCAGACCAATTGCATTTGCAAGCACAATTGATGAAAATGGTTTACCCAACCTGGCACCATTTAGTTTTTTTAACGTGTTTAGCGCCAATCCTCCAATTCTGATTTTCTCTCCGGCAAGAAGCGGCAGGACCAATCAGACAAAAGACACTTATAATAATGTCAAAAAAGTGAAAGAGGTAGTTATTAATGTGGTTAATCACAGTATGGTTCACCAAATGTCATTGGCAAGTTCTCCTTTCGACCCTCAGATTGATGAATTTGAAAAGTCAGGCTTTACAAAACTGGCATCCGAAACTGTTGGCCCTTTCAGGGTAGCTGAGGCACCGGTACAATTTGAATGTGTTGTTAACGAGGTGGTTGAATTGGGACAAGAAGGAGCAGCAGGTAATCTTGTGATCTGTGAGGTCAAAATGATGCATATTAATGAAGCAATATTGGATGACCAGGGAAAAATTGACCAGCATAAAATCGATTTGGTTTCCCGTATGGGAGGTAATTGGTATTGCAGGGCTGATAAGGGATCAATGTTTGAAATTACCAAACCTATTACTACGGTTGGTATTGGCTTTGATCAAATTCCGGATGACATCAAGAATTCGAATATCTTAACTCAAAATGACCTGGGACAATTGGGAAGCATTGAAGCCCTTCCAAATGAAACTGATGTAAATGAATACAAATTGCTTGATTTAAGTGAAATATTTATAGAATTTGAGGACAATCAAGCAGAACTTGAACTATCTTTGCATAAATTAGCGCAAGATTTATTAAAAGAAAATAAAATAGAAGATGCATGGAAAACGCTCCTGGCATTTAATAATTAACAACAAATCAAAATTATGTATACGTTAAAAGGTGAAATTAAGGTCATAGGGGAGACTCAAAATATTACTGATTCTTTTAAGAAAAGAGAATTTGTAGTATTAGACGCTTCTGGTCAATATCCTCAAACTATCATGTTTCAAGCTGTTCAGGACAGATGTGAAATGTTAAATGCAGTTAAGGTAGGTGATATGGTAGAAGTAGTATTCTTCTTGAGAGGAAGAGAGTGGGTAAACCCTGAGGGTGTATCTAAATATTTCAACTCTTTGGATGCCTGGAAAATCAACCCGGTTTCAGGTGATGGCGCTTCATCTTCAAGCCCGGCAAGTGCTGACAATGCAGAGACATTCGTAGCTGAAGGTGATGATGACTTACCATTCTAAGTCACTCCAAAACTTATAACTTTATAAAAGTCGCTATGAGTTAGCGGCTTTTTTTATACAATTTTCTTAAAAGAATACCCCATGGAGGATAAATACCTAAGCGCTTCCGGTAATACTTTTTTCAGATTTTCAAATGCTTTATCGGAGTCGTGAAATACAAGTATATCTCCCTTATCAACACTATTTCTAATCTTATTCAAAATCTGTTCCGGTTTAGCTTTAGCATCAAAATCATAGGTCAGTAATGACCAAAATATTACTTTAAATTTGAGGTTTTTAAGCCCTTTAAACTGCGAAACTGTCAATCTCCCATATGGTGGACGGAATAATTTTGAATCTATTAAATGACCTGCTTGTTTAACGTCATCTATATATTGTTCTGAAGTACTTTTGAATCCATTAATATGCGTCATGGTATGATTGCCTACCGCATGGCCATCTGCTTCTATTTTATGAAACAGATTCTTGTGACTCTCAACATTTTTTCCAATACAAAAAAAGGTAGCTTTAGCTTGGTATTCCTTTAAACAATCCAGTATCCAATCTGTAGTGTCAGGATTTGGACCATCATCAAAAGTCAGATAAACGACTCTTTCACTTTTGGCTGTATAGCCCCAAACAGATTCGGAATAGAATAACCGAAGCCATTTGGGGTATTTATATAGTCTCACATTAATTAGAGTTTAGGGCGTTCGGCTGGTAATCTGACCAATAAATGCACCTATTGTTCCATTATAAGTTGCCAAGCTTCCTGCAGCCCTGTATTCAGGTTTTTTCTCTTCGAAAGCTCTCATATAATTCTGAACATCATTCTCAAGTCTTTGACTGAGTTCAGTGTTTTCCGTTTTATTTAAAATGGTTGCTGTTTGGAAAATTGTAAAAATCCCTCTGTAAACACTAGTGGCATCTTCTAACATTGAACCACCATATTCAGCATCAACATCTAAATAGTAATCTAACTCTTCCTCATATGAAGTCAATACATCAGCAGCTAATCGTTCTGCTTCTTCCACTGCTCCAACAGCATAGTACTCTCTGATATAGTATGGCATAATTCTACCATAAGGTACTTTATTTGGTGGCATCATTTCTAGTGATTTATTCAGAAGTTCCACCACCTTTTCTTTAGATTCTGCCTGAGTAGCTTTTAACCTCAACACCTCATCAGAAACACTATCCTGATCAATCTGTGTTAAGAAATCTAATTTTCTTTGTGCCGTTTCATACTCTGAAGCATAAGCATCAGCCAGAACGCTGAACTGAATTCTATAATTATTAATTCCTCGCTTAGTGTAGTAGTCTACCAAAACACCTTCTTTTTCAATATTCCCGTATTGATATTTTTCCATTAAGTTGGTATACGATACTTCTTTATTCATTTCTCCAAGCGAATTAGGGTCTCTGCTTTGTACCGCTGCAACTGGTACTAACTTATAGATTAATCCTTCGCTATAGAAGTATTTCTGTAAACCTAAATAAGTTGATGGCGAAGCCGATCCTGCAAAATAGATATCTCTTTCCCAATCAAAATTGGCAATAATATCCAAAATCATTACCTCAGCTTTAAGAATGTGATTTTTTCCACCAGGTAATTTCCATCTGAGTTCGTCAACAATTCTGTCGTAATCTTTTTCAGCCACTGCACTTTTGGCTTTTTCCTTATCAACTGGTAAAACAAATCCTCTGGAAGGTAACACAAACAACTTCTCTCCCTGAGCTTCAATCCTGTTGTTTTCATTATGCAGGAAGTTCATTAAATAACTTAATGGTAAATAATCGAAGCTGTCATTAAATTGAATCAAAATATTCTGAATTGATTGCAACTGACCTTCGTTCAGTTGAAGCTGTTGTCCACTTTTCAAAATATCAAATACAAACTTTCTGAACTTAAAGTAAGTTCCCGTTGTATTAAAGGTTCTTAATGATTCAACCAATTCCGGTTTGCTTGCATTAAGGCTTGTATTAACCAATATACCATGTAATTTTGTACAGGCAGTTTTAAACCCGTTGGCAAATTCTTTCGGGTTTGTTTTTATTTTAAGGTTAATAATGCCTTCAACATTCTTAGCAAGAACCTCACTACCCATACTCACCTGATTCGTTCCCTGAACATATACAACATCCAAAGATTGATGCTGACGGAATTCATGTTCTTCAAATGAAATTGGTAATGGCTCCGAACCATAGGCCTTTCTCTTCATTTGAGCAGTATACCAGTCCGTACTGAAAAGACTTAAATTACAAACTCTGACGTCTGTTTTCTTTCCTTCAACCTCCTGCAAATACCAAAGTGGGAAAGTGTCATTATCGCCATTTGTAAAAATAATAGAGTTGTCAGAACAACCGGTTAAATAGTTATGGGCTAAGGCCTGAGCTGTATAACGTCCCGAACGGTCGTGATCATCCCAACCCTGCATTCCCATTAATATAGGAATAGGTAAGCAGACCAGGGTCAGTAACCCACTCATCTGTACTTCATTTTTTATACTACTTCTCAACCCTATTGCAAAGGCATAGGCAATCAGTGTTATGGCTGAAATATAAAGCATACTCATTCCGGTACCCACACTTCCTAAAAACAGGATTAATGACACCACTCCTAACACCCCGGCTAACTTTCCGAATTCCTGCCATGTCATTGTTTTAAAGGCATTATATAAACCTAAAACGGCCAGTCCAATCCAAATCGAAAACGCATAAAAAGAGGCTGCATAAGCATAATCCCTTTCTCTCGGTTCGAATGGCTTTTGATTAAGGTATAAAATAACTGCAAATCCCGTTAGTAAAAACAACAGGGTAATCAACCACCATGATTTTGAAGCTCTCATCATTGTAAAAATAAACCCAATGACACCTAAAATAAGTGGCAACATATAAAACTTGTTGTGAGAAGCATTATTCGTAATAATTGATGGCGCTTTTGATTGGTCACCCACATGATGTTTATCAATAAAATTTAAGCCTGAGATCCAGTTTCCATTTCTGGCACCACCATGACCCTGTTCATCATTCTGACGACCTGAAAAGTTCCACATAAAATAACGCCAGTACATCCAGTCGACCTGATAATGGGCAAAATACCTCAGGTTTTCACTGAATTTTGGCTTACGTGTGGCATTTGAACCTGACCAGCTGGTATACCCTCTGACATGCCTGTCCTCAGGGCTATACATACGTGGCAAAAACGTTGAATATTTAGGGTCATATTTTGCTTTTTTACCTGAACCATCAAAGGTTTTATAGTACTTTTCAACGACCTCTCCTCCATTTTTTGCAGCATAATCATTTGCTTCTGCTTCGGTTTCAAAACCTTTAATATCCTTATCAGTTGTGCTGTTATGAACCACAAATCTTCTCATAAATACATCAGAACGGTCACCCCAATCTCTTCTTGGTAAAGCTTTTGCATTATAATACTGCCCATATAAAATAGGCCAGTCACCATATTGCTCACGCTTAAGGTAAGACTCTAAACTTACAAGGTTTTCAGGATCATTTTCATCCAATGGTGGATTGGCATTCGACCGGATCACAATCATTGCAAAACAAGTATAACCTATCAGCAACATTGTTCCACTCCAGGTTACCGTATTTAAAACTTCATTATTTCTCTTACGTGAGAACATTAAAAGTGCAATAATGATCGCGGTGATCAAAACAAAAAAGAATATCGCACCTGAGTTAAACGGCATTCCTAAAGCATTTTTAAAGACTCTTTCGAATGATCCCGCCAAACTAACAGTTACAGGTATAATTACCGACTGAATTAAGCCCAATGTCACCACTCCGATCAAACCGGTTAAAATAAACCCAATTAAACCAGTGTCCTTGTATTTTTTAAAGTAAATTACATAAGCCAAAGCCGGAATACATAGTAAGTTCAATAAGTGAACCCCGATCGATAATCCGATCATAAAGAATATAAAAACAATCCACCGGTTGGCGTGTTTATTTTGAATTTCATCATTATCAGGAAACAATTCCTGATCAGTTAGCTCTGAATCCCATTTTAGGATAGCCCAAACTACAATTGCAGTAAAGAATGATGACATAGCGTAAACCTCCCCTTCAACTGCAGAAAACCAAAATGAATCTGTAAAAGTATAGGCTAATGCTCCAATGATACCACTGCCAAGAACAGCTAATTTTTCACCATTGCTTAAGCTTGTCTTTCTGTCAGAATTATCTATAATCACATTAGAAAACAAGTTATTATCTGGCGATAAAACGATCTTTTTCGCAATCATTGTAATTGACCAGAACAGGAATAGCACAGTAAAAGAACTACTTAAAGCTGACATTAAATTGACCATGTAAGCTGCTGAATCCGGCCCTGCAAAAACAGTAAATAATCGGCCAAGCATCATAAACAAAGGTGCTCCGGGAGGGTGTCCCACTTCCAGTTTATAAGCTGTTGTAATGTACTCCCCACAATCCCATAATGAGGTGGTTCCTTCTAAGGTCAATACATATACTATTGTTGCAACTGCAAAAACAGCCCATCCAATGTAATTATTCAACTTTTTATATTCCATTTGAGTCAATTTGTAGTGTTTGCGAATTTAAAAATATAATTTGGGAATTAATCCTAATTAATCTTAAATTGAGTTTTTATATCTTAATTTCGTTTTTAAAGACTTAAAAAAGCCATTCATGGTTTCCACAAATGGCTTAATTAATTTAATTTGGAGTATTTTACTACCTCATCCTACCCTTCTTTCCATGGGCCATTTGAGCCATCCTCATCTGATTTCTTGAGGTTGCTCTCCCCATCTGTTTTCTAAGGTCTTTAATATAATCCGTTAACATTCCTTTTTCGTCCAGTTTTTTGGCTTCACTTAATAATAGGTCCGCTTCTTTTCTTCGACCGGTTCCTAAACAAATGGCTGCAATATTCAGCTTAGCCATAGCCTGATCATGCTTTTGCTTTAATCCAATATTCAAAGCCTTCCTGAAATTTTGCTCGGCTTCCGACATTTTCTTTCGGTTTCCTCCGGCTAATCCTGAAAGGTAATAATAGTAGGCTCTTTGCCTTTTAATAAGGTACTGAGGCTGCTTAATTCTTGACAGGTATTTTAAGGCTTTATCCTGATTCTGTTGTCTCAGCTGAACCAAAGTCAGTAAAATCCATTCATTTCTGAATATAGTTAAAGCGATAATCGCAGTAACAAAAACCATTACTATACCCCAGCCCCATGAACCGGATCCGAATAAATATACACTGTAACCAAAAGAGGATAGTGTTAACAATACTTTTACTATAAGTGCTATCATAATTTTTTAATCAATTGTTGCAATACACTTTAATTCTATTGCAATTGGTGTGGGTAAACTATTAATTTCTACTGTGGTTCTACATGGTTGATTGTCTTTAAAGTATTCAGCATAAACCTTGTTGTATACAGCGAAATCGCGTTTCATATTAACCAGAAAAACGGTCACATCAACCAGATTATCCCATGAAGAACCTGAAGCATCCAAAACTGCCTTTACATTGTCAAAAACAGATCGGCACTGGGCTTCAAAATCAAACTCCAAAAAATTACCGTTATGGTCCAGTTTTAAACCCGGAACCTGAGAATCATTTTCGTTAGAATTAGCTACTCTGGGACCAACACCGGAAAGGAACAATAAATTGCCTACTTTTCTGGCGTGTGGGTATAAACCTACCGGTTTTGGTGCTGATGATGCGTTTATTTTATCTGACATTTCCATAATTCCGCAAATATAATACTTTGAGAAGGATTTTGATCAAACATTTAGAAGGATTTGTTCTTTTACATTGCCACTTCGATAAACTCAGCACAAGCTAAAAGAACCAAAACGCTAGTCCGTTTGAAAGGTCTTCCGATTTATGAAATTGATATCTGTCAGAAACTGCCACTGAGGACTTGAGAACTGAATTAGTACTTTGAATGTTGATTAGCACGACTGCCCAAACGGACGGGTTTCAGATAAACATTTTGCCTGCAAAACCACTAGAAGCTACCTTATCTATAATTTTCTATTTGGAATACTAAGGGAAATATCAGTAATTTAATATTATTGCTACCTTTATTCTTCCTTGTCAACCTGATTTCAATGAGAAACTATCATTTATTCATCAATCTCTCCTGTTTCATCACTATTATTATATCATTATCGTATGGTATGAGCATTTTTAATGCCTACGATAACCAACACATTACTCACCTCAACCTACAAGATCATTTTTCTTTTTATCCTATTGAGGAAGTACCGGTTTTAACGGCCAAAGCAGTTATTATTTCAGCTGTATTTGTTACCATATCCTTTGGGTTGCAGATCTTCACCTATTTTAAATCAAAACTCCCTAAAAGGAAAACTATTATTTTGATTTTGCTTCCCATTTATTTAATATTATACGGCTTTTCAGGCTATGTTATTTCTGATACATCCGCCCGTGATTTTTATTCTTATGGTATGATTTGGGTGCTTCTGAATCTATGTCTAATTTTTGGTAACAGTATCTTGCTTTTTGTTAAGGAGGAATCTCCCAAAAATTAACAAATTTTTAACAAAATTCGTAGCCTAACCCTCTACACAACAGCTACTTGTTGTTTTGGTATATTATTTGCATTTTTTCGATCATGTTTAATTAGAAAAATATTAAATTATGATCGCAAAAAAAAGCCCAAAGGCGGATCTTGAACGCAAGAGATTCGCTTTTTTCCAAATCGGTTTAATCCTGGCCGGAGCAATGTGCCTGGCAGCATTTGAGTATAGTTCTCCTGTTTTCGCATCAGTTGATAAAGAAGAGGACAAGCAGATTGACGATATAATCACTGAAATTCCAAGGGATATTATATTCGAGGCTAAACCGAAGAAACAATTACCCGTTCAAGTCAGAGAAGACGAAGTTAAACTGGTTGAAAAGTTACCTCCTGTAACCAAAAAGTCAAAAGTGGTAGATATCATTGACATCAATGTTGAGGATTTAGCCAATATTTTGGATCCTGACGCAGATCCTGGTTTTACCAAAAGGGAGGATCCTGACAGAATTGTACCTATTCCGGACAGAATGCCTGAATTTCCAGGAGGTTATGCCGCTATGAGCCGGTGGATTTCAAAAAATTTAAATATTCCGGACTATGCTTTTCCGGTTTCAGGTACCATTTATGTTAGATTTGTGGTAGATAAAAACGGACAAATTAAAAATGTCTCACTATCAAAGGGTATTGATGATGTACATGATAAAGCAGCATTGGCAGTGGTTAAAAAAATGCCACAATGGATTCCAGGTGAACAGGCTGGTAAACCTGTAAACGTGAGATATGACTTGCCTATCAAAATTATAAATCATTAACGATAATCGTTTGTAAGCATCTTCACTTTACATCAGCTTTCATAAGGGTCTGGTGTAAAGTTGACGGTGTTTAAATCTATCTTACTCAAATTTTGAACCCTGATCTTTTGGCACATCATTTGTGCGATTTAATCCGGATTATGTAATGGAACTTCAGTATTGAAGGTTCACAACGCAATAAAATCAATGGTTTTATAATTGTTTCACATTAAAACCGTGGAACACCACTAACCAGCAGTAGAGATTGACTTTAAAGCAATTTGAATAGCTAACAGGTTTTCTATTACATGATTCGGATTATTCACACTCATTAAAATTTTGAATTATGAAATTAAAGAAAAGTCCAAAAGCGGATCTTGAAAGAAAAAGATTTGCCTTTTTCCAGATCGGTTTAATACTGGCAGGTTCATTGTGCCTGGCAGCATTTGAGTATACCTCTCCAATATTTTCTGATATTGACCAAAATGAGAACAAAGAAAATCCGGTTTTATTAGTCAATGAAATCCCAAAAGATATTGTTTATAAGACTCAGCCTCAAAAACCACGTATTCAAAGACTTGATTTTGACCAGGGTGTAAACCCAACCTCAAAACCCATACCCAAAGCGGCACCACAGGTTTCTCAAAACATTATCATTGATCTTAAAAACATCCCCCATTTTACGAACGGGTCTAGCCAATCAGGATTTGTAGCTAAAAGTTTTGACACTTTAGACATTGTTGGAAAGATGCCTGAATTCCCCGGAGGAGAATTGGCCATGAGGAAATGGATTGCAAAAAATATCAAATTACCGGAATACGGACAATATGGTCATAAGGCTTCCGGCATCATCTATGTTCATTTTGTGGTGAATACCAGGGGTGAAATTGTGGATATTAAAATAGGTAAAGGTATAGCACCTGAATATGACAAGGCTGCCCTGGCAGTAATAGGGAAAATGCCAAAATGGAAACCCGGAGAACAATTGGGTAAACGGGTGCCTGTAAGAGTTACCGTACCTATTAACGTAGTTAAGCAATAATTTTAACGTGCAAACCCAACCAGTATACCGGAGCTGGAATCTTTTTTAGCACCGGTAACCGATTTTAAAACATTAGTTTGTCCTTTAAATTTCAGGTATCCCAGCAACGCAAAAATCAAAGCCTCCTTAAACTCTACCTGCTCACCGTCAGGTACAATAATATTATGATGGCTTTTGTCGCGAATTCTTTCAACCAAAAAAGTATTGTATGCGCCTCCACCGGTTACAAGCACATCACCTTTCGGAATAGCTTTAATTGATTCTGATACCTGAATCGCAATATGCTCAACAACCGTTCTGAGTTTGTCGTGTACCGGGTAGGTACTATTGTCAATAAGTGGTTTGAAATATGCATTGTACCATTCAATACCAAGAGATTTAGGACCGGTTAACCTGTAATAATCCAGTTGGTTCATTGCTGCAAGTAAGTCGGGAATAACACTTCCTTTTTTGGCAAGTTCCCCTCCATTATCGAATGCAACATTCAATTCTGACGCCAGTTCATTCAACGCCATATTAACCGGACATATATCAAAGGCAATACGTTTGCCTTCTGCCTCAAAAGATATATTGGCTATTCCACCAAAATTAATGCAGGCAGTATAATCAGAGAAAAGCATTTTATCACCTATAGGGACCAAAGGAGCACCCTGACCTCCCAAAGCAACATCAAGTGATCTGAAATCAAAAATAACCGGGTAATTGGTGGTATTGTGAATGGCAAAACCATTTCCAATCTGCAAGGTATAACCCTTTTCCGGTTGATGAAAAACCGTGTGTCCGTGACTGGCAACAAAATGAATATCTTCTTTGCTTTCCTTCAAAAAATTATTTACCTCATGGCCAATTAACTCACCAAAATCAAAATCAAGTTCCAATAATTGCTCGGTTGAAAGTGTAGTAGCCACTTTCAGTTTTTCTGTCCACTCCCGGGTATATTTTACCGTTTTAGTTGCCCTAATATCAAATTCCAAAGATTCATTCTGGTCCGTAAATTTAACCAGACACAAGTCTAATCCATCCAGGGATGTGCCTGACATTAAACCAAGAATATTAATTGACGCCATTTGGCGAAGTTAAAAACTATGTTTAATTATTACCGGTTTTTATTAGTCTGTAACCCAAAATTGCTTTTATATTACTGATCAATTTAGCAGAAAAACGTGACGTTAATCAGTATTAAATTTGGGTTAATACAAATAAATCCACTATTTTTGTGGCTTCATTTAAATCAATTCTAATGGATTTTAAATTAACAGAAGAACAATTGGCAGTAAGAGATGCTGCAAGAGATTTCGCTCAAAACGTTTTATTCCCCGAAGTAACAGAAAGAGATAGAGATGCCCGTTTCCCAAAAGAAGAAGTTAAGCAGCTTGGAGAGTTAGGGTTTTTAGGAATGATGACTAACCCACAATATGGTGGAGGCGGAATGGACACTGTCTCTTATGTTTTGGCAATGGAAGAAATTTCAAAAGTTGATGCCTCTGTATCCGTGATTATGTCCGTATGTAACTCGTTAGTTGCCTGGGGTCTTGAAAGATTTGGAAGTGAGGAACAAAAACAAAAATACCTTGTGCCTTTGGCAACAGGACAAATTACAGGCGCTTTTTGTTTATCAGAGCCTGAAGCAGGTTCTGATGCCACATCACAATCTACAACAGCCATTGACAAAGGTGACCATTACCTTTTAAATGGGACAAAAAACTGGATTACCAATGGTGGAACAGCCGGTGTATATTTAGTAATTGCACAAACTGATCGTGAAAAAGGCCATAGGGGAATTAATGCCCTTATTATTGAACCTGGAATGGAAGGGTTTGTAGTTGGAGAGAAAGAAGATAAAATGGGGATCAGAGGATCCGATACACATACATTATTATTCAATGACGTTAAAGTTCCGAAAGAAAACAGAATTGGAGAAGAAGGTTTCGGATTTAAATTTGCTATGCAAACACTTGGTGGCGGAAGAATTGGAATCGCTTCTCAAGCTCTTGGAATTGCCTCAGGTGCATTAGAATTAGCCGTTGCGTATTCTAAAGAAAGAAAAACATTCGGAAAAGAAATATCAAAGCATCAGGCCATTGCATTTAAACTGGCAGATATGGCTACAAAAGTAGAATCTGCAAGACTTTTATGTTTAAAGGCTGCAGCCCTTAAAGATGCCGGTGAAAACTTTGAACAAGCCGCTTCAATGGCAAAATTGTATGCCTCTAAAATTGCCCAGGAAGTTACTTCTGAAGCAGTTCAAATTCATGGAGGATACGGTTATGTAAGAGAATACCATGTTGAGAGAATGATGCGTGATGCAAAAATTACTCAGATTTATGAAGGGACTTCTGAAATTCAAAAAATTGTAATTTCAAGAGGGTTATTAAAAGATTAATCCTTCTCAACCATAAAGTTATTAAAAGGGCTGTCTGATTTTTAAGACAGCCTTTTTATTTTTTAAGAGATCTTCCATTCAATTAATATAATCATAAACCGGATAAAATATTTTGTCTGTTGATGTCTTATAAATTATGAATTTGCATAAATAGAACGATCTCTGCTTACCGAACTAACTATTTTTGTAATAATTGTTACAATACCATTTCGATAATTGTCCTAATTTTGCAAACCATTATACTGATATGTTAAATTCAATAAAAGGGTCTAAGCTTTACAGCATTATTAATAAAAAATGTCCGGTTTGCCATGAAGGGGACTATTACTTGTCTAACAAGGCATATGATTTAAAAATGTTTGACAAAGCCCATACGAATTGCAGTCATTGTAACCATAAATTTGAAATCGAAAATGGTTTTTTCTATGGTGCTATGTATGTAAGTTATGGTATTGCAGTAGCAATAGCCGTATCTTTGTTTATGGCAACTTATGTTTTGTTTCCTGAAATACCCTATTACTATTATATCATTATCATTATAGTTGGTTTAGTTGTATCTATGCCTGTTTCATTCAGAATGAGCCGGCTCATCTGGATGAATTTATTTTCTTCATATGGTAAAAAAGATGTGTTTAATAAATGAGTAAGTTTGGAGATTTAATTCGTAGTAACGCCTTAGTATTGGTCGACTTTTATGCAGACTGGTGTGGTCCATGTAAAACATTGTCCCCTATTTTGGAAAATGTTTCAAAACAAGTTGGTAATCAAATCAGAATTGTAAAAATAGACGTTGACAAAAATCCGGGGATAGCCAATAAGCTCAATGTTCGTGGTGTTCCTACTTTAGTACTTTACAAATCGGGAGATCAGGTTTGGCGTCAGTCGGGTGTTATACCTGAAAATGAACTTATAAAACTGATCACGTCCTATCTCTAATTAAAGAAGACCACGTTTTGTATTATTTTACTCTTTTTAAATAAAATCTGGTTAAAAAAATACCATTTACATCATCCTCTCCACCAACAGATTCAACACCAGAGACAATATTTACAATCTCCCAGCCTTCATTCATCATAGTGTTAACTTTATTATTAATTACGGCATCATTTGCAGCAATATTTTGAAATCTGATACCACCAATATTAAAAAAATTCAGAAGCTTAGTCTCTTCATAGTTAAATACTCGAATGTCTTTTCTATCTGATTTATTCCTGGTTCTATCGTCGTAAGTTTTAATTGAAGTAAATTCCTTGTAATCTCTTTGTTCTAACGAGTTAATAATTCTTGATCGTCCAAAGCCATTTGGAACGATAGATTCAATGACAGTAAAGGATGTAAATTCATACTTTGGGGCCTGAGTAGCCTCATTTGCATTAGTAAAAGCAAACAGACCGATTAATACAACAAAAAGTGCTGCCAAGTTTAGGATGTTATTGTTTTTCATGTTTTATATTTTTAGTAATTATTTGTTTACTTCCCTACAAAAAGGAGTCATTCATACAAATGTCGTTTCATTTTTTCCTCACCCCTATTATGATTTTAAGAACTTAACTTAAACCAGAATTTATTCATATTGTATCAAAATAGCGAACAGATATGGTTTTAATTGGGGGTTGTCCTTAGGCAACAATTGATTCAATTAATCCAACAATATTAAAACTAAAAGCCTTAATTTAGCCATTGAAATTCATTCCAATTGTCAAATAAAAAAATAGCACTCTTTAAGACCATCTCTTTTTCTCGAGTTTGGAATATTATATTACTCAAACTGTCGTATTATATTTCTATTACTACTAAAAAACCTATTCATTGGGGAAAGCCTGTGGCCATCTCAATAGAGCCAACCACTGCCTGTAATTTAAAATGTCCGGAATGTCCCAGTGGACTAAGACAATTTTCGCGACCTACCGGCAATTTAAAGCCTGATGTTAACAATAATATATTGCAAACATTGGGTAAAGAACTTCAGTATATTAATTATTACTTTCAGGGGGAGCCATTCATTAATCCCAACTTTTTAGACTTTGTTAAGGCCGCAAGAACCCGAAATATTTTTGTGGTGACGTCTACCAATGCCCACTTTATTTCATCTGAAACAGCAGATAAAATTGTTGATTCTGGTTTAAGTGAATTGATTATATCGATTGATGGCACAACCCAGGAAACCTACGAAAATTACCGGGTTGAAGGTGAGCTGTCAAAAGTTATTGAGGGACTAAAAAACATTTCTGAAGCCAGATCAGAAAAAGGCGTAAACCACCCATTACTTACCCTTCAGTTTTTGGTAACCAAGCAAAATGAACACCAAATTCCTGAAATAAAACAATGGGTTCAACAGTATGGAGCCGATCGACTCAACCTTAAAACTATTCAGGTTTATGACTATGAAAATGGTAATGACCTTATCCCGGTAAACGAAAAATACTCCAGGTATAAAAAGAACAAAAACGGCCAATATCAGCTTAAAAACAAAATGAGTAATTATTGCTGGCGGATGTGGAGTACCTGTGTATTTACATGGGATGGCACAATAGTACCCTGCTGCTTTGATAAAGATGCAAAATACAAAATGGGGAATTTAAGTGGTCAGGAATTTAAATCCATTTGGCGCTCAAGCCTATATGCCGACTTCAGGAAAAAGATCCTTAAAAACAGGGCATCTATTGATATTTGTAAGAACTGTTCAGAGGGGTCGAAAATCTGGATTTAATCAATCTAAAAGGTCACCAATGGCATCATCAAGCGACTCAAACTTAAATGTATAACCTTGCTGCTTTATTTTTTCATGAGAAATAGCCACTCCTTTATTTAACAAACAACTCATTTCCCCAAACACCAGTTTTGAAACAAATTTTGGTGCTTTGACTATCAGCACCTTACGCTTTTTTCGTTTTAAAAACGTTTTGATAAATCTCAAATGTGTTTCATTCTTGGAGATACCGGCATTAAAAATCCCTTTTACCGATTCGTTTTCAATGGCATGGATATATTGACCACATAAATCATCAATATGTATCCATGAAATGCGTTGATGTCCACTCCCAAATAAACCCGCAATAAAAAATTTGGTGGTGAGAGTAAACTTTTGTAAAAAGCTGTTTGACCGGGCTAAAACCACACCTGTTCTTAAAATAACCACCCGGTTTGAATGACTTTGTAGTTCCATGGCCTGTCGCTCCCATTTTTCACATAATTGATTAATAAAACCTCTTCCGGGAGCATCATTTTCCTCGTAAACAACTGTATCAGACGAAGGGTAAATATTTGAACCGGAAGCACTGCAATACAAAGGAATATAAATCCCCTCGGCTTTCATGATGTCCAGTAAAAACTTTGCCGGATCAATCCGACTATTAGTCAATTCCTTTTTTCGTTCGCTTGTCCATCTTCGGTCTGCAATTCCCGCACCGGTTAAATTAATGATAGCACCGACATTTTCAAAAACATCCATATCGATAGATTCACCGATAATCCATTTATAAAACCTAATGTTCTTTGTATTAACCTCCTTATCTTGTCTGGAAAGAATATGAACACCATACCCTTTTTCCACTAATAATTCTGCTAATCTGGACCCGATTAAACCGGTACCTCCGGCTATAATAATGTTCATACCCTGTAATTTTTTATCGCTTCACTAAAGCAAATTTTAAACCATTCTGTATAATTTTCTGGGTGTTTTTTAAGATCGGCTTCTATCTGGTCAGGATGTAAGTATTGATAGGCATCTGCTTCCTCCGGGTTAAGTGTTGGCAATTGATCTGTAATGCCATAAAAAACATGATCGAATTCGTGCTCAAAAAGTCCGTTATCGAATTCTACTTTATAGATAAAGTCAAAGGCAAACTTTAAGTCCGCATTTAAACCCATTTCTTCATCCAGCCTTCTGTTGGCAGCATCAATTACGGATTCATTTATCCGTGGATGACTACAACATGTATTGGTCCATAGGCCTGGTGAGTGGTATTTTGATGCCGCCCTTTTTTGCAGCAGGACTTCTCCCCTGCTATTAAAAATAAAAACAGAAAAAGCCCTGTGTAAAGCGCCTTTTTTGTGCGCTTCTATTTTCTCCATTTGACCTATTTCCTCGTCAAATTCATTCACCAAAACTACGTATTCCATTGTCTCGAAAGGGTTAAGATTAGTGTTTTGTAAATAACGCAATTAAACACTTATCAGTTGATCAATTAATTCTTAAATAATCTTAAATATATTATGACGAATCCGTGGCAGCAAAAATAAGTCAAATCCAACTTTAACTAAAGGAACGGTCATAATAATCCACAATTCATCAAACTTGAATTTTGTCCATATAAAGGAGATACAAAGCACAAACAAAAGTGTAGCCAGGTTGAGTACCCCTCGTGCTTTTAACAGCTTATCCAGTGCATTTTTAAATGGCTCATCCGATCTGTAAAACTCAACTTTATCTTTGATATAGTGAATCAGTATTAATAATGGAAACAGAAGCCAAAACTCTGTCTTTACAAAATCAATCAACTCTTTATTGAAATAGTATATCTGGCAATCGTATATATAGTTCATAAACATATCGTATAGCCAATAGATCTGAAGGCCAAAAAAAATCAGAAATAATGAAGTAGCTATAATCAGTAATTGACGTGTATTTTCCTTAAAAAGGTCTGCTACAAATTTTAGTCTGAACCAAAAAGCAATTTCTGCCCCCAATTGGTCAATCAAGTAGAAAATGATGATAATAAGTAATGACCAGTCGAATACCAAATACCCGATTAACGGAAAGATTAATTCAACTATATATTGCTGAATTTTAGGGTTTTTTAAACGTTTTAACAAACTATTGACTCTTAACTATTCTCAGGTTTTTCTTGGCGGTTTCAAAATCAGGATTAATTGCCAAGGCTCTTTCATAATATTCTATGGCCCTGTCCTTATCTTCTTTCAATTCATAAGCCAGACCTAAATCATTATATGCCTTGAACGAAAGACTGTCAACTTCCAGTAACTTATTATAAAAGTAAATAGCACTATCATACTTGTGCTCTTTTGTCAGATATATGTATCCCTGACTATAGTATGCCTCAGGATATTCAGGATTAAAAGCATTGATTTTTCTAAAACAATATCTGGCTTGTTCATATCTTTCCTGTGCCTGATAATAACTTCCTTTTTTAAACCATGCTTCAGTACTTTCAGGTGCAATTTGAATAGCTGAATTATAATACTCCATGGCCAAATCATTCCCTTCAGCTTCATTCATTGCACCTAACATGATGTAAGCATCATAAAATCGGGGGTTTTGCTCAATAGCAGTTTGGAATGAGGATTTTGACCGCTTCCAGCTCTCTTCACGTTTGGTTTTGGCATAATCAGAACGATAGATTAAACCCTCCAGGAAATAAGCTTCCGGCAAATGTGGATTAATACTATAAGCTTTGTTTAAGTACACTGTGGCCATACCCGGATTATCAATAAAAGCGAATACTTTACCCAATCCAACATAGGCGTCTGCGTTCAGTGAATCGTATTTAATGGCATATTCAAAATTATATTTTGCCCTGTCGAGTTCAAGATATCCGATTAGTATATTACCGTACTTAGTCCTATAGGTCGCATTTAATGAATCCAAAACAATAGCCTGCTCATAATCTACCCTCGCATCACTTAAATTTCCTATCTGGAAAAAATACTCTGCTCTTTCTGCCCAATGTGAAGCCACTTTTGGCTCTGCTAAAATCTGATCAGACAATAGCTTAAATGTATCAATTTGAACCTCTGTTTCATTAGCCGATTCATTGTTATTTGTATTTTGATCGGGGTTTGAAGTACAGGCCAATACAAGGATGGGTAAAATAAATGTCAGCAGTTTTTTCATAGCTTTCGTTTTTTGCAAAAATAACCGTTTATTTTAATTCTTTTCAATGTTTTTTCTGACTATATCAAGGTATTGATTCAATGGCGGACGTGAACCGGTTTTTATAACTTCTTTAAAAAATGCGTAAAAAGATTCATAGTTGCATTAAAGTTATGAAGCGGTGTATTTTCTGAAGTATCATAGATATCGTGATAATTTTTTACATCTCCCATTGAATAAACAAAAAATGAGGGCACCCCTGTTTTACTGAAATAATAGTGATCGGAATTTCTGGTTGGTCCTCTTTTTTTCACCAAAGGTAAATACTTGTTTTTCGTATTTAATTTCGATAATAACTTAAAGTGACGTTTATGAACGCTGCCATTTACAGCTGTAATACCTTTACTGGCACTTCCCAAAATATCAATATTTAATAAGAATCTGATATGCTTTAATCCAAAAAACGGATGTCTGACAAAATATTTTGAACCCTCCAGTCCGGCTTCTTCACCACTAAAAAAAATAAGCACTATAGAATATTTCGGTGGATTAGCTTTAAAATATTTTCCGAGTGACAAAAGCATTGCCGTACCACTGGCATTGTCATTTGCACCTGGAAAAACAGCCTGTCCCATTTTCCCTAAATGATCGTAATGACCTGTGATAACAATAAATTTCCGCTTCCGCTTTCCAGGTATAAACCCAATTACGTTTTTATTCGGATAATTGTTTTCAAACTTATTTTGGACATTCAGTGTGATAGAATCACATGACATATAAGCATCTGATTTAAGAATAAGCATAGCGTTATTCATCTCAGTTCTGCCAACAGAATACATCAATTTATTTTTTTCAATCCAGGCCGTTGGATATTTTTTTGTGAGCTCGTACGCCAGTTTTTTAAACTGAGTCAAGGTATCCCTGTTTGTACACCGACCACTATTAAATACCAGAATTTTATCTTTAGTCTCATCTTTTTCAATCCTTTTGAGGTCAGAACCAACTGACTCCAATGAGACATTGAATACTTTATATGTTCCTGCTGTTTTTCCTGAATTTGGATCAACCAGATAATCTGCTCCGATTACCAGTTCCTTTTCATTAAGCTTTACAGATATAGGGTATGGAAACGTATTGACGTCAAATTGATAGTTTTGAGCGTACGATTTTCCGGGAAAAGAACCGATTCCATTCTTTTTTAACTCGCTGATAATATAACTTGCACTTTTATCAGCCCCATCTTCAACATAACCTCTCCCCGCAAAATAATCACTACAAAGGGTATTCATGATTTGCTGAGCATAGTTTTTCTGACCAAAAACGCATAATGGTAACAGGGAAACCAATATCAGCACTCTTTTTATCATTCCGGAAATCTCCTCTCTACAATATCGGTAAAACTTACAACCGATTGATGTCCTATTTCCCAATTTTCTTTAATCTTCAACTCTTCGAGATATAAAAAGGCCTCTGTTTTTGTTTCAAAAGTATTGAGTTTATCAATGGCAGCATTATAAGCCTCATTACTGCCTTTAAACAAATCATTAATGTATAAGAACTTTCTGTTAATCCCAATATGAGATTTTAAGTCAGAAATTGGGGCTTTTGTGAATTGGGTAGCCAGAGAACTGTCCTCTGTTTTAAAATTATCATTCAACGAAACATCCTCTTCATCACTACTATCTGCAGATTCTGATAATTCCTCATTTACTACTGGTTTTTCAACCGCAGGTACAGGTTCTTCAGTCACTTCTTCCGTTTTCTCCTGAGGTTCTTCTTCTTGAATATCAGCAGTAAAGTCAAACATCATCATTTCTTCTTCTTCATTCTCTACGGTCTCTACATTGGGTTCAGCCTTAACCTCTGGTGCCGGTTCCGGCTCAGTATTATTTAAATTTTCATAGGATTTATAGCGAATAATAACCAACCGTTCATACAGCTCCTGTGCAGCCTGTGTCAAACTCTCAATTTCATCTACCGACAAGTCGCCTTTGGCTAACATTGATACTTTGTCATTTAAAGAATTTGTCAATTCCTCAAGCGTTCGAAAATTTGTTTTACCCATTTTTTAATACTTATTCACAATTTAAAGAAAGGTATAAATTTAATTCTATATTTGAGATTAAAACCTATTTATCGTGGAAATTTCTCACAAAAAAGATGTTAAAATCTCTTTGGAAAGCAGCTTTACCAAAGTTGAGCAAAATGCCAAACTTCGCGTGATATGCGGCCCAATGTTTTCGGGAAAAACTAAAACACTGATTCGGGTGATTAACGAGTATAAAGATGCAGGTAGAGAAGTATTTGTTTTTAAACCAAAATTCGATAATCGTTATGCTGATGATCAGGTTATTTCTCACGATAAAGACTCTATTAACGCCTTACCAATTAAAAAACCAGTTGAGATATTGGATTACCATTTGAACGCTGATGTCATTGCCATTGATGAGGTTCAGTTTTTTGACAATTCCATAATCGAGGTTTGCCAAAAAATTGCACAACAGGGAAAGACGGTTATTATCACGGGACTGGATTTGGATTATAAAGCCAGGCCATTTGGTCCAATGCCTAATATTCTGGCCATAGCCGACGAGATCATTAAACTCAATTCAGTTTGCACATTTTGTTCAGGTCATGCGCGATTTTCACACAGAATCACCACCGAATCTGACATTGTGGTTTTAGGTGAAAAAGATAAATACGTGCCACTTTGCCGTTCTTGCTATGAGGAGCTTGCCGAAGTTTAACCCCTTTATTTCAGGATTTCGATTACGTTAACCTTAATTTTTCCGCACAATTCATCAGTGGGTAAATCATTTTCGTCTCTGCCGAAAGGATCTTCAATTTCTTCAGCCAATATTTCCATACTGACCAATACATAAAAAACAAAAGTGGCAATTAATGCTGAGTAATACCCAAAGGTGCCCACAAATGCCAATGGCATAGTCACCACATAAATAAAAATAAATTTCTTTAAAAACGAGCTGTATGAATAAGGTATAGGCGTGTTCTTAATCCTTTCACAGGCACCAATAATATCAGAAAACGTCTTCAGGTTTGTATCCATTGCCAAAAACTCCTCCTGTGTTAACTGTCCCTTCTGTTTCATTTGATCAAGGTGAGTATACATTTTTCTGGCAATGTAACTTGGTTTGTGGTCATAATTTACTATTTCCTTCCCTTCTTCCTCTGTTAAATCCAATTCTCCGATATCAACCCCTTCTCTTAAATGCTCCTTCATGGCAAATGCATAGTTAGGAATCATCCTTGAAAAAAAAGAAGCCGTTGACTGTTCTGTTGACATTGAACCAATTTTTATTGCAAGGTTCCTGGAATTATTAACTAATTCACCCCACTTTTTTCTGCCTTCCCACCAACGGTCGTAAGCTGTGTTAGTTCTGAAAACCAATAAAAGTGAAATTACAAAACCAATCAAAGAGTAAACACTCATCAAACCACCCAGCATTTCCTGATTTTTGATATAGTTGATTTCTACATAGGTGAGTCCAACAGTAAAAATTGCAATTAATATCAGTTCTTTCCAAAGAATGATAAAAGTGTCACTCTTTTTAAAGGCAAAAATGTGCCAAAACCACGATTTAGGATTGTATTTAATCATCTCAATAAAGTTAGCTTGTCAAAATTAATGATTTTCAAAAACTTTTTCTGATTTGATTCAACAATTGGTTTAAAGATTTGAAAAGCAGGGTGTAAAAAGTCATGTTGCCACTTTTACGCACTCCCTCAGTGATTTGATTTGTCATGTTTAATTGTTGAGATTTTTAATACCTTTGGCTTAGATATGACTAAGCGCATTGAATCTGTAAGAAGATGGTTAAGAATTGTAAGGGTGACCTTTATCCGTAAAACAATACATCTTACCAGAAAAATTATCCTGCCTGGCTTTGAAGGTATTTCATTGTGGGAAATTCTTTTCTTTTTTGTTTGGTCAATCCGTAAAGGTTTAATTGCCACACGGGCGTCAGCATTAGCTTATCACTTTTTTCTGGCATTGATTCCAATGGCTCTTGTACTGGTAATTTCCTGTGCATATGTTCCCTTTTTTGATCTTAAAGATGATATCGTTCCCATCCTCTCAGGTTTTATCCCACAAATATTGGTTGATTCATTTATTGAAGGGCTAAATGAACTAGAAAACTCAACCGTTAATTCTATGATTTCTGTTGGATTCATTATGGCCATTTACTTTATATCCAATGGGTTTGCTGAAATGATTCGGGCATTCAACAGTTCGAAAATAGAATTCGAAAAACGTTCCTGGTTATCGACCAAAATAGTTTCACTTGCCCTGGTAATCGGTTTTGTTTTTGTGGTTATATTGATGTTCCTGTTTATGATTGAGGAGCGTAAGTTATTACTGATTGCAGCTGAAAACATCCCATTTATTCAAAACAATTACGGCTGGATTAACTATTCGCTTGCTTTTTTAATTATTGGCGCTATCATTTACTTTAGCATTGCTATACTCTATTATATTGGACCTTCGAATCGCTCTACTTTTAAATTTATGTCAGCTGGGGCTACATTGTCCACAATTTTAGTTATCCTGATTTTCCTGATTTATTCGTTTTATGTACAAAACTATGCCAATTACAATGCTTTGTACGGATCGGTTGGAACAATCATTATTGTATTAATTTGGATTTACCTGAATGCTTACGCTTTGTTAATCGGGTTTGAGCTTAATGCCAGTATTCATGGTGCCATGATGAAAAAGAAACTGGATGATTTTAGCAAGTTACAAGAGGGCATTCCTGAACATATTAAGTAAATATTTTTAACTTTATACAAAAACAAAAAATGAAGCATTTATACATTGGGGCATTAGCTCTTTTAGCAGTATCCTGTGCAGGAGAAGCAAATCAGACCAACGAAAAAGAAACAGAACCTGTTACCTGTATCTATAATTATGACGAGTCAAGTACAAAAGTTAACTGGACAGCGTTTAAATTTACCGAGAAAAAAGGTGTAGGTGGAACTTTTAATACCGTCAATGTATTGATTTCAAATGCTTCGGATGACATGTTTAAAACACTTACAGGTGCTACGTTTGCCATTCCGGTTGAAAGTGTAAACTCTGAAAATCCGGACAGAGACCTTAAAATTCAGGATCATTTTTTCGGATCCATGCAAAGTACCGAAGTCATATCAGGTGTAATCAAATCAATTGATGAGCAAAGCGCTTTGGTTGAAATTACCATGAATAATATCTCTAAAGAATATGAGGGTAGAATCAGCGTTGAAGGTGAAAAAATCACTCTAGCCACCACAGTTGATATGGTTGATTTTGAAGCTCAAACTTCAGTAGATTCCTTAAACAGTGTTTGTAATGACCTTCATAAAGGTGCTGATGGTGTAAGCAAATTGTGGAGCGAAGTAGATATTACCGTTGAAACAACCTTAAAGAAGGACTGTAAATAATTTCTATCCTGCCATTTTTACCTCAAGGTAGGATTTGCGTTGAATTTTACTTTTTAACCAGGCAGCAAAGTCAAAGTATTCGAAAACAACCTTCTCGAATTCATCTGTCTTTAGGGAATCAATGTCTTTTTCCATTGATCTGAAAATATCTTCGAGATCAATAGGATTTAGATGATCTGATTTTACCTTTTGGATCAGTTTTAAGAAGACTTCTTCGAATTTGTATATTCTGTTGCGGTCCTTTAAAAATCGCTTGGTAGAAGCTATGACATACGGTAAGTACCTGTAGTTTTTTAATTCAAAGTGGATAATAAGCTGAAGTAACTGAGCAAAGCAGTAAATATCCTGTTTCTGGCTCAGGTTGGAATCGTTTGTAATTTGATTAATCCATTTTAATGATTCATGGTATTTTTCATTTGACAATAAAACTACTGCAATCTGATAGTTGAGATAGGCCTGACGGATATAACTGATCTTACCTTCGTACTTTATATAACCATCCTGAAGCTCGGGAATTAGCGATTCGGCCTTATTAAGGTCTCCTTTCTCAAGCAGTAAGAATAATTCCAGACTATAGCGGCTCGAAAAGTACTTAATTTCAAGGTCCTTATTTTCAAGAAAATCTGTCTTGTTTTTGATAAAGAAATCCAAATATTGATTGGCTTCTTCGTAATATTTAAGTTTGGTACAGGTATAAATGAAATTAGTAACCAGGGAAAAATAATTGTTAGGAGAGGCTGTTATCATTCTTTTGTTCGATTCAAACATCTCAATATTTGATTTCAGATGTGCGTAGCACTCATCCAATTTATTCAGTGTAAAATAATAGCCACTTTTAATGTGATGATACAGGTAAACGCTTTCAACATCATTTTCCTCTATTTTTATCTGATCCAAAGGCATTATGATGAGATCAAGGCTATTTTTATCTTCCAATGAACGTATTGTACCCAAACTATTAATTTTTTGAAACAACCTACTCTTAATATTCCACAATAAAGCCTGATTGTTTAGCCTTTCAATAATCACTTTTTCTTCATTTAAAATTTCATCCAGTGCCTCAGGTTTTACATTAGTATAAATACTCCGCTCAATGAATTTTTTTTGTTTTTCAATAAGTTTTAATAATACATGAACCTGATCGTGCTTAATGGCTTTTCTTTTAGTACTGTCTAATATTTTCTTTGACTGGTGGTATAGTCCCCTGTTAAAGAGTATTTCAGCACTATGTATTGCTTTATTTAATTCATTTTCTATGCTATCCTGTGCATGATAAGAATCTAAACTACTTAAAACCTGTTGGTATAATCTGTTTTTAGTAATTGAAAATTTATTGAGGAAAGTCGCTCCTTTGAAATGTTCAAATAAACGCTCTTCTTCGTAGACGTTCATTTTTGAAATGAAATCAAATATTAATATAGAATTATTTTGATTTCCTATTGTATGGCGGGAAGAATACAATTTAAAGTAACGCTTTTCAGATTTACTTAAGCTGTTAATTAATTCGAAAAGTGCATCAGAGTAGGTATTTGCCATAAACTGTCAATTTTGAGACAATTTAATACTATTTCCTCTCTATCTATCAGGATATCATTTTAACAGGCTGCAATATTGAGCGAAAAGTCTAAAATCAGATTTAACCGTTATGATACCTGTTTATTGTACAAAATCGGCAAAATTAAATTATTTAAACCATAAAAAAAGGCTGTTTCAAATTTGAAACAGCCTTTTAAATTTATTGTGTTAGAATGATTATTGCTTAATCACTCTTACTTTTTCAGAAGTGGTTTCAGAAGTTACTTCAACCATATATATCCCCGCTTCAAGCGCTGACATATCGATTGTGTAATTACTGTTATTTGTTACATCATTTCTGAATACAACTTTACCTTGTGCATCATATACTGAGATTAATGCATTACCTTCAATATTTACATTTGAAATAGTTAATACATCATTTACAGGATTAGGATACACTTCTAAAGTACTGGTTACATTGTTATCCAGTCCAAGACAACCATCATGTAAATTAATAGTTACCACTGCAGTATCATTAGGACATGATCCGTTTCCTTGAACAATATAGTAGAAAGGATATGCTCCGAACTGAACACCATAAGCATTAAATACTCCATCAGATACGTCATGTACTCCATTTGGATCAACCCATGTTCCTCCAAACTCTACAAAACCATTCAGATGCTGTACCAATATCACATCATCAATATTACATTGTGAGAAACTACCATCCATACCTGCGTTTGGAGGTGCGGAGGTGTTAATTGTGGTCTGGACCGAATCGGCACCACAGACATTGGATATGACATACTCAAATGAATATGATCCGTTACCAGGAGGTAAGCTGATTACACTATTGTTTCCTGAAACAACCTGAGTTGGATTTGTAATACTTGGGTTGTACCATGTTCCTGTAGTTGATCCATAGTTGTCAATGGCATCAAATAAATCAAATGGCTCACCATCACCACAAAGGTCAAGTGGATTTGCAACACCGGCATCAGTTGATGGAATATCAGTTACTGAGATACCAAATGGTCCAGGATCACTACCGTTTGCAGGTGTCCATGTTTCGTCATAATGGTCAACCATTACATAGTATTGCTGTCCTGGATTCAGATCACATAATAATACTCTTGAACCATACTCAAAGTTAGGGTCATTAGCATTCAATGTTCCAAATGCAAAACTGTTAGCTGCTAATAACTGGAAGTTATTCAAGATAGCACAGTTTCCTGTTTCATAAACAGCAATCTCAGTTCTTTGCTCGAAGCTCTCTGTTAAATCATTTACAGTAGATACTTCTACCTTACCTGATGCAGGCGCTTTAAATCTGAACCAAACCGGGTCAGTTACACCTTCTTCAGGGTTATTCCATGTTGCATCAAGATACCAGCTAAACTCATCATGAGTACCATTTAATAATGGCTCAATACTTTGCTCACCATTTAATGTTGCACCAAAGTTAGTGTGTAAGTTAACACTTCCGTCCACTAATAATTCAATTGCACCACAAGCCTGATCGTTTGTCAGTAAAGTAGAGAATGAATATGGTCCTGACCATAATGAAGTTCCATCTAATCCACCACAATCGGCTTGTACATAGAATTCATAAGGTGCACCGGCATTTAATCCTGTAGCATAAATATTACTTGTTCCACTTGAAGTACCTGATCCTAATTCATCACCAATTCCAGGTGTAAATCCAGGGATACCCCATTCAATGTTCCAATCATTTTCACTTGCACCTGGTTGCCAGTCTAAAGTAGCAGCAGTACCAGTGATATTAAATGCATCAAGGTTATTAGGTTGAGGACAAGCTGCTAATGTAGTAAAGCAATATGCCGGACTCCATACAGAACTTGAATCAGGTCCCATTCCACAATTAGATTGTACATAGTAGCAGTACTCTGTTTCAGGAGTTAATCCTGTTAATATAGCATTATTAGATAACACAGGAGAAATAGTTCCTGTTCCCTGTGCAAATCCAACTGGTCCCCATTCAATAGTCCAGTTATTTGATGATCCGTCAATATTCCACTGAATTTGAGCAGAAATAGTAGTCAGGTTACTGATACCTAAACCAGTTGGTACCGGACAGTAAGTATTAGTTGTAAAGCAGAATGGTCCTTCCCATTCTGAAGTTCCATCAGGTCCGCAATCAGCCTGAACATAGTAGCAGTATTCAGTATCAGGTGATAAACCTGTTAATAAGAAGTCAACATTTGTATTAGCACTTACAATTGTTCCTGAACCTGATAAGAATCCAGGCTCTCCGTACTCAATATTCCATGCTGTTTCAGTTCCACCTGCATCCCATGATAAAAGATAATCAAATGCATCAACAGGATCCGGAGAAACTTCAGAAGCTGATAAGTTATCAGGAGCCGGACAAGGACAATCTGTTGTAAAATCGATTGGTCCAACCCAGTTTGAAAACTCTATTGGGTTATAGTTATCACATACTGCTCTCACATACCAGTGATAATCGGTACATGCTGTTAATCCCTGCACCAGTTTACTGGATTGTAATTCGGTAGACTGTGTTCCGGCACCGATAACAGTACCAAATGGTCCGTATTCAACTTCCCATGAAGTTTCTGTAAAACCAGGATCCCAGTCTAATAATGCTGTAGTAGTAGCTGGTGTAACGACAATATTGTCAGGCACAGGGCACAATGGCAATGTTGTCATTTGATGTGGCCCGTCATAACAGCCTGTATTATTTCCATTGGCATCACATACTGCGATATAATAATCGTAAGTAGTTTCAGGTGATAAAGTGTTTGGTAAAATGTAGAATGAACTGTTAATAGAATCAATATTAACAACTGTTCCTGAACCAGGAGCAAATCCTGATGGTCCCCACTCAAGTGACCAGCAAGGCTCTAAACCTGCAGGTACCCATGAAATTACACCACTGGTAATTTGAGGTGAAGCATTGATTCCGGTAACACCACCTGTAATTTGAAAATCTAATGTCCAGTCAAAAGCACCACTTTGGTTCGCTCCATTCCAACTGTCATCAAACTCTATAAGGTAAGTTACACCACCTGTTACAGCAAGGTTGTTTACAGTACCATTATTAACAGGTCCTGTTGCCTCACATGTTAAAGATCCACATGCTCCTGAATAAATAGATAATCTGATTTCAGGGTTACCTCCATTTGACGCAATGTCATTAGTAACTGAAATCTCTCCATCACAAATCGGAGTAAACGAGTACCAATCGGCATTAGTACCTCCGAAAAAGCATCCGTTATCGTTTCCGCCTCCTGTCTGTGGGCCATCCGCAGAGTAGAGACCGGAACCTGGAACAGAAACTGCTGTTGCACAGGTTTCTCCCTGTGAAAAAGCACTTACCGAAGCCATGAACGTCATACTTAAAATCAAGTAAATTTTTCTCATAATCTTGTTAAGTTAAATAAATAGTAGGTGCCGAAATTAAAAAATTAATTGCATTAAAGCAAATGTTTCCCCCTTTAAGTCGACATTTGCTGCAATCACTAGTTATTCCGCACATCATCACCCACACTAACGCAAGTAATTGCAAAAAGGTTTGGTGCAAAACCAAAAAGATTTAATTCTAAAAAGAAAATTGGCCTGTTCTAAGTATTGAACAGGCCAAAAAATTATTCTTCAAATGAGTTGGGGCTATTGTTTTGAACCTTAACTCCGGTTTCGAGTTTAGTTATGATAAACTCTGTCCGTCGGTTTTCCTGATGCTCTTCGTCCGAGCATTTGACTCCGTTCTTACATCTGTTGATCAATTTGGCTTCGCCATATCCCTTTCCATTTATACGTTCAGGGTTTGTAATCCTCTCCCGTATATATTTAGCAGAGGCTTTCGCCCTTCTGTCAGACAGCTTTCTGTTATAGGAATCACTTCCCCGGGAATCGGTATGAGAACCCAGTTCGATTTCCATTCCCGGATAATCAGTCATAACCTTAACTATTTTATCTAACTCAGCAGCTGCATCCGGACGGATATTGTACTTATTAAAATCAAAGTAAATTGGATTGATTTCAATCAGGTCTGAGACATCCCCTCCCACCTCAAGCTTATCAAGACTAATATTTAAGTTTTCGTGAAGATTATACACCCCTGGCCTGTCAAAAACTGTATTATAGGTTACTGTTTTTCCAAAATAACCGTCTTTTTCCAATGTGATATTATAACTTCCCCTGTCATTCAAACGCTTATCAGTAAGTGGTCTTCTGTAATCACCTGATGCAGGTGTAATATATTCAACCCTCTCTCCTGTCATATTATCAACCACAATCATTTTAACACCTTCTAAAGGTAAGTTTGTTTCCTTATCAAGTATCAGAGCATAAAGTGATATTCCAGGGTCTTTTTCAAGTGTTAGATTAGCATATATCACATCATCATCAGTGTGAGTGTCAACAGCAAAATCATCATCAAAATACTCTTCTTTAGCCCCTTTCAGGTTATAATTTTTGTCAGGCTCTACATCAAAAGAATAATCACCGTTTAAATCTGTCAAAACAGTATCTATTACATTACCTTCTTCATCTTTTAACTCGATTTTAGCTAATGCCAATACATTACCTTCTTTATCTTTTACGTTTCCTTTTATTACTTTTCCGAAGTTAAATGGCTTCAGCATATCAAAGTAATAAATATCATCATCTCCTTTTCCTCCTAATCTGTTAGAAGCGTAATACCCTTTCTTCATTTCTTTATCCAGGATAAAAGAAAAATCATCCCTGCTCGAGTTTACAGGTACACCAAGATTGATGTTTTTCCCAAATTCTCCGCTTTCCTTAATCTGAACTACAAAAACGTCTAGTCCACCAAGACCCGGTTTACCATCAGAAGAATAAAACAACATGCCATTTTCATGAATTGTTGGAAACATTTCGTTCCCCTCCGTATTAATTTTTTCTCCAAGGTTAATAGCTTCACCGTAAGTTCCGTCTGCAAGCATCTCAATCTTATAAAGGTCTACACCTCCAAACCCTCCTGGCATATCCGAGGCAAAATACATCCATTTACCGTCATTGCTGATAGAAGGATGACCAACTGAATATTCCGCATTATTATATGGAAATTCCTGAGGTTTATCCCAACCGTCATTAATCTTTTTGCAAGTGTAAATATTCAGTTTTACTATACGCTCTGAACTTCTTTCAGCATAATTATTTCTTGTAAAGGCCATCATTGTTTCATCACTGTTAAAACATACTACACCTTCATGATACCTTTTGTTAAAACTTCTCTCTAATGGTTCGGCATTTGTCAGTTCACCTTTTTCATCTTTTTCAGCTTCATAGATATCCAAAAAGGGTAATCCGTTCCAATTCCATTTTCTTCTAACCGGTTTAACCCCTTCTCTACTGGAAGTGAAAAGAACTTTACCGTTATAGAACATTGGGGCAAAATCTTCCTGAGCAGAATTAATTTCAAGGTTTCGGACCTTAAACTGTCCTTTATCCTTTAAAAGTTCTACCACATAATTAGGATTGCTGATATAATTAAACCCTCTGGAATCATCCGGAGCCAGTTCGTTATACTTTTTCATCATCAGTGCGGCCTGCTCATACTTTTGATTTTGCATCAACGTTGAGGCATACATATATACATCATTTGCCAGTCTGGCCTCTTCATTATTTACCAACTGCTCATAAAGTGCCTCAGCCTTTTCAATGTTTCCAATTCTATAGAAACTTTCAGCCATATTCCTTATTGTCCGGGCGCTGCCATCCTGCGATTCAGAATACTTTTCAATAGCCTTTTTATATGAATAACGTTCGAAAAAGTTATTTCCTTTTTTTGTTTTTGGGTTAACAGCACCCTGAGAGATACCAAAAAAACCGGTACCCAATAAAAGAGTTAAGAATAATATTTTTTTCATGTTTTCGGGATTAGAAATAACGGGGTGATCTAATTTTCTGTTTATTATTAAATATGAAATCGTATCTGAGCATTAACTCATGGGACCCGGCATTATAAGTTGCGGTTTTATTCACAAATGACCAGTCAAATGAATAGCCAAATGAGAATTGATCTGTCAGGTTAACTCCAACCAGTGCTCCGGCAGCATCTCCTGATCTGAACATAGGTCCAACCCAAAATTTATCATTGAAATAAAATAATGCAGTTAAATCAAATTCAATTGGTGCAGCTTCAGTTACCTTAACAAAAGTTGTTGGTCTTAACTTAATTGTTTTCTTTTTATTAATTGGGAAAACTGTTCCCGCAATAAAGTAATAGTGTCTTTTTTCAACTGCTTTACTTAAAGTATTATTGTCGAAATCATTCTCCAAAAGTTTCGGAGTTGATAAGCCCACATAAAACTTCTGCGTAGAATAATACAATCCAAACCCAAAATTTGGTAAGAACTGACTGATTTGATTTTCTTGTAGTAAAGGATCATTACCATCAACTTCAATCAGGTCAGTCACCCTGTTAGATCTTATATTAGCCCCGGCTTTTAATCCAAAAGCCAGTTTACCGGCCCCCATTTTTACCTTGTAAGCAAAATCAGCATAAAAGGCTGTTGTATTTGTAGGACCAATTTCATCTTTTAACAACGACAGACCCAAGCCTATTTTTTCATTGGCTATTGGTGCGTGTAGTGTTAATGTTTGTGTAATTGGTGCACCAACAAAATCAACCCATTGTGAACGGTGTAATCCCGTTACAGTTAAGGCATCTCTACTCCCCGCATACCCTGGATTTACAGCCAATGTATTAAAGGAGTAATGGGTAAACATTGCATCCTGCTGGGCATAAATCCCAGAGGCTGCAAGTAATGTAATAAAAAACAAAGTTATCTTTTTCATACTTTTATATTTATAGGGATGATTTCTGAAAATCAACTCTTAAATTTTTATTTTATTTCTTCAGGTAAACGTATCCTTTTATTGGGTCTGAACCATCACCCAGTTTAAGTACATAGAAGTATGTTCCAACTGGTAGTTCATTTGAACCAAAGGTTACACCATACTGGTTAGTTCCATCCCATCCGTCAGAATATCCATTCTCTTTTTTATAAACAAGGTTACCCCATCTATTGAAGATTTCGATTGTTGCTAAAGGATATTTAGCTAATCCAAGAATCTCGAAATTATCGTTTTTACCATCACCATTCGGAGTGAATACCTCAGGGATAACCAGGTTATCTTCATCATATTCTTCTCTGTAATCAAGATCTCCACTCTCAGGGGTATCAGCATCTGCCAATACACCATCTGTTGCAGGATCAGTTGTTCCGTTTCCGGCATTGGTTCCGGCAGTACTACCTGATAATACAATTACGTCAAAGGCATCATCTAATCCATCACCATCTTCATCATTTCCGCTTGGACCATTTTCACCAGCATCAATCACACCGTTTCCATCAATATCATGACCTTCAAGAATATCATCTTCACCATCATTATCACTATCTAAATCTGTGTAATCAGGGTTGTCAGTATTATCCGTATTTACAGGATCTATTGCTGTTCCTCCGTTATCCGGATCATAAGCATCATCCAATCCATCTCCGTCTGTATCCGTTCCACTTGGTGGAATGTAGTCTGCAGTAGTTTGTCCTTCAATATTATCAGGAATACCATCATCATCAGCATCAATATCTAAATAATCCGGTCCGCCGGTATCATCTGTATCAGTTATAGGTAAAACCGTTCCGCCATTATCTATATCTACAATATCTGATAATCCGTCTCCATCAGAGTCAGTAATTGGTCCTTCACCAATTTCCCCATCTCCGTCAGGATCTGTTCCACCAGCTTCAATAGCATCTACAATACCATCATTGTCACTATCGATATCTAAAACATCAATTACACCATCCATATCCGTATCAGGGTTAGGTAAAGCTGTTCCACCATCATCAGTGTCTACAATGTCCGCTAATCCATCTCCATCAGTATCTGTTGGATCATCAACCATACCGTCTCCGTCATTATCCGTTCCTCCAGCTTCAACTAAATCCGGAATACCATCATTATCTGAATCCAGGTCAAGGTAATCAGGCACATCATCACTATCACTATTAGGAATGACAAGTGGTGTTCCCGGTCCATCTCCTGCTGCTGGTGTTTCATTATCATCAGGATCAACAATATCAGATAACCCGTCACCATCAGTATCCACAATCGGACCTGTGCCAATTACACCATCTCCGTCAGGATCTGTTCCACCTGCTTCAATCACATCTGGAATACCATCATTATCAGAATCTAGGTCCTGGCTGTTTGGTATACCATCACCATCTGTGTCAACATTAACCAATGGCGTTCCTCCGTTATCCGGATCAACAATATCCGCTAATCCATCTCCGTCAGTATCTGTCGGATCGTCAATCATACCGTCTCCGTCATTATCTGTTCCGCCAGCTTCAACTAAATCCGGAATACCATCATTATCTGAATCTAAATCCTGTGAATCCGGAATACCATCTCCATCTGTATCTGCTGTTCCTTCATCTGTATCTAAAATACCATCATTATCATCATCCAGATCATCCCAATCACTAACTCCATCATTATCTGTATCATCCTCTCTGAAGTCAAGATCTCCTGTTGAAGGATTGTCAGCATCTGCTAATACACCATCTGTTGCAGGATCAGTTGTTCCGTTTCCGGCATTAGTTCCGGCAGTACCTGCAGACAGTACAATTACATCAAAAGCATCATCCAATCCGTCGCCATCTGCATCATTCCCACTTGGACCATTTTCACCGGCATCAATTACACCATTTCCGTTAAGGTCATGGCCTTCAAGAATATCACCTTCTCCATCATTATCACTATCTAAATCAATATAATCAGGATCGTCAGCATTTTCAGTATTTACAGGGTCGATTGCTGTTCCTCCGTTATCCGGATCATAAGCATCATCCAATCCATCTCCGTCTGTATCCGTTCCACTTGGTGGGATATAACCTGCTGTACTTTGTCCTTCAATATTATCAGGAATACCATCATCATCTGCATCAATATCTAAATGGTTTGGTCCACCAGTACCATCTGTATTAGTAATTGGTAGAGCTGTACCTCCGTCATCTGTATCTACAATATCAGATAATCCATCTCCATCTGTATCAGTAATTGGTCCTGTACCAATTTCTCCATCTCCGTCAGGATCTGTACCACCAGCTTCAATAGCATCAACAATTCCATCATTGTCACTATCGATATCAATTCCATCAGGAATACCATCCATATCCGTATCAGGGTTAGGTAAAGCTGTTCCGCCATTATCAGGATCTACAATATCTGCTAATCCATCTCCATCTGTATCAGTTGGGTCATCAACCATACCATCTCCGTCATTATCTGTTCCGCCAGCTTCAACTAAATCCGGAATACCATCATTATCACTGTCTAAGTCTAAGTAATCTGGTATATTATCGCTATCACTATTCGGAATAGTATACGGTGTTCCCGGTCCATCACCTGCTCCAGGTGTTTCATTATCATCCGGATCAACAATATCAACTAACCCATCTCCATCTGTATCGGTTGGGTCGTCAACCATACCATCTCCATCATTGTCTGTTCCACCAACTTCAATGATATCAGGAATACCATCATTATCTGAATCTAAATCCTGACTGTTTGGTATACCATCACCATCTGTATCAGTATTTGGTAGCGGTGTTCCACCATTATCAGGATCAACAACGTCAACTAATCCGTCTCCATCTGTATCGGTAAGATCGTCAATCATACCGTCTCCGTCATTATCTGTTCCGCCAGCTTCAACTAAATCCGGAATACCATCATTATCAGAATCTAAATCCTGTGAATCCGGAATACCATCTCCATCTGTATCACCAGTTCCTTCATCTGTATCTAAAATACCATCATTATCATCATCCAGATCGTCCCAATTACTGACTCCGTCATTATCAGTATCGTGCTCTCTGAAGTCAAGATCTCCTGTTGAAGGATTGTCAGCATCTGCTAATACACCATCTGTTGCAGGATCAGTTGTTCCGTTTCCGGCATTAGTTCCGGCAGTACCTGCAGACAGTACAATTACATCAAAAGCATCATCCAATCCGTCACCATCTGCATCATTCCCACTTGGTCCGTTTTCACCGGTATCAATCACACCATTTCCGTTCAGGTCATGACCTTCTAGAATGTCATCTTCTCCATCATTATCACTATCTAAATCAATATAATCAGGATCGTCAGCATTTTCAGTATTTACAGGATCGATTGCTGTTCCTCCACTTTCCAAATCATAAGCATCATCTAGTCCATCACCATCAGAGTCAGTTCCACTTGGCGGGATATAACCTGCTGTACTTTGTCCTTCAATATTATCAGGAATACCATCATCATCTGCATCAATATCTAAATGGTTTGGTCCACCAGTACCATCTGTATCAGTGATTGGTAAGGCTGTTCCGCCATCATCTGTATCTACAATATCAGATAATCCGTCTCCATCTGTATCAGTAATTGGACCTGTACCAATCTCACCATTTCCATCAGGATCTGTTCCACCAGCTTCAATAGCATCTACAATACCATCATTATCTGAATCGATATCAATTCCATCAGGAATACCATCCATATCAGTATCAGGATTAGGTAAAGCTGTACCACCATCATCTGTATCCACAATGTCAGACAACCCATCTCCATCTGTATCTGTAATCGGACCTGTACCAATCTGACCATCTCCGTCAGGATCGGTTCCACCTGCCTCAATCACATCAGGAATACCGTCATTATCACTGTCTAAATCTAAGTAATCAGGTATATTATCACTGTCATTATTTGGAATAGTATAAGGTGTTCCAGGACCATCACCTGCTCCAGGCGTATCATTATCATCCGGATCAACAATATCAACTAATCCATCTCCATCTGTATCGGTTGGATCGTCAACCATACCATCATTATCAGCATCTGTTCCACCAACTTCAATGATATCCGGAATACCATCATTATCGGAATCTAAATCCTGGCTGTTTGGTACACCATCTCCATCTGTATCAGTATTTGGTAGCAGTGTTCCACCATTATCAGGATCAACAATGTCAACTAATCCATCTCCATCTGTATCAGTTGGATCATCAACTAATCCATCTCCGTCATTATCTGTTCCTCCCGCTTCAACAATATCAGGAATACCGTCATTATCAGAATCTAAATCCTGTGAGTCAGGAATACCATCTCCATCTGTGTCACCTGTTCCTTCATCTGTATCTAAAATACCATCATTATCATCATCTAAATCTACTGAATCATCAATACCATCTCCATCTGTATCTACTTCTCTAAAGTCGATATCTCCGATTGAAGGGTTATCAGCATCTGCCAATACACCATCTGTTAATGGATCAGTTGTACCATTTCCGGCATTGGTTCCGGCAGTACCTGCAGACAATACAATTACATCAAAAGCATCATCCAGTCCGTCTCCATCTGCATCATTTCCACTTGGACCGTTTTCACCACCATCAATTACACCATTTCCGTTCAGGTCATGACCCTCTAAAATATCATCTTCTCCATCATTATCAGAATCAGTATCCTGGTAATCTGGCATATTGTCTCCGTCTTTATCATTTGGATCAACAGCTGTTCCACCATTATCGGTATCATAAGCATCATCCAATCCATCTCCATCTGTATCAGTTCCACTTGGTGGTGTATAACCAGCAGTAGTTTGTCCTTCAATATTATCAGGGATACCGTCTCCATCAGCATCAATATCTAAATGATCAGGTCCACCAGTACCATCTGTATCAGTGATTGGTAAAACTGTACCACCATCATCTGTATCTACAATATCAGATAATCCATCACCGTCTGTATCGGTAATTGGTCCTGTACCAATTTCTCCATCTCCATCAGGATCTGTTCCACCAGCCTCAATAGCATCTACAATACCATCATTATCACTGTCAATGTCCGTTCCATCAGGAACACCATCCATATCAGTATCAGGGTTAGGTAAAGTTATACCACCATCATCTGTATCTACAATGTCAGACAACCCATCTCCATCTGTGTCTGTAATCGGACCTGTACCAATCTGACCATCTCCGTCAGGATCGGTTCCACCCGCTTCAATCACATCAGGAATACCATCATTATCACTGTCTAAATCTAAGTAATCAGGTATATTATCACTGTCATTATTTGGAATAGTATAAGGTGTTCCAGGACCATCACCTGCTCCAGGCGTATCATTATCATCCGGGTCAACAATATCAACTAATCCATCTCCATCCGTATCAGTCGGATCGTCAACCATACCATCATTATCAGCATCTGTTCCACCAACTTCAATGATATCCGGAATACCATCATTGTCTGAATCTAAATCCTGGCTGTTTGGTACACCATCTCCATCTGTATCAGTATTTGGTAGCGGTGTCCCACCATTATCAGGGTCAACAATGTCAACTAATCCGTCTCCATCTGTGTCGGTTGGATCATCAACTAATCCATCTCCGTCATTATCCGTTCCTCCTGCTTCAACAATATCCGGAATACCGTCATTATCGGAATCTAAATCCTGTGAGTCAGGAATACCATCTCCATCTGTATCTCCGGTTCCTTCATCTGTATCTAAAATACCATCATTATCATCATCTAAATCTACTGAATCATCAATACCATCTCCATCTGTATCTACTTCTCTAAAGTCGATATCTCCGATTGAAGGGTTATCAGCATCTGCCAATACACCATCTGTTAATGGATCAGTTGTACCATTTCCGGCATTAGTTCCGGCAGTACCACCTGACAATACGACTACGTCAAAAGCATCATCCAATCCGTCTCCATCTGTATCTGTTCCTGAAGGACCGTTTTCACCACCATTAATAGTTCCGTCACCATCAAGGTCATGACCTTCTAAAATATCATCTTCTCCATCATTATCAGAATCAGTATCCTGGTAATCTGGTGTGGTATCTCCATCTTTATCATTTGGATCAACAGCTGTTCCACCATTATCGGTATCATAAGCATCATCCAATCCGTCTCCGTCTGTATCAGTTCCACTTGGTGGTGTATAACCAGCAGTAGTTTGTCCTTCAATATTATCAGGGATACCGTCCCCATCAGCATCAATATCTAAATGATCAGGTCCACCAGTACCATCTGTATCAGTGATTGGTAAAACTGTACCACCATCATCTGTATCTACAATATCAGATAATCCATCACCGTCTGTATCGGTAATTGGTCCTGAACCAATTTCGCCATCTCCATCAGGATCTGTTCCACCAGCTTCAATAGCATCTACAATACCATCATTATCACTGTCGATATCAATTCCATCAGGAATACCATCCATATCTGTATCAGGGTTAGGTAAAGCTGCACCAGGACCATCTAAAGCAGCAGGGGTAGTATTATCATCCGTATCTGTAATATCGGATAATCCATCTCCATCCGTATCGGTAATCGGACCTGTACCAATCTGGCCATCTCCGTCAGGGTCTGTTCCACCGGCTTCAATCACATCCGGAATACCGTCGTTATCTGAATCTAAGTCTAAGTAATCAGGTGCACTGTCACTATCATTATTAGGAATGACTAGTGGTGTTCCTGGTCCATCTCCTGCTCCAGGCGTATCATTATCATCCGGATCAACATCATCTGCCAATCCATCTCCGTCACCATCAGCAATACCTCCGATTCCTATTTGTCCATTTCCATCAGGGTCACTTCCTCCGGCTTCAATGACATCAGGAATACCATCATTATCACTATCTAAATCCTGGCTGTTTGGTATACCATCTCCATCTGTGTCAACATTAACCAATGGTGTTCCACCATTATCAGGATCAACAATATCTGCCTGACCGTCTCCGTCAGTATCGGTTGGATCGTCAACCATACCATCACCATCTGTATCCGTTCCACCAGCTTCAACAATATCCGGAATTCCATCATTGTCTGAATCTAAATCGTGCGAATCGATTATACCATCTCCGTCTGTATCACCAGGATTCTCATCAACATCAGGGATACCATCATTATCATCATCTAAATCCACTGAGTCATCAACACCATCACCGTCTGTATCTACTTCTCTAAAGTCAATATTTCCAACTGCAGGGTTATCAGCATCTGCCAATACACCATCTGTTAATGGATCAGTTGTACCATTTCCGGCATTAGTTCCGGCAGTACCACCTGACAATACGACTACGTCAAAAGCATCATCCAATCCGTCTCCATCTGTATCTGTTCCTGAAGGACCGTTTTCAGTACCGTCGATTAAACCATTACCATCAAGGTCATGACCTTCCAAAATATCCCCTTCGCCATCATTATCACTATCCAAATCAAGGTAATCAGGATTATCAATATTATCTGTATTTACAGGATCAACTGCTGTCCCGCCATTATCAGTATCGTAAGCATCATCTAATCCATCACCGTCAGTATCTGTTCCACTTGGTGGAATATAACCGGCTGTAGTTTGTCCTTCAATATTATCAGGAATTCCATCACCGTCAGCATCAATATCCAGGTAATCAGGCCCACCGGTACCATCTGTATTAGTCAAAGGCAGAGGTGTTCCACCATCATCTGTATCTACAGTATCATCTAATCCGTCTCCATCAGTGTCTGTAATAGCTCCTGTTCCTAATTCACCGTCTCCGTCAGGATCGGTTCCACCAGCTTCAATCGCATCAACAATACCGTCATTATCACTATCAATATCCAATGCATCAATTACCCCATCCATATCGGTATCTGTCATTGGTAAATTTGTTCCTCCGTTATCCGGATCGGTAATGTCTGAAATACCATCTCCATCAGTATCGTCAATGGCTCCGGTTCCAATCACACCATCTCCGTCAGGATCAGTTCCACCATTTTCAATTACATCCGGAATACCATCATTATCACTATCTAAATCCAGGTAGTCTGGCAACCCATCACTATCGCTATTAGGTACCGGTAAAGGAGTTCCCCCATTATCTGAATCTATTATATCCGGAATACCATCTCCATCAGTATCGGTCAGGTCATCTAACATTCCATCTCCATCAGCATCTGTTCCTCCGGCTTCAACAATATCAGGAACACCGTCATTATCTGAATCTAAATCGAAAGCATCAATGATACCATCTCCATCAGAATCACCGGTTCCTTCAACACTGTTTGGAATACCATCTCCATCTGAATCCTCATCACAACTATCTCCTATTCCGTCTCCATCAGTATCAATCACTTCCAGATAATCGTCAACTGAATTTCCATTTCCATCTGCAATTGCACCATAACCATCAGATCCACTAACTGTTCCGTTAGTATTGTATCCTGTACCATCAACCTCTCCATCCTGAGGAGCAACGTCAGTATAACCTGCTTCAAATACATCTAAACACCCGTCTCCGTCTGCATCTGTATCGAAACTGTTGATAATACCATCAAGATCAAAATCAAAAATATCGTTTATACCATCAAAGTTAGTATCTACAAATCCAATGATGTCCGGATCTAAATAATTTGGAATTCCATCCGAATCATCATCTAACAATGGATCGGAAGCATGTTCTGATAAATCAAGAATACCGTCATTATCATCATCTACATCAATAGCATCTACAATACCATCATTGTCATTATCACAAGATGGCAGGGTTTTACTTTGTAATCCTGAAGACACATCAGAAGAGTAAAACCATGTATTAATTGTTCGGGCATTTCCAAAGTCATCACATGTTCCAGGCGTGGAAGATCCTCCTCCACCATTTGGTGCCGGCACAGCCGTATTGGCTCCTGCACCATCCCAGGCATGTTGAGGACCAACAACACCACCTAATAATAAAACATCTGAAACACCAGCACCGGTGTTATTGTCTGTCAATATATTTGTACATGTTCCAAAATTGCTTAAGGACAAATCATCCCAATATAATTTTCTGTTTCCAACAGACGGGTAAACTGAAGAAACTGAAAACCCATTCGTATTCAGTTCGGCATCATACATAGGAATATTGGTTCTTCCTCTAAATAATGTGGCTTCTAAATTAATTGTTGTTCCTCCGGCAATTGGTGTCCCCAGTCCATCAAGACCATCCCAAATAATAACGCCATTACCCTGAGCTGCACCATATACTTCAATCAAACGATCTGAAGTTCCATCCTGATATCCTGGTACACCATTAAATTCAAGCAATAATGCTAAATCACCAGCATGATGTAAATAATATGGAATGTAGTAGCTGCCCGGACAGCCATAAATATTATTTCCCAGCACCGGAGCCGGAGCAGTTCGTGTTGGAACAAAAACCAAGGTATCCGGAATATTAAGAAATGTTCGGTATCCATTATTCAATCCTGGCGCTGAGCCCGGAGAGATAATCGATCTTCGGTCATTAATAAAATTAAGGGTGTTGTTAACACCATAATATGTCATTGCCAACTCATATCCAAATGGTTTGAATCCATTTACAAATTCCATTCTGATAATGGAACTATCTTGTGTATAGGCATAATAATCACCACTGAATGAAAAGTCAATAGATCCAGTAAACGTAGCTGGATCGTAAGTAAGAAATGACCATTTCTGGCAACTTACCCTTCCGTCAAATCTTGTTCCGGCAGCATCTGCCACTGTAAAGTCAAAATAAACACCTACGATATAATCAAGTACCTGTGTTAATCCACCATCACTACTCGGATAAATTTCGATTTGGTAGTCATCATTTGCAGTTGGGTCAAACATCAAAGGCGTATAACCTGTGGGTGCAGTACCGGCAATATTCGGTCCGGCTACCGCTTCAGTATATGTTGAAATAAAACCTGCACCTGCCGTTGGGTACAATTGAGGCCCGTAAACAACTGTTCCAGCCGAGTTTCTTATTCTGATATAAACATCACTTCTTTGTACAACAGGTGTTCTATCATAGAATTGACCACCGAAATAGAAGTTTTCAGTAGTATGATCACTAATGTTAAATCTGATCCTTTGATTAGAAGGACTATTAAAGAAAGGTCCGCTACTATTATTATTATTTAAATAAAGTGCTACCCCATCAGTTGAAGTTGGCATAACTTCTTTTGTTCCCTCAGCAAAAGTGTCAAACGAGATTAACACCAGAAAAATTGAGGCAAGGGTAGACAACGATCTTAGACCCCAAATCATGTTAACACCTGATTTTGAGTCCTTTAGAACTAAAGTACTTTTCATAATTATTATTTAACGCTACGAAGGTAAGGAAAAAATTTCAGATAATACTACTAATTAAGAAAAGACCTCTACGAATCAGCCATTTTTATCGACTAAACTTTTATGTCTTTCAGAATCAGTTGCAATCTTGAAAAATTATTCCAATTATTCTCCTCAATCTGGTACGCAATATTTATTGAAGGGTTACCGATAAGGCCAAAATAATCTGAAAAGTTAAAACCAATAGCATCTATAATCTGTTCAGAATCTTGTTCCTGGAAGACTCTTAATTTTAAGTGGGCTTCCTTTAAAATTCTGGGTTCTCCATCAATTCTGACATTTTTTGTTGAAAAGACAGGTTTCATATTGCCAGGCCCAAAAGGTGCAAACTGTTTTAAAATTCTGTAGAACTTTGGTATCCCACTGGTCTCTCCCTCATAAATGTCCCTGAAATCAATGTTTTCTTCAATATCAACACTAGGGACCTTTTGAGCTTTGCTCAAGTGCTTTTCAGCGACCTGGTTAAATCTATCTCTGAATGCATCAACATTTTCTGGTCTGAGCGTCAATCCTGCCGCATACTTATGCCCTCCAAATTGCTCGATCAAATCACTACATTCGCAAAGGGCATCATAAACATTAAACCCTTTTACACTACGCACCGAACCTACTGCCATAGTGTTAGATTCAGTTAAAACAACAGTTGGTTTATAGTATGTTTCAATTAATCTCGAGGCTACTATTCCCACCACGCCTTTATGCCATCTACTATTAAAAACAACAGTTGTCGGGTTGGATTGATAGGTGGGATGTTCCCTGATAATATTTAATGCCTCATCCGTCATCTCTTTTTCTATCTCCCTTCGCTCAAGATTGTAATTATTGATTTGTTTGCCAATATCCTGTGCTTCGGCTATTGTGGTAGACAATAAAAGCTCAACCGCTCTGTTTCCGGACTCGATTCTGCCTGCCGCATTAATTCGGGGAGCGATTGTAAAAACGACATCCGTAACAGTTAAGGGCGGTCTCTTATTTGCTAGCTCGAGCAGAGCTGCAAAGCCAATCCGTGGCATTTCATTCAATTTCCTTAATCCGTGAAATGCCATTATTCTATTCTCTCCCATCACGGATACCATATCTGCACCAATAGCCACCATTACCAAATCCAGTAAATACTCTATCTCCGAGAATGGCAAAGCAAATGTATCATTAAGTGCATGGGCCAATTTAAACCCCACACCACATCCACATAACTCTTTAAATGGGTAGTTACAGTCCTTTTGTTTTGGATTCAGTATAATAGCATCCGGCAAAACATCAGAGGGCAGATGGTGATCACAAATGATAAAATCCACACCATTTTCTTTAGCTCTGCCGACCTTCTCGACCGCTTTTATACCACAATCTAGTGCAATGACAAGTGAAAAATTATTATCTATTGCAAAGTCAATTCCAATATTTGACACACCATAACCTTCTTTATACCGGTCTGGTATATAATAATGGATATTCTGGGTGAAATTATTGAGATATTGATACATTAAAGTCACCGAGGTGGTGCCATCTACATCATAGTCGCCATAAATCAATATATTTTCATTTTGATCTATTGCATTTTGGATTCGGTCAACCGCCTCTGTCATTCCTTTCATCAAAAACGGATCGTGTAAATCTTCCAATTCCGGTCTGAAAAAAGACTTTGCTTTTTCAAAAGAATCTATTCCTCTGTTTAGCAATAACCTGGCAATTGGTTTTGATACATTGAGTGACTCAATAAGTTGTTGAATAGTGTCAACATTTTCAAAATCAGTGTATTCCCAGTTTTTTGCTATCATAAAAGTAAATATACTTTATAAATGTTTTGTACAAAAAAAATCCCTCAATTATATTTAATCAAGGGATTTTCTATTGGATAAAATCCTAATTATTTAGCAGCATTGTATCTATTGCTAACTTCATCCCAGTTAATCACACTGAAAAAAGCATTGATATAATCTGGTCTTCTGTTTTGATATTTTAAGTAATAAGCATGTTCCCATACGTCAAGCCCTAGAATTGGCTGACCGTCACAGCTCACTCCCGGCATTAACGGGTTATCCTGATTAGGTGTAGAACAAACTTCTACTTTTCCACCATCTACAACACAAAGCCAGGCCCATCCAGAACCAAATCTTGTTGCAGCAGCCTTAGAAAACTCACTTTTGAAGTTTTCAAAAGATCCAAATGCATCATTAATTGCGGAAGCTAATTCACCACTAGGTTCTCCACCACCATTAGGGCTCATTACTGACCAAAAAAGGCTGTGGTTATAAAAACCTCCTCCATTATTTCTTACTGCAGGGTTATCCATTCCAGCTACTAAAATCTCCTCAATTGATTTGTTTTCCAAATCAGTTCCTGCAATTGCGTTATTTAAATTATTTGTATATCCATTGTGGTGTTTACCATGATGAATTTCCATTGTTTGTTTGTCAATATGTGGTTCTAAAGCATCAACCGCATATGGTAAATTAGGTAATTCGAATGCCATAATTTTTGCGTTTATTTTAATAATTAAACCAAAGATAGAAAGTAATTTTAAATACTTTGATTGATATTTTAAATAATGCAATAGGAAAAATAAATAAATATTATAATTTTGCTCGTATTATTTTTTAAAAAATTAACTATGAAAAAGTTATTGTCATTAATGATGATTGGCGGAATGGTATTTACTTTTAACTCATGTGGAGGAGAAGAAACTACTGCCGAAGAAACTACAGATGCTGCTGTTGAAGCACTTGAAAATGCGCTTGATGAAGCAGTTGAAGAGCATCATGAAGCTGTTGAAGAAGAGGCTGCTAATGTTGTAGAGGAAGCTGTTGAAGAAGGAACTGAAGCTATCGAAGATGCAGTTGAAGAAGCTGTTGAAGAAGGAACTGAAGCTGCTGAAGAAATGATCGAAGACGTGAAAACTTCACTATAAGATATTTCGATTTAAATAAAAAAGCCGGGTTAAGTTTTAATCCGGCTTTTTTATTTAGTGTATATTTTTTTAAACATCCAACTCTATTAAAAGTTGGTTTTTTTCTACATTTTCAAGTGCATTTACATTAACATCTTTAATGGTACAATCTGCATCTGATTTTAATACATTTTCCATTTTCATAGCCTCAAGAATCAATAAAGGATCTCCTTTCTTTACCTGATCTCCTGAATTTACCAAAACCTCAAGTACTTTCCCCGGCATAGGCGCCTTAACAGATGTATCAACCGAATCGAAGCTTCGTTTGATCCCCATTTTATCAAGGGTACGGTCCAGATTATTTTTGTACTCTACTACATAAGTATTATGATTGTAACGAAATTTGATCGTTTTCATATCATAATTAATGTCAACAACCTCTATAATCTCTGATCCAACTTTAAAAATCGTCTCACTGATCTTTTCAACATTCTCTTTTTTAGTAGAACTCAACAGATCTTCAATATGTACCTGATTTGTCATAAACTGAATTTAGTAATTTTCTTCGTAAAACTCCCGATATCCTTCAATATCCTTTGACGAAAATAAAATGGGATAGTTTGACTTTGAAAGAATAAAGCTCTCGAACTCATCAGCTGTATTATTTAAAAGTGATTTTGCCGGAGTAGACTGGAAAGCCTTATTATAAGCAGACGCTTTAACAACATTATCAAAAGCTTTAACCAACAATATTGTATATTCTTCACCTAAAATTGTTGTAGTCAGTGATAATTCATCAGGCGCAAAATAAGATGAATTGAAGTTAGATATTTTATTTTTAGCATCATTAATCTTCGATTCTTTGTCAACCGGTATCATTACAGCAAAATACTGCTTTTCAGAGGTATTGAACTTAAACCTTGGTTGATTATTTTTACCGGTATCCGACTCTCCATTCATTTTGTCAAGGTAGGCCTTTGCCGTTCTTCCCTCTTCCGAATCAGGACTTAACTCATACAATGTTTCCAAAGGTTCTTTTACGGCTTCTGGTCCGCTTAATCCAATTTTACTAATCGCATTTGCTTTTAATAAGTAATATTTATTGATATACTTATTGGTTGGATTATTAAATATTACCTTATTACATGCTGTAATAACATCAGAATATCTTTTATAATTGTAATCAGTCAATACAATTTTATAAGCCTCCAAATCCTTTCTTTCCATTGCTTCTTTTTTAGCAAAGTAATTTGGATCTTTAATTAATTTTGCAATATCAGAATCAGGATGCTCAGCCAGAATACCATTTTTATATCTTTCCGTTTTGGCCTTGTCCCCATTCTTCTGAAAAATCAGATAGAGCTGATATCTTGCAGGCAGTACTTTTTCGTGTGGATAATCCCTGTCAATGATCTGGGTAAAATAGTCTATCGCTTCCCCCTCTTCACTTAACTGGTTTTTATAAATCATTCCCAGGTTATACAATGCATTAGTAAGATTGTCTTTTGATTGCTTTAACTGATCTTCCTCCAAAGGCAAGCCTTCTCTTAATAAGTCAACTGTCAGGGAATCTACCTCAACTACAGCGGAATCACCACTAACCTCCGAGAACTCGGATATTGTATTTTTTGTTGCCCTTCTCCAATCATCTTCCAATGGCCGGTTAGCCCACCATAATTTAAAATCGTTATATCCTTTTGCCATTGATTTCTGATTATAGAAATACCATTTGGCTCCATTTCCAGATGTATTTGAAACAGAGTTCACCCTTTTTTGCTGAGCAAGCAATCTGGCCTCTTCATCCGCTTTTCTTTGTCTTTCATCTTCTTTAATTTGCTTTAAGATCCGCTTTAACTCTTTTTCTCTTTCTTTTGGCGATAATTTAACTAATTGTTGCAGACTATCTTCTTTAACGTAAGTCTCATAATTTTCTACTAATTCAAATAAACTTTTGGCTTTGTTTTCAATCAAATCATATTTTTCATCTTCTTTCGACATCACATTAACGCAGGAGTCATAATACTTTTGTGATTTGATGTACAACCTGTCTTCAAAGTGCATATCAGCCAGCTTTAAATAAGTTTTGGCTTTTTGTTTATCGTTACTAACCGAATACCGTGCTGATTTGGTTAAATTGACTATTGCCTCAGGCCGGTTACCATCTTTAAGATCCAGTTCTGCCAGTACATAATAGATCTGATCTTTATATTCATCATTTTTGGCATCCTTTAACATTTTATGCAAATCCTCTCTTAATTCAGTTCTTCCTCCGGTAGCAGATAAAACTTTATTGATTTTTGCATAAAAACGCATTTCATATACTGCATTTGATTTAATTACTTTTTGGAAATACCCTTCAGCTACTCTTGGATTTTGCATTTCCTGATACAATTGCCCAAGCACATAATGGTATCTTGCTCTTTCCTTTCTGTTTCTTGTTAAATCCGCCGCCTTAATTAAATGTTCCGCAGCTTTTTTATAATCCTCTTCTTTAATATATAAATCAGCCATTGTTACCTCATAATCCACTTTAAGTTTATCTGTAAACTTGGCTATTTTAGTTTCCTTTTCCTTATTTCTTTTTCTTGCTCTTTTTTCCTTCTTTCTTTGGTATTTACTTTTCTTTTTACTCGATTTACCATCCTTTTTAAATTGATCTAAAATACTGGTCTGGTTACTGTCGTAATCTTCCATTTGCTTTTTAACCTTAAGCAATTCCAGTCTGGCTTGTGAAAGATCTCCTTTTTGAATGTATAGTTTTGCTAACCATATTTCGGCTGCATACATTGAGGACTCATTCTCATATTCACTTTTAATGTATCTGAACTTTTCTTCTGCCTGATCAAATTCTCTTTTCAGGAAATAGGATTTTCCAATTAAGAACCAATTATCGTCAATCCACCGACAATGTTCCTCATCTTTAGTGCTGACCACATTAGGGTTAGGCATTGAATGACGGTAAATAACTTTTGAACATTTCTCAATGGCAAGATCCATGTCAGGAAATACACTTGTTGCATCTGCTTCCTTTGGATAGACCTGTAATTCCAAAAGCTTAGAATAATCATCTTTTACACCTTCACGATAAGATTGTATCGATTGGTTTATGATTTCGCCTGCATTAAAATAACCATTATACCTTGCAGTCATATTATGATACCCAACATTGAGTGCTGCATCCTTCTCGGTAGAGCAACCCAAAGACAGGGCTATCAAAACAATTACAAGAAATATATTACTGTGTCCTTTCACGCTACCCATGTCATTATAATAGTGTTCTAATTTGGTTTTAACGACGAACCTGCAAAATTATTTTAAATTATTTAAATTGAGTTATAATTTTGGGATAATATTTCACTTTTTAACTCATTGCAGCACTTCATTACCGAATCAAGAAATAATTCAGGTTGTTCCATGAATCCCATATGTCCGCAATTTTCCAAAACATTAACGCCAACTTCAAACCCTGACTTTTTAACTTTTTCCATCATCATATTCAGGGGAATTACCGGATCATATTGTCCTTGTATAATTTCGATTTTTTTAGTGCCTAATAATGCGGTATGATCCAAACGATTTCTCATACCTAAGGTTGCAGATTTTATATTGTGTTCCGTCATTTTTTCTGCTTCGGAAATCAGCTGGCTAATCCCTGCTTCATTATTCTTTATGTTTTCGGGATAAAACAGATTAGGAATAGCCTGTTTTATAAACCACTTCCGGCTTTGATCAACGACACTAATCAAACGGTCCCGCTCTCCTTTTTTATGTTCACTATCACTCCAGAAATTGGAGTGTACTAATACCAAAGCAGCTTCAATTTGCCTTATCAATTCTAATCCAACATACCCTCCCATTGAATGCCCAAAAATAATGGGATGGCTAATATTCAGATCTGAAATGACCTGTTGCACTCCTGACGCCATAAAGGCCATACTGCACTCATCCGCAAAACAATCACTTTTTCCATGACCTGGCAAATCAATTACAACGGTTAAAAATTGATCCGACAACCGACCTTCAATAGTTTCCCATATTGAAACATTCTCTAAAAAACCGTGTAAAAAAACGACAGGATGTCCTTTTCCGGACACCCTGTAATAAATTTTATGAGATTCGTAAGTACTGTAATGAATCATATTAATTCATTAAGTCTTCGATTTCTTCAATTTCAATAGGAATATTTCGCATTAAGTTGAAAGGATCACCATTTTCCTGCACCACAAGGTCATCTTCAAGTCTTATCCCCAGTCCTTCATCCGGAATATAGATTCCAGGCTCACAAGTAAATACCATTCCTGCCTTAACCGGCTCAGTCCACAATCCCACATCATGCGTATCTAACCCAATAAAATGAGAAGTACCGTGCATAAAGTATTTTTTATAGGCCGGCCAATCCGGGTTTTGATTTTTAATATCTGTTTGATCAATCAAACCTAAGCCTAACAGTTCACTCTCCATCAATTTCCCAACTTCTTTATGGTAATCAGCCAAAAATACACCTGGTCGCAATAATTTTTGAGCTTCATTTTTTACTCTTAATACTGCATTGTAAACTGCTTTTTGACGATCTGTAAACCGTCCGTTTACCGGAACAGAACGGGTCAGGTCAGAGGCATAATTAGCATATTCAGCAGCAAAATCCATCAAAATAATCTCTCCGTCTTTACATTCCTTATTGTTTTCGATATAATGTAAAACGCAGGCACTTGGTCCTGACCCCACAATTGGTGTATAGGCAAAGCCACGAGATCTGTTTCGTAAGAATTCGTGCATCAGTTCCGCCTCAATTTCATACTCCATCACTCCCGGCTTAATCATTCCCAGAATTCTTCTAAACCCTTTTTCAGTAATATTACAAGCAGTTTGCATCAGGTCCAGTTCCTCCTGCTCTTTAACCGAACGGATACGGTGAAGAATAGGAGCTGATTTCTTATAGTTATGGGCCGGATAGTCCATTTTTAATTGTTTAATGAATCTGTCCTCCCTTGTTTCCACCACTGTACTGGCCCGGGTATGTTCATTTGTATTAATATAGATATTATCGGCCTGAGCTAAAACAGTTTTCAGCACCGTTTCTAATTCATCTATCCAAAAAGCACTTTTAATTCCTGAAGTTTCAAATGCAGCTTCTTTAGTCAATTTTTCTCCCTCCCAAACGGCAATATGCTCATTCGTTTCTCTTAAAAAAAGCATTTCTTTATGTTTGTCATCAAATGCGTCAGGAAATAAAACCAATACGCTTTCCTCCTGATCAACACCGGATAAATAAAGGATATCTCTGTGTTGCTGGAACGGCATTGTACTGTCTGCACTAATCGGATAAATATCATTAGAATTAAAAATGGCTACTGAACCTGATGCCATACCAGCAACAAATTTAGCCCTGTTCTTAATGTACAATTCCTTTGGTATTCTGTCGTATTTCATTTTCTATTATTAATTGAACCGATAAAGATATGGTTTTTTAACGAAAAAAATCACTTTAAATCTTTTAACCACAAAGAATATGGCAGGCAAAAATTTGTGGTTTTACATTATTTACCTACATTTGCACCCTACAAATTTAGGCATGTCAGCAGGAATCAAAATATTTTCAGGAAGAGCAACCAAAACTTTGGCAGAAAAAATTGCGCTTTGTTACGGAAAAAATCTGGGTAACGTAGTGGTTACCGAGTTTAGTGACGGTGAATTTGAACCTTCATTTGAGGAAACAGTAAGGGGGCAGGATGTATTCTTAATACAGTCTACTATGCCACCAACTGAGCACTTGTTTGAGTTGTTGCTGATGATAGATGCTGCTAAAAGGGCTTCTGCTAAATCTGTTATTGCAGTTATTCCTTATTTTGGTTTTGCAAGACAGGACAGAAAATCAAAACCACGTGTGCCAATTGGTGCTAAATTGGTTGCCAATATGTTACGTTCTGCCGGAGTTGACCGGATTATGACAATGGACCTTCATGCTGATCAGATTCAGGGATTTTTTGAAATTCCGGTTGATCACCTGTATGCTTCAACTATTTTCCTGCCTTATCTACAAAAAATAGATACTGGTAATTTAATTATGGCTGCACCAGATGCCGGAGGAGCAAAACGTGCAAACTCTTATGCTAAGAAATTAAACCTGGGACTGGCCATGTGTCATAAACACAGAAAAATGGCCAATGAAGTTGCTGAAATGACCGTAATAGGTGATGTAAGCGGAAAGGACGTTATTTTGGTTGACGATATGGTTGATACTGCCGGTACCTTAACTAAGGCTGCAGATCTTTTTATCCAGAAAGGTGCAAAGTCTGTCAGAGCCCTTTGTACTCATGCCGTATTATCAGGACCGGCATATGAAAGAATTGAAAACTCAAATTTATTGGAACTGGTTGTTACAGACTCTATTCCTCTAAATAAACAATCAGATAAAATTAAAGTTTTAAGTGTGGCGCAGTTGTATGCTGACGTGATGAAAAGCATGGTTAATCATGAATCAATCAGCTCACACTTTATTATCTCGTAAATTAAATAACAAATATAAAAATGAAAGAAGTATCATTGAGCGGTTCGGTTAGACCGAGCGTAGGGAAAAAAGATGCGAAAGCCGTGAGAAGAAGCGGTAACGTACCTTGTGTACTTTATGGTAATGGTGAACAAACACACTTTAGTGTTAGACACGTAGACATCCATAAAATTATGTTTTCGCCAGATGTATTTGCCATCAATTTAGATATTGACGGTAAAAAAGTTAAAGCAATTATCCAAGATGCGCAACAACATCCATTAACGGATAGAATTATGCATGTTGACTTTTTAGAATTACAGGACGATAAACTTGTTAAAATTGATATCCCGGTAACACTTGAAGGAAGATCTCCTGGTGTTATGAACGGTGGTAGATTACAACAGGTATTTAGAAAATTAACAGTTTTAGGTTATCCAAAAGATATTCCTGATACTATTTCTGTTGATATTTCAAAATTAAGAATTGGTCATTCAGTAAGAGTTAAAGCGTTAGAAAGCGATTCTTTAAGACTTTTAAATGCACCAAATGCAGTTGTAGTTTCTGTTAAAATGTCTAGAGGTGCTGTTGATGATGCAGAAGAGGAAGAAGAAGGAGAAGGAGAAGAGGCAGCTGAAGCAGCTGCACCAGCAGCAGAATAAAAATTTGATTATATTTTATCAAAAAGGTGATTACATTTGTGATCACCTTTTTTGATTTAGACAATGGACATTGCACCATAAAACAATTATAAAAAATGAAATATTTAATTGTAGGTTTAGGTAACCCGGGAGAAAAGTATGAAAACACTCGTCATAATGTTGGATTCAAGGTATTGGATACATTAGTGGATGAATTTGAAAACCAATTCGAAGTGGCTAAACTGGGGCAAATATCCAGAATTAAATTCAAAGGAAGAACTTTAGTATTGCTCCAGCCATCAACCTTCATGAACTTAAGTGGTAAGGCAGTTAATTATTGGTTGACTAAAGAAAAAATTCCCGCTGAGAATCTATTAATTATTACTGATGAAGTGGCATTACCCTTTGGAAAGTTGAGACTCAGAGGAAAAGGTAGTGATGCCGGTCATAATGGCTTAAAAGACATTATAGCCACACTGAATTCAAATAAGTTTTCGCGATTGAAATTTGGTATAGGAAATGATTTTCCAAGGGGCAAACAAATTGAACATGTGCTGGGAGAGTGGAGTTCAGAAGAAGAGGCACTTCTGGATGAACGTTTAAAAACAGCCACTGAATTCATTAAATCGTTCGCCACTATTGGTCTGCAACAAACTATGAGTAACTGGAACAATAAATAATTTGCTGAAATTATCTCTTGCGTTTAAAAAGGGCAAAATCAGAACTCTTAAAAATAACTGACATCTCTAATCCCCCCAATCGCCTGTATGAACCTAATCTGGAAATCGTAATGTCGTACGACAAGCTAAAACTCCAGTTCCCGTTTTCCATTTTAACAACAGGTGCAATGGCATCATTTAAACGGTAGGCCAGTCCTCCTGAAAGCACTACCCTACTCTTTATCCCGGTCATCCTGCTTCCTGTCCTGTATCGGTATCGCATCAACGCTGAGATCAAAAGTTCGGAATGTGGATTTTGTCTGAAATGATTAATTAATGCTTCGAAACCAAAGTAGGAGCCTGAAAAATCTTTCCTTAAGCTGGTAAAAAAAACAAATTTTTGGTTAATCCGTTCAAGCGATCCGGAACTATAACTAATCTTTGGCCGGTTAACGTGATACAAGGCAATTCCAAGATTAAATACAAGCTCTTCTCTGGACACTATGGTTTTCTTTACCCCACCATATTGATACACCGCACCAATTGAAATGTCAGGATATATCCCGGAATTCAAGCCTGAAAATTCAAATGCATTTACTGAAGGGTCCAGTTGAGACCCGTTAAACTGATTAGAAAACAAAAGTCCGTCATAACTGCCCGATCGTTGCCCTATTCCTGCCTGAAAACCAACTGAAATACTGTTATTCCAGGAAATCGGTACAATCCCCGAAACGGAAGCCAAAACCTGCTTTGCACCAAACCTGCTGTCGCCTCCAACATCATTATACAATTGAAGACCAAGCCCTAAATAAGCCCCTTTTTTACGTTGGGTTTTAAATAAATTAAAATCCGCTGCCACAGCTGTAGTCAAAAACCTGGTACCGGCATTAATCCATTGGTTTTTGTGGCTCAGGGTCACCCTTTCCCAACCACTATAAAGGCCAGTAAAAGCAGGATTAATGGATAATGGTGATCTGTCCAATTGTGTAAAATGAATGTCCTGACCCCAACTTTGACTCGTTGAGAACAATATCAGTATGTACAATATCCTTCTCATCACTCTATCTTATTAACGTAATGTTCCCGGTCTTTTTTACTTCCTGTCCTGTATCCAGTTTATAAGTTAATGCATAAGCGTAAACACCTGTATTTAACAAAACTCCTTTATAAGTACCATCCCAATAATCTGCTTCCTCTGTTTCAAATATCAAATTACCCCACCGGTCAAAAATGATTAACCTGAAACTTTCCACGTCAGTTCCCACATAAAACTTAAGTTCATCATTGTTTTCGTCATCATTTGGTGAAAATGCAGTTGGTAAATGAAATCCGGTAAATCCTTCTACAGGCTCTTCAGGTGGTAAAGGAGGATCACCAGGTTCAGGATCAGGCCCCGGATCAACTTCAATGGCTTTAAACACGGCAACAATAGTATCATTAGTAAAGAAACTGAGTGTATCATTCTTTAACGTGGGATAATTCAACATATGATTATTTGATTCCCAATGGTCGAATTCATAGCCACTATTTTCTTCAGCCTTAAAATAGGTTTCAATATTACCATAATAGGTACCGGTCCAGCTATAATAAGGCAACCACATTGAATTTACCTTCACTTTGCCGGCATTAACGGGTTGCACGTCAACCGTTATTTCAAACGGACCGGACAAACTATAACATCCAATCAGTCCGGCACTCAATGCAGCACACCGATCATCTATATATTGCTTTAGAGTCAGAACATTGGCCTCCCACTGAGGCATTGTACCACCCCATTTATTAATCTGACCAGGCATTTCCGGTCTGATAACATCAATCATACTGTCAAGTACTTCCTGCATCCGAACACATGAAAATATACCATTAGACAGGTCAATAAACCTCGAAATATACTCCTGCTCAAATTGAGGATTATCCATCAATTTATTAAGTATGGTAATATGACCCTGAGGATCCGAATTTCCTGTCAGACTTTCAGGATCGCAAGGATCAGCATCTGCATCAGTGTTTGGTACTCCGGTATAATTAATATAATGTCCAAAAGTAGCATCCATATCCCAAAGCGCATATCTGAATTTCTTCTTATCTCCATTCGGATTATGACCATGCCACCAGGCTGTATTCCAGTTTAACCAATCGGAACAAACCGTATAAGAATTCAATACAACGTAATCTATTAAGCTCCCTACATTGTACTGGCTCTTAACGTAATCATAGTTTGACTGGACAGCCATACTATTACTATTAATGAAATTAGTGAGGTCATTCCAATGGGTCATGTCTCCATATTCAGCCCAGGTTCCTCCCCAGGTTTTTATAAAATCCAAATCGTCCTGATCGTAATAATAATCCGTAAAATCACGATCATCAACTTTTTCCCTTACTTCGTACACTCCCCAGTATTGTCCGTTTACATATACAATACATGACCTGCTGGTTCTTTCATCCATTCGTAAATTACCCAACTGCGACAACGTATGTACGTAGGCATCTCTGATATGTGCGCCATCTTCGAATGAGTAATTATCATTTGCAGCCGCTTTCACAATTATCCTTTTAAACTTATCCCGTGACTTATCTTGGAAAATCTGATGTTTGATTGCGTTGTTATAACCCAGCTGGTCTTTCATAATAAAGTCAAAACCTCGTTGATCATATGCCCAGGAATCGTTTCCATGCTTATTAAAATAACCTTCCCCTCTGGATACCCGTTGTTGAGAGTCTTCATACATTTCAAACGCACCGATAAAATTACTGGTAAATGATCCGGGAGCCACATTATTTAAAAAGTCCAAAACTTCATCACCACAAACCGACAATACCGGCAAACTGTGACTACTGTTTATAAAATAAGTATTGGTTTCTACAAAACTTGCCGGAATATTCACGTTGGATGATATCCCTCTTGCTCTTAAAACGGTTGTTGTACTGATATTGATTGGACCAGTATACGTATTTGAAGCAGCAGTAGGCGTTGTACCGTCAGTTGTATAATAAATTGTAGCTGTTGGATCGGCGGAGGTTAATGTAACTGTTTGAGCCGAGGCATAAAAACCACCACTCACAGATACTGATGGTGTTGCCGAATAGTAATTCAGAGCATTTGTATTTGCCACACCGAAAGTTGGTGTTGAAAATACCCCCCATGTGGCACTTCCATCCGTTACCCTGCCATAAGAATCATCTATTTGATTAACATGAATAATTTTTAAACTGTCAACAATAGCACTACTGGGTGAAGCCAATATGATCCACTCATTAGTGGTTTGTGACAAACCAAAGCCAGCATGAATTTCTCCTGAAAAAATACCATCATTACCAGAGAAAAAAACTGTTTGGTAACCATTTGCAGGTACAATTCCTGAAGGGATTTCCCACTTGGTTAAATTTGAACTTTTGTCAGACAGATAGTAGCCGGTTAAATCGAATGCTGTACCGGTTGGATTATAAAATTCAACCCAGTCTTCGTTTTCACCAAAACTGTCGGTTGGGCCATTTATATTGGCACAAGAATATTCATTGATCACAATTTGCCCATAAACATTTCCAAAAAAGAGAATATTTAGGAACAGGAATAATTTACTTTTCATTTTCTTAATGTTTAAACATACTTAGCAAAATGAAGAAATAATTGAATGTATTAACCTTATGTTAAATATAGTTGGGAATAGTATTTGGTCATTTTTATTTTGGTTTTATTTCCTCCTTACATCTATTATAACGTAGCGAAAACGCTAAAGGTTGTGTTTATTAGAATGCATCATTACTACTACATTAATTGCCATTAATCAATTATTCACACAACTTTTTTGTTAAAAATACGTTTATTTTATGTTAATTTAGCATTAAAGAACGCATAGAATTGAAACCTTATTCTCATTATGAAAACAATTTTTTTACTACTAATTCCCGGCTTATTTCTACTATCCTGCAATAAAATTGAAGGTAAAGGAGGAACAGCAACCATTGAAGGCAAAATAAAAGTAAATGACCTTGACAAAGATGGTGTTTTGATCAGTACTTACCCAGGTGCTGATGAGGATGTATACATCATTTATGGAAAAGAGGGAAAAACCTATCATGATAAGATGTCTACCAGTTATGATGGTTCTTTTTACTTCAGTAATTTAACACCTGGCGACTACCAGATTTTTGCCTACTCCAAATGCGAGACTTGTCCGGGAGGTCAGGATGCGAAGATAAAGCATGTGGTTATCTCCGATAAGAAAGAAGTGGTAAATGCAGGAGAATTAGAGATTTATGACTAGAATAACATTAAGTATCTTTTTAGTTATTTTTTCATTTCAGGGAATTAGTCAAATTCATGATGCTGAATTGTGGACTGCTGCGTCTGTCAAGTCGAAGCTGATCAAAAAACTGAGTGCTGACTTCATGATACAGAGTCGTTTTTATCAAAATGTTTCGACCTTTAAAACAGGATTTGTGCAGCTGTCAGCAGACTATGATCTGCGTTCAGGGCTTGCGGTTGGATTTAATTACAGACTTGCCAATAAAAACAGAATCAGTCACTATGAAATGGTAAACAGATTGTGCTTAAACCTGTTTTACCAATATAAAATTAAAGACCTTGGACTGAGATTTAAAGTCAGAGGAAGGTACCAGAGAGAATTTGACAGGATACAAGCTGTTAATGACTATATTTTGCCTGATTTTGAATCAGTTTTCAGATTAAAGCTTCGGATTGATTACAAGAACAAGAATTTTAAAGACTTACGCCCATTTATAAACACAGAGATATTTTCTGATATCAGTGAACTCGATTTTACAGATGTTACAGCCTATCGTTTAAGTGCCGGATTGAATTACGCTATTAGCAAGAGACACGGTATTAAAGCGAGATATATTTATGAGAGTAATTTTACAGATATCCCGCGAATCAACCATATTTACAGCATTTCTTACCAATACAGTTTAAAAGGCAAGTTATTCAATTAACCTCAGGTCAATCTGTTTTTTAACCAGACTCACTTTGTCAATCTTAACAGATACCCGATCTCCTATTGTATACTCATCACCGTATCGTACGCCAACTATCGAATAGGATTTCTCATCAAAGTAAAATTTATCACTAAGTATCGACTTGAGTTGAACCATACCCTCGCAGTTGAGTTCTTCCATTTCGACATAGATTCCCCAATCTGTAATACCGGTAATTTTACCATCAAAAGTCTCACCAATCCTGTCTTTAACATAATAGGCCTGGAAAAACTTTTGCGAATCCCGTTCAGCATTGACCGCACGTCTTTCTGTTTGGGAAATATGAGCTGAAATTTCACTCAATCCTCTGTGTTGTTTATTTTTATTTTCAACCGTTTCCTGTAAAATTCTATGTACCATTAAATCAGCATACCGTCTGATTGGTGAAGTGAAATGCGTATAATAGCTAAATCCAAGTCCGTAATGGCCTATGTTCTTAGTGTCATATATTGCTTTAGCCATTGTCCGGATTGCCATACTTTGCACCATTGGAAAGCTGGGTTCATCTTTCATCTCCTCAAATAAAGCATTCATCTTTGATGCTATTTCTTTATCTGCAGAATAATTAAACTCTTTTCCAAATCTTTTGATAAAAATCTTAAACAGTTCAACCTTTTCAAGGTCCGGTTTATCATGAATTCTATAAACAAAAGGAATAGCAGTTTTACGCCTGGTCACATCCCCAACAAAACGGCCTACTTTTTTATTAGCCAGTAACATAAATTCCTCTACCAATTTATTGGAGTCTTTTGTCGTTTTTTTATAAGCGTTAATCGGTGTCCCCTCATCATCTAACTCAAATCTCAACTCCTGACTTTGGATTTCCAGAGCACCATTCTTAAGTCGTTTTTTCCTCAGTATCTTGGCAATTTTATCGAGATCAAGCAATTCCCGGGAATGTTCACCTTTACCATTTTCTATAATGCTTTGCGCTTCTTCATAAGTGAACCTGCGATCAGAAAGAATAACGGTTTTCCCAAACCATTCCTGAACAACTTTCCCATTCGATTCAACTTCAAAAACTGCTGAAAAAGTAAACTTTTCCTCATTCGGACGGAGAGAGCAAACACCATTTGACAAATGTTCAGGTAACATGGGAATTACCCTATCAACCAAATACACTGAATTTCCTCTCTGATAGGCTTCCTGATCTAAAGCAGAACCAGGAAGAACGTAATGACTTACGTCTGCAATATGTACCCCTATTTCAATATTTCCATTTTCAAGATATTTAATCGAAATGGCATCATCAAAATCACGGGCATCAACAGGGTCAATTGTAACTGTTAAGGTATCTCTGAAATCTCTTCTGTTTTTAATCTCTTCCTCATCAAGTGTTACCGGAATCCGGCGCGCTTCTTCAATTACCTCTTCAGGGAAAATAAACGGAATATTATTGGCTGCAAGAATAGCCTTCATTTCAGCTTCATTCGATTCGGGCCTTCCCAGCACCTCAATAATTTCTCCAAAAGGGTTTTTTGCTTTTTCAGGCCATTCCAACATTTTGGCAATGGCTTTATAGCCCGATTTTGCACCATTTAATTTGGATTTCGGAATAAAAACGTCAATATCAATTTTAGGATTATCCGGTACCAAAAAAGCAAACTTTTCATTTAACTCAACTGTTCCAACAATCTGTTTATTAGCCCGTTCTAAAATTTCAATCACTTCTCCTTCATGATTTCTCTTTTTCCGGTGATTAAAAACGTGAACCTTTACTTTATCACCATGTAATGCACGGTTGAGAGATCTGGGCGCAATGAATATATCATCCTGATCCGTAATAACATAACCTGCCCCTCTTCTTGTGATTTCAATAATACCTTCTATGAGGTTACTCCGCCCCTGTGCTTTGAATTTACCCTTTGTAATCTCTTTCAGTATACCGTCATTTGCAAGCTCTACTAAAATGGTATAAATCAATTTTCTTCCTTCTGACTTATTTTCGTCTAAAAAGCTCGAAATCTGCTTGTAATTATATGACTTATTTGGAGTATCTTTAAATATCGATAAAATTGATTTTCTAAGTTTTGCCTTCTTTTTGCTAGACTTATTCTTTAGTGCCTTACTCATGTACAAAAATATTCTGAATAAAATTAGGTATAATTTAGCTTAAAAGTTAGATTTGTATATTAAATTTTGCTACTTATGTTAGATACTAAAATTGAATTAGCCCTTAATGATCAAATCGAAAAAGAAGCCAGTTCATCACAGCTCTATTTATCAATGGCTACTTGGGCTGAACAAAAGGGCCTGAGTGGTACAGCTGAATTTTTATATGCGCATTCAAATGAAGAAAGAATGCACATGTTGAAATTAATAAAATTTGTAAATGAACGAGGAGGTAAGAGTAAAATTCCTAAATTAGAGGCACCGAAGGATGATTTCAATTCTTTAGAAGAGTTGTTTACGGATTTATTAAACCATGAAATAATGGTTACTAACTCCATAAACGGGATTGTTCATTTATGCATTGAACAAAAGGATTATACAACACATAATTTTATGCAATGGTATGTTGCGGAGCAGTTGGAAGAGGAGGCACTGGCAAGAAATATTATGGATAAAATTACATTAATAGGGACAGATAAAAGTGGGCTTTATCTTTTTGACAGAGATATAGTTAAATTAATAACAATTGAAGAAGAAACAGTAAATTAAGCAATTTGGCATCATTTTAGATATTTTGCAAAATACAGAATTAGAACTTTGATTAGAAAAGTATATATATTATCGTTTTTAATGCTCTTTGTGTTTACCTCCACAACAAATCAGGGTAAACCCAAGCCACCTAAGGACACACCTTCTATCTTGAAGGCACTGTATATATACAATTTCGCAACACTTACTGACTGGCCTTCGGACTATAGAAAAGGTGATTTTGTGATTGGTATTTTTAGTGGATCAGACAATGTTTATACACAACTGAGAAAGAAATACGAAGGCAAAACTGTTGGTTCACAGAAAATTAACATTGTAAAATATACTACCCCAAGTCAGATTGGTAAGGTAAATATATTATTTTTGGATGTTACTAAGAGTAATCTTATCGGGAGTGTTAATGAAAAACTAAAAAACAAGAGTACCTTGCTGGTTACCAACAAACCAGGATTACTATCAAAGACTATAATAAATTTTGTGGTTGTGGATTCACAACAATCATATGAGATAAACTTAAAAAATGCAAAAAAGAAAAAATTAGTCATTGCCAAGAAGCTATCAAGCCTGGCATCAAAAAAAATTGAATGAGAATAGTATTATACATATCACTATTGCTTATGACACTTACAGGGTTCAAGGTAAGTGCCCAATCCCCGAATTATGTAATCAAAGCATATGATTACTTTAAAGCAAAGGATTATATTCAGGCAAAGGTCTGGATCGACTCGGCATATACCAACAATCAGGTGAACAGCGATAGAACATGGATGCTAAGAGGACTAATATACCGGGAGCTGGATTATGAAAAGAATCCTGGCCACAGGATTATTGCGCTTGAATCATTTAATAAAGTTAAAACATTAAGCACCAGTTCAACTGTACAAAAGCAAGCTAATTCGGCTATATATAATACAATTATACGCACGTACAATGAAGCTATTAGTTTGTTAAAAGCAGGAGAACTTAACAGAAGTCAAAACAGATATCTTCAGTATAAAGAACAACATCTGAAGTATTATGATGCCACCCATAATTTTGACGAAACGGATATTTTCTACTACAACGCACTTGGCTCTGCCTGGCAAGCTAATAATCATTATGCAGCTATTGAGGACCAGTTAAAACAACTCAATACAGCTGTTGAAAAATACCAAAAAGCTTTGGCCATTGATCCAAATAATCAAGCCGCCAATTATGGTATTGGTAGTGCTTATTTTAATCAGGGAGCCAGTCTGATTGAAAACATGCGTCATAATCCGGACCTTGAAGAACTCAAAAAGACTCAGGAGATTGCCTTAAGATTATTTAAAAATGGGTTACCATATCTGTTAAAAGCCCATGAACAGGAGCCAGATGATAAAGAAGTTATCAGGGGGCTAAGAGACATATACCGCAGTATGTTTGATGACGAGAAATTTAAATACTATTCCGATTTACTTGAAAAATTAACGAATAAATCAGAAAGTGAATAACCTTTTGTATGGGCTTCAAACTAACAGTTGGTAGAAAAATTGGCTTAGGATTTGGATTTCTGATTCTACTGATCGTTGTTGTTTTTGGTGCCACCTTTTTTGCTGTAAATGACGGCATTAAAACGTTTGAGAAAAGTAACGAAACCTCAAGTACCTTAATAGAATCCATTACCCCTTCAAAAGAAAAAATTGCTGAAATCAGGATCAGTATTTCCGAGTCTAAACAGTTGGCAATACAGTGGGTAAATCAACAAAGTCGAAGCGACGCTTCCAATAAAATCCGACTTAAAACATTTATTAATAAAAAAATCCCGGAAATTTCTGATGAGATTACCCGGCTTTCAAAAGGATGGGAAGACTATGAAAATGTTACCCTATTTGATTCAATTAACAAATTAACAGATCAATTGTTTGTGAATTATCAGGAAATGATGAGCTATTTACCTGATCTTGAAAGCTATGATGACGCCCTTAATGTTTTTCAGGCAAATGATAAGGTAATGGAAGCAAATTATATTGCGGACGGAATCGACCAACGGTTAGAATTATTACAGGATAATTTTGAGTTAAAAGAAGAAGATCTACTCGAAAAGTCAGGTGAAGCTTCTAAAAAAACAACCGCACAATTTGAAGGGTTGCGGGTTTATTGGATTCTGGGGGCACTCTTAATTATTTTGGCCATAGTTATTGCTGTATTTACAACCAGAACAATTGTGCGTCCAGTAAGATATCTGAGAAAGGTATTAATTGCTCTTGGTAAAGGAATTATGCCCAAGCGGCAAGCCAGAGTTGGTAATGATGAGATTGGTGAAATGTCACATGCCATGAATCAATTGGTTAGTGCCTTACGAAAAACAACTGAATTTGCCCGGGAAGTTGGTCAAAGTAGATTCGATTCGGTTTACCATCCTTTAAGTGAAGATGATGAATTAGGCCATGCACTACTTGTCATGCGTGACGAACTTCAGGAAACCGAGCAAAATCTGGAAAGAAAAGTTAAGGAGCGTACAGAGGAGGTTGTAAAGCAAAGAGACGAAATCGAAAAGCAAAGAGGAAAACTTCAGGAACTGTATAAAGACGTGACCGACAGTATAGTATATGCAAAGCGTCTACAAAATACGATTTTACCTTCACCTGAAAAAGTAAAGAAAATTTGTCCGGGATCAATGGTACTTTATAAACCTAAAGATATTGTATCCGGAGACTTTTACTGGTTTGAAAAAATTAATGGTAAGTCTTTATTTGCAGCAGTAGATTGTACCGGACATGGTGTACCGGGAGCTTTTATGAGTTTGTTAGGTTCCAATGGTTTAAATTCTGCAATTAGTGATGCAAAAATAGATAAACCGGCTGAAATTCTGGATTTCCTGAACAGAAGTATTCATGAGTCTTTTCATAAAAAAGATGAAGAAAATGAAGTCCGTGACGGTATGGATGTAGCCATATGCTCAATTGACTATGAAACCTTAACATTGGAATACTCCGGAGCAAACAATCCACTCTATATTATCAGAAACGGTGAATTCCTGATCACCAAACCAGATAAAATGGCAATCGGTTCATTTGTTCCCGGAGAAGCTTCGTTTACCAACCATACCGTCCAGTTGGAAAAGGGAGACATGATTTATATTTTCTCTGATGGATATCCTGATCAATTTGGCGGACCGAGAGGTCGGAAGCTAATGTATAATAATTTCAGAGACTATCTGCAATTGGCAAAAAATGAGCCGATAGAACATCAGGAAGAATTTCTAAATGAAAAGTTAAAAGCCTGGCAGGGAAAAATGGATCAGGTAGATGATATTTTGTTGATCGGTTTAAAAGTATAGAGTATGAGAATACTTTTTTTACTGATACTGATAGTATACAGCCAGACCGCTTTTAACCAGCATAGTGTCAAATTCGATTCTTATAGCATTGAAGATGGCTTATCGCAAAGTCATGTGACAGATATTGTTCAGGATGATTTAGGTAATATTTGGTTTTCCACTCAGGATGGTTTAAATAAGTTTAATGGTTATGAGTTTGAAGTACTCAAAAATCAAATTAACGATTCCATTTCATCATTACCCAATAATTATCTTTATTCACTAACAAAAGATCAGGATGGTAACCTTTGGTTTGGAACCAACAGAGGTATTGGAATGATCAATCCTACCACTCATAAGGTAGAAACTATTAACAGGAAAAACTACCCTTCACTCAAAGGCTATATTTTTACGGATATTGTTATTGACGATAACGATAATTTATGGGCGCTGTCAGAAAAGCACGGCATCAATGTTATTGATCGGAAAACTAAAAAAGTTCGGGTCATTGGATCACTCGATAATTCCTTCGACTTTTCTGCCATTCATATTGACCAGAACCAACGACTATGGATAGGAACCAAGTCCGGCAGAATATTCTATTCTAATTTTCCTTACAAGAGCTTTAAAGCATTAAATACCGATAATTCAAGATTGGCATCCCAGGTTAATTTCTTTTCAGATTACCGAACCAATAATATTATAATTTGTACAACAACCGGGGTTTTTAATGTTGATGATTCACTAAACATATCCTATTTTGATGATTTTTCAGAAATTAAGTATCAAAACTTTACTTCTGTTTTTGTAGAATCGGAAGAAAAAATATGGTTGGGGACCAAAGATTATGGGTTATATCTGCTGGATAATAGAAATACCAATAATCCATCAATATTCCAGTACACCTCAAATCCATATAATTCGCATAGTTTATGTGATAAGCACATTAATGCCATTTATCCTGACCATTCCGGTAATATTTGGATTGCCACTGAGAAAGGTATTGGAAAATTTGATAGTTATAAGCAGGGATTTACCCTGGTAGGTATTAACAATAGCCCCGACAAAGGTCTTGTTGATCAAAACGTATGGTCATTTAATGAGGACCGGGAAGGTAATATTTACATTGGTACAAAAAAGGATCTGACAGTTTACAATACGAAGAGAAACCGGTTTTCTCATTATTACAGGAATACCAAAAACGAACACTACCTCCTGAGCATCTATCCGGAATCCTCAAAAAAAATATGGCTTGGCTTTGATGATGGTCTTTTTCTGCTTGAAATTGAATCAAAAACGAATTATAAATTTACCCAGGTTGAATTCCTTGAGAGCTCGTTGGACAAAAGTATACGCGTATATCAAATTGTACCTTATAAGGAGGATAAATTATGGATAGGATCACGGGCAGGATTAGCGTTGTTGGATAAGAATACCCTGGAATACGAATTTTTTCATCATTCCAATTTGAGTTACAGTATTGGTGATGGCGCCATTAAGGTGATTTATAAAGATATGAGAGACGATTATTGGTTTGTCACCAGTAATGATGGGCTCTATAAAATGATTGAAGAGGATGGCAGACTTTTATTTATCCCATTCAGCATTCATAAATACAATCAAACGAGTAGTCCGGTGACCTCAATTTTGCAAACAGATACCAACCACATTTGGCTGGGGAGTTATGGTGAGGGCTTAAAGTACCATGATTTTGAAACCGGTATAACCGTTGACTATTCAGAGGTGAATGGACTGGCGAATAATGTTGTATATGGTTTGGTCAGTGATGAGGACGATAATATCTGGATCAGCACCAATAAAGGACTTTCACAATTTTTAACCCGATCCAACAAGTTTATCAATTATACCACAAACGACGGGCTACCCAGCAACGAATTCAATAGAAATGCCTATTTCAAAGATTCTAAAAACAGCTTGTACTTTGGTGGTATAAAAGGATATACCAAATTTAATGTTGGAGATATCACCATTAATCCAATCAAACCCAAAGTTGTTATATCTGATATTACGATTCATAACAGGCAAAAAAAATCGATCAATAAAAAACTGACTTCCCGTAATGTGGCAGACAGCATATTTATCGAATTACCTTATTACGAAAACGACATTTCATTTGAATTTTTCAGTTCACACTTCTCCAACCCTGAAAAAAACACTTTTAAATACATTTTAGAGGGTTATGATGATGACTATATATACCTGGATGATGATAATAAGGTGCACTACATGAATCTGGACCATGACATTTATACGTTTAAGGTCTATGGGAAAAATCCGGATGGTGTATGGTCAGAAAGTCCGGCAGTTGTTTCATTGAAAATTACCCCTCCTTTTTGGCTGACATGGTGGTTCAGAATATTATCATTTGCTGCAATAGTGGTTATCATATTCTATATTTATCAAATCAGAGTTGCCCAGATCAGAAGACAAAAGGTAAGACTGGAGCTGGAGGTTGTTAAAAGAACCCGTAAAATTTCAGAGCAAAACAAACAAATTATTGAGCAAAACACCCAGGTTGAACTACAAAAAGGGAAAATTGAACATCAAAAAGAACTATTACAAAAGGAAAAAGAAAAGGTTGAAGGTATTCTCCTGAATATTTTACCGGAAGGAACGGCTGCTGAATTAATCAATAAGGGGAAATCGAAGGCCCGTTACTATAAAAGGGTTACCGTAATGTTTACAGATTTTGTAGGATTCTCAAAAATTGCTGAGAATATGAAACCACAGGATCTGGTTCGTCAGCTGGATGGTTATTTTACCAATTTCGATAAAATCATCAGTAAATTTGATCTTGAGAAGATTAAAACCATTGGGGATGCCTATATGTGCGCCGGAGGGGTGCCTATCAGGAATAAAAGTAATGCCATAGAGGTAGTTTTGGCAGCTTTGGCTATACAAGACTTTATGACCTCTTACAATGCCAAATTGGAAGAAAAAGGCAAGGAACCATGGAAGATCAGAATTGGAATTAATACGGGAGAGGTGACTGCCGGTGTAATCGGGCAAAAACGTTTCGCCTACGATATTTGGGGTTCAACGGTAAATCAGGCCCAACGTATGGAGATGCATGGTGAACCAAATCAGGTTAATGTTTCCGGTAATACCTACGAGATTATAGCGCCATACTTCATCTGTACTTACAGAGGAAAAATCCAGACCAAACACAATGGTACTTTGGACATGTACTTTGTAGAGGGGATTAAACCTGAACTGTCAGTTAATGGTGAAAAGAAATCACCAAATAAGAAATTCTGGCAAATTGTTGACCTCCATATTTACAGTTCCATTAACTATATGAAAGCTGAGCGTCATATTATGCGCGTACTGGAGGAACAACTATCAGAAAATCTGCATTACCACAGTATTCGCCATACAAAAGATGTAACCGCTGCAGCTGAAAGAATTGCGTTAATGGAAGGCATTACAGATGAGGATCTGTTCCTGTTGAAATCCGCGGCCAGTTACCATGATGCCGGATTTGTGGAAAAATATGATCAGAATGAGGAAATTGGTATGAGAATGGCCCGTGAAACACTGCCAAAGTATGGTTATACCAAAAGTCAGATTGACGTTATTGACGGACTCATCAAAGCAACTGAAATTCCACAAAGCCCAAAAACATTACTTGAGGAAATAATGTGTGACGCCGACCTCGACTATCTCGGCCGTGATGATTTTCATCAAATTGCTGATTTATTGCGGAAAGAACTGCGTGAACACGGCAAAATTAACTCTGATCGGTTATGGGATGAAATCCAGGTTAAGTTTTTGACTCAACATACCTATTTTACAAAATCGGCCATCAAAATGCGTCAAAAAAAGAAGATGAAGCATCTTGAAGAAATTAAACAAAAGCTAAAAACCTTCGATTATAAGGATTAAATGCTATATAGCAGGCACTGTATTCAACAATTTATTAATAAATTAGGTGCGTGAAAGAAACCTCATTTGTTAAAAATAATAAAGGTAAATGGGAAAAGTTTGAAAAGCTTTTCAATCGAAAGAATAATGATCCAGATGAAATTTCCGAACTATTCACTGAAATCACCGAAGATTTGTCCTACGCCAGGACATTCTATCCAAGACGTTCGGTAAGAGTTTACCTTAATCAACTTGCACAAGGTGTTTTTACTTCGCTGTACAAGCAAAAAAAACAACCGGTAAAGGGTTTCTTTAAATTTTGGACTACAACCATCCCTTTGGCCTTGTACGATTCAAGGAAAAATATTCTGTTAGCACTTTTGTTTTTTACAGGTGCCATGATTCTTGGCGCTATTTCACAGCATTATGACGATTCATTTGTAAACCTAATTCTTGGAGAAGGTTATGTGGCAGATACGGAAGAACGTATTGCAGAAGGTAATCCAATGGGTATTTACGGCGAGTCAAGCGAAGGCTCTATGTTTTTCCGAATCACTATTAATAATATTCAGGTTGCTTTTTATGCCTTTGTTTCCGGATTTCTATTCGGATTATTCACCTATTTTATTCTACTCTATAACGGCATAATGTTAGGTGCCTTTCAATGGTGGTTTAAAGCCAAAGGCTTATTATTGACTTCATTTCTGGCCGTTTGGATTCACGGTGCTTTCGAAATTTCAGCCATTGTAATTGCAGGAGGGGCTGGTATCACACTTGGTAACGGATTGCTTTTTCCAAAATCACATAGCCGGCTTCAATCCCTGATATTTTCAGGTAAAAAAGGCATGCTCATTCTCATGAGTCTTGTCCCGGTATTTATTATTGCCGGCGCATTGGAAAGTTTTGTAACCCGGTATTATCAAAGTATGCCAACATTCCTGAACTGGTTTATTATTCTGGGATCATTTGGCATTATCATTATGTATTACGGCATTTATCCGTTTATGGTCGCTAAAAAAAATCCGGACCGGCTGAAATTCATAGAAACGCCACGTTATATTCCAAAACGTAAGATAACGCTTGAAAAAATACGTTCGGTTGGGGAGCTGTTTTCAGATGCAACCTACCGATTCATTCAAAGTACCAAACTTTTCACTTCATTTTCTGTCAAATTAATCTTAAGTTTTGGTGTGGTGCTGGCCGGTGTTATTTTTTACTTTGAATACAGGGCTCTTAATTATAGTTTGTACTGGTACGAAGTTTTCGAAATCTTTTTTGGTTATGGTGACTCATTCAACTGGATTAAATATTTAGGATGGTCCTTTATTTTTACCATGACCTACAAGGTTACATTCTATATTGTTAGTCATACTGAAGATAAAAAAACCGTTTGGCAGTTCATTACACGTTTTCATAAATCATTCCTCTGGCATTACTTGTTTTTTATAGTCATTACAGGTGTATTTTTACTGTTTCCCTGGCCACTTCTTATTTTGTTTATCTTGTTCCTTGGCTTTACGGTGGTATTAGTCCCGGTTATTATATCGGAAGAAAAAACCAATATGTTTACCGCAATAGGCAGAAGTTTTAAGATTTTACAATCATCCTATGGTCAGGCTATTGGTAATTCATCCTCCTATATTCTTATTTCAATTATTTTCTTTTTTATGTTTCACAACCCTTTTGAAATGAGTATTCTGCAATTGGTTGATGATGTGTTAAACAGTATTCTGCTTGGTAATACAATTTATAACGATACTATCATAAATGCTTTTAATTGTCTGGTATACATAGTTTATTTCGCATTTATCATTCAGCTTTCTTTCATCAATGCTTATTATTTTTATCATTCATTGATCGAAAAGCAAAGTGCGAAACACCTTAAAAGTGAAATAGCCTCGATTGGAAAAAGAAGTAAAACAACTGAAACATCTTTTGAATTTGAATAAACTGCTATACATATTGTTTACGTTAATGTCGTATTATTCATTTGGCAATGATTTGTACGACCATCAACTGGACCATGACAAACTAGAATCCTTAAGGGAATCTATTAAGCATAATTCAAGGGAATCGAACAGGTGGACATACGAAAGTGATGAAGCCTGGGAAAGAGAGACCAAAAGGTCATCAGGTAGCAGTGGATCAGGAGGAGGCAAAAAAACAAAACAGCGGAATTCAAGTTATCAATCCCCCCGAAGCAGAAGGTCCTCTGATTTTTCGGCACCAAGTTTTACGATAGGTCCGGCCTTTCAGGTAATTATTTACATTATTCTGGGAGCAGGTCTTGCCTATTTAATTTACCTGTTATTCATTAACTCCGACTTTAAAGCCAATGGAAAGAAATATACGTCAGTAGATTTGGAGGACCGTGCGCCCTCTGAAATTCCAAAAACCGAGCTGGAAAGACTGTTGGAGGCAGCACTGGCAGACCAAAACTACCGGGAGGCTGTCAGGATCTATTATCTTTTCATTCTAAAAGACCTTTCAGAGAAAAAATGGATCAGGTGGAAAAAAGAAAAGACCAATATGCATTATATAAATGAAATGCAGGATAAAAAGGAATACTCCCAATTTAACACCATTGTTAACTATTTTGAGTTTATCTGGTATGGAAAACGGGAAATTAATCAGGCTCAATTCCAACAGATCCAGCCTGATTTTACCACATTATTAACGAAACTTGGCATTAAATAAATTGAAGAAATCAGTTAAAATAACTATTCTCGTTGGTGCCGTTTTGCTCATTGGTGTGGTATTGTATTTTGTAGTTAACCCTAACCGATCATTTGAAACACAGAGCTGGAGAAAGTCCTACTCTCCTTCTGACAAAGGACCTTATGGTACCTATGTATTCAAGGAACTACTTGATACCAACGGTATTTTTAGCTCTTTTGTTGAAATTAACAATACATTGGAAGAGGAATTGGAAGACGATTATGAAGAAAATGACATCTACCTGTTTATCGGACAAAAATACCATATTGATGAAGACGATTTTGAATACCTGAAGGAATTCGTTGACTTTGGAAATACAGCTTTGATTTCAGCTGAAAAACTGCCGGACCACGTTCTGGATTTCTTCTTTATCAAACTTAATTCTGCGTACGAACGACATAATGATTCTGTGCAGGTACATTCATTTACACATCAGGAGCTAACAGCGAAAAAATATTGGTTTAAATACATTTATAACAATTTGACCGAACGAACAGAGTGGACTTATTTTAAAGACAATAACTTCCAATATTATTCGGGTGATATCGATATTTTGGGTTATAATGCCAACCAACAAATCAACTTTATCAGCATTCCTTATGGTGACGGTGCCTTTTATTTGCACACCAGTCCGTATAACTTTACGAACATCTCATTTTTTAGAAATGATGGCTTTGAATATGCTGAAGATCTGATTAAACATATTCCCCATGGAATGGTTCAGTGGGATGCCTATAACTTAAGGTTTCATTTCAGAAACAATCAATCGGGGTCCGGTTCCGGATCAGGATCATCAGGAAAACGGGGAGAAGGTCAAAGAAGTGTACTTGAATTTATTTTTAAGCATACCACTTTGACATGGGCTTTTTTCCTGCTGTTATTTACCGGTGTTTTTTACCTTATTTTTAAGGGTAAACGGCAACAAAAAATAATAGGCGCAATAGAATCAAAGGAAAATTCCTCTTTAAGGTATATTGAAACGGTTAGTTCATTATATCTGCAGGAAAGAAAACACAATAAACTGGTTTTACTACAAAAGAAGTCATTCATCGACTTTATCACCAACCATTACTTTATAGTCAGCCCGAAAATTAATCAAAAGTATGTGGACAAAATCCACATTAAATCCGGAATAGATAAAGAACGTATTAAAGCTATTTTTGTATCACTTGAAGAATTATCACATCAGGAGGTAGTTACTGATATTGAACTGATAGAATTGCAACAAAAAATTGAATATTTTTATAAAAAATGTAAATAATTATGGAAGAGAATGCATTTACACCTGAACAGAACGACAATAAGAATAACGAATCCGAAAACCAATCTGCAGATATAAATCAGCCTGGAGCGGAAGCGCCAAAAGAAACCGAGCAAGAACAACAAGAACAAAAAACCGCTGATATACCGGAAGTAAAAGCATCTTCTGATCCATTGTTTCAATCCCGTTTAAATATCATGTTGGTCAATGAGAAAGTATCGTTGGCGAAATCCCAAATTTCAAATTTTATTGTTGGTCAGCACGAGTTAATCGACCTTTTACTGATTAGCTTATTCTCAAATGGTCATGTTTTATTGGAAGGTGTTCCGGGAATTGCCAAAACATTAACTGCAAAGGTACTGGCTAAAACCCTAAACGTTGACTTTTCAAGGATTCAGTTTACACCCGACCTGATGCCTTCTGATGTGATTGGAACTTCCATTTTTAACATGAAAAATTCGGAGTTTGAATTTAAGAGCGGACCAGTGTTTTCTAACATTATTTTGATTGATGAAATTAACCGGTCACCGGCTAAAACTCAGGCTGCCTTGTTTGAGGTAATGGAAGAAAGACAAATCACTTATGACGGAAAGGTTTACAAAATGGAATATCCTTTTTTAGTCCTGGCAACACAAAACCCTGTTGAGCAGGAAGGAACCTATAATTTACCGGAAGCACAGCTGGACCGTTTTTTATTTAAGATTAAAATTACCTATCCGGACCAACAGGATGAGCTGGAAATTCTTAAGCGTTATAAAAACAGGAAAAATGCACCTGACCTGGATGCTGTAAAGTCCGTTTTTACTGCTGAGAACCTACTCGAAATCCAGGATATTATTGAACAAATCAGAGTTGAAGATCAACTCCTGAATTACATATCACTGATTACTGAAAAAACCAGAAATCACGCGAAAATTTACCTTGGTGGATCACCAAGAGCTTCTTTATCTATGTTAAAAGGATCTAAGGCTTTTGCTGCCATGAGGGGACGTGACTTTGTGATTCCGGATGATATCCAATACGTTTGTCCTCATGTACTAAATCACAGAATGATACTAACCCCTGAAGCCGAAATGGAAGGTTTAACTGTGGAAGATGTTATTCAGGAAATTTTACAGGAAGTTGAGGTACCAAGATAGATGAGGGTTTTAAAGGGACTATATTTTACCAATTGGTTTTTTATTGCTTTACTGGGGATAGTATTTGTCTTCATAATGGCATTTCTATTTCCTTTTTTATTCGCAATTGCCCAGGGTGCGTTGATATTATTACTTGCTATTATTTTCCTGGAAATATTCATTCTTTTTATGCCAAAGCAACCCATTGCTGCACAAAGAAAAGTCAATCAGCCGATATCACTTGGTGATGAAAACCCTGTGAGTATAAAAATTACCAACTTATATCAAACCGCAGTCAGGGCGTTGGTCTATGACAATACACCTGTGCAGCTTCAGTTAAGGGATTTATACTTTTCAGGCTTTATCAGTTCTAAAAAGTCAAAACGGTTCGATTATAAAATCAGACCTACCGACCGTGGTTTATATACTTTTGAAGACATATTTGTATATGTATCCACCTTTCTTCACTTTGTACAAAGAAGACTGATTATTGAAGATAGAGCAGAAGTGGCGGCTTACCCTTCAATTTTGCAGATGAAAAAAATGGAGCTGAAAGTATTCACCAAAACCTCCAGTATCGGGATCAAAAAAATCAGACGTCTTGGTCACAATAACGAGTTTGAGCAAATTAAAAATTATGTTCAGGGAGATGATTTCAGAACTGTAAACTGGAAAGCCACGGGAAGACGAAATGAATTAATGGTTAATCAGTATCAGGATGAGCGCTCTCAAAACATATACTCCATCATTGATAAGAGCAGAACTATGCGAATGCCATTCAATGATTTATCATTACTTGATTACGCTATCAATTCAACACTGGCTTTCTCTAATATTGCCATTAAAAAGGGAGATAAGGTAGGTTTTCACACGTTTTCAAATAAACTTGGTTCTTTCTTAAAAGCTGAACGGACGGGTGGACAGCTTAAGCGAATCATGGAATTGCTCTACAATCAGAAAACACATTTTTTAGAGGCCGATTTTAATCTGTTATACCAAAATATAAGAAACAAAATTAAGGGCCGTAGCCTGATTATGCTATACACCAATATTGAAACGGAGTATGGCTTAAAAAGAATATTACCTCATTTAAAACGGATTAATAATAATCATCTTTTGGTGGTGATTTTCTTTGAAAACACAGAAATTAATGCTGTGATTAATGAAACGCCAAAACACGTTGGTGATATCTATCTGAAAACCTTTGCTGAAAAATATAAGATGGATAAAAGGCGCTTTGCCTTCGAACTCAAAAAGAATGGCATTCAAACCATTCTGACCACACCTGAAAGTCTTTCGGTAGATACGGTTAATAAATACCTTGAAATGAAATCGAGGGGAATGATTTAACTGGTAATAACTAATAACCGTTTTACACTATATTTTGTAAATTTCAGGCTATATTTAAAACTGAAAAGTTCAGTGCTATGATGAAACAATTAATTACTATTTTTTCTATACTAATTGCAAATACTTTAATCAGTCAGAATTCTGATTTTAAACTAAACTACGACAATGCTTCGAAATTGGCAGATGTTCCCTTAAGGTGTATTGACAAAGAATATCCCAATAAACTTGGGCAGGTACTGAATGCTGATAGTGACTTAAGAACACCATCAGATTTGCATCCGGTTTTTTATGGTTGTTTCGACTGGCATTCATCAGTTCATGGACACTGGTTATTAACAAAAGTTCTCAATGATTTTCCTGCCACCGACCTGAGCAGAAATATAAGTCAGCGGTGGGATGAGAAATTTACATTACTGAATGTATTGAAGGAAGTGAATTATTTTTCACTTGAAAACAATAAAACCTTTGAAAGAACTTATGGCTGGGCCTGGCTGTTAAAACTGCAAATGGCACTGAAACAAAGTAAACATCAAAACGCAGCCAACTGGCACAAATCATTGCAACCACTGGCTAACCTAATTGTTAAAAAATATAAAGAATTTCTGCCTAAGCTGGCTTACCCAATCCGGGTTGGTGAACATACTAATACGGCTTTTGGATTGGCATTTGCGCTTGACTATGCACGTTTTGAAAAAGACAGTGTTCTGGAAAACATGATTGTAAACAAAGCCAAATCGTTCTACATGGGTGATAAAAATTGCCCCATTGAATGGGAGCCTGGTGGATTTGATTTTTTATCACCATGTCTTCAGGAAGCTAATCTGATGGCTGAAGTGCTTCAACCTGAAGAGTTCAAAGAATGGTTAAAGGGATTTATTCCCCAACTACTAAAGAAAAAATTTACACTCGAGCCGGCAAAGGTGCTCGATCGTGAAGATGGCAAACTGGTTCATTTGGATGGACTGAATTTTTCACGGGCCTGGTGTTTGTACAGATTGGCCGCTCATTTGCCTAAGCAGAAAGAAAAACTGATATCAATAGCAGATCAGCACGTCACAGCATCAATGGATCATGTCACAGGTAGCCATTATATGGGCAGTCACTGGTTAGCTTCATTTTTAGTATATGCACTCGAAATGCGGGGAGCAATACAATAACGTGAGTCCGGGAGAATCAAAAATTTATTGATACCCCAATAACACAAACATCATCAACCTGTTCGTGGCCACCCCTCCACTCGTCAAATTTCTGCTCCAGTATTTTCCTTTGTTTATCCATATCCTCATCCTGAATATCCAATAAAAGAGCCTTAAACCGTCTGTTCATGAACTTCTTTCCTTTTTCACCACCAAACTGGTCAACATAACCATCTGAAAATATGTATATCCTATCTCCTTCTTTAAGATCCAGATCATGCGTTGTATAAGGAGAAATATTTTCGAAGAAGCCAACCGGCTGTTTATTTGCTTTTATCTCAATGATGTCACCATCCCTTACTATCCAAAGGGGATTATGGGCACCGGCATATTGTAATTTACGACCCTCTATTACGCATAAAGCAATATCCATCCCATCATGTACCTGTTCTTCCGACCGGTGAAATTCCTGTATTACTATTTCTCTTGTCTGGTCCAGTATTTTCCCCGGATCAGAAAGTCCGTACTCTCTTACGGACCTATCCAAAGCATGACCACATATTACGCTTACCATTGCGCCCGGAACACCATGACCCGTACAATCCGCAGCAGCAAATAGTATTTTGTCCCCTTTCTGATGCATCCAGTAAAAATCTCCGGCAACCACATCTTTAGGTTTATACAGAATAAATGATTCTTCAAGGTATTCTTTTACAATACGGGTTGGCGATAAAATAGCGCTTTGAATTCTTTTTGCGTAAATGATACTGTCAGTAATTTCCTGATGCTGCTCCCTTATTTCATCTGTGGCAGATTTAATTTGCGATTTTAGTTCCTGTTCCCTTAACCTCATCTTATTAGTCCGGAAGAAAAAGAAAGAAGTAAACAATAATAAAACAACAACCACATAGCCTATTCTTGCCCAAATTGTTTTCCACCAGGGTGGGAAAATGGTAAATTCAAACTCAACAGGATCACTCCACTTCCCCCCTGACCCTATAGCAACTAACTTAAATTTAAAAGTACCATCCGGTAGATTTCTATATTCCGCCTTAGCTTCCGAAGTCACTTCGCTCCATTCCTCATCCAGTCCTTCTATCATATAACTATATCTGACCTGATGAGGTGCAATCCAATCAATTGCTGAAAAACAAAAAGTCAGATGGTTTTTTTTATGTGTCAGTTCAAGGTTACCGGGTAAATTGTAAAATGGTATCACTTCGTTAAATGCAACAGCTTCATCTTTATATTGCTGGAAATCGATATCCTGTTCACTTATTCTTAGCGTCACAATCTGCGGTCTGACATCCGTTTCGTTGGCTTTAATTCTCTTTAAATCCAAAGCAACGAGACTCTTTTCATTGCTCCACCATATCTTACCCGACTGGTCAAAACAAACACTGTTTGTGGCAAAACCGATTCCTTTTAAACCATCTCGCTTAACATAGGATTGAATTTTCTTTCCAACAACGGTATCAGCCATATTTATACTGCTTATTCCACCCCTTGTACTTACCCAAATATTATCATTATCGTCCTCAATTATCGATTTTACCCGGTTATCAACCAATCCCTGCTTAACTGTATATGCAGTAAAATGGTGGCCATCAAATTTGCATACCCCCTCTTCTGTCCCAAACCACATATTCCCGGATTTATCTTCTAAAACCGATACCACAACATTACTTAACAGGCCCTCTTTTTCGGAATAGTGGGTAATAAATTCTCCATCAAATTTACTGACACCATGACCCCTGGTCGCAAACCAGATATTACCGTCAGTATCTTCACTAATCGACCTGATTTTATTCAAACTAAGCCCATTATCCTGTGAATACCTGGTAAAAACAGCTTCAGAAGTATCTGTTGCCTTTTGGTACCTGGTTAAGCCGGATTTAATAGAACTGAACCAGATATCATGATTTCTGTCTTCATAAATTGCCCTGATATCCTCTCCTGCCACACCTTGTTGATCAGAATACTGGGTAAATTGCTTTCCATCAAAACAAATGGCACCAGACGTACCTGTTCCAAACCAAACATTGCCCTCAAAATCTTCGCAAATGGCCCAGGTGGCTTCGCCAGGATATCCTTCTTCTTTTGAAATCCGGTTCATGGTTTTACCATCAAATCTTAACAGACCAGATGACTTTGTACCAAACCAAACCCGTTGTTTTTTATCCTGACAGATGCTTAACACGGTATTTTCACTTAGTTTTTGATCTTTTGTGAAATTTAAAAAACTATTGGGTTTTATTTTATTGATCCCGCCTTCCCAGGTTGTTGCCCACAGGTTACCTGTATGATCTTTCCGGACAGAGAAAACAACATCATTACTCAAACCCTCAGTGGTAGTAATGTGCATAATCGCCTTCCCATCAAAGCAATTTAGCCCTCCTCCGCTGGTACCAAACCAAATATTACCCTCCTGGTCTTCGGTTATAGATCTGATCCTATTACTACTCAACCCTTCTTTTGTTGTCAGATACGAAATGTTCCTGCCGTCGTAACGACAAACACCTGCTCCCCATGTGCCAAACCACATTATCCCGTTTTGGTCCTGAAAAACAGACATCACAGCATTGTGTGCCGCTTCACTTCCCAATTGAATCCTTTTAAATTTTTGTCCGTCATAAACGACCACACCACCACCTTCAGTACTGAACCACAATTGTCCCTTATCATCCTCCAACATACATGAAATAACATTATCGCCCAGCCCTTCCTTTACAGTATAATGTGTCAATGATTCGCCATCATATTTCGTCAGGCCACCATATGTGCCAAACCACATGTTTCCTTTACTGTCCTCCAGAAGTGACCATACCACATTATGGGACAACCCTTCTTTTTCTGAAAAAACCGTAAAATAATTGCCGTCATATTTGCATACACCCCCTCCATAGGTACCAAACCAAAGGTTTCCTTTACTGTCTTCAATAATTGAGGTCACCGTATTCGCCGGCAAACCATTTTTCTCTCCAAAATTTAAAATATTGACACCATCATAACAACTGACTCCACCGTTAAATGATCCAAACCATAAATTACCTCTGCTATCCTCAGCCACACTCATAACAGAGGGAGAAGGCAAACCATGGTCCACACCAAAATATTGAATGTCATAAAAAAAGTTATCTCTGAAACTTGGTCCCGTTGCTGTAACAGGGTTAGGCTTTTTAACTAACCTTTTTTCTCCATTAACTGTTACAGGTTCACCAGTTTGCAAAGTATCTCCATGAGAATTTACTAATACAAAAGTTTCAGCTCCGCTTTCAGAAGCCGTATTACCCGTAAACGCATCAATATTAAAAGGTACGGATGGCCAATCATTCTGTAAAGCGATAGAATTAGTAAACAGGGTCACACTATCTGTAAAGTCAGCAGTGAAAACTTCAGGTTTTTCTAACTGTTTTGAGTTAATGATTTCCCCTTTTATTAAAATCGGTTTTCCGGTAATTATTGTGTCCCCTTTTGTATTGATCAATGGTTCAATATTTTTACCGGTGAAAGGATTAACAGCATAACCACTATACAAATTTAAACTTGCGGATTCACGTTGATGATATACAGTTGGTGGCAGGATATTTCCCGAATCATTCATGCTGTCAGAACAGGAAAAGAAAATCATCATTATACCAATAAATCCAATTGTTTTATACAAGGTATATTTTTTCTGATTTGGGGACAGGAACATAATAAAACAATGATTTCTAATAACCAAGATACGGTTTTTATACGAAAATTCTGATTTTAATATCATTCCACTCTGTTTACCTTGCAATTAGAGTTATTTAATCAGTCAAAATGATTAAATAAAGTCCCCCTTTTTAAAGTATTTATTAAATTTGGCTGCCTACAATGACGAAATCGGAATTTCATACCTTATTCAATAAACTTTATAACCCTTTGTGCAATTATGCCAATGCGATATTAAAGGATTATGACAGGTCTGAAGATATTGTACAGGATGTTTTGTTTAACTTTTGGAATAAAAGAGACACACTGGAGATTGCTGACTCAAAAATAGAAAATTACCTCATCCGGTCTGTTAAATTCAAATGTATTGATCATCACCGGCAAGATATCATTAAGCGAAAATATGAGGAGGAAACTGTTCATTCAGGTGAAAATTATGATCAGCAGGACAATGATGAAAAACCAGACTATAAGGCCATACTTTTTCAGGCAATAGCTCAACTACCTGAAAAAACCAGGGAAGTTTTTACCCTTAGCAAGATGGATGGACTTAGATATAATGAAATTGCCGAAAAATTAAATATATCTCCAAAAACAGTTGAAAACCAAATGAGTAGAGCTTTTAAACACTTAAGATCTATTCTAAATGACCAGAATTTATTTACGATAATAACAATATTTTTAATTTACAGTAGGGGATAAGGATTGACTTAACGACTATAGAATAAGATGGAGCACATAAACGACATATTAGCAAAGCACTTTTCAGGCCTGCCGCTTTCTGATGATGAGCAATTATTGTTAGAAAAATGGAAGCTTGAGAACGGTGCTGAGTATGCTGCAATGGAGGAAACCTTAAATGCTGCTCCCGATTATCAATATACTCAGTTTAACACTTCAAAAGCCTGGGAAAAAATGGATGCCCGGATTGAAGAGCAACCAACTAAGGTGTTCTTTTTAAAACCACTTTTGAAATACGCTGTTGCTGTCAGTATTGCCATTTTGATTGGCATTACCGGTTATAAATTTATACTATCCGATCAGGCGGAATTTATCGCATTTCATAATAATGATGAAGCTGTTAAATCACTCGAGCTACCTGATGGGTCACTGGTATATCTTGCAAAAAATACTACAGTAGAATATCAAAAGGATTTTAAAGATAACCGAAATGTAAAATTAAACGGTGAAGCCTTTTTTGATGTAGTTCGGGACGAGCAACACACTTTTAAAATCAATACCAGTTATGGTGATGTAAGTGTTTTGGGAACCTCTTTTAATGTTAATACCAAATTTAAAGAAACCACAGTTAGTGTAAAATCAGGAAGAGTTGCCTTAGAAAATAAAAATGATAAAATAGAGCTTACCGTAAATGAGTCAGCTTCGAGTGACGGGCAATCAATTTCTGAAAAGACAAGAGCAAATACTAATGTTTTATCATGGAAAACCGGGCATTTTACATTTGAAAACACCCCCATTGATGAAGCCATCCGGGATATTAATTCCTATTACGATCAAATGATCATTAATGAGTCTCAGGAAGAAGAATGTCGGATTACAGGTGTTTTTAAGAATCAAAAATTAGATGAAATTATTGAAGCATTAGCTTTAAGTTGTAACTTAGAATTCTCAAAGAAGAATAATAAGTTTATACTGAAGTAATGCGTAGTTGTTTTCTGGTCATAGTTTTACTGACAAGCAGTTTTCTGTCTGCTCAAAGTTTAACTGACCAAAAAGTAACCTTAAGGTTTAAAAATGCCACGCTGTTACACTGCCTGAAAGTAATAGAGAACAAGGCGGACCTCACCTTTTCTTACAACCTCAGCACCCTCAAATCGGAGAAAAAGTTAACCACTAAAACCTACACTCAAAAAAAAGTAGGCCAGATTTTAGATGATATTTTTGAAGGTACAGCCTTAAATTATAAGGAAATTGCCAACCAAATTACCATTTACAGTGTTAAATCCAAAACGAGTATTGTTAGCTTAAGTGGTTATATTCTTGATAAAGCATCAGAAGAAAAAATAATAGGTGCGAAGCTGTTTTTTTCGGGAATTGAAGAGGGTTGCGTTACCAATCCTTACGGGTTTTATCATATTGAAATGCCAACCGGTAAATATGACCTCATTATCTCATCAGTGGGAATGAAATCACAAACCCGAACCATTTCAATTGAAAATAACCTGATGTTAAATTTTGAACTGGAGGAAGATACTTTTGCACTAAAGCCAATTGAAGTTAATGCTAAACATGATTCGGCCGGTACTGTCAACAATAAAGTGGCTACACTCGAAAAAATGGTTATTGAACCGGCGCTATTATACCAAACCCCTTCTTCAAACGGCTTACCTGATGTAACCAAATACGTTCAGAATATTGCAGGGGTACAGCCCCTTCACGACGGCTCTTCATCTTATCAGATCAGGGGACTATCCAATGGCAATAACCTAATTCTCCTGGACGAAATTCCCATTTATCACCCTAATCATCTATTGGGCATCTATTCTATCATTAACGCTAATGCCGTAAAGTCCGCTACTTTTTACAAGGATCATATCCCCGCTAAATTTGGCATTAGAAATTCATCCATTTTAGAGATCTATACCAAGGAAGGTAACTTAAAGAAATTTCAATTTGACGTTGGTTCTGGTGCAAGCGTTCCCCATCTTAGCCTGCAAGGCCCGATTATAAAAAATAAGGCTTCATATTATATATCAGGTCGGCGTTCTTTTGATGCCCTTAATTCAATTAATTTTTTACCACCAACCGATCTGCCAAACCCTAACTTTTTTGACTTGACTTTAAAGCTGAATTATAAGTTAAATTATCAAAATCGCATTTACTTTACCAGTTATATTGGAAATGACAGAATTGACAATTTAGGCAGCAGATATAACTGGGGTAATAATTCCTTTGCATTCAGATGGAACCGTGTTATTTCAGACAGAACCTTTACCAACCTGACATTGATCAACAGCATTTTCAACTATAAGATTGATGAGCAAAACAGTACCTCAAACTTTGGGCAAAAAGTGATTTCAAGCCAGATCAAGTATAATGTATCCTATTTTATTTCCAATTCAAAAAAGTTAAATTATGGTTTGTCTGTTCTTAACACCAGAACTCTAAATGACCGGACCACAAAAAATGCTGTTTTCCTGAACAGAAACGGCTACGAAACTGCTCTTTATGCCAATCTGGTCCAAAAAATTAATCCAAGAATTACGTTGGACGCTGGTGTCAGACTGCCTTACTACTTTCATATAGGCACCCAGGACACTTCTCAATTTTTAAGACCGGATTTGACCCGAACTCAAATTATATATACAAAAAATAAACCGTACGACTTCAAGCTTTCAATTGATCCCAGAATTTTACTGACCTATCGGTTAAACCCCAAAAACAGCTTACAATTATCCGAAAATATTGCCACTCAGTTTACACATATTGTCAATTATAATACAAAAGTGCTACCGGTTCAAATCTGGACCACACCTTCTAAATTTTTAAGACCTGAACGGAATTACCAAACCTCACTGGCTTTAATTCACAATGAAAAATACCTGAACCTATCATCTATAGTTTTCTACCGGTACGTGAGTAATGTTCTTGATTATGCCCACTCTACTTACCCTCCGCATTCCGATATTGAAAGTAATCTTTTAAGCGGAAAATTGATTGCAACCGGATTTGAGTTTATGGCACATTATCAGAAATCTGAAAAATACTCTGCTCAGTTCTCATATAGTTATACCTATTCCAGACAAACCATAAAAGGGATTAATAATAATCAACCTTATGTTCCGGCTTATAGCCGCCCACACTATATTTCATTTAATCAGTTTTATAAACGATCGAAGAAGTGGGAATTTGGAGGAAACTTTGTTTTTCATTCCAAAACAGCCTTAACCCTTCCAACTGGAAAAATTGAAGTAAACGGGGTCGAATATCCGGTATACGACGGACTTAAAAATACCAGCAGATTGCCTATTCATCACCGGTTAGATATATCACTTAAACGAACACTGGGTATAAAAAAACAAAAAAACAGGGGATACTTCATGTTAACTTTAACCAATATATATGGTCGTCAGAATATTTCAAATTCCTTTTTAGCACCCTCAGGCAGCAATACCCTTGACTTCAGAAATCAAAATTACATCCCACAAAGTGCCTATCTCTATTACTTTTTTAAACTTAAATGATGCGGAATATTTTAATTCAAATAGTGATTCCTCTTTTTGTGATTTTGTCATGCAATAAGCTTGAACCTGAGATTAACACACAATCTCAGCAAAAAATTGTTGCAAACAGTAAGATAACTGACGTTTATGAATATCAGTATTTCAATCTTCATTATAGTGCAGACATTAAAAGTGGCAGCCAAAAAAAGTATATCAGTAATGCAGAAATTGAGGTTGAGCATCATGATACTATTTACACTTTCAAGTATATATCCAATGGATTGTACGAGTCGCTTAAACCTTTTTCGGGACAATATGGCGAAATCATAAAAGTCAATATTCAGGTAGATACCACCAAGACTTTTGCACAAACTACCATGCCCTACCCTCTTCAGTCCAGTAATCTGGTCATTACCAATGTTGATACCATTTTTCCAATTATTGCACAATTAGATGCTTTCTCACCTGTTGATCAGTTCTTCACTTATGCTGTATATGATGGTATCCCTGATTCCATATCAACAGATACCATATGGAATGAGCACTTTTTTGAAACCAGGAATTCTGTCCTGGCTATTCCTTCGGGTACTGACAGTACCACCATTTTTGAAACACTTGACTACATTAAATCAGATGATTTTGTTACCCCGATCAGAGTAGAAATCAATACCATTAGTCCTGATATTGCAGATTACCTTTTGGACCTCAATGCCTATCGTAAAACACAATCTACAGTCAGTCTTTTTGTTAATCCACCATTGTTTTATACTAATGGTGTTTACGGATTAATCTACGGATCGTCTACCGTTATACTCAAGGGGGAAATATAAAGCTTCTACTCCATTCGTTTAATTGGTTTTAAACATTTCCTGCACAGCTATAATATGTGTTCTAAACACTGTTTACCTCTATTGCAATCTGCATAGTTTTAAGCTCTATTTTTCCTGTAAAAAAAAATAAAAATTCATTTCGGGTAGGGGTAAATCATTCATTGGTCGACATATCAGTAAACAATCATTAAAAAGAATATTATGAAAAAAGTTATTTTACCTATTCTTTGTATCGTTTCTCTGCTTGCACTCGAGTCGTGCGATAAAGAAGAAAGCAAAGAGGTATTGGGACTGAAACCAGTCTATACCACAGCTGCTGCTATTGAAAGAATCGAAATCAAGACAGATGAACCATTGAATAAACCAGGTAGGATATATACCTACGAGAATTACCTCTTAATTAACGACAAAGCCAAAGGAATTCACATTTACGACAACTCTAACCCTGACGCTCCTGTAAAAGTGTCATTCATTTCGATTCCGGGTAATATGGATTTTTCTGTTCGTCAGAATATACTTTATGCTGATAATATAACAGATATGGTACTTATTGATATCAGCCAGCCGTCTAACCCTGTTTATAAGAGTAGAATCAAGTCAGTATTTCCAACGCAGGCTTTTCCTGATCAACAAGGACCATTTGAATGTGTAGATGCTTCAAAAGGTGTGGTTATTGCCTGGGAAAAGGCTGTATTAGTTAATCCGGGATGTACAAAATAAAATTAAAGAAGATGAAAAATTTAAAATCATATATTACGATCGCTGCCTGTGCTGTATTATTAATGAGCTGCGATAAAGAAGACATTGAACAAACCAATACTACTGATCCTCAACCAGCTTTAAAAAATGGTACCATTTCAGGTTCAGGAGAAGGTGGTTCGTTAGCACAATTTGCCATTGTTGAAGACAATTTATATACTCTCGATTCCAAATCGATCAAAGTATTTGATATTTCGAATGGTGAAAACCCGGTTCACGTTCAAACTTTAGAACTTGGATACGGTATAGAAACAATTTACGCCCGCAATAACTATTTATTTATTGGAACAAATGATGGTGTAAAGATATTAGATGCTACAAACCCTCAGCAATTAGAGGAGATTTCGGAATTTGAACATGTAACGGCATGTGATCCGGTTGTAGCTAATGATGAGTATGCTTTATCAACAATTAGAGGAGGAACTCCTTGTGGTGGTAATGTGAATGAGTTGGATATTATTGACATCAATGATATTCATAATCCTACCTTACTAAGATCTGAACAGCTCGTAAACCCTTACGGACTTGGATTTTCTTCTGACAACCCAGACCTGGTTTATGTTTGCGACGGATATGACGGATTAAAGGCATTCAACATTTCGGATATTGAAAAAGTAGATATGGTGATGCATTACCATGATGTAATTGCTAAAGATGTGATTTCGTCAGATAACAATTTACTTATTGTTTTAGGACTTAACGGTGTCTATCAATTTGATGCTGCTAATCCAACAGAATTAGTTAAAAGATCAGTAATTAACCTTCAATAAGATGCTATCCGGCTCCCTGACCGGAGCCGGTATTTTCCCTGAGCCCGAATTGAAATTATAAATATAGAATTATGAAAAATTTAGCCTTATTATTAGTTTGCTTTGTGTTTACAACGGTTCAGGCACAAACTGGTGAACCAAAATATAATTTCAGAGATTCTGATAAGATTATTAAAGTTGACTTTACTGATATCTTTTCCACTATTCCAACTTTGGGAATAGATGTGGAATCGAGAGTTAATGAAGAAATAAGCTTACAATACGGTGTTGGGATAATACCATCTTATTTTCAACCATGGGTTGGTGACCGGCAAAATGATTTTGATCGATTAACCGGTTATCAATTGCGAACTGAAGGTCGTGCTTATATCTTTAAAAAGCCTACACGGTACCTTGCAGCTGATCTTACTTTTCGCCACCTGGTTATTCGTGAAAATGATGTACCTGTTGGAATGGATCCGACCGAAAATCCAAATGGCATAGATGACTTTGCCTATTTCGTCAATACCAAAATGAGGTTTCACCAATTTAATACAAGTTTGGCATTAAAATGGGGATTTCAGAGAAACCTTGGGGACAATTTTGTTTTTGATTTAAATGTGGGATTACGTTTAAACAATATTAATGTACAGTCGAGATCAAAATTACCTACAGGTGGCATTTTACCTGATGACTGGAACAACCGTTTAACTTTAGTGGACAATTACAGGGATTCAAATGTAAGACCAACAGTTGCATTTAAAATCGGGTACAGACTATAATGAAATCTCTTTTACTTGAATTGATGACTACATACAACTAACTAAAGTTGAAAGTCCTGGTAAGTGGCCGGGACTTTTTTTTGACACATAAATTTAAATTAAATCCACAGGCAACATTTGAGTTTTAAAAGCATATTTAAAATAGAGTAGAGGATTTAAGAACACCGGTAATCTGGTTTCAGTCCTGTTACTTAGCAGAAATGCTAATAATTATCCCCTTTGTTGTTCATAGATAATTATTATAACTGTTTACTCAAAAACCTGTTAGTTTAATTGTAGAAGAAGGGGGCTGTTCGCCCCCTTCTTTATTTTATTAATTATCAGTCTTATTTAGGATCAGTCTTCGAGTCTCTCTCGGCTGAGCCGAGACCTCAGACTTCATTTGTTAAATCTAAAAAGAGACCTTTTATATTTTGTTCAATTTATAACGGTCAGCCCCATTAAACCACCACATTGACGATTTTTCCAGGCACCACAATCATTTTCTTGGGTGTTTTCCCGTCTAACCATTTTTGCGATTGCTCGGCTTCTAAAACAGCCTTTTCTATTTCATCCTTGCTCATGTTAGTAGGTAATTCAATTTTAAATCTCATTTTACCATTAAATGATACCGGATAGGCATATTCATTTTCAACTAAATGATCAGGATTAAAAACAGGGAAGCCGGCACTTGAAATTGAACCGGATGCGTTGCCTAATTTTTCCCATAGCTCCTCACAAATATGAGGGGCGTAAGAAGAAATCAATTTAACCAACTCCGTTAAAACTGCCTTATTATTGCATTTTTGATCCGTCAGTTCATTTACGGCAATCATAAAATTAGAAACCCCGGTATTAAATGAAAAACGCTCCAGGTCTTCTTCCAGTTTTTTGATTGTTTTATGTAATGTTTTTAATGCTTTTTGATCGGCTTCTCCTTCGGTTATGCTAAACACACCATTTTCATCATGGAATAAACGCCAGAATTTTCTTAAAAAATTATGAACTCCGTTTATCCCTTTGGTATCCCATGGTTTGGCTTGTTCTAATGGCCCAAGGAACATTTCGTAACAACGTAATGTATCCGCACCGAATTTCTCAACTAATTCATCTGGTGTTTGAACATTGTATTTCGATTTGGACATTTTTTCAATCTCCGAACCACAGATATATGTCCCATCATCTTCAAGGATAAACTCTGCATTCGAATATTCTGGTTGCCAGTTTCTAAACCCTTCAATATCCAGTTTGTCATTGTCAATTAAGTTGATGTCAGCATTAACCGGATATGGATCAAAATATATAATATCATAATTAATTTCTCCTATTCGATTAGGATATTTTTCTGATAAGTCTGCAGTATTCCTGACTTCCACTTTTTTTACTTTATCAACTATCTCGTAGTATTTTTCCTTCAGATCTATCTCTTCTGGACTTAAATTAAACTTTTGTATTATCTTTTTTGCCCTTAAAAGTATTTCATATTGATTTTTAGAAATTAGTAAAGGAGGAATATCTCCAGCAGGAATTAAATCTCTATTATCACTTGCAACCGAAATTGCTTTTATACTACCAGGAATTTTATAAACAAAGCTGGAACGACCCAAAATCATCCCCTGATTAATCATTTTTTTGAAAGGTTCATCAAATGAAATTAATCCTTTATCAAATAAAAATTTAGTCCAGAACCGGGCATATAGTAAGTGACCTGTAGCATGCTCCGACCCCCCTATATATAAATCCACCTGGTTCCAGTAATCAGCTTTTTCTTTTGATACAAATTCGGTTTGGTTATTTGGATCCATATACCTTAAGAAATACCATGAAGAGCCTGCCCAACCTGGCATGGTATTGTATTCCATTCTTTCCCCTTCATTTAAACTGACTCCTTTCCAGGCTTCATTACTGGCTCTGGCCAAAGGTGGTTCTCCATCTTCAGTTGGCAGATAAGCATCAACTTCCGGTAAAGTAACCGGTAACTGATCATCCTCAATCAGGTAAGGGATATCATTTTTATAGTAAACCGGAAAAGGCTCTCCCCAATACCTTTGTCTTGAGAACACAGCATTCCTTAACCTGTAATTCGTTTGTCCTTTCCCAAGGCCTCTCTTTTCAATTTCGTAGATAGCGGTTTTAATGCCTTTTTTAGCCGTTAGACCGTTTAGGAAATCTGAATTTATAAGGGTCGCGCCTTTTTCGGTATAAGCCTGCTCCGAAATGTCAATCCCCTCAAAAATATTCTTTATCTCAATTCCAAAATGTTTGGCAAAATCCCAATCCCTTTGGTCACCAGCAGGAACGGCCATAACAGCACCTGTTCCGTATCCGGCCAATACATAATCACCAATCCATATTTGTACTTTTTCACCTGTAAAAGGGTGAATAGCATAGGCTCCGGTAAACTGCCCGGTTATATTTTTAACATCAGCCTGACGGTCTCTCTCCGTTTTTAAACCGGCTTGTCTTTGATATTCTGTAACAGCTTCTTTGTATTCATCAGTGGTTAGTTCCCCCACCAAATCGTGTTCCGGTGCTAAAACCATAAAATTAACGCCAAAAATGGTATCAGGCCTGGTCGTAAACACTTCAATACTCTTCTCACTGTTTTCAACCTTAAAGTGTACCGAAGCTCCGGTAGATTTTCCAATCCAGTTCCGTTGCTGTTCTTTAATTGAATCGGTCCAGTCTACAGTATCTAAACCAGTTAGTAAGCGGCCCGCATAAGCTGTGATTCTCATACTCCATTGTCGCATGAGTTTTTGTTCTACAGGATGCCCTCCACGTTCCGAAACGCCATCTTTAATTTCATCATTGGCCAATACAGTTCCTAATGCCGGACACCAATTCACCCATGAATCAGCCAGGTAAGTTAACCTGTAATTCATCAGAACAGCCTGCTGCTCTGCTTCCGAAAATCCGTTCCACTCCTCTGCCGTAAAATTATCCTGCTGATCGGTAGCTGCCTTAACATCAGCATTCCCTTCATTTTCAAAAATGATGATGAGGTTCTTAATATCCTCGGCCTTATCAGTACCTTGATTGTACCAGCTATTATACAGTTGTTTAAAAATCCACTGCGTCCATTTGTAATACGAAGGGTCAGAAGTTTGTACTTCTCTGTCCCAATCAAATGAAAAACCGATTTTATCCAGTTGATCTCTGTATCTGGCCAGGTTTTGTGCAGTAGTCACCGCAGGGTGCTGACCGGTTTGAATCGCATATTGCTCTGCCGGCAATCCAAATGAGTCGTATCCCATTGGATGCAGAACATTGAATCCTTTTAATCGCTTGTATCTGGCATAAATATCAGAGGCAATATAACCCAGTGGGTGACCAACATGTAATCCTGCCCCTGAAGGGTAAGGAAACATATCCAACCCGTAAAATTTGGGTTTATCAGAATTTTCTTCCGCTTTAAATGTTTTGTTTTCCGCCCATTGCTGACGCCACTTTTTTTCAATATCCCTGAAGTTATATTCCATTGCCTTTACAATTAAAACCGCAAAGTTAAAATATTTAACTTGAATAACTGATAAGTCTGTGATTATTAAAAAGTGTCTATTTCATATCAAAAAAAGTCAATTCAAGTTTAGATGCTGAGCGGTCCCGATAGCTACAGGGACAAAAAGTAGTATAGGTAAACCTTTAGGTTCAACGAAGTCAATAATTTTTGATAGTAATATACTTAACCTTTGTTCAATATTTTCAGGTCTTTTTTTGTTAATCCGAAGGTTCCTCCTGTTATATTTCTACTAAAAAAATACAAGGTTTCCCAATTACTTAAGTCAATAATATATCGCTTGGTTTCCCTGTCAGATCCAGTAGTTCCATCACTTAGTGACCCAATTCTCACTTTATCATCCGCCATCCTGGTAGAGGCAATCAAAATAGCATAGTCACTATGATCAGAAAACAAGATATTCATGTATTCTGCGTCATCTACAAATTTATATTTGCAGCAGTATTTTGTTTGAAATTCATTCAGATCGATAGATTTGTTAAGATCTGACTTTCTGATCACCAAAGTTTTTTCCTGAATGGTTTTGATATTCCGTCTTCCGGAAATAAGTTCAGATTGTAGCAATAAACAAATTGCACCTGCCAGCTGAGATACCTCCTTAAAATGGCCATATTTTTGAATTGAAATTTTTTCGCTTGGAAAAGAATTCATCTTTGTTTTATCTTCAGACAAATCCCGGTGAAAATATGCCCCTATGATATAGTTGCTAACCGTATAATATGTATTTCCCGCCACAACCTGATCGGTATGGTCAGTTATTTTAATAAACATGGCATTCTTTTTATCATACTGGGATTCTGTACCATTTTCAATCACTTCTATTTCAGAAACAGACCATAAATCGGCAATATTAGCATTGACGTACTCTTCTAATTCAGGTAATATTTTTCCCTGAGATTTTACAAAATATACTTTGTAATCGTCAAGGTTAACTTTGGCAGACGAGCTTAGCACACACAGCACCGCAAGCAATAAAACTGTAATTTTTTTCATCATTACTAAAGTGTTTTAGGATTTCAATGTAGCGAAAATACCATCTTTTTATCTCGAATTCAAGCGTGGTGGTGAAAACTAATGTTCGAATTGAACTCAATATCCCTGTATAATATTGATTATATTTGTGTTATGTCGGAAAACCTGTATAAAATAGGATTAAGTTTACTGAATGGAATTGGGCCGAGAAAAGCAAAACAACTGGTATCGGGAATAGGATCAGTTGAGGGTGTTTTTAAAGAAAAAGTAGCCTTAATTTCAAAAATTCAGGGTATTGGAGCCATAACAGCTCAAAATTTAAAGCGTGAGGAGGCCCTATCAAGGGCTGAGGCTGAACTGGATTTTATTGCTAAAAATGATATCACCTCCTATTTTTATACAGACGAAAAATATCCCGCTAAGCTTTCGCATTGTGGTGACGCACCAGTGATGTTGTTTTCGAAAGGGAACCATAATTTTAACACGGTTAAAAATATTGCTGTGGTGGGCACCCGTAAAGCCACCTCATATGGCAAGCAGCTTGTCAAAGATTTAATTCACGATTTACAAAACAGCAATGTTCAAATTGTGAGCGGACTGGCTTACGGTATTGATATTGCTGCCCATAAAGCTGCTTTGGAGTTTGGATTACCAACAGTTGGTGTGCTGGCACATGGTCTGGATGTACTTTATCCGGTTCCTCACAAATCAACAGCCCTGCAAATGCAAAATAAGGGCGGTATACTGACTGAGTTTTTAAGTCAGACTATCCCTGACAAGGAGAATTTTCCAAAACGCAACAGGATTGTGGCAGGAATGTGTGATGCAACGGTTGTGGTTGAAAGTGCAGAAAAAGGAGGCTCACTGATTACAGCAGGATTAGCGAATGATTATAACCGGGATGTATTTGCTTTCCCCGGAAATGTCAGTCAACATGCATCAAAGGGGTGTAATGCACTCATTCAAAAAAACAGGGCCCACCTGATCACCTGTGCACAGGATTTAATTGAAATTATGGGTTGGGAAAATCAAAAAATTGACCAACAGGTTCAAATCAATCTCTTTAATGATTTTTCACCAGAAGAAGAAAAAATCATCTCTATTTTAAAAGAAAAAGGCACTTCACCCATTGATTTGATCAGTCATCTGTCTAAAATGACCAGTAGTGAATTACTGGTTCAGTTATTTAACCTCGAAATGAAAGGTGTAGTCAGGTCATTGCCCGGCAGTAAATATGAATTTGTTTGATGTGTTCTCGATATAAAATTCTATCGAATTTCACTCGAACTGACATGATTTTTGACTTAATCTCGACTCCGCTCGAATTGACATAATTATTGACAATAAAACCGTTAGTTTAAGTGATTTTTCTGAACAGTATTTGGTAGATTGTTTCTCTTTGTAGTACTTCGAGCGGAGTCGAGAAGTACCAGGATAAATTATCAATAGAGATCGCTCAGACTAACCGAATTACCCGACAGCTACTTATTAATCAGCAATTCGATAGTATAATCTTTCTGATCAATAACATCATTTGTCTTGGTTGGTGTTACACTTAGAATACTAAAAGTATAACCTAAAGTATCAACTGGTTTTTGGGTATTAACTAATACGGATTGATCGGAAACATTTAAATTAATCACCACCTGACCTTCCCAAATGCAATTCGATCCTTTGGGGCATCTGGAGTCTTCAGTGATACTTACCAATTTGACTTCCAGTTTTTCTTCTTTATAATCCAATACATCATCTACTTTAACTTTTGACGATTCCCCCAGATTCGCATTATAAGCGGTTTTTCCGCAAGCAAGAAGAAGAAAACTTACCACAAAAAGCACTGTCAAATGTTTCATATTTATTCGTTTAAATGTATTATACCATCCTTTTTAATTTCTCCGACTACAAATGAAGAATGGACATTACCTATATTTTTAATCTTAGCCAGTTTATTGGTCAAAAACTGTCTGTAGTCCGCCATATTTTTCACCATTACCTTGAGCAAATAATCGTGCTCACCCGAAACATGATGACACTCAATGACCTCTTTTAATGCAAGGACTTCGTTTTCAAATTTAGATAAAAATTCTCTTGTATGTTCTTTTAGTGAAACATGTGAGAATACTAATAATTCCAGTCCCAGTTTCTCCGGACTAACCCTGGCCACATATTTTTCTATAATCCCGGCCTTTTCCATTTTTTTTATCCGCTCATAAACAGGAGTAGCAGTGAGGTTAAGCATAGCCGCAATTTGCTTGACATTTCGGTTCGAATCACTTTGAAGCAATTCAAGTATTTTTTTGTCGGTCTGATCCAGCTTCTTCATTAATTGGAATTTTTTACTGTAATTGACTATATTCTACTATAAAAATAATGCTATTTTCTTTATTAATCATTTTAAGCAGTTAAAAATACTGGATTTATTCAATATACTAGTATAATAGTTGACTTTAGAATAATTTTGCAGTAAAACTATTCGTTATGAAACCGGAAACATTAATGATGTCGTATGGCTATAAGCCGGAATTATCTGAAGGGTCAATCAAGTGTCCTATATTTCAGACCTCTACTTTTGTTTTTAAATCGGCCGAAGAAGGTAAAGCCTTTTTTGAAGTGGCCTATGGTTTAAGAGATAAAAACCCGGATGAAGAGATGGGGTTGATATACAGCAGACTGAATAACCCGGATCTTGAAATTTTAGAAAACCGTTTATCACTATGGGATGGCGCTGATGATTGCGCTGTATTTGAGAGTGGAATGGCAGCTATTTCAACGGTATTAATGGAGTTTTTAAGCCCTGGCGACTTATTATTGTACAGTAACCCTGTTTACGGTGGAACGGATCACTTTATCAAACATGTATTAACCAAATATGGCATTCATGTTTTGCCATTTGATGCTACTGATAGTCGGGAATCAATTCTCAATAAAATCGATCAATCAGGATATGGAGATCGTCTGGCTATGATCTATATTGAAACACCGGCCAACCCAACCAACGCATTAATCGATATTGAAATGTGCAAATCCGTTGCGCAGTCAAAATCGACTGACGAAAAAGAAGTATTGTTAGCCGTAGATAATACCTATATGGGACCGGTATGGCAGCACCCTATTAAACATGGCGCCGATTTGGTGGTATACTCTGCTACAAAATATATTGGTGGACACAGTGACGTTATTGCAGGAGCTGTATTGGGTAGTGCTGGTTTAATGGAAAGAATAAAAGTAATGCGAACCTTTCTTGGAAATCAAACCAGTCCGAATACAGGTTGGTTATTGATGAGAAGTTTGGAAACGCTAAAAATAAGAATGGACAAGCAGGCTGAAAATGCTAAGTATATCGCAGAGTTCCTTGCCAGTCATGACCAGGTTGAGAAAGTTTACTATTTAGGGATGCTGGATGGTCAGCAAAAAGCCATTTATGATAAACAATGCCTTGCCCCCGGTGCAATGGTGGCTTTTGACATTAAAGGCAGTGAAACAGAAGCTTTTCAATTTCTGAACAACTTAAAATTAATCAAATTAGCAGTTAGTTTAGGAGGCACTGAATCATTGGCTGAGCACCCGGCATCAATGACACATGCCGGAGTAGATAAAACAGAACGGGAACACCATAATATCACAGATCAACTGATTCGATTATCAATAGGAATTGAACATTACAATGATATTATTGCAGATTTAAAGCAGGCGTTTAATGCCCAACCTGAAAATGTTGGGTTAAAAAATCTTGATGTTTCTCTTAATTAAGCTTTGAATACCACTTAAGGCTTAATAATAAATCCAAGTACCAGTATATCATCTGTCTGAGCAGCATTACCCTGCCATTCAGTGATTGTTTTTTCAATTGCAATACCTTGATCCACCAGCGGTTTATCAACATTTTCAAGAATTAGTTTTCTGAAATTACTGATTTTAAATCGTCTGTTGATGGCTTCCCCATACTGATCCACCACACCATCAGTAAACATATAAAACAAGATATCCTGATCAACCTTAAATGAATGATTGATGTAATTCCGCTCAAAATTTAACAATCCTCCAATTGGTAGATTATCTCCTTTAATGGAACACATTTCACCATTTCTAACATACACCAATGGCCGTTTGGCTCCGGCATAGGTCATTTGTTTGGTTTCTTCATCATATACACATAACGAAACATCCATTCCATCTTCAAGGTCATTCTGCTTTTGATTTAAGGCTTTAACCACTCCAACATGAAATTCATAAAGAATTTTCGCAGGATCAGTTATTCTTTCAACATTTACGATTCTGTTTAACTGAAAATTAGAGATCATACTCATCATTGCGCCCGGTACCCCATGTCCTGTACAATCCACTACTGCTATTACAATCTTACTATCAATTTTTGTAAAAAAGTAACAATCGCCACTTACAATATGCAGCGGCTTATAGTATATAAAAAATTCAGGCAGGAATTTTTTAACCTCATCCAAATCTGTCAGTACACCATCCTGAATCCTTTTAGCATAATTAATGCTGTCGGTAATCATTTCATTTTTTACAAAAAGTTCCTTTGTACGATCCTCTACCTTTTTTTCAAGGTTTTTGTTTAAGTCCAGCAATTTATCTCTTTGTGACTCAATTTCTTTTGTTCTGACATAAGCCAGTAAAGCTTCCCTTACAGTGATATTAAAATCAACCTTATCCCAGGGCTTCGGAAAATACCGGTACAATTGAACTCTACTGATTGTATCAATTATATCCTGCTTATCGGCATGTCCGGTCAATAAAATTTTAGGTGTTTGAGGGTAAATTTCATGAATTTTTTCAAGGAGTTCACTGCCCTTCATGTTGGGCATCATCATATCAGAAATGACCAAAGAAGCTGCAATTCCGAGATCCTCCCGATATTCTTCAAGAATTTCAAGCGCTTCTTTTCCACTCTCGGCAGTTTCAATGATAAAATCGGACTTGAAAAAAGTCTTCAACTGATACTTTAAGGAATCAAGTATTACCTTTTCATCATCAACGCATAGTATGAATTCCTTTTGTTTCATAAAATCATATTTGACTCCTCAATGGCTTCATTAATGGTATCTAAAAGATTGTCCTTTTTCCAGGGTTTTGAAATGCATTTATATAAATTGGCTTCATCAATGGCTTTTTGAATGGCATTTTCATCTGCCTGTCCGGTTAACATGATTTTGATAACATCAGGATACATTTTATGTAATTTGACCAAAAATTCGTCTCCTTTCATCCCCGGCATCAACCAATCCGATATCACCAATAACATCTCTATCCCGTCTTCTTCATATTCTTCAATAATTTCAAAAGCTTCTTCGGCATTCTGTGCAAAATCAAGTTTTGCATTACCTCTGAATTTAGGACGTAACTGCTCCTTTAAACTGTCTAAAACAATTTTTTCATCATCTAAACACAATACTAATTTATTTCCCATAATATCAATTATTAATTTGATTCAACTTCTTATTTTTCTCTACCAAATCCATTATATACTCCTTTTTAGGTATTTTCACATGAAAAGTTGTATCTCCCGGTACACTTTCCACATAAATTTTACCGGCGTGCTTTTCAACTATCTTTCTGACAATGTCTAAGCCAAGACCACTTCCTTCCCCTTTCGACTTAGTAGTGAAGAAAATCTTAAATATTTTATCTTTTAAATCCTCCGGAATACCGGGTCCGGTATCATTAATCATAACATGTATCCATTCCGGTTCGTTCTTTATAGTGATAGTTAATACACCACCATCCGCGCCCATTGCTTGTATGGCATTGTGAATCAAATTGGTCCATACCTGACTTAGTGCATCACCCAAAGCGTAGAGTATTGGCAGATCCTCATCATAATTTTTAACAACCTCAAACCCATACTTTAACTGATTTTGGTAAAGTATCAGAACAGTATCAATATTTTCAGTGATACTCATTTTGTCAAAGTCTCCTGAATAATCCACTCTTGAAAAAGACTTCAATGCAAAAACAATTTTTCGACATTTATCAGCCGCCAGATTAATTGTGTCAGCCCCCTTATTCTTAATGAATAATATATTTGCCAATTCCAGGGCGGCCAGATTTTCTTCCCTGGTTAGCAATGCTTCATAATCATCCAAATTACCTGTAAACAACATATCACCCAATAAGTCTCCCACATCATTTTCGTTAGGATAGCCCCGTTCTTCCACTTCCTGCCGTATTCGCCGTTTCAATTTCCTTTCTTCACGGGTTGACATCATTGGCTTTTGCTCAAGAATGGTTTCCAGGAATTTCTTCCATAAGTCAGCATCAACATATTTTGTGACTTTTGAGAATTCCGGTAAATTATCTGTCATTCTGCGATTGGCTTCAATTAAAATTTCAACAGTAGCCTTAATCGCTCCCATAGGTGTATTAATCTCATGTGCAATCCCTGCAATCAACTGTCCCAGAGAGGCCATTTTTTCCGATTCGATTAACTGGGCCTGTGAAGATTCCAGTTCTTCAGTTCTCTTATTGACCTGGCGTTTTAATTCTTCTTTAATATTTTCCTGCTGACGCTTCAGCTCCTCACTTATTTTTTTGCTTTCTGTAATGTCAGCCGCCAGCTTCATGATTTTAATCACCTGACCTTTTTCATCAACCACCGGTGTATAGGAAGCATTCAACCAGACTACACCACCATCTTTTGAATATCTTTTAAATTCTCCGGATTGGGAATTTCCCTGACGCAAACTCTCCCAAAACTCCTTATAGTCCAGAGTTTCGGTGTAAGGTTTATCACAAAATATGCGGTGATGCTGTCCTTTTATTTCATCAATTGTATGAAAGCCAAATGATCTGACAAAAAAATCATTGGCAGTAAGAATATGCCCTTCTGTATCAAACTCAATATAAGCCCAGTTGACATCTAAAGCATTTCTGAAGCGTGTTTCGATTAATTTGTTTTCGGTAATATCGGAGGCAATTTTCATGATTTTAATAACCTCACCATTTTCATCTTTAATTGGAGTATAAGAGGCATTCAGCCATATTGGACTACCATTTTTTGATAGCCTTTTAAACTCTCCCGATTGAGCTTCACCTGCCTTTAAGGACTTCCAAAAAGACTTATATTCATCTGTTTCGGCATAAGATTGCTCACAAAAAATGCGGTGATGTTGACCAATAAGCTGTTCTTTTGTCTGATAACCTAATGCATTTACAAAAAAATCGTTGGCTGTAAGAATATGACCCTCTGTATCAAATTCAATATAGGCCCAGCTCACATCTAATGCGTCACGAAATCTACTTTCCACTAACTTTCGTTCAGTGACATCTGAGGCAATTTTCATGATTTTTACCACTCGGCCTTCATCATCATTTACCGGTGTATAAGAAGCATTCAACCAAACTGGCTCACCACTTTTTGAAAGGCGCTTAAATTCACCGGTTTGTGGCTTACCATCCCTCAATTGCTCCCAAAAGTTTTTGTATTCAGGAGATGTTGAGTAAGACGGTTCACAGAAAATGCTATGGTGTTGACCTATGAGCTCACTTTCATTTGTATAACCTAAAGCCTTTACAAAAAAGTCGTTAACGGTGACAATGTTTCCACTGGTATCAAATTCAATGTAAGCCCAACTCACATCTAATGCCTCCCTCATTTTATTTTCGAGAATAGGCACCTCTTGTCGTCCGGGAATAGTCTGACGATTCATAATAATTAACAATTGATACGCTTAAGTTATCTTTTCATCAGTCTGATGAAAAGTATCAGAAGTGCGGGGTTAAACTTGTATGTTCTACCAAGTTAGGTATTTTTTTCAACAAACGAAAGGAAATTATTAAATATCTCCTTTCGTTTCTATAATCAGATTATCAGATCAAGTTTCCCATTTTATTGATAAAACCACTAGCCACCTACTATTCAAGTTATCAAACTATTACGTCAGTTCTTTCCTTTAAATCGTTATGAATGGTCATTCTCTACACAAATTTTCTGCGAAAATTTACTCGAATTGACATTTTTAATGAGAAATAGACACTTTTTAGAATGGATTAGTGGCCCAAATATTAATTTCAGGTACAAATCCTCTGTCATCCATTTCCAGACCACTAACAATAACATGTGCAATTTCATCCGGTGTCAGTTTATTCGAAACCGCAGCCCTTTCATTTCTGTCTTCCTGATTAAAGGCCGTGGTCACTTCACTTGGATTAACTAAAAATACCCTGATATTATCTTTTCTCAACTCAGCCTGCCAGCATTGGGTCATGGCTCTTACTGCAAATTTTGATGCTGCATACACTGTTCCGTAAGCAAAACCTTTTACAGCAGCTGTTGATCCGATATTAACGATATTACCACTCTGTTGTGACTTTAAAGTTGGTAAAAGTGCCTGAGTAAACATGGCTAATCCAAATACATTGGTGTTAAATACTTTTTCGAACTGAGCAACGGAAAGGTCACCTAAAAGGTTAAAATCTCCTACTCCTGCATTATTAATGACAATATCTAACCCACCTAATAAGTCCAGACAAGCTTTGGCCCGGGCATCAATTTCATCCAATTTGGAAATATCAAAAGCTAAGGGTATTGCCCCTATTTCTTTTGCTGCCATTTCAGTTCTTTCTTTATCTCTTCCTGTTATAATCACCTTTGCACCTTTGTCAATTATCATTTTTGCAGTGGCTTTTCCAATACCTAAACTTCCTCCTGTTACAATTACTTTTTTGTCTTTTAAATTCATTTTATTGTTTGTTTTTGTGTTATCGTAAAAATAGTACTTTGTATTCAATAATATCATCTTTTTAATTGTACTTCTATGTATTAAACCCCGACTTAACATTAAATTTAAAACACTTTAACAAACATTCAACCGACTGTTATTCAATGTTTTTATCTGGTTTATTAATCCAATTTCAAATTGGCTTAACACTAAGTTATTAAGTCGGATAAATGCATAATACTATCCTAATCAAAACATATAAAAACCATAAAAAAGGGTTAACAGTATTCCATATTCTCCCTGATACTTTTGTATCAAAGAAAACAAAAGAATATCATGAAAAGAATTTTATTATTTGCATCAATACTACTGGGAGGGTCTGCTGCAAATGCACAGTTAGGGTTTAACCCTCACTTTGATTTTACAATTGAATCAGATGTGGTTATTGTACCGGAATCACCCATTTTAAAACAAATATTGTTTATTGGAGGGGTTGATATGGTTGAAACAACCGATACCTATGGCAATCCTGCAGGATCAGTGCCTGCAAAACAATGGCATGACTTTATTGGGTTTACACCTGATAACAACTCAACCGATTTAGGTTGGCTTTCTGTTAATCACGAAATGGTTGTATCGAACGACAATATTGGTGATGGTGGAGGAATGACCGTTTTTAAAGTAAAACGTGATCCCGTAACAGACTCTTTAATTATAGTGGAACAAACATTAAGTGACGGTAGAACCGGTAAATTTTTCAACGTTGATTTTTCAAATACAGTTGGAGAGACCGGAATGAACTGTGGTGGTATCCAATCTTCATTTGACGGTAGAATCTGGACTGCTGAAGAGTGGTGGAGATACAGCAATGATCATATTTATGATGATGGAGATGGTGTAAGAGATACAGCTGACTTCGAGATCACAAATACAGGGATTGCCATGGCAGACGGACAAACCATTGAAAAGTATAAAAACTTTAACTATATGGTTGAAATTGATCCTAAAGAAGCAAAAGCGGTAAGAAAACAATACAACTGGGGAAGACAACCATTTGAAGGTGGTGTGGTAATGCCGGATAACAAAACCGTTTATTTAGGAGCTGATAATACACCTGGTATCTTCACTAAATTTGTGGCTGATGTACCAGGAGACTTTACTGCCGGAACAACTTACTTTTACAAAGAAGATTCAGAAGAAAAATGGATTGAAATTGACAATAGCGACTTAAACGTTATGCTTAATTTCCAGGATGAAGCCATTGCACAAGGTGCAACTATGTTTAACAGATTGGAATGGGTGGCTTATAACCCTGCAGATGGTAATGTTTACCTGACAGAGACCGGAAGAGATGCACCTGCTTCAAGATGGAATGATGAGCTTGCTGACGGTGGAACATTTGCACAACACCACATTAACAGAGCAAACATTCAGTATACTGACGGACCGGACGATTTAGATTATAAAGATTATTACGGAAGAATTTTAAAATTTGATGTTAATACCAACAAAGTTTCAATTCACATTTCTGGTGGTCCTGAATATACAAATGATGTTGATGAAGCTGATTACCCATCAACACAATTGAGTAACCCTGACGGATTAGGGTTCATCAAAATTAAAGATAAAGTTTACATGTTAATTTGTGAAGATCTTAACGGTACTTCAAACGGAAGAATGCCTGCCGGTTATTCAAACAGAACCTGTGAGTTATTTATGCTTGACATGGCACTGGAATACCCAACCTGGAATGATCTAATCAGAATTGCTGAGGTACCAATGGGTGCTGAAATCACGGGTGTAAGAGGAACGCCTGACGGCAAAACAATTTTGTTCAATTCGCAACACCCAAGCTCTTCAAATGTATACCCATACAACAATTCATGTACAATTGCTTTAACAGGTTTTGATAAAGGTTTCTTGTCTACACCTGAAATTGACACAAACGAAGAAACGTTCAAATTATATCCTAACCCTTCAACAAGTGTGGTATATATGAATAAGACTACTGATGTTGGTATTTACAACGCGGCTGGTAATCTAATCAAGGTTTTGAGAAACGTTGACAGAATAAACGTATCAAACCTACCTTCAGGAACATATCATATTCAAACGTCCGAAAATGATTCCAAAACAATAATAGTTCAATAAAGAAAAAGTTCCTGTAAAGCCCGCTGTCAAATAATGGCAGCGGGTTTTCTCGTTTTTGACCAAAAAATTTAAAAATCAAATGAAAACAATTGTTGTACTGCTGTTAATACTGAGTTTTAGCACTATTACCACAGCAAAGCCAAGCGCACCTGCTCAACATATTAAGTCGTCATTTATTAACGACTATCAAAAATTAATTGCTGAAATTGAAAAATTGGATGCTGTTTCATCAACCGGTAACTGGTCTGAAATTGAATCCCGGTTTTTTGCTGCCAGAATTGCCTATAAGCAAGTTGAAACCTTATTCGAATATTACGATCGTCAGTTTGTAAAGGACCATATTAATGGTGCACCACTCCTAAAAATTGAGAGAAAGGCTCCGGAATTAAATGTATTGGCTCCCAGCGGATTTCAGATTGCAGAAGAAGAATTAATGGCCAGAAACCGCGATCACTTTCAGGTTTTGACATCAAAATTACATTCAAGAATTAAAGAGTTTTCACCAAGAGTGCATAAAACCTATCTTACCGACCGTATGGTTTTTGAGGCCTTCCGGGAAGAAATTATCCGATTGGCAGCCCTCGGAATTACTGGTTTTGATACGCCCTCATCTGAAAACACAATCAGTGAATGTAAAACTGTATTAGGGTCTTTAAAAAACATGGCCGAAGTGTATTATCCCTTTATTCAGGACAACCAGCTAAAACAGAAGATTATTGGGATATTTAAGCAGGCAGAAGGTGCTTTTGATGGTGTATCATTTGATTCCTTTAACCGGTTTCAATTCATCAAAAATTTTGTTAATCCTATTTATGAAATCATGTTGGAGATTCAGCAATCGTTATTTATAGAAACCCGTGACCTTGGCGCTACTGTTGAACATAGTGTTAACTATACAGCCACAAACATTTTTGATACAGATTTTCTGAATTATAAATTCTTTTCAAAATATTCCAATTCAGGAATAGAGGATGATAAAATAGCTTTGGGTAAAATACTATTCTTTGATCCGGTACTTTCACACAATAATCAACGGGCCTGTGCCTCATGCCACCACCCTGAGAAAGCATTTACCGACGGAGTTAAAACCAGTCTGGCATTTAATGGTGAAGAGCATATCCTCCGCAATTCTCCCGGGCTGATCAATTCAATTTACAATACCCGTTTTTTCTGGGATGCCAGGGCAACGACACCTGAAGAACAGATCGAGCATGTTATTTTTAATGAAAAGGAGTTTAACACCAATTACAATGAAATTATTTCCAAACTAAAGCAAAGTGAGGAATATACTGAACTTTATAATACAGCCTTCCCGGAAGTTAAAACCATCAGTAAGTTTACAACCATTGCCAGTATATCGGCCTATGTTCAGTCTTTACGATCGTTTAATTCAAAATTTGATCAAATGATTAAAACCGACCTGACGGATAAAAGGATTGAAGAAGGGTTTAATATATTTACAGGCAAAGCAGCCTGTGCCACCTGTCACTTTATCCCCACTTTTGCAGGCAATGTGCCCCCGCTATATTCAGATACCGAGACAGAAGTATTGGGCATTCCTGATGTAAATAATCAGGAAACAGCTAAACTGGACACAGACCGGGGAAGATATAAAAACGGCAGACCTAAGGAACAGGCCAACTTTAACAAACATGCTTTTAAAACACCAACCCTAAGGAATATTGCTTTGACTGCACCGTATATGCATAATGGGGTATTTAATACACTTGAAGAGGTAGTGGATTTTTATGACGTTGGTGGTGGACATGGTTGGGGCATTGCACCTGAAAATACTACATTACCGGCCGACTCACTTCATTTAACTGATGCTGAAAAAACGGCACTCATCCTTTTTATGGAATCTCTGACTGATACCACAGGGATGTCGTCCGTACCATATCAACTACCAAAATTACAGGCCGAAGGTATGAATGACAGAAAAATTGGTGGTGTGTATTAATGCGCTAAATAAAACCTTTGCTAAAAACTTGTTCCCGACACCTCTACTTAATCTCGACTTCGCTCGATTTGCGTACTCGAACTGACAACTTTTAGTAGTCCTCGTCCCGATAGTTATTGGGATCGCTCGGACTAGAGGGGCGGGGATTAGCCTGAATTCTGGGAAACAATTTTTAATGGTACTTCGAGCGGAGCCGAGAAGTACTCTCCTAAACAATACTTGATTTATACTGTCAGTTTGATAATGCTCATAAATCTGACTACCTTTGCAGGTAATATGTCGGCAGAAAAAATCAATATCCGGAATCTGGCACTTAACGACCTTATAGAAAGGTTGGAGGCGCTGGGTGAAAAAAAATTCAGAGCCAAACAAATCTATGAATGGATCTGGAAAAAGGGTGCCCGTAGTTTTGAGGATATGAAAAATATCTCGAAAAAGATTATTGCGGCATTGGAAGCCGATTATTTTCTGGATTGTCTGGCTGTTACGGACCTGCAAAAAAGTAATGACGGCACCATTAAAGTGGCCTTTACCAGTTATGACGGGCATGTTACGGAGGGTGTGTTAATTCCAACCGAAACGAGAGTAACTGCCTGTATTTCTTCACAGGTAGGTTGTAGCTTAGCCTGTAAATTTTGTGCTACCGGACGATTAAAACTCATGCGAAACCTGTCGGCAGGAGAAATTTACGACCAGGTTTTATTGCTGACTCAACTCTCCAACGAGCACTATGGTATTAACCTCACCAATATTGTTTTTATGGGGATGGGAGAACCACTGCTTAATTTTAAAAATGTGGTAGAAGGGTCGCGTAAGATTTGTGGAGAAATCGGATTGGGTATTTCGCCAAGAAGAATTACCATTTCGACAGCCGGAATAGCCAAAATGATTGAAAAACTGGGAGATGAAGACATCAAGTTGAACCTGGCATTGTCACTGCATGCTGCCAATGATGTGAAGCGAAATGAAATCATGGAGATTAACGAAACGAATTCTCTTGATAAACTCGCTACAGCACTTAAATCCTACTACGCAAAAACTAAAAACAGGATTACTTTTGAGTATATTATTTTTAAGGACTTTAATGATACCATTAATGACGCCAGAGAACTGGCCGAATTTTGTAAAAATGTGCCGGTTAAAATCAACATCATTGAATATAATCCTATTGATGATGGTGAATATCAGCAAGCGGATAAACGAAAGGTTGATGATTTTGCCGATTTTCTCGAATCACTTAATTTAGTGGTTAATATCCGCCGAAGCCGCGGTAAAGATATTGATGCAGCTTGTGGTCAACTGGCCAATAAAAACAAATCGATTGCGTTAAAGGAAAGAAGCTTAAAAGTGAATTAAAACAAAGGGGATGAGATATTGTATTGCCATATGGATGTTGTTTAGTGTTTTCGCAGGATTTTCGCAATACAAATCATTGATTGAAAGTAAAGAATTTGCCCGTTCAAAAACCGAGGCGTTTAATGGTTTTATAGGTGAAAATGACTTATCCGTTTTTACAGTAGATTATATCTATACCAGCAAAAAGAAAAAATCGCTGATAGTCCGAAAATTTTATAAATCGGATCTGTCCTTAATGGAAGAAAAGGACATTTTTGACAATCCGCTGGAAAACTACAATAATGAACCTTACGAAATCTATCTGGTTAAGGATAAAATCTACCTGTTTTCGATATTTACCCATAATAAAGAAGGTAATAGCTCAATAGGACTCTTCATTTTTAATGAAAACATGCAGCAGCAAAGTTTCGAAATCGTTGATACCATTGAACGACTATCGGAAACCAATATTTTTATACAACTCAGTGAAGACGAAAACGCCTTTGTCATTTCGCAAAACCATCCACACAAATTAACCCATAAGGAAGCCGTTAACCTGATGTGCCTTGACCTGTATGGTGATGAGGTATGGAAAAAGGAGCTCATCTCCTTAAACGACATCCATAAAGTCAATGTTGAAAAAGTAATATTTCCGAATAAAACAGAGGTGTTTTTACTCTGTAATTACGGATTCAATAATAATACTCAAGGTAATGTAGACGACATTAAATTACTATCCAATAAATACTCGGTATGGGTTTATAATAACGACCTGAATTTTTTGAAGGAAATTGATTTAAGGTTAAAACTTAAATGGCTCAACGGGGTTAATATGATACTTAAGGAAAACGGGCATATTGTAGTGGCGGGCTACGTCAACTCTTCCAGAACCTTTGGTATTAATGCCTTTTTTAATATTGAGATTGATCGAAAATATGAGGTCATTCAAAATAATTACTCCAGAATGGATAAAGAGCTGATGAGTCTTTTTTTACCCAAGGATAGCAGAAAAAAACTACTTGAAAATTTCTTTCTCCGTCAGATTCTCTTACAAAATGACGGTTCTTTTTATGTGATAGGGGAACATTATTACAAGTATCTTGACCGGGTTTATGACCCCAGAACCAATACCACCAATACCACCGAGCATTTTAATTACGAATACATCATAGCCGCTTATTTTAATCCTCAGGGTGAAATAGTGTGGGCTAAACGTATTCCAAAATTGCAAAACTCAACCAACGATTTTGGCTATTATTCTTCCTTTACCACTTTTAATTCCAAAAATGAGGTGTATTTAATTTACAACGACTACAATAAAAATCTTGAGATTTCAATTGATAATGTAGAAGATTTAAAAGCCATATTCAATGGTCGTAAAAATGCCCTGGTTTATGTTAAAATAAATGCCGAGGGACCGGTTTTCAGGAAACAGATCCCAAATAGTAATAATTACCTGCTCTATGCCAAAAAATCGCTTCAAATTGGTGATAACAGTATGTATTTACTGACTGAGCTTGGACGAAAATCAAAAATTATCAGCATGGATTTTTGATCAGCCTGATAATTTACTATATTTACAGCAAAATTTAAAACAATGGGAGAAGATAAAAAATATACTTACTTTGATGATACAACGGATGTATTAACACCTATATATGTAGTTGGTGCGTTAGCCGTTGTTGTTCTGTTACTTTTTGTATTGTAAGAATCGGTTATTACAACCTTTTTTATTAATTAGACTCTTACATTGAGTCTTTTTTTTGCCTTAAACTATGCCTTTTAATTCCATTTTCTCCTGGATTATAAAAAAAAGGATTCATCAGATTGATCTCTTCAAAAAATATCCCATTGACGTTCAAAATGACGTTTTTATGGGGTTGATCGATCAGGCAAAAGATACCGAATTTGGTACAGAATACAATTTTGAAAGCATTGATTCATATTCCGACTTTAATGCAAAAGTCCCCTTAACCAATTATGAGAATTTACGCCCTTATATTAAGCGCTTACTCACCGGGGAGCAAAATTTATTATGGGGATCTGAAGTCAAATGGTTTGCTAAATCATCCGGCACTGTAAGTACAAAGAGCAAACTGATTCCCGTATCAAGGGAAAGCCTTTACGACTGTCATTATAAAGGTGGGAAAGATTTATTAAGTCTGTACTATAACCAAATTCCTGACCGGAAACTATACAAAGGGAAACACCTAATTTTAGGAGGTAGTGCAGAAATTAATTACCTGAATACAGACTCTTATTTTGGGGACTTATCTGCCATTATTTTAAAAAACATGCCCTGGTGGGCAGAGATCAGAAGAACACCTTCAAAGGAAATTGCTTTGATGAGCGAATGGGAAGAGAAAATTGAAAAGCTGGCCCATTCAACCATTAATCAGGATGTGTATATTCTGGCCGGCGTGCCGAGCTGGACGTTGGTGTTATGCAATAGAATATTGGAAATTACAGGGAAAAAGCATTTGCGTGAAGTCTGGCCAAACCTTGAATTATTCATGCATGGCGGGGTGAGTTTTGCGCCCTATAAAGATGAATTTAAACGGTTGATTCCCTTCGAGGATATGAACTATCTGGAAACCTATAATGCCTCCGAAGGCTTTTTTGGCATTCAGGACGATCTGTCTGATAACAGCTTACTATTAATGCTTGATTATGGGATTTTCTATGAATTTATTCCCATGTCGGAATTTGAAAGTACCGATTCGAAAACCGTTATTCCGTTAGAGCAGGTAGAACTGAATACAAATTATGCTTTGGTCATATCCACCAACGGCGGGCTATGGCGTTATATTATTGGGGATACCATTCGGTTCACTTCCAAACTGCCCTATAAATTTAAAATTACCGGTCGGACTAAAAGTTATATCAACACCTTTGGTGAGGAACTCATTGTTGAAAATGCCGATCAGGCTATAAAAATGGCCTGTGAATATACCAAATCCAGTATTATGGAATATACTGTGGCACCAGTTTATATGAAAAATCAGTCCGGTGGAGCACACGAATGGTTAATTGAATTTTTATCAGTCCCGAATGATGTTGAGGAATTCGCCTATATTTTAGATCAATCCCTGCAATCACTTAACTCCGACTACGAAGCCAAACGAACCGGTAATTTATCTCTTAATCCACCTCTGATTCAAATCGCTAAGCCAGGCCTGTTTGACCAATGGTTAAAGGAAAAAGGGAAACTGGGTGGGCAACATAAAATTCCACGACTGATGAATGACCGTACAATTATAGATGAATTGAAATCGATTTAGTGAATTGGTCTAAATTTGTGCGTTTAGTGTCTTTTTCAATCAAATTCTGATTAAATTTATCCTCTGATGGAGAATAATTCAAAGTACTGCAATGACCTGGTTCGGTTTTCACGCATTAAAAGCCGGGAAGTAACTGTTGGAAATACAAAATTTGGAGGCGATAACCCCATTCGGGTTCAGTCCATGACCACCACTGATACAATGGATACCGAGGCTTCGGTTGAGCAGGCCATCAGAATGATTGACGCCGGTTGCGAACTGGTGCGTTATACAGCACCATCAAAACGGGATGCTGAAAATCTTAAAAACATCAGGGCAGCGCTGGATGAAAAAGGTTATTTTACACCTATTGTAGCCGATATCCATTTTACACCCAATGCCGCTGAGGTAGCAGCGCAGTATATTGAAAAAATCAGGGTCAACCCTGGTAATTATGCCGATAAAAAGAAATTTGAAGAAATTGAATATACTGATGAGTCTTACCAGGCTGAATTAGACAGAATCAGGGAAAAGTTCACTCCACTGGTTTTGTTGTGTAAAGCCAATAACCGGGCCATCAGAATTGGGACCAATCACGGTTCACTGTCTGACAGAACAACATCAAGATATGGTGATACCCCTGCCGGAATGGTAGAGTCGGCTATGGAATTTATCCAAATTTGTGAGGACAATGATTTTTTTAATATCATCATTTCAATGAAGTCCTCTAACCCATTGGTGATGGTACAGGCTTACCGGATTTTAATGGCCCGCATGATTGAGAATGGTCGGATTTACCCCCTTCACCTGGGTGTAACCGAAGCCGGTGAAGGTGAAGATGGCCGAATAAAATCGGCGGTTGGAATTGGCACTTTATTAGAAGACGGATTGGGTGATACCATCCGGGTTTCATTAACAGAAGAACCGGAATTTGAGATGCCGGTGGCCAGAAAACTGGCCGACCGTTACCAGAACAGAACTAATCATCAGGCTATTGCCCCTTTCGATTTTGAATTGCCCTATAATCCGTTTGATTATTCAAAAAGAAGGACACAGGAAGTTCTCAATATTGGTGGTAAAAACCATCCTGTGGTGGTGAGCGACTTTTCAAGTATTGAACAATTAAAACCGGCCCATTTATTTGGAGTGGGATATAATTATAATATTGCTGATGATAAGTGGAACATCAGAGAACAAGCCGTAGATTACCTGTTTGTTAAAACCATTCCCGATTTTGAGCTACCAGGTACTTTAAGTGTCATTTGCGAATCTGAAATCTGGGAAGAAAGAAATCAGGTCTACCCTATTTTTAAGTCCGTTAATGCCTTTATTCAGGCCGAAAAACAATCTGATGTGCTCAATTTTGTCAGAATTGATGCCAGTGAAATTGATCTGGTTCATGAGCATTTAGACTTTCTCAAAAATTCAGACACAATCGTATTGGTGGTTTCATCCGTGAATTTACACCGCATGGCTGAACAACGCCGGTTTTTTATTGAATTAATGCACCGTCAAATTGAGGTACCGGTGATTCTGCAAAAAGAATATACCGATCTTGAAAATGAGAGCTTCCAGCTTTACGCTTCAACTGATTTTGGCGCTTTACTGATAGACGGTATGGGTGACGGATTATGGATGATTACCAATAATTGTTCAACCACACAACTGAATACCAGTACAGCTTTTGGTATTTTACAAGCCACCAGAACCCGGATTTCAAAAACAGATTATATCTCCTGTCCGTCTTGCGGACGAACGCTATTTGACCTCCAAAGCACAACGGCGAAAATCCGAAACAGAACCAATCACCTGAAAGGGCTTAAAATTGGCATCATGGGTTGCATTGTTAACGGACCAGGTGAAATGGCTGATGCCGATTACGGTTATGTAGGAGTTGGTAAAGGCAAAATTAACCTGTATAAAGAGAAAACGGTAGTCAAAAGAAATATCAATGAAGATGAAGCCGTTAACGAATTGGTAGAGTTGATCAAGGAGTACGGGGATTGGATTGAGCCAAATAGCTAGTCATTTACTCCAAAATCAATTTTCATGTTAGAGAACAACACTATTCTGATTTTGCTGGCTTGTATTTTGGTTGTACTAATCCTGATACTGGGAGATTTTAAATTTGAATTTAAGTTTACAAAAGAAAAGGAGTCTAATAACAATAAAGATTCCAACCCTTTAGATTTGCTGAGTAACTCAGAATACAAAGTCCTCGAATTAGTTATCGATGGACTCACCAACCAGGAAATCGCAGATCAACTCCATGTTTCTACCGCCACTGTCAAAAAACATATATCCAATATCTACAAAAAGCTGGACATATCCAAGAGAGCGGAGACACGTAAGTATCGAAGCCATTTTGACACTAAATAAGTTTAAAGGTAGCCTTTTTTACTACTTTTTTTCACCCTGCCATTTACTTTAATTCCCTTACTGGCAAATACTTTTGCATTTAAAATTGATACTGTATGAAAATAAATGCCAAAGCAATATTAGGACTGATAATAATGATAACACCTCTGTTTGTAAATGGACAAAGTTTTTCGAAAATTGACCTGAACAAAATGGTAAATAAAGCACGAGTGAAATACGAGTTGCCGGCATTGTCAATCGTTACTATGAACGCTGACTCAATAATCAATTTTGAAATTCAGGGTGTGCGGGTTCACAAAACTAATAATCTGGTCACCAGGCAGGATTTTTTCCATATTGGTTCCTGCTCAAAATCTATTCTTGCTGTAATAGCAGCAAAATTGGTTGAAGAGGAGAAAATAGATTGGAATACTAAATTTTTCGACCTCTATCCTGAATTAAAAAACGAAGCACAAAAAGGATATTACAATATCACGTTAACAGACCTTTTTTTGTGTAAAGCAGGGTTAAAACCATTCACCTCAGCGGACGAACCTTTTCCCAAATTTGATAGTACAATTACCAATTTGCGCTATGAGTTTGCCAGATGGTTAGTCCAACAATCCCCTGTTAGCGGGCCAGCGGAAGATGGGAAATTTGCGCACCTCTATTCAAACGCAAGTTATACCATGGCCTCATTAATGCTGGAAAAAGCAACGGCAATCAGTTATGAAGAACTGGTAAAAAAGTATATCAATGAGGGCATGAAAATTAAAACAATAATTGGATTTCCGAACAAGCAAGGTCAAAACCAGCCCTGGGGACACACCATAAAAAAGGGAAAAATTGAGGTTTTTCCACCAGACCACGAATACCAAATTCCCCATTTACTTGTACCAGCCGGTAACCTAAGTTTGACTCCTCAAGAGTTCAGTGAATACATCCGACTTAACCTTGCCGGACTCAGAGGTGGAGATAATTATTTGAGTGCTGACAGCTACCAAAAAATCCATTTTCATCAGGTAGGGTTCTCCATAGGCGTATTTAATGGAAAAATGTTTCAGCGGACATTTTCAGGAATGGATGGCTCGGCCGGCACCTTTTTTTGCAGGGCAATAATCATTCCTGAAGATAATTTTGCCTTTGTTTTGATGACCAACTCAGGCTCAGGCTCAGGAAGGATGAAAGCAATTGACTGGCTTACCATGAAAATCCTAAAAAAACACTATAATTGGTGGTGGAAATTTTGGTTATAAATTGAATTCAAAATGCTAAACATATTTAAATGGGGAGGCCTGCTCATCTTATTGCTTATTAACTTGGTCTCATTTTTTGGGCACAATATTTTGGAAGAACCATTACCTATGGTGTAGGGTTAGGTGATTTGTTTTATATGGTTTTGTCTTTAGGAGCCCTTATTGTTTTTATGGTTTTAATTAATCTCAAAAAGGTTAAATCTAACCATAAACTGACTGTATTGGTCACTGTCTCTATGTATCTGACCATTATTTTCTTTATCTATTCTTTTACCCTGGGCCGCGGATCGGAACACAAATGGAATGGGGAAGTATTTTTATCCTTACTATAATGACAAATAGTAAATAAACATATGGCTATCAAGAAATGGCATTCTCGATACAAATTTTCTACTAAAATTTACTCGAATTGACACTTCTTGATAAGAAAATGATCTGCTTTTGATATACTTCAGTACAACTCAATCCTATAAAAAACATTCAGGTAAATCACATCTATCAACCTATGTAAATGCAATTGGTATTTCCATTGTGCAATTTTGTCCCATAAAACATCAAAAAATGGGAAAACTAATTTTAATACTATTCACTGCATTGTCGTTAAATGCCAATGCTCAAATCAAAAATGCTATGAAAGTAAAACCTTATACCATTCTGGTATTGATGAATGCCACACCAGAATGGCTTACGTTGACCAGAGATGAACGTACCGAATTTGTTGAAAATGAATTGAATCCGATTTTCGTTAAAGTTGGTGAAACAGTCACTATTCAAACGTTTGACAGTGAATATTTTCATTCGTCAGTTTCAGATTTTATGATCGTCACCACCACCAATTTAGACGATTACAAGTTAATGATTGAAATGCTACGTGATACAAAAGTCTACGGCATACCTTACTTTGAAATCAAAGACATCATAGTAGGACAGGAAGAACTGTTTGAGGATTTTAACGAAAAATTGAAGAAGGATTAAGAATACCTCAGACCCCTAACAGATTCCTGATCTTATTCTCTTTAAATTCATATATATTTGTGAGTATTGAGGAATTACAATGAACCGAATTTTAGCTGTATTAATACCCCTTTTAGTTTTTGGATGTCAATCTTCACAACAAAACAGGTCAAACGCATTAAAATCCGAAAATAGAGAGTCAGATTTAATTATTGACACTTTAGTTTTTGACGAAAGTATGAACGGTGAAGAATTGGCAAAAAAATATGCTCATGGTTTATCCGAATTAACGTTTTATAAGCCATTCGTTTCTGAAACTAAGCGTCTGGAAAAACAAATATTCACAGAGGAACACGCCGAATCTGAAATTATATATCTGGGGAAACTAATGGATTTAGATAGTCAGAGTTCCTATCATGTTATTACATATTTTAAAATTATTGGAAGCGGAGAAATGGAATCACCTCGTGGAAGAAGTCATATTGCTTTCTTAAACGGTAGTTTAGATAAAGTCATAATTTACCAGGTAGATATGCCAGACGAATTACCAGAGAAAATCGTAGACAATACATTATATTTTAGTCACAATTCTCAACAAATTGGAATTTTAATACAAGGTGGTTTACCATCAATACTATGCGTCCCTAAGATTGGCTGTCATGAATAAATCTCTAATCCTCATATTACCCTTTTTAATTTTAGGCTGTTCAAGGCCTGAAAAGTTAGAACTCCCTCTAAAAACAGATATACATTGGACCAGTTCTAATCAGTTTTCGGAATATGATATAAGGTACATTCAACTCAACTTCGACCCTTTTATCAATGAAGAAATCATGGGTCGGGGTATTGAGGAATTGATGTTTAAGGACAGTATGTATACTTTAGATCTCATTGACAAAAACAGACTGTCGAAAATGATCTCTGACAGCTTAAATTTCAGCCGGGGAGAATGTGGCACCTTCGCCTTAAATGCAGGATTTGTTTTTATTAAAAACGACACCATTCGGGGCATCATTGAAATGGGGTGTGGCTGTTACGACTGGGGGTTTGAGCCTGGAAGCAACTTTTCTCAGGATGGTTCATTATCAGATCAGGGCTTTGAGGCCATGACTATCATGCTTGATTCTATCAATTATAAAATGGAAATCAGAGGTAAAGACATTTAACCTGATTAATCCATATCAGCCCAAAATACACCAAAGTAAAATTGATTTGTGTTTTTTACTGAAACATTCGTATATTTCTGTATTGTAAACGATTAAAAAAACAAAAATTATGAAAAACTTGTATTTATTAGTACTAACATCCCTTGTTCTCTGTGTTTCCTGCGAAAATGAAGTAAAAGCTGATGTTGATATTGATAAAATCAAGCAAGAAGCCGTAGCAGAGTATATCCAAAATCAGGAAGAAGAAAGAACAAAGAAACTGGAAGTGATTGAAAAATTTTATGGTGTATTTGAAAACGGAGACATGTCCGTACTGCCGGAAATTTTAGCAGAAAACTATACGCAATATCCTTCCGACCCGGGGCAGACACCAGATATTGATGGTTTTGTTAAACATGCCGAAGATTTTGCCGCTATGTTTTCAGAACTGGACCAAATGTCAACTCATATTTTAGTGGATGGCGACCTGGCTTTTGTCCGTAGTGATATTGAAATCACCCATTCCGGTCATGCCTTTAATATTCCGGCCACCAATAAAAGAATTAAAATTAATGCCTTTGACCTGCACCATTTTAACGCAGAAGGAAAAATTGATAAAACCTGGCATTTAGAGGACTTTTTTGGCGCATTTTCACAGATTCAGGCGGAGCAAACTTAAAGCAACGCTGATGGGTATAGGTGCCCTTTATAAGGACTTGCGTATATTTGTTTATAGCCGTAAGTAAATGAAGGGAAATATAATCAAAAACGAATTTCTGGATAAATACATCTTTTTTGGGTTAGAAAACCTGAATGATGGCTTTGATGCTGTTTCAATAAAATATTTTTCGGAAGCAGATTTTTCGATTGTCCTTCAACGAATAGAAGAAAATAGGATTGGGCTGTACGGCATAGAACCCTGGCTCAACGGTGAATTTTATGATGTCCTGACCTTTGAAGATTACAATGCCAAACCAACCGACCCCCATTGGTACAAGCAGGCATTTGAACAATTTAAGAAAGAAGGAAAAGAACTGCAGTATTCAGCCACTTATTTTATTCCGACTGAAAAGTGATTATGAATAAGAAATTAAAAAAAGGGATTGTCATATTGGTGTTAGCTGTATGTGTATACTTTCTTTTTGTTCATCCTTTTATTGATCTTGGTCACCTTGCTTTCTTCAAATTAAAACAATTGATTTTTTGGTTGATATTGGCTGTTATGACTCCAATTGTAATGTTTAAAGTAGTAGCTAAGAAATGGAATAGAATAATCTCTGGCCTGTTTCTGGTTCTTGTTTTGGCCTTGTATTTCCCGCTTCAAAATAACATATATAAGAAAATGTTATGGGAGGAAAGAACTGAGAGAGTTTTAGTAAACACGTGAACATAATTATCATTGAAAATCTTGGTAAAAACCAAGATTTAGTCTCTATTGGATTCTGAAATTTGTCTCATCATAAATTCAAAAAAATGAGATTAATTAAACATGCATTGGTTATTGGAATCATGATATTTTCAATTAGTGCCACTGCTCAGCAAAAACAAATTACTATGACAAAAGAAGCTATTGTAACCACATTTCTAATGGGATTTGACGATCCTTCTAAAATTACTGAATCAATTAATTTATTGGCGGACAGTTATCATTTTACCAGTCCTACAGGCAATAGTAACTCTAAAGCCGAATTTCTGGAAGAAGCCAAGGCGGTATCTGACATGCTTACAGGACTTGTCATTAACAAAATAGCGGTTAATGGCAATTGGGTGGCTGTTAATTACACTTTTAAATCAGAAATTAAAGGATTAGAAATTACAACAGGCAATGAATGGTTTAGAGTGGAGAACGGAAAAATTCAGGAATCACATTTAATTTATGACGCTTCTGAATGGAAAAAAGTATTTGAAAATATGAAAAAGTAGACAAGCCATTATCAACAGATTTTTAGCGTAAAAAGGTCCGGGTATTAAACCGAACCTTTTTCTGTTTTATTTAGTATCTTTCAACTTGCAAACATGATTTATGAAACTGAATTATTGAGACCATGGCGTCAGCTTTTAATAATAAGCCTGGTTCCAATTGTATTGGTATATTCTTTTCTTCTGTGGGTTTTCTTATCAGGACAAACCGGAAGGTATGAATATAAAACAGCTTTAGCAGTTGAATTTGGAGTACCATGGGAATGGATTACGCTTCTGATTATTATTCTAATCGTTATCGTGTACGTATTGTTACGATTATTTTTCTCCAATGCGTCAGACCTGATAGGAACTCTCTCAATAAAAGGAGATGTGATTGAAGTTAATGAATCTGAAAAAAAGTTGATCTTCAACATCAACAGTGCAGAAAAAACCAAGTACAAATCCTCCTGGATTTGGACCAGGGTGTTTCTAAGAAAATTCTATTGTGCCGGAAAACTTTATATTAAATATGAAGGTAAAGCATATGCTTTCTTTATTAAGGTCATCAATAACGGAACAGAAGATCAATTAAATAGTACATTTAACAGGTAAAAGTTAAGTAACTGCCACATGAAAAGGATTGTACACATAACAATAGCACTGCTTTTTATTCAGTGTAGTCAAAATAATCATACCGAAAAAAAAGTTTTAGAAGAATTTATACCTGTTGATACTGGAAAGCTTTATGGATATTGGGAACACAAAGGAATAAGTTATGCTGATTTTAATAATAACAAACCCAACTTCAACAATATCTACGGGGAGGGTAGAGGAATACAATGGATATTTAAAAAAGATTCTATATATATCACTGACTATCCTGTTCTGTACCATGGTAAACGACATTTTTTAATAAAACAGGATTCAATAATCTTTTCAAGTATCTATTTTTCACCTACCAATAATAAAGTATCATTTAGCGGTGACACTTTAATTCTTAAGGGTAGAAATGGAACAAATATAATTACCAACTATTTTCTTAAATCCAAGCATAAAAAAACAGAGTTGGATTTATTAATTTTGGAAAAGGTGAACTGGTCTTTATTTACCAATCAGGTTTTAATGAACGTAAATCAGAGGAATTTAGAAGATTCTTTATTTCCCTATATACCATATTTAGATTTAAGAGAATCTAATGGCAATAATTTTTCTACATCCAAAGATACTCTGTTTTATAAAGATTCTTTAGGAAATCACTCGTTTGTATTTAGGATAGATAGTGACTTAATAAGCTCCTTAAACTTAATTTACTTAAATGACACAATAGCTGAACGTGTATTGTTTTTTAAACATAATAATTTAAGTAAAACGAAAGCTGAAATTGAATAGTGGAAAATACATTAACAACAATTGGAAAGAAAATGAAATCAAGAATAATGTTTATAGAACCAGGAGGAGGATTAGAAGCATATGATGCAAGAATTGGATTGGTGACTTTTTCTAAAACCGGAAAAACTCTGAAATATAACGGGCAAGAATTTCAGTCTTTGAAAGGAACGGGATATAAATGCAATTACTTTGACATAGAAACCGGAGAAGAATATTGGATTTCCGGACCCAAAAAGGATGGTGGGGATGCGCTTTATCCACTGGATATAGAGATTGACGAAAATATACGTGAAGAATATTGGACGGAAATTAGAAACAGACCTGATTTAGTTGACTTAACGAAGTACAATTCTAAAGGAAAGTATACTAAAAGGACACCAAATCCTGAACTTTCTGCTGGAGGGACAACAAGAAATGGAACAAACCGCGGTGGAGACAAAATAAGAAGATAAAGATTAGCTTTCTCAAAAGAAAAAATGAAACTCTATTTATCAATCATAATACTTGCATTTTGGACATTCGAATCCTATGGACAGGATTTTGAAGAGTTTAAAATACACTACGCATCTATTGACAGCATTTATACGGAGCAAATAGCATTTATCGATTATACAATTGAACATCTTCTTGAAAAACCAGCCGACAGTTGCTATATTTCTAATAGAAACTTGTTGAGCCAACTAAAAACAACTTCCTGTGACAGTTCCAAGGTTGTACTCGAAGACAAATTAAAAAACGGAAAAACTTGCAAAATCACAATTAATATACAAGATTTTCAAGTTTCTAAGCATTCAATAAAAAACAATGAAGACTCTACTTCTATTAAAGAAATAGATGGGCTATACCCATTTGGCGGACAATACAATGTTCCAAAAAGTGAGATTGGATTAATTGATGTTGAAGTAAACGGGAAAAAACTTAAAATTCCTCAAAAGGCTTACAGAAACCTCTATTACCCTATAATGTGTGACAATTTTAGATTTGTTCGACAAGTTGAAGCTTATGAGTCCTTAAACGGAGAGTTTATTTACTTGTATATCTATGGAGGAAATGCGGCAGGAACATATTTCTCAAAGTTGATTTTCGACCATAAGGAATATAAGACGAAAATTGTAAGTGACTACTATCCCTTGAGCATCCATGGTTCATTCCGGGAAAACTTTATTGGATTTTAGAGCGAAAAAATATTTCAACAGCTGAATAAAATGAAAACTAAAATTTGAGCGTTAACCATAACAAAACATGAAAAGGATTGCACATATAACAATTGCACTGCTATTTATTCAATGTACTCAAAACAATCATACTGAAATAAAAGAGAATAGCGGTGAATTAATGGTTAAGGAAAAAGATCAAACAGGAATTGAAAGTGAAGAAAATAGTAAGTTACTCATGACATTTTCCGGAAGTGTGGAACCTTATCAGGAAATCAAACTATATGGCTGTGATTTTGCCGTTGTCCTTAACGAAAGTAATGATACTACTCATTGGTCAACGAACGACAATAAATTTGAGACGCCTGAGGGATTTAAAGTTGGAACAAATTGGGAAGAATTACCAACGGAATTGCAAAACGCAGTAAACCAAATGCCTGGCTGGGGATACTACATCAAACTAAACTCAGGTTGGCAACTGGGGTTTTGTGAGGGTGAATCTTGTACAGATTCTGAACCGAAAGACGGGTCAACTGTTAAATGGATTTTTAAAAGAAGTGATTAAAAAACTAAAAGCACACAATGAATAAAACCAATCAAATCTTTCTAGCACTCTTATTAGTAATATTTACCTTGTCTTGTGCTAATCAAACCAGTAAAAAGAATAATGAGGAAGAACCTAAGACATTTATATCTCAGCGTAAGAACCATAGGACTAAATTAATTCCAAATTCCTTTGTTTCAGATGGTGATATTCCAATTCCACCGGATTCTATTTTTAGGATTGTTAAATATCAATCTGATGTGGGATTGCTAGACGCATATTTAAGTACTGGTATTGACTCTACTAAGACTTACCCAGTTATTGTTTGGGCTCATGGTGGTTTTGGAGGTATTGGGGCATGGTTCTGGGAGGATCAAAGCTACATTGAGAGTTTTATTAATTCTGAACTTATTGTATTTTGCCCTTCCTGGAGAGGCGAAAATAATAACCCGGGAAATTTTGAGCTTTTTTACGGTGAAGTCAATGACTTAACCAATGCAATCGACTATCTGGCCTCGTTAGATTTTGTTGATACGAACAGAATTTATCTTGCCGGGCATAGTACAGGTGGAACTTTAGCTATGCTAGCTTCAATGATGAGTGATAAAATAAGAGCAACATTTCCCCTTGGCGGAGCACCAGACATTAAAGCAGTTGTAAGTAATGGATATGGGTACGGGAATACACCATATAATTACAAATCAAGGAAAGAATCTAAGCTAAGATCCGCTATAAATTATGTTGAAGATCTTAATAATCCGGTAGTCTATTTTGAAGGTGAAGATTCTTCTTATCCCCCTTATGCCAAAAAAATGGAGGTAAAAGCAAAGAAAGTAAATATTCCGTTTAAAGCTTTCATTATTCCAAATGGTAACCATTTTAATATTGTACGACCAATAAATGAATTGATCCTGGAGAAAATTGAAGCTGATACCAGTTCTGAATTAAACATCAATTTCACATTGGCGGAAATTCAGGATAAAATGGAAAATATATATTATTAAAACCAAATGCAAAATCTATTCATACCTCTCCTGCTGTTGGTGATTTCTTGTAATTACCAAAACAAAATGGAGGAAATAAAAGAAGTTGAAATACCTTTTTTACTTGGAATTCATAATGAGCACTTAAACAAAGATTCCTTAAAAATTGAATTTATTGACAATTCTAACACACCAATCTTGATTCACCAGGGCGACCTCAAAGGGTGGGGCATGCGTTGGGCAGATAACAAAATTAAAACCGGAGAGTATGTATTAAGATTAACCTGGGTAGAAGAAAGCGGGTTAAAAAAAACCGAAAGGAAAATTCTTATTAAACCTGAAACCAAATACTTCTCGCTTAATATTGAGTTGGCTAATGACACTTTATGGGAAAGGGATCACAATGCAATCTATCTTGATCAATACACTAAATCTCTGGAAGATGTTGAATTTGTAAGAAATTGGAATCCCTCAGAACAATTCAAGTCAGACACATTACTTATACCTGATTATGAAGTAATCAATAATAATGACAGCACCTTGTATGGCGCATACACCAGGTATTCATCATCACTTTCCATTAATTGGGTACAACCTCATTCAATTGCATTTATGGACTTTGAAGTTAAAACCGATTCAGGTTGGGTTAATATGTCTTGTAATGGTCCAAGAATCGAGATGGACCTCAAATCGGGTGAAAAAGGGCAAACACTAAAAGACATGATTTTAGGTTGCGCTAAAGAAGCCTTTGAACTTGGTAGAACCTATAGAATCACAATCAACTATATGCTTAATGATCAAATATTCGAACAAAATAAAGAGAAGGAAGGTATTGAAGAAAATGTATATGTTGAACAAACGATTTACAGCTATGAAGATGAATTTGAAATAGAAAAATAGATCGTATTGGCATGTAATTAAACAAATAAAATGGGATTTAAAGTACCAAAAGACACACCTTCAATGGAGCGGGAATTAAAATATCTGCTGACTGACCTCTGTGTCAAATGGGGATTTTGTATTCCGCCTGATGATTTTGAACAGATCTCCAAAACGGAATATTATTTTGCAGATGACTTTGCAGTAGATGTCGTTGTAGCAGAAGGACTGGACAGCGATTCTCATTGGGTAAAGAAAATAGCAGACCGTTTTAAAGAAAGGTTTGGGACAGATGAAATTGAGGCCTCAACTTTTACGGATAGGGTTAGAGGGGTAAAAGAGAATTGGTCTAATTGATATTTCAAACTTATCCGGTACAGTCTTTATTCCTGAAACTAAATAGTACTGATGCTAATATAAAAATGTATTAACTGTCATGTTTTCAGGAAAATAAAGTCACAAACTCTTCTTGTTTTATTAATTCATTGTATATTTACGATCAATATGGTAATATGATTTAATAGGAAAAATTTATTGAATCAAATAGTGAAAAAGCAAATATGTACTAAATTGCTTTTAAAAAGATATCGAACAATAGACATCCAATGAAACGAAAACGATAATGTTACGTAGTATAAAGTAATGGCTGAAAGAGCATACATAACACCTGAAATTCTCAGATGGGCAAGAGAAACTGCCAAGATTTCTCTTGAGTCTGCTGCATCCAAAGTTAACAAAACACCTGACGAATTAAACCAATGGGAATCAGGAAAAAGTTATCCTACAATTAGACAAGCTGAGAAGTTAGCAAAAGTATATAAAAGGCCTTTCTCAATATTTTTTTTACCGGAAATACCTAAAGATTTTCAACCATTACAAGATTTCAGAAAATCAGATTCAGTTAAACTAACGACGGCATCTATTTTCATAATACGTGAAATACAGCAGAAGCAAGCATGGTTAAGAGATATACTTATTGACGAAAAAGAGGATAAATTGAATTTTGTTGGAAAATATACAATAAACGATCCTGTTAAATTAGTTGCCAATGATATTTTAAAAACATTAGAAATTGTCCCTGGCAGTTATTCAGAATCGAATGCGATAAAGGAATGGATAAAGAAAGCCGAATTGAATGGAATATACATTTCAAGGACTAGCTTTATTCACTCGCGGCTGACAATTGAAAAAGATGAATTACAAGGGTTTGCCATTGCAGATGAATATGCTCCCTTCATCTTTGTAAATTCAAAGGATTGGGACGCCCCACAATTATTCACACTTGTTCACGAACTAGTACATCTATGGATAGCTGAAACAGGAATTTCAAATGAAATAGAATTTGACATCAAGAGGGATTTAAGTAAACTACATCCTGTTGAGCTTTTCTGCAATGAAGTGACAGCCCATATTCTTATGCCTACTGAATTGATAAAAAACTTAGAGAAAAGAACCTTTGCAAATTCTCGAAATGTTTTCAAATCAGCTAAGGAAATAGGAGTAAGTTCATTTGCACTAATTGTTAGAGCAGCAAACCTAGGTATTATTTCAAGAGGCCACTATAAAACTCTAAGAGACCAAGCACATGAGGACTTTCAGAAGTTTTTAAAAAAAGAAGCCGAGAAGAAAGCAAAACAAAAAAAACAATCAGGTGGACCTAACCCATACTTACTTCGCTTAAATAAAAACAGCCGTTTGTTTACTCAGTTTGTATTAGATGCCTTTAAGGGAGGTAGAGTAGCTCCAACTCAAGCAAGCTTTCTATTAAACACTCCCGTTAATAAATTCAATAAATTGGAGGCACAACTATATTAATGAACAATGTTTCAAATATCTATTGTTTAGACGCAAATGTGCTGATACAGGCATGGCAAAAATACTATGCTCCGAACTTGTGCCCTGATTATTGGGATAGACTTAATGAACTTGGTAAAACAGGTATAATATTCATCCCAGCTATGGTTTACGAGGAAATTACAAGAACTGAAGATTCATTATCTGAATGGTTACTGAAAAGTGATATCCCGAAGGACAAAATAACAGAAGATGTTACATTAAAACTTAAGTTAATTTACGAATCTGATCCAAAACACAAGCTCCTAGCTGACAACACTAGAGGAAGATCTTTGGCTGATCCTTGGTTGATTGCACATGCAATGAGCAGATCAGCAACGGTTGTTACCAAAGAAGAAATGATAACTAGAGCAGATTCAAAAAAAGTTAAGATACCTAACGTTTGTAAAAATATGGGGATTTCATGTATCAATGACTTTGAATTTGTTACCCAACTAAACTTCAAATTTTCATGCAATTTAGGATAGATTAATTATACTAAGATAGTACTTACAACTGTCTAACAAATCACATCAACATTAATAAAAAAGTACACCCTACCTAATCAACGTCACATGTCCTTCGTGGCTATGGATTTCATCATTGTTAACGTTTCCGAATTCTATTCGCCAGATATAGACCCCGTTTTGGACCTTTTCGCCTGAAGCGTAATTACCATCCCAGCCAATACCGGCATCTTGTGTAATAAATACCACTTCTCCCCAACGGTTATAGATGGTCATACGGAAATTGTATGGATCATAACCTGAGGTAAACACCGGCGTAAAAGTCGGGTTAAAGCTATTTTCGTCCGGCGTAAAGGCATTTGGTATATAGAACAATAATTCTTCTAATAAAGGAATAGAAGCCACTGCCGTATCCACGCAGATATTGTTTCTGACCACCTGCATTACACTATAGGTATGCGGGAAAGTATAAACATGAGAGGTATTTGGCAGGTTATCATAATTACCATCTCCAAAAATCCATTGCCAGGTTAGTCCGTTTTCCGATTGGTCGGTAAATTCAACCACTTCTTCCAGTTTTGGGTCGGTAGGTAAATACGTAAAACCAGCTTTAGGTTGTGAATAAATCGTCACCTGGAATGAGGTATCAAGTGTACAGCCAAGCGCAGTGATAATTTCTAAAGTTACTGTATATACGCCGCTGGAAGTATAACCATGTCCCACACTTCTGGCCGAACCAGACTGACCATCTCCAAAGTCCCAGTTCCAACTTTGAATGGTTCCTGAATTTGATGTGGTTGCATCTGAGAATTGTAATTGCTCTCCTTCACAACCAACTGTATCAGCTATAATATTAAAGAAAGTTGCGTCACTAACTGTAATGTCAACAGCATCCTGCGCACTGCAATTATTAACGGTAACCGTAACCGAGTACGTCCCGGTTTGCGTGGCTGTAAATGTAGGATTGGTGGAGTTATCCTGCCATAGGTAAGTCGCTCCGGCAGTAGTCGCATCTAACACAGCCTGATCACCAAAGCAAAGTGACTGGTCAGGTCCTAAATCCACCACTGGTAATGGGGTATAGGTTACATCAATATTATCACTTGCACTACACCCGTTTTCAGTCACCTGAACGGTATAAGTTCCCGCCTGGTTGACATTAAAAGTGGCGTTAGTGGAATTATCCTGCCATAAATAAATGGCGCCTGGATTTGTAGTGGCATCTAATAATAAGGTCTGCCCCTCACATAAAGCGGTATCATTACCCAGGTTAATAACAGGGTCGGGGTTATAAGTCACATTAATGGTATCGGTTCCGGTAGCACATGCTGTGGTCACATCCACCCAGTACTGCCCTGCTGCAGTGACATTAAAAGTGGCATTAGTAGAGTTATCCTGCCAGACATAAGTGGCTCCGGCTATATTGGGATCAAGTAAAAGGGTTTGCCCTGTACATAAGGCAGTGTCATTGCCAAGATCCACACCGCTGATGGTATTATAGTCAATGATGATACTGTCAACTACCACACAGTTACCAAGGGTGACTTCTACCCAATAAGTCCCATCTGTTGTGGCGTTAAAAGTAGGATTAGTAGAATTATCCTGCCATAAATAGGTTGCGCCGGCATTGGTCACATCCATTAATAAATTTTGTCCCGGACATAAAGTGGTGTCATTCCCTAAATCCACTACCGGAGGGGTTGCAAAAGTCACATTAAAAGTATCGGTATAACTGGTACAACCGGTTGAGACATTCACCCAATACTGTCCTGGTGTTGAGGTGGTAAAAGTAGGATTGGTTGAATTATCCTGCCACACATAAGTTCCATTGGCTACAGTAGCGTCAATCACATAAGGACTGGTATTACAAATTGTAGTATCTAAAACTGTTCCGGTCAGTGAAACACCAGAGGTTCCCACCGTAAATCCATCTAAACATAAATACCCGCCTCCAAACAAGTTTTGAATGGTAAAGTTCATGGTTGCCGCATTGGCAGTAAAAGGAATACAATAGGTATTCCATACCATAGCCACCTGTGGTGCATATACGGTATCCATTATCACACCGTCAATGGACACCTGCCCTGTTGCCGGTCCTGAATTGGCATAAGTTCCTGCTGGTCCTGTTCCAAAACAAGCCCCGTAAAATTCAAGAGAATAAGTATTTCCAACGGTCAGTCCTGTCATTTCCCCTTCAATGCATTCCTGTTCTATTGGGTTAACCCCATTGGCCAGCCCAACCCACTCTCCACCATCCGGTGAAGCAGCAGCAGCTACCATTGTATTACCGCTCCATGAGGGTAAGTTAATATCACAAACATCCGGTGTATTACCAATAGCTAATACACAATTATTCCATCCGGCTACCATGCTAAACGCAGAGTTTCCGGCTGCCGTTCCGGTAATTGAACCGTTAGTAACAGTCTGGCTATGTGATGATGAGTAGGTCAACAATAAAAGAAGACCAAACAATATTTTGAGTGAGGGGATTTGGATCTTTTTCATAATCAGCATAAAACTAATGGTTTTCAAGCACTAAACCAATTTAAAATGAGTAATCTGTATTATTGACGTATTAAAAAGATTATAGTTGTGAATCCTGCAAAGAAATTAATGCTGAAAATCAAAATCTTCGCCCCTGAGACATTAAATGTCCAACCCATCATCAAAATTATGGCGTTCTGGACCTGAGTTTCAGGCCAAAATTTCTTTTATCGATCAGGCGTTGGCGTACTTTCCTTTACTCTTTCTGATTTTAACAGATACCACTTTGTATTCCGGACAATAGGCTTCCGTATCATGCTCGTCAGAAGTGATATTATTAACCATAATTTCAGGGAAGTGGAAGGTGGTACTTAAAATCCCTTCTTTTACCCCATCAGTAATAAAAGCTTTGATATCCACTTTACCTCTGGGCGATTCAATACAAACTTTATCACCGTCCCTGATCCCTTTTGCCTCGGCATCCTTAGGATTAATCCACAATACATCTTCAGTATGAATTTCCACATTACCGGTTCTTCTGGTCATGGCACCACAATTATAGTGTTCCAGGTCCCGGTTAGTGGTTAAAATAAACGGATAATCCGTTCCGTTTTTTAAGATCTCTCTACTCTCTTCAAACGGATTATACTCGAATTTACCTTTACCTCGTTTAAAGGTTTCGGTATGTAGAATTTGCGTATCGGTTCCATCTTTTTGCACCGGCCATTGCTTACCATTGATGCCCAGTTCATCCCATTTGACACCGGCAAAGAATGGTACAATCTGCGAAATTTCTTCCAGCATGGTTTTGGCATCATAATCCGGTTGTGCGTAACCCATTCTGTTCATGATATCCACAATAATCTGACCATCTACCTTGGCATTACCCTGAGGCTCCACCACCTGATTAACGGCCTGAATTCTTCGTTCTCCATTGGTAAATGTTCCTGATTTTTCAAGGAAGGAAGCTCCTGGTAAAATCACATCAGCATATTTAGCGGTTTCAGTCATAAATAATTCCTGAACGATTACTAAATCGGTACTGTTCAATGCCTTAATGACCTTTTGTGTATTTGGATCGGTTTGAACCACGTCTTCCCCAATAATCCAGATGGCTTTTAGTTTACCATTAAGGGCGGCTTCAAACATTTCAGGGATTTTATACCCGATTTCTTTTGGTACGGTAACCCCGTAAAATTCATTATACTTTTTATTAACCTCATCATTGGTCACATCCAAATAACCAGCACCCTGATGCGGTTGAACACCCATATCGGCAGAGCCCTGTACGTTATTCTGACCTCTAAGCGGGTTTACTCCTACACCTCTTCGACCAATATTACCGGTTAGTAAGGCTAAGTCGGCAATTTGCATTACCGTAAAGGTACCCTGGTATTGCTCTGTCACACCCAAACCGTGGAAACTCATGGCATTTGGCGCTGAAGCATAAGCAATCGCTGCTTCTCTGACTAAATTTCTGTCTACTCCTGATACTTCCTCCAGTGCATCAATATCGATATTGAGTAATGACTTTTTATATTCATCAAAGCCTTCGGTTTTTTCAGCAATAAATGCCTCATCCGCCAATCCGGCTTCAATAATATAGTACATCATCATATTCAGTACTGCCACATTGGTTCCTGGTCGCAATGCCAGGTGATAAGTGGCATATTTTGCCAGTTCCGTTTTACGTGGATCGATAACAATTGAAACATTGTCGGTTTTCATGGCAAACTGCTTCAGCTTTGCACCTGTTACCGGGTGACCGGCAGTTGGGTTAGCCCCAATCACCATAATACAATTGGTATCTTTTAAATCGTCAATTGAATTGGTAGCTGCCCCAGTTCCAAAAGTCCTTTGCATCCCCAACGCAGTTGGTGAGTGACATACTCTGGCACAACCATCAATATTGTTTGTTTGAATGGCTGCCCTAAAGAATTTTTGCATCAGATAATTCTCCTCATTGGTACACCTGGAACTTGAAATTCCAGCCATAGAATCCGGCCCAAATTCAGTTTTATAATATTTAAATCGACTGGTGATATAATCATAAGCTTCTTCCCAGCTTACGGTTTCAAATTCACCATCTTTCTTGATCATTGGTTCTCTTAACCGCTCCTGATGATTGTAAAACTTAAAGGCATAGCGCCCTTTTAGGCAGGTATGTCCTGCATTAACCTCAGCATCATACGGTGCACGAATCGATAATATTTCACCATTTTTGGTTGACACCTCCAGGTTACAACCTACACCACAATAGGTACAAATGGTTCTGGTTTTTTCTTCGGCTTTAACCGCTTTCGATTCAAATACATCAGAAATGGCACTGGTTGGACAAGCCTGTGCACAGGCCCCACAACTCACACAATCTGATTCTTTAAAAGTCTGATCGGCACCTTTTACAATATGGGCATCAAATCCCCGGCCGGCCATGTTTAAAACAAACTCGCCCTGTACCTCATCACAAGCCCTGACACAACGGTAACAATTAATACATTTTGAAAAATCGGAGGTCATATACGGGTGACTCAAATCCTTCTTCTTATCCAAATGGTTTTCAAAATCTTTCGGATAACGGACATCTCTGATTCCTACCTCAGCAGCTACATCCTGCAATTCACAATTACCACTCACCTCACAGGTCAGGCAGTCTAACGGGTGATCGGTCAATACCAATTCAATGATATTTTTCCTTAACTCCTGAATATTCTCTGAACTCGGATAAATGTACATCCCGTCAGTAACAGGGGTATGACAGGAAGCCATTGCTTTGGTCCGCCCTCCTTTTTCTAAAGCAACATCAACACTACACACCCTGCATGATCCAAAAGCCTCAAGGTTGGGCGCATCACATAAGGTTGGAATTATCTTTTCTCCTTCAATTCTCTTAACAAAATTCAGAATCGTCTCCTGATCAAAAAATTCGTATGCGATATCGTTAATGTATGCTGTTTTCATAATTGTTAATTTCTTATTTCCAATTTCTGATTATTCAATTGTTTTAAACTTATTTCCTTTAATACCGGACTTCCTCAGATAGATAATAAATCCACCTATCATTTTGCCAATTTTATTAGAAAGTGAATAACAGTTATCAAATTCAATTTCCGTAATATATTTTAAATCCAGAGCTCTGTACAACTGCGATTTTGTTTCTGCCAGAGAACCCTTTGAAATAGTTAAAAAATGTATAAATTCCTTTGTTCCATCACGACCAAATCCTTCAGCTACATTATCCATGACCGATCCACTTGAACGTCTGATTTGATCCTTCAACGAATAGTCTTGAGAAAACGGTTCTTTGTAAGTCAGCTCATAAACCATCTTCGCTAATTTTCTTGCATCAATCCAAATCTCCATGTCTTCAAAACTCTTAATCGTTCCCATTCCAAATCAGAAATCAAAAATCAGAAATTGTCAATCCTACCCAAAATACGCTTTCAACTCCCCTTCAAAATACTGTAAAGCATTATGGACCGGTAATGGTATTCCGCCGCCATGTGCACATAATGAACCTTGTTGTAAGGTGTTCATTAAATCCTTAAATAATACAGTATCTATTTTAAAATCTGATGTGTTGGCTTTTTTCAATAATTCGTGTGCTCTTTTTGTACCTAACCGACATGGGAAGCATTTACCGCAACTTTCGTATTGTGCAAAATCCATCAAATGCTCAAGGTAGTCAATCATTGGAAAGGTTTCCGGAATACAAACGATTGAGGCATGCCCCAACAGGAAACCTTCATTGGCAAATGATTCAAAATCGATTGCCAGGCTATCAATTTTCTCTACCGGTACAATTCCGCCTAAAGGTCCGCCAATTTGCATGGCTTTGACTGATTCCTTAAATCCGCCACCCAAGTCATTCACAACAGTTGAGAGTGATGTTCCCATTTCAACTTCATAAACACCTGGCTTATTAAAAAAGGAATCCAGGCACACTAATTTGGTCCCTTTCGATCGTTCTGTTCCAAGCGCAGCATAACTGTCACCCCCATTCTTTATAATATCGTGCACAGCTGCCAGGGTCTCCACATTATTGACTATGGTTGGCTTATTAAATAATCCTTGTTGTGTTGGATATGGTGGCCGGGTTCTGACCTCAGGCCGCTGCCCTTCAATTGAATTAATCAGCGCGGTTTCCTCTCCACAAATATATGCGCCCTGTGCCTTAATGATTTTAAAATCGTAGTTAAAGTCTTTGCCCAGGATATTTTCTCCTAACAAATTATTTGCTCTTAACTCATCAATTGCCGTTTGAACAATTTCAATGGCTTCAGGATATTCTGCCCGGATATATAAAATACCCCATTCAGCACCGGTGGTATAACCGGCGATCATCATTCCAAATAATACCGAATGTGGTCGTTCTTCCAGTAAATACCGGTCAGAATAGGCTCCGGGGTCACCTTCATCTGCATTACAAATAATAAATTTAACATCACTGTCAGTATTTCGGCACGACTCTAATTTAAAGCCCATTGGAAATCCTGCGCCTCCTCTACCCCTGATATTTGATTTTTTGATTTCTTCTAATATATCACTACTCTCTCTGTTTAATGCTTCCTTCAATACCGCATAATGGGCATCAAATCCTTCGTAGGGTTTAGTCAGTAATGTGGTTGTAGCATCTACCTGATAAGTATCGTTATTCTGCTCATCTCCTGATAAAATTGCAGCAATTTCGTCAGTGGTTTTAGCGGAGTAATTTTTCCCGTTAAAATGAAAAGCACCATTTTCATGGCAGCGCCCCAGACAGGTCATATGCCCCACTTCATCAGCCGAAAAATGTGATTCCAACTGTGTTTTTACAGCATCCTGTTTTCCTGAACAAACACAGGCAGATCCATTACAGACATAAGCCTTTTTACCTTTGTTTTCAGGTTTCATAAAATCATAAAAACTGGCTGTTCCGTAAGTATTGGCCTTCCCCATTAGAAATTCTTCGGCCAATAATTCCAAATCTTTGGTTGAGGGTGTTCCGGTAGCCTGTGATGCTTCACCTAATTTTTCAAAAAGGTTCTCTTTAACTCCTTTTCTAAATGATAAATCACTTAAGTTTTTTGACATAATGAAAATGTTTTTTTACCCACAAACCTGTCATTATTGTTGTGGCCTACCAAATATAGAGTTTTATTCTTTGAAAAGCTAATTGGAAAGGGATTTAGAAAATGATAATGGACGTTTAACCTTTGATTGCCAGCCACATTTCAAAATTGGGATTTTTTCTACTTAGCCCTTATTAACTGAATAGTTCCCTGTCCGGAAAAGTGGGTGCCATTGGTCGTTTCAGCATTAAAAGTGTAAAAGTAAACGCCATCTTTGCACAATTTACCATTCCCAAATTCAGTGCCATCCCAGGCATCATTTATACCATAAAACCGAAATACCTCAGTTCCATAACGGTTTAACACACTACAATCAAAATGCTTTATCCCCTGGGCCGGAAAACGAAATGTTTGATTCGGCGCCTGACCTGGCGTAAAAACATTAGGGAGTGCAATATCACCACCGTCATGTACTATTATTGACTTGCAAATTGTGTCCCGGCAATCGTTAAAATTTTTTGCTACTAAACAAACATGGTAAATCTCTTCTCCGTAATATACAGTATCAATTTTTTCATAGTAATTATGACTGAAAAACCAGTTTCCATCTCCACCGGGAACCTGATTAGTATAGAGGTTCCATTTAAAAGTGGTATCGGCGAATATACTGATCAATTGTCCGGCGTTTGTGGACTCATTAATGAATTCAATCTCCATTGGGGCAGTTCCTTCATATTCCCCGGGCCCCTCAAACTGATCTGAAACCGGGGTAAAATCTGCTATTGGATTGATGGAATCAACCTGTACAGTATCCTTAAAAACACAACCATTGTCATCAGTGATAGTCACTGCCATTAATCCAGGCTCAGTTACAATAAATGTTGTATTCGGGGATTCCTTCCCGGTCTCAAGATTTTTCCACAAATAGGTTACGTTTCCGGTTCCTGATGAATCAATACCAGCAGTTGTAACGGTCACTTCTCCATTTCCACTCTGATAGCCTGCACTTCTGCAGTAAGTTGGTGAAATGACTTGAACCACTCCAACCAGAGGGTTAGGATCAATAATAAAAAAAGTTATTTCATTCGAACAACCAATATCATCCACCACTTCCAATATGTATTCTCCAGCCGGTAAACCCGCGTTAGAGATAATACCTTGTCCGTTTGATCCGTTCGGATTAGGATCCCAACCATAAAAAATCTGGCTATAATCCCCCTGAGCATTAAGGATGGTATCTACAATGGCTTCACCTGTTTCATCACCATAACAGAGTGGATGTACAAGGTCAAGGTCGATTGAAATAGCAGGTGGGTCAACTAGTTGAGCAGTCTGAGCAATCTCACAACCACTGTCATCAATTGTAGTAATAGTATAAATTCCACCAGACAATGAATTGGCCGTATTTGTTCCAGGATCATTCACCATATTTCCGTTCTCATCTTCAATAACAAAACTGAATGTTCCTGTAGTAGTTGAAAAAGCGGTAATCGAACCTGTAGGTGTGCCAAAGCACTGAGGGTGCCCAATGTTTACAGAAGTATTAAATTGATCAGCCACTAACACAACCGAAGTATCAAAATGACAACCTAATCCGGTTTCAATTTGAATTTCCCATTGGCCCTGATTTAAACCCGTTCCAGGAAAATCATCTCCCGAATTAATGGTATCTACCTGATGTAAATTACCATCCGGATTGATTAATGAAACAATTATTGTCCCACCAGTACTGCTTATCACATTCGTAATTGACAGCTCTCCGTCAGTAGCACCAGGACAACCAGGGTTATCAATTGATAACTGACCAATAGAAATGGTCTGGTAGTCTACTATGATTGTATCTGCGCCACAGGCTTCCACCTCAACCCAATACGAACCTGGACTGTTAACCAGAAAATTTGCCGCAGTTGTACTATCCTGCCAAAGGTACGATACGCCAAAAGCACTTGCATCCAAATTTAAGGTCTCGCCTTCGCACAGTACTGTGTCAGATCCTAAATCAACGACATTATTATTACAGATTAGTTCTATTTTATCAATACCCATTCTTAAGGAACCATCAGTATCACCTCCAATAGCATGGTTAGAATCGTCATCACTCGGCAGAAATTTAATAGTATGCGTAGCTGAAGTAGCTGTAAATGAAAACGTCCTGTGCTCCCAGGATAAATTTGTACTATTAAATGGTTCCTGACTAACTGTTGATACTGTTGTGCCAATCAATGTATTATCAAAATACACAGTCCAACCCCCGGAGGTATCCAATGCATTGTCCTGTTTTACTACCGATTGATAGAATGAAATCGTATAAGTTTGACCTGTTGTTAAGCCATTCACAGTTTGCATGATGCCTTCATGATAGTAAAAAGCAGCTGTTCCTCCCTCAAGTCCACTTAAAAACGTTGTACCCGAAAAGGGATTTCCGATCACTCCTGCACTGGGTAACGGTTGGGTCAAACTGGTGAGGTCCGGTGTACAAGTGACTACTGAAGTTGCCTGACACGAAGGATCGGTAAAAGGCACGTTGTTCCAATTGTTTGGTAAGTCTGATGAATTTGTGATAATTCCATCTAAATCAGAATTTAGAAAGTTTTGTCCATACCCTGCAAATGTTGTAAGAAAGATCAAACTAAACCAAAAAACCTTCATACTACAATTATATCACTTGTTGTACTAAACCAGACGTAATCAGATATAAAAAAGTGAAAAAAATTTCCAACCATACTCATTAAATTCAATTTTTTTTGGTTGAACACTTGGTCAGTTTTAAATTTTGTTTTACATTTGACCAAACGTTCAGTCAAAAATTATGTCACCACGTACACCAGAACAATTCGAACAAATCAGAAAAGACAGGAAAAAAGCCATTACCGAGGCAGCACTTGAGGTGTTTGCAAAGGAAGGATATCACAACGCATCTATCTCCAAAGTGAGTAAGGCAGCAGGCGTATCCAAAGGATTAATGTATAACTATTTTGAAAGCAAAGAAGATTTATTACATCAGTTATTGGATGATCTGATTTTAAAAGAAACCCGGATCATGGAATATTTGGGCAGGGAAAAATTTACAGATGAATCCATCATTGCTTTACTCGATCATACCGCTGACTTATTAAAATCAGACCCTCAAAGGTGGAAATTGTACTTTTTAATGTCCGTTCAGCCTGACGTCATGGCCATTTTAATGGAAGAACATAATAAAATGCGGAGTCAGTTTTATGCCCGGTATATGGACTATTTTCAACGGAAGGGTGCTGAAGACCCCATGTTAACCCTTTATCACTTTGGTGCAGTATGGGGTGGTGTTAAAATGAGTTTTATTATGGAACCGGAAACATTTCCGATTGATAAAATCAAGGAATTAGTAATTAAACAGTTTATAAAAAAGTAAAAATATAAAGATGAAAAAGTTAATCACGCTACTATTAATCACCGCTGGTTTAAGTGCTTTTGGCCAAACCGCAGATGAGATTATTCAAAAAGCGGAGGACCGGATGCGGGGTAATTCCTCTTATGCCGAAATGACCATTACCACGATAAGACCAAAGTGGCAACGTGAAATGAAAATCAAAACCTGGACTAAGGGAGACGATTATTCAATTACCATGGTGATGTCACCTTCAAAAGATAAGGGAACTGTTTTTCTAAAAAGGAAATCAGAGATCTGGAACTATGTTCCGGCTATTGAAAGAACCGTAAAAATGCCCCCTTCAATGATGTCACAATCCTGGATGGGAACCGATATGACTAATGACGATTTAGTTAAAGAGTCTTCACTAAAAAACGATTATAATAAAACCATTTTGGGAAGTGAAACCATAGAAGGGCGTGATTGCTATAAAATTCAACTGGTCCCAAAAGACAATGTGAATTCCATTTGGGGTAAAGTAATCATGTGGGTATCGAAAAAGGACTATCTGCAGCTGAAAACAAAGTTTTATGACGAGGACAATGTTTTGGTTAATACCATTCAGGGAAAAAATGTGAAAATGATGGGTGGAAAGGTCATCCCTACGGTAATGGAAATTATTCCGGCCAATAAAAAGGGACAGAAAACCAGAATGACTTATACTGCATTGGAGTTCAACCCTGAAGTAAAGGATGAGATGTTTACCATTCAGTACATGAAGCGGTTAAAATAAGATAATTATGATACTAAAATTAGCCTGGAAAAATATCTGGCGGAACCGAAGAAGGACATTAATCACGATTTCAGCCATTGCCTTTGCTGTTTTCTTTGCCGTCATTATGCGGTCAATGCAGCAGGGTATGGAGGAACAAATGGTGAAATCAATTGTTCAGAATAACCTGGGATATATTCAGATTCACAATAAGGGATTTTGGGATGAGCAAAGTCTGGACAATGGTTTTTATCCTGACGAAGCCCTTTTTGAAAAGTTGTCACAGATTGATGAGATTATAAAAGTTGACAAAAAACTGGAAACCGGTACTTTGAGTAGTATGGGTGAAATTTCAAGGGGAACCTTTGTCATGAGCTATGATCAGACCAAGGCCATCCCTGAAAAAATTACCAATAATATCACGTCCGGTCACTTTCCTGAAAACGGAAAAAGAGAAATTCTTATGGGCGAAGAGCTCTCCGAATATCTGGGTGCAGAGGTTGGTGATACTATCGTTTTCTTAGGGCAAGGTTACCAGGGTGCTACGGCAGCCGGTTTATATGTGCTTTCCGGTAAAATTGATATGCATGTCCCGGAACTCAACAGGGTGATTGCCTATATGACTATGGACGATATGCAGGATTTTATCTCTGCTCCTGAATTACTGACAGCATTGCTAATTGATATTAAACACCCTAATCAGATTGACAAAGTCAAAGCCGAAATAGAAGCAGTTATTGGTGATGAATATGAGGTGATGACCTGGAAGGAAATGAATCCTGAACTGGATCAGTTATTAGCCGCAAATGCAGCAAAAGGCTGGATCATGAATTTTATTTTATACATGATTATCACATTCGTCATGTTTGGTACCATATTGATGGCCACACAGGAAAGAAAATACGAACTGGGTGTTTTATTGGCCATAGGCATGAAAAAAGGAAAAACAATCACCATGATGGTTATAGAAAACATCATCACTAACATGATTGGGGTTGTGGTAGGTGTGCTTATAGTAGCACCAATTTCCTACTATTTTAATACCAACCCAATAACTATTGAAGGTGAGCAAGCTGAGATGTTTGAGGAAATGGGATTTGAAGCCATTATTCCTTTTAGTGTTGATCATATGATTGCCATTAACCATGCGAGTATCGTATTGGTCATTTCAATATTCCTGCTGATCTACCCGATTCTTATTGTCAGGAAATTAAAGCCTGTTGAAGCAATGAAATTATAAACAAGTGCTATTAAATAAAAAGGAAAAAGATATTATAAATAAATGAAACGAGCCATGACTAACTTAAATACACATATGAGAGTGATCATAGTTGGCGAGTTCCATCTGACCTCTAAAAAACAAATTATTACCAGATGAAAACAATATTAAAAATAGCCTGGAGGAATGTATGGCGTAACCGCTTACGAAGTGGAGTGGTTTTAACCTCAGTTGCGCTTGGTATATGGGCTGGTCTTTTTGTAGTCTCTCTCTTCAACGGTATGATGGAGCAACAAAAAAGGACGATTATCAATACACAGATATCACACGTCAAAATTCATTCTGATGCCTTTATGAAGGATGAAAAATTAGACAATTACATCCCGGAAAGTACCCGTAAATCAATTGGTGAATTCTTATCTAATCATAAAAATGTTAAAAACTATACTGAGCGGACTGTAATTGAAGGTACAGTGACTACTGCACATGGTTTTAAAAATGTTAAAATTATTGGTATTGATCCGGATGTTGAAAAAACAGTGACTACCTTATATAGCCGACTGGACTCTGGTACCTACCTCAGCGAATTCAAAAACAATCCGGTTTTGATAGGACGTTCACTTAGTGAAGACTTAAAAATATACCCCGGACGATCAGCAAATTTAAGTTTTATGACCTCTGATAACTTATCCATGAGTATTGGTTTTAAAACGGAAGGTGTTTTCTCCTCTGGTGAAGGGGCTTTTGATGAAAGGCATGTATTTGTTAAACGGGAAGACCTCAACAATTTGTTGTCTACAGACAATTTGATCCATGAAATGGCCATTATGTGTGATGATGTTGAACATGCGAGTGCTCTGGCAGATGAAATTAACACAACATTTGGCAACGTTTTAGCCAGGCCATGGAATAAGGTATCACAGCAACTGGGTTATGCTGATGAGATGATGGGTACTTCATTAATGATCATTTTAGTCATTATCATATTTGCCCTGACATTCGGAATTGTGAACACCATGTTAATGGCAGTATTAGAAAGAAAACGGGAACTGGGTATGTTACTCTGCGTTGGGATGAACAAGCAAAAGGTCTTTTTGATGATTATGTTTGAAACCGTCTTTTTAGCAGTTGCCGCAGCACCGGTAGGCCTTTTCGTCTCCTGGGCATTCATTACTTATTTTGGTAATAACGGCATTAGTTTAATGTCGGTAGAAGATGCCATGTATCAATACGGATATGATACCATGGTTTATACACAACTTGATGGCGGAATTTATGCACAAATGACAGTTATGGTGGTCATAGCAGCATTGATTTCGGCCATATATCCGGCAAGAAAAGCATTAAAATATAACCCTGCAGAAGCAGTCAGGGCTCTTTAATAACAAAATTATGAGCAGCGAAAAAAACAGCGTAATAAAAACGAATAATCTAACAAAAGTCTACCAACAGGGGGACTTTGAAATCCGTGCATTGGATAATGTATCGGTTGAGATAGAAAGAGGTGAATTTACAGCAGTTGTTGGTCCTTCAGGGTCAGGTAAAACCACCCTTTTAAATGCAATTGGCGGTTTAGACGATCCTTCTTCAGGTTCAGTATTCATTAACGGGGAGGACATTACCCAATTGAGTGGTAATAAACTCATTGATTTTAGAATGAGAAATATTGGCTTTGTCTTCCAGGCCTATAACCTGATTCCTGTACTCACAGCCAAAGAGAATGTAGGATTTGTGATGTTACTTCAAGGTAAGAAAGAAGATGAGCGAAATGCAAGAGTTGAAGAATTACTAACCTCGGTTGGCCTTGGGGAAATGATGAGCAAAAGACCTAATCAAATGTCGGGTGGACAACAACAGCGGGTAGCAGTAGCCAGAGCTTTGGCTCCCAAGCCGGAATTTATCCTGGCAGATGAGCCTACAGCCAACCTCGATTCAAAGTCAACGGAAAACTTATTGGATATCATGGCGAGATTAAATAAAGAAGAAGGAATCACCTTTATATTTTCAACACACGATCAAAGGGTAATTGACAGAGCCAAAAGGGTAATTACCATGGTAGATGGAAATATCGTCTCTGACGAAACAAGAAACTGATGAAAAAAGCAGCACTAACCCTTATTTCAATCTTTATGTTCGTAGTGTCTTACGGACAAAGTGATTCTACCAAAAATTGGAAAGAAAAGTTTAATGTTAACGGGTATGTAAAGTATATGCAAACCAATTCTTTCCTTAATGCAGATACCATAATAACAGATAATTTATTCCATAACCGGATCAACTTTAAGTACTATCCTAACGACAATTTTACTGTTTCAGTGGATTTCAGGAACAGGTTATTCTATGGTAAAACCGTTGAACTCAACCCTTTTTATGCCGACTTTATTGATAGGGATAACGGTGCCGTCGATTTATCATTTAATCTGATTGAAACCAAGTCAATGGTGCTAAACTCTACCATTGACAGGGCCAATATTGAATGGGCAAAGGATAAATGGAATGTACGGATAGGCAGACAACGGATTAACTGGGGAATCAATATGGCCTGGAATCCAAACGATTTATTTAACGCCTATAATTTTGTTGATTTCGACTACCAGGAACGTCCGGGGTCAGATGCCATCAGGATTCAATACTATAACCAGCCAATGTCTCAAATCGAAGTGGCCTACAGACCGGGAAAAGATTTAGATTCATCCATTATTGCTGGGTTATACCGATTCAACAAAAAAGGCTACGATTTTCAGGTCATTGGTGCCAATTATTTTACTGATCTTACGCTTGGTTTAGGTTGGGCCGGCAATATATACCAGTCAGGATTCAAGGGTGAAGCATCCTATTTTCACCCCAAAGAAAACTACGCCGACACCAATGGTATTTTTGTGGGTTCCATTTCACTGGACTATACCTTTGACAGCGGTATATTTCTTAGTACCGGCGCCTTGTATAATTCAGGAGGGTCAACCGGTGGAGACTTATCACAGTTACAAACCACATTCGCTAACCTTTCCGCAAAAAATTTAATGCCTACCCAATGGGCAACCCTTGTACAGGTTTCCGGTGCTTTTACCCCAATATTTAGCGGTAGCATGACTACCATGTATTTGCCCTCCATCAATGGTGTTTTCTTAATACCAACACTGGCTTACTCTATTCTTGAAAATTGGGATATCGATTTTGTCGGGCAGCTCCTGTTTTCAGATTTTCAGGGACAGTTTGGTAATGTTTCCAACTCACTTTTCTTTAGGTTGAGGTGGAGTTATTAAAGAAAAAACCGGCAAAATATTTTGCCGGTTCAATTGATTTGGAATTCTTCAGGTCACTTTTGGTAATAAATTTATTGTCTGACGATTTTTCCTTCAAAAGTTTCCGTTTCACCTGAAATTTTAATGAGATAAATACCTTTGGCATAAGCACCCAAATCAACTGTCTTTTCCGCTGTTTCAATTAATAACTTACCGTTTAAATCAAATATTCTGGTTGTAGTTTGTTGTTCTGCATTTCCACTGATAATGATAACGTCATTAGTTGGATTAGGGAAAAATCCTAATAATGGTTTAGCTGTTTGTTGAGCTTCAGTCTCTAATAATTCGGTTGACTTCTGGCTGGCATCAGCACCACCGCCTCCAGGCCAGTTTCCTGAACAGTAGCCTTTTCTGACATCCCATTTACCATGTGGTATTTTATATACAAACTGACAGGTTCTGGTTTCACAGGCATCATCACATTTGGGAGGTAAAAGTACATAACTGTTAGGGTTACTTTGAGCCGCAATAGTCACATTAGTATAACGCACACTATTATTAAATTTCTCAACAAAAATGCAGTCACAGTCTTTTTCTCCGGGCCCGGGAGGAACATCTCCTGTCGACCCAAAAGCCTCATCCGTGCAAACTCCTTTTCCAACTACCTTACCTTCGGTTGTTTTCAATTCACAGTCTCCCGGACAGGTTCCGGCCTGTGGTTTACATTCCGGCTCCTGATAGCGATCAGGATTTGCCGCTGCAATACTGTCAAGATTATGTACTATTAATGTATAATCATTTTGGACCACATCCTTACACCAACAAGGATCTTCTGATTTTGCATCTGCTTCTGATACTACTGTTTCAGTATTTTGATCAGTCTGGGCATAACCTGCCCCTGATACAAGAAGGGCAAAGCCCAGCATTGTACCAAATAAAATTTGTCTTTTCTTCATGGGGATAATTTTTAATTTAACATATGTGATCACATTCATCACAAGTTAAACATAACCATCTGACTATTAATTTCCTAAAACCAATCTATCTCTGGTTGACTTCAATCGATAATCGGTTTAAATGAATCGATTTTCTATTTAAACCATTGAAGTCATTAAATACGAGCTAATTAGCACATTAATCAAATGATTGATTCTGTATTAATTTTTTATGTACATTTGTAGTGTAAGCTTTGGGGGTGTCTGCAATAGCAGACTGAGAAATACCCTTTGAACCTGATGCTGTTAATGCAGCCGTAGGGAAAAGTTAGATCTGACAGGGATAAATCCCTCTAATCAAACCATTTTCCTTAAAAGGCCTCCCGGAGTTTATGTAAAATAAACAACCGAATGATACCTGTTGAAATTAATAATATCAAAAAGGAGGTAAACGATAATTTAAGTATATCGGAACTCCTGATAGAATTAAAACGTGATGAAAATGGAATTGCAGTTGCAATTAACGATACTGTTGTCGCTAAAAATAACTGGCCGGAAACGCAATTAAAGCCAAACGACAAAATACTGATTATTCAGGCTACTCAGGGGGGATAATAAACCTGGCAGGAAACAATGATAAATGCACTTCGACTCCGCTCAGTGCGCCATAATATTAGAAAATCAAGTACCCTGAGTGGAGTCGAAGGGTACCAAAAAAATTAATTAAAGGCTAAACTAATTATGAAAAAAAAGGATACAGCACCACAGGAAGGCGTTATTTCAACAAAGCCCTTTCCACAATCAAAAAAAATCTACGTTAACGGAGAAATTCATCCGGAGATTAAAGTAGCCATGCGGGAAATTGAACTCAGCGATACTGTTGATTCATTCACTCAGAAAAAAACAAAAAACCAGCCCGTAACGGTTTACGACACAAGTGGGCCTTATACTGATCCCAGTAAAACTATTGATGTACATAAAGGCATTGAACGTATTCGGGAAGAGTGGATTAACAAAAGAGGAGATGTTGAAGAACTGGATAGTTTCACATCAACTTACTGTAACGAACGACTCAATGATTCCAGCCTTGACCACCTGCGATTTGACCATATCCGAAAGCCAAAACGGGCAAAAAAAGGTAAAAATGTTTCGCAAATGTATTATGCAAAGCAAGGCATTATTACTCCCGAAATGGAATATGTAGCCATTCGTGAAAATCAAAAAATACTGGATGCTATCCGGTTAACCAAACAACATCCCGGAGAGAGTTTTGGTGCCAGCATACCAGATACAATCACCCCTGAATTTGTCAGAGAAGAAGTGGCCAGAGGACGTGCTGTAATTCCTTCAAATATCAATCACCCTGAAGCCGAGCCAATGATTATTGGTCGAAACTTTTTGGTAAAAATTAACGCTAATATTGGTAATTCAGCTACTACCTCCAGTATTGAGGAAGAAGTAGAAAAAGCAGTATGGGCCTGCCGTTGGGGAGCTGATAATATCATGGACCTTTCTACAGGAAAAAATATACATGAAACCCGTGAGTGGATTATCCGAAACTCCCCGGTTCCAATTGGTACTGTTCCAATTTACCAGGCTTTGGAAAAAGTAAATGGTAAAGCAGAGGACTTAACCTGGGAGATTTTTAGAGATACCCTGATTGAACAGGCAGAACAAGGTGTGGATTATTTTACCATTCACGCGGGTGTCAGGTTAGCCTATGTACCAATGACCGCCAAAAGAATAACAGGAATTGTTTCCCGTGGAGGATCCATTATGGCCAAATGGTGTCTGGCGCATCATAAAGAGAGCTTCCTTTATACCCATTTTGAGGAAATTTGTGAAATAATGAAGTCTTATGATGTCGCTTTCTCACTTGGAGACGGATTGCGTCCGGGTTGTATTGCTGATGCAAATGACGAAGCACAATTCGCTGAATTGGAAACACTTGGTGAATTAACGAAAATTGCCTGGAAACATGATGTTCAAACCTTTATTGAAGGACCTGGTCACGTACCAATGCATATGATCAAAGCCAATATGGAAAAACAATTGGAAGCCTGTGGTGAAGCACCATTCTACACATTAGGACCATTGACAACCGATATTGCACCAGGGTATGACCATATTACTTCAGGTATTGGTGCCGCTATGATTGGTTGGTACGGAACCGCTATGTTGTGCTACGTAACACCAAAAGAGCATTTGGGATTACCGAATAAGGATGATGTTAGAACCGGAGTAATTACATATAAACTGGCAGCCCATGCCGCTGACTTGGCTAAGGGGCACCCAGGGGCACAACACAGGGATGATGCCTTGAGTAAAGCCCGCTTCGAATTCCGCTGGGAAGACCAATTTAACCTTTCCCTCGATCCCGAACTGGCACGGGAATATCATGACGAAACCCTACCGGCACAAGGTGCAAAAATTGCACACTTCTGCTCTATGTGTGGTCCACATTTCTGTTCAATGAAAATCACTCAGGAAGTCCGTGATTATGCAGCCCAAAAAGAGGTGGATGATACCAAGGCACTGGAAGAAGGAATGAAAGAAAAAGCCGAGGAATTCAAGTCGAAAGGAAGCGAGGTATATTTATAAATTAAGATAATGATGATGAATTGATAGCATAAGGAGGTTACCTCCGGGGTTGACCCGGAGGTCGGGCTATCCGCTGTATCTTTTTTATGTCAAAAAAGGATGCCGCTCTTATCCCTAACCCAATTGAGCAAAAAATGATAAAAATAGTCATTACATATCCAACCGGTATTCATGATGAAATCAATCACATGAATCAACTATTGAATAGTGATATAGACTATGTTCATATCAGGAAACCTCAATTTGACCAAACCCAAATGGAAGATTACATTCAAAATATCGATCCCGCTTTCCATTATAAGTTGGTCATTCATTCACATTATCAACTCATTCAGAACTTTGATCTGGGCGGTATCCATCTGAATAAAAAAAGCATGAGTCAACTCATGCCTGAAGATGAATCCGAAAAATGTTTTATTGAACCACTAATGCTAAAAAACGGACAAGTTGAAGTTTACCGGATGGTACCAAATTCGGTTTCCTATTCGGCGCATAGTATTGAAGAAATCAGAAACCTCAGTTTTAAGGTCGATTATGCTTTTTTGAGTCCCATATTTGACAGCATTTCAAAACCCGACTACCAAAGCAGATTCAGTGATCTCGATCAGCTTGAATTGGATTTAGCAACATTAAAAACACCAGTCATAGCACTTGGAGGCGTTACTTCAGGTCAATTCGACATTATAAAATCAACTGGTTTTCATGGTTATGCCCAAATGGGTAATTACTGGAAAAAATACATTACAATATCATGAATCATTAATGGTACAAATGAAAAAAGTAAACCAATATCTACTAACCATTGCCGGATTTGATCCAACCGGAGGTGCCGGAATATTGGCCGATATTAAAACATTTGAACAAAATAAGTGTGTTGGAATGGCAGTGCAGACCGCAAATACCGTTCAAACTGAAAATACATTTACAGCAGTAAACTGGGTAGATGATGCCATCATTTTTAATCAGCTGAATTCACTTTTAAAACAATATCAGTTCAACTTTGTTAAAATAGGCCTGATAAAAGACCTGGTCCTGTTAGAAAAAATAGTGGATCGCTGTCTGGAAGCTAATCCCGATACCAAAATCATTTGGGACCCTGTTCTTAAAGCCTCAGCCGGTTTCGATTTCAATCATGACTTGTCCATATTAAATCAAATTCTACCTAAACTTTACCTCATCACACCTAACTGGAATGAAATCAAATCTCTAACCGGAAATGAAGATGCAATGTCAGCGGCAAAAACCTTATCTCAATACGTTAAAGTACTACTAAAAGGAGGTCATAACCTAACAGCCCCGGGCAAAGATTATTGGTTGGATAATAGCAGTATTAAAACATTTAACCCTAAGCCTGCCAGATTTCATGAAAAACACGGTTCAGGCTGTGTGCTTTCAGCAGCAGTTTTGGCAAATCTCTCAAAAGGTTATTCTGTACAAAAAAGTGTTTTAAGGTCTAAGCGGTATATAGAAGGTTTTTTGAGTAGTCACCCCTCGTTAATAGGAAAACACAAATTATGAAACATCCATGGCAAACAAACTTTAACCCTCGAAGAGATAATTATCATGGTAAGTTCCACACCTGTACTGAGCCTTGTCGAAGTATGACCAATGAAAATTAAATGATATACAGATGAAAAATCCAAAGTTGCTTCTTAAAATATTAAACCTGTTCGACGGAATCCTGGTTGCAGCATATTTGGCTAAAATAATGCATTGGTTTGCTTTTTTAAGGCCTGTAACTGTTGTCCATCTTATTATTTTAGTATTTATCATTTATGGGATTAAAAGTTGGGTCGAAGTAAAATACAACCTGACTAATCCCATTAAAACAAATAGAGTAACACGTGTGGTTTACTATTTGGGAGTCAGTATTTTCATTTTTGGAATGATGTTCAAAATTATGCACTGGCCTTTTAGTGCCATGCTCTTGATAACAGGCACCATAACCATTTCCACAGGATTAATCCTCTCATTTGTAATTGAAGACGAAACAAAAGAAAGTAACCCCGAAATTTTAGATGATATATGAGTATCAAACGTATAACACTTACACTACATATAATAAATCTATTGTCAATTGTTTTTCCAATTGGTATTGTTTCAATTGCATCCGCTGACCCACCTGAAGAGATTTACATAATAATCGTTTTCATATTTCTCATTATTACCATAATTCTTCAATTAGTTAAATATTGGTTAATTATTATTAAAAATGTTAAGGATCCAATGAATCTATATTATACTAGCAGAGTCTTGTGCAATCTTGCGGGTATATTCCTTCTTCTTTCGGCATTTTTTCCATTTATTACTGGTGATAGAAATATACAAAACCCTGATAATGCCGTAAGTTTAGCACTATTATTCTGCTCCTACTTAATTTATTTATTAGCAACTCTGGTTTCATTCTATGCTAAAAACAAAGAAACGATACCTTTACTTGATAAAATGTTTTTAATTGGTGATGTATACAAAGTGAGTGGAACTGGTTTATTTCAGATCTTAAATATTATATACGTTATTGGATTAATCATGATTTTCTTTTCATGGAGAATTTTTAAAATTTACATTAATGACAGTTACATTTTTGGACTTTTTATTCTTTGGTTTTTCCTATCATTTATTGTCAGAAAATCTACACAATCAATCTCTTCTATACTTGCTAATAAATACAGTAAATATTTTCATAATTTGCATATTGCGTTTTTGTTCTTTGGCTTTTTATTTTTTGCATTAAAATGGGCTTTTCAAAATGTAATGATATTTCTTTCCATACTTATGCTTATAACAGCAGTAGTAATTTCCTTTTTTCATACAGAAAAAAAATCTGAGTACAACACTGAAATTTTAGATGACATTTAAGATGAACGCTATTTACTATATATCACAAGGTCAAACACCTGAAGAACATTTGGAAAACATTGAAAAAGTCTGTCAATCGGGCTGTAAAATGGTTCAACTCAGGTTAAAAAATACAGACCCGGACACCTTCTATCAAACTGCCCTAAAGGCACAATCGATTTGCAGATCGTATGACACTACGTTTATTATTAATGATAATGTTGAGGTGGCACAATCTATAAAAGCGGATGGTATTCATGTTGGCAAAAAAGACACCACACCTCAGCAAATTAAAAAAGATGACAATACTATAATTGGTGGCACAGCTAATACCCTGGAGGATTGCCTGAGACTAATTGATCAGGAAGTCGATTATATCGGTTTAGGTCCGTTCAGATTCACCAAAACAAAAGACGAGCTAAGTCCGGTTTTAGGCCTGGAGGGCTACCACAATATTATTAAAAAACTAAGGTCACTTAAAAAAAATACCCCGGTTGTGGCTATTGGTGGCATTCAGGCAACCGACTTTGACGATTTATTTGATACCGGTGTTGCCGGAATAGCTGTTTCAGGCTTACTAACCAATAAGTCACCTGAAGAACTTAATACACTCATTAAACAATCAGAAGCCTCAAAATTAAAATTGAGCTTAAACTAAAAATACTATAGCATGAACGAACCATTAAAAATAGCTGATAAAACTTTTAATTCCCGGTTATTTACCGGAACCGGAAAGTTTAGTTCATCTCAGCTCATGAAAGAGGCCCTGCTGGCCTCCGAAAGTGAATTGATTACAGTGGCATTAAAGCGCGTTGATGTCGAAAATGAGGATGATGACATTTTAACACATTTGTCTCACCCCCGAATAAATCTGTTGCCAAATACTTCGGGCGTGCGGGATGCCAAAGAAGCTGTTTTTGCAGCACAACTGTCAAGAGAAGCATTAAATACTAACTGGATTAAGCTGGAAATTCACCCGGACCCCAAATACTTATTGCCTGATCCAATTGAAACCTTAAAAGCAGCAGAAGAGCTGGTAAAACTGGGATTTGTGGTAATGCCATATATCCATGCCGATCCTGTTTTATGTAAACGGCTCGAGGAAGTAGGCGCACAATGCGTGATGCCTCTTGGTGCTCCAATTGGTAGCAATAAAGGTTTAAAAACACTCGAATTTTTAGAAATAATTATTGATCAGAGTAATGTGCCGGTTATCGTTGATGCCGGAATCGGATCACCCTCTCATGCAGCGCATGCTATGGAACTGGGAGCAGATGCTGTACTGGTAAACACTGCAATTGCCGTATCACAACAGCCTGTAGAAATGGCCAAAGCATTTAAGTTAGCTGTAGAAGCAGGACGAATGGCGTACAATGCCAAACTAGCACCCATAAAACAAAGCGCCGAAGCCAGTAGTCCTTTAACTGGATTTTTAGATTATTAAGAAGTTAAAAGAAGATGAGAATTTAAGAAGATAGAGGGAGAGAATTTGAGAATGAAGAAATGAAGAAGGTTAGGAGTTAAGAATTTGAGAAGATAGAAGTTTTAGGAATTAATAATACTATTATGGACAAATCAAAAACATTTGAGGAATTAATTGTTTGGCAAAAAGCGCATCAATTTGTTCTTTTAGTCTACAATTTAACAAAAGAATTCCCAAAAGAAGAAGTTTATGGTCTAACCAGCCAATTTAGAAGAGCTTCCGTTTCGATAGCTGCCAATATTGCAGAAGGTTATAAGAAAACCGGAAAAAAGGATAAACTCAGGTTTTTTAATATAGCACAAGGTTCCCTTGAAGAATGCAGGTACTTTCTTATTCTAACCAAAGACCTTAATTATAAAACAGATACTAAGCAGGAAATTGAACTTATTACTGAAGTCAGTAAATTACTAAACACATATTGCCGACAAATAAAAAATTCTATAAATTCTTAACTCCACACCTTCTAAACTTCTAATTTACAGATAAAACGAAAAATGTCCAACATTGACCAACATACCGAACCAATGCAGCTAAAAGCTAAAGCCACGGAACTAAACGCTAACAGCCAAAATCTAACAACATTCCTCAACACCTTTAATACTTATGACTGGGACGAGGTACTAGAAAGCATTTTCAGTAAAACAGCAACAGATGTTAAATATGCACTGAACAATCAAAAGAGAACGTTAGAAGATTTTAAAGCACTGATTTCTCCTGCTGCAAAGCCATTCCTGGAGCAAATGGCCCAAATGAGTAGTCAGATTACCAAAAAAAGATTCGGAAATACCATTCAAATGTATGCTCCCATGTACCTGAGTAATGAATGTCAAAATATTTGTACCTATTGTGGTTTCAGTCTGACCAATAAAATTCCTAGGCGTACCCTGACTGATGAAGAAATTCTTAAAGAGGTTGAATTCCTGAAGCAAAAAGGATATGATCATATTTTACTGGTAACAGGCGAGGCCAATAAAACGGTTGGAGTTGATTATATCAATCATGCCATTTCATTAGTAAAATCGCATTTTTCAAATATTACAATCGAAGTTCAACCATTAGAACAGGATGAATACGAATCTCTTATTGAAAATGAACTCTATGCAGTACTGGTATATCAGGAAACCTATCACCGGGCCGAATACAAAAAACATCATCCAAAAGGTAAAAAATCTAACTTTAACTACAGGCTGGAAACACCTGACAGATTAGGAAAGGCAGGAATACATAAAATAGGATTAGGAGCCCTTTTTGGTTTGGAAGACTGGCGTGCTGACAGCTTTTTTACAGCCCTCCATCTCCAGTACCTCCAAAAAACCTATTGGAAAACCAAATACTCCATTTCATTTCCACGGTTAAGGCCATTTAGTGGCGGTTTAGAACCCAAAGTAGAAATGACAGATGCAGATCTGGTACAACTCATCTGTGCTTACCGTCTCCTTGATGAAGACCTGGAACTCTCTATCTCAACCCGTGAAAATCCGGTTTTCAGAGATCATATTGTCAATCTGGGGGTCACCTCCATTAGTGCCGAATCAAAAACCAATCCTGGTGGATATGCTGTAGAACCTGAAACACTGGAACAATTTGAAATTTCAGATGAAAGAAGTACAGAAGAGATTACGAACATGTTAAAATCCAAAGGGCTGGAAGTCGTGTGGAAAGACTGGGAAAAATTTAAATAAATGTTCAATATAAGTGGTCAAAATATCAGTATTCGCGATTGGTCAACCTCCGACCTTAACGCCTATCGTGAATGGAATAAGGGAGACCATAAATGGAAAACGCTAAATGCCCCCTATTTTAAGCCTAAAACAATCGAGGACATTAATGAAGAAGTTTCAGTACTAAAAAAGAATGGCAATCCGTTTGACAAAAAGAGACTGGTTATAGCAGATAACAATACCGATCAACTAATTGGGACTGTGGGCTGGTACTGGCAAAGTCAGGAAACCCTTTGGATGTCAATAGGCATTGCTATTTATGATGAGAAATATTGGGGTAAGGGGATTGGATACCAGGCATTAGGCATCTGGATAGACCAATTGTTCAAAACCTATCCCGAAATAGTTCGTTTAGACCTCAGAACCTGGTCAGGAAATGAAGGGATGGTTAAACTTTCTCATAAATTAGGCTTTAAATTAGAAGCCAGATTTCGAAAAGCCAGAATGGTCAATGGTGTGTATTATGACTCACTTGCATTTGGGATTTTAAGAGAAGAATGGGATAAAATGTATCCAAATAATTTTACTAATTAGACAATGACATTTACAGAAAACGAAGAAATACAATATAAAAGACATTTAATTCTTAGTGAATTAGGACCCGAAGGTCAAAAAAAACTGAAAAAATCCAGTGTTTTAATTATTGGTGCCGGTGGTTTGGGTTGCCCGGTTTTACAGTATCTTACAGCTGCAGGTATTGGCAAAATTGGAATTATTGATGATGATGTTGTGGATCAAACCAATTTACAACGACAGATTTTATATACCCATGATGATATTGGTAAATCTAAAGTATCGGCTGCTATTAAACGATTATCGGCACTGAATCCGTATATCACTTTTAAAGGATATCCTGAAAAACTAATGAAGGAAAATGCTGTAGAATATTTTAAGCAATACGATATTATTGTAGACGGTTCTGATAATTTTCCAACACGGTATCTGGTTAATGATGCTGCAGTATTGGCTAATAAACCTTTGGTTTTTGGTTCTATTTATAAATTTGAAGGCCAGGTTTCAGTATTTAACTATCAGGACGGGCCAACCTATCGTTGTCTTTTTCCACAACCACCAAAACCCAATGAAGTACCAAGCTGTTCCGAAATTGGTGTTTTAGGTATATTGCCAGGTATTATCGGTTGTTTTCAGGCCAATGAAGTGATTAAACTGGTTACCGGTCTGGGATCTGTACTTTCGGGTCAGTTACTGACCTATAATGTGTTAAATCATTCGCAGTTCGTCCTTAAATTTCAGAAAGATCCAAATATCAATATTGTAGCATTAGAAAAAGATTATGATTACTTTTGCGGCATACCAACTAATATTATTGAAATGCAATATTCAGAAATTAAAGATAAAACGGAACAATACTTTTTAATTGATGTTCGGGAAGAGTGGGAAAGATTAGAAGGACATATCGGTGGCGTTCATATTCCTGTTCATGAATTACCGGCACGTTTCAATGAAATACAAACGGATTTACCTATCGTTGTTTATTGTCAATCAGGTAACCGGGGGAAAACTGCAGTAATGGTACTGGAAGAAAAATTACCAAACCATACTATCCATAACCTCGAAGGCGGCTATAGTGGCATTGTATAGTTTCTGAATTTACGGAACATGTTGAGTCAAATTAGCAGTAGATAGTTTTGATTTAACCTCTTTTTTGTATGATTTGGAAATAGGGATTTTTTGATCTCCGATCTTTAAATATTTAGAATTGAATGAATCAATTTTTTCGATAGAAACAACATAACGTTGGTGCACCCTGATGAATTTATCTTCAGGCAAAATATCAAGTGCTTTTGATAATGTCGATCGAACAATAAATTTCTGCAAATCCTCAAAAAAATAGATGTAATTTCCATCAGATTGCAGGTAGTTTAGCTGATTCAGGTTTATCTTTTGAGTATTACTACCTACCCTGACGTATAAGAGGTTATTCCTATTATCGTTATTAAGCCCTTTTGACTGGAATTCTTTATGTTTTTCTATAGCCACATTTACTACAGTTATCAGCTCTGTTTTTTTAAATGGTTTTAAAATGTAACCGTAAGGCTTTGTTCTAAGAATAGCAGAAGTTGTAATACTGTCATCATATGCTGTGATAAAAACGAAAGGGATGTTCAACTCCAGGCCAATCTTTTCTGCTAACCATGTACCATCTTTTTCACCTGTTAAATGAACATCAATTAAAACAAGATCTATTTTATCTCCATTGTCGAAAATTTGTTCCCAGGCTCTCGAAGCAATCGCTGAGGAACCGGCTACTTCGAAATTATTTTCCTCCAGAATACTTATTATATTAGCCCTTGTATAAGCAATATCCTCAACAACATACACTTTACCATTCATAATTATCAATTAAAAACCAACTCAAAATTAGCGCCGTTATCATTATACATTTTGTACTTTCCATTTAATTCTTCTGACAGGAACTCGATTATTTTTAAGCCTAAAGAATCAGATGAACCTGTAATCGTTTTAAAGTCTGTCAATAATCCAGAACCATTATCTGAATATTTAAGATTGTATTTCTGCCGCTCGCCTTTAGATATGGAAATGGTTACCAAACCATTTTCTTTACCATCAAATGCATGTTTTTTAGTATTAGTGAAAAGCTCATTTAAAATAAGTCCAATTGAAATTGCCTGATCCATATTAAATTGTATTTCCTTTATCTGAATATTCAAATCAATTTTACCCAATGTGTTTGAAACGGATATTTTTTGGAGTAAGGTCGACACATACTTTTCCATGTTCACTATAGTTTCCTCCCCCCTTTTATATAATAATTGATGTACCAGAGAAATTGCATAAATATGATTTTGACCCTCTTCCACGACATTTAGAGTAAAGGTATCTTCTATTTTCTTTGCTTGTAAATCCCAATAACTGGAGATAAGTTGAAGGTTATTTTTTACCCTGTGATGTAATTCTCTTCTAAGCAATTGACTGGACTCCAGGGCCATTGACACCTCTTTCTTTTGGCGCTTTACCAAATCGTGATTTTTTCTCAATCTGTATAAATAAAAAATACTTACACATAAAAAGAAAAGAAACAAACCTAAAACTATATTTTGATACTTATTGGTTTGTTCCTGATTTAGTATAGTCAATTCCTGTTCTATCAATGCCTTATCCTTTTTTTCGTTCTCATATGCCAGTAAAAGGTTAGCCACAATCTTTTTATCTTTTGCTTTCTCAATGATTTCCCTTAATTCTCTATATCTCTCGGAATAAAAAAAGGCATCCTGGAAGTTTTTTTTCTGACTATATAGTTTAGAGAGATACAAACAGGAATTGGACTCTATTTCCAGATCATTAATTGCTTTTGAACTTTTTAGTGCTTGTAAGAGATATTGTTCAGCCTGACTATAATTTTCTAATTCATAGTATATTTTACCATTAAGAATCAAAGCCCAAAGATCAAAATTCTCATATGGAGTAGTATGATTTTCAATTGCTTTTGCATAAAACAATGCCTGCTCAAAAGAATCAGTCTCAATATAAAAATTTGAAAAAGCTCTGTATAAATCTAGTTTACTATATGAGTCTATCGAGTCTGTTACCAAATACGGTTTCACAAAATCGATTTGTTCCTCCGCCTTGAAGAATTCCAGGGTTGCCAAATAACAATCAATCAAACGAGTACACTGATCAACCAAAAGAGAAGAAGCATTTATTTTTTTCGCTTCACTTAAAGCAATTTTAGAATATTCTATTGATTCTTTATAATTACCAAGGCCCATTTGTAAATCGCCCAGGTGGGCATAGCACCATATACTATTTTCGGCAAGCACATCCGCATACTTAAGGGCTTCCAAAATATAATTCCCCGATTCTACATATTGATTGTCAGCTTGGTAACAAACTGCAATATTAAAATTACAATCAAAAATATGTAAACTATCTATGTCGCTTAATCGAGTAAGAATAGCTAATGACTTTTTATATAAGTCAATAGCTTCATTATATTTTAGATCATAAAAATCTAATGTCCCTAAAACAAAATAACTTAAAGCCTCTCCCCTTAAAAATCCAATCTCTTTAGAATTAACACAGGCCTCAGTTGCTACTTTTTTAGCTTGCTCATGATCAGTTGCCGACAATATTTTAGCCTCATCAATATGATCTAAAATTAAAGTTGTATCAGCAACCTGAGAAAAGCCAGTGAAACTAAAAAAAATAACTGGCATCAAATATTTCATAAAAATCCTCACTTAAACATAATTACTTGCTTTAAAAAAGCAAGAGTAAACTTAATAAAACAATAACTATTAACTAATTATGCGGGGACTTTCGCTAATAAATCTTGATCACCTTACGGATATTTAGATCAGTCAAGGTAAAACTATCAAATATTCCTTAAAACGTGATTGATTAACCAAAATTTTACATTGGACACAAAGGTCCGTTTATAACCTAATATTTAAATATTTTTTTCCATAGTTCACAAAATCAAGGCCATAGTTCACTTTATTTTTGATTTCACAATAATCTTTCTTTAAATTGATTTTCAGATCTTAACAGATATAATATTGGTATCGTTTAGGACCTAAAGTAGTTGAAAATTTGTTACAACATTTTTAGTTCAGAAATATCAATCATTATTCGAACCCCGCATGCGATCATCCCCACATGATTGACATTTCTGAACTAGAATGAAGCATTACTACTTAAGTGCTGAAATGCCAAGAGGACCTGGCGGTTACAGGCTATGTACAAACAACAATTTAACTATGGAGAAAATCAATCGAAAACATCAAGACCCACACGATTCCTATTTTTTTCTTTGGAAGTCTCTTTTTCATTTTTTTAGTGTTATTTCACTACTAATATGTATTTACATAATTATTATTTCCTGTCGTTGAAACACGACTCACTTCGAAAGAGAAAAATATTGGTATCCTCAAACCAAATCGTAAAATGTTTTTTCTTTTCACATGGTTAAACAGTAAACAATCTCTGGTTTCATTTTAGTTCCAGAGATTGTTTACTTTTTCTGACTGCCTACATCATTATTTAAACTTTCAATTTCATTTTTTAACCGAAACTCCTACCGGCTCGCTAAACAAATCAATTAAAAACGATAATAAAGCAGGTACTCAAAACATTCCCTTAACAGCTTGTATTCAATTACATAATCAGAACTTACCAAAGCAATCTACACCATACTTCACAAAAGTATTGGCATTCTTCACATTTTTATTGTCATATCGATACCTTTTGTTTTACTTGGTTTTATATCCTGATCAGATATAGTGTGAGTTAGTATCGGTCAGGGCTCAAAGTAGTTGATAGTTTATATTTTAAGTTTTTTAGTTCAGAAGTTAAACATCAACCGTATTCTTGCCCCACTTTATATGGTTGATACTTCTGGATTAAAAGAAAGTATTACTAACTAAAACCGCAGCGAGCATGAAGCAGTTTTTAAGACTGTGGTTAAAACACAATTTTTATAATTAACTATGGGGAAAGCTAACCTAAAGAATCTACTGAAAAATCCTGATCGGAAACGTCATGATTTACACGACCCTCCTTTTCTTCTTTGGGAATACCTGTGTCACCTTATTAGTATAATTTCAATTCTAATATGTATTTTTTATGTAGTTATTGTTTATTATGAATGAAATGTTGATTCCTCTAAAAGGGCAAATTTGGATAACCCTAACCAAAAGAACACATGTTTCTGCTTTTCAACATGGTTAAATTGTCAAACAATCTCTGGTTTTACATAATTCCAGAGATTGTTTGTATTATAACTGGTAAAAGAATGCACTTACCACAATAACCACAAAGAAAGGGATAGTATTTGAATCAATCCGTTACTCTTCTTCCAACGAAAACTGCTTTTCTATTTGCTTAAGGGTCATTTTTTCACCAGAGCCCTGAATGGTAATGGTTTCGTCTTTCATGCTTTCCTTCAATTCCTTTTTCTCCTTTCTAATAGCTGAAATAAAATGGACACTGGCATAAATCCCCACCAGGATAAAAAAAGTGGCACCTATAATTCCCCATATTTTAAGATATTCATCCACCGGCCTTCATAACGATTCGGAATGTGGTTCCCACTCCCACTTCCGATTTCAAGACAGAGATTTTGCCTTTATGAAATTCCTCAACGATTCTTTTAACCAGCGATAAGCCAAGACCCCACCCTCTGGTTTTTGTGGTAAATCCGGGTTGAAAAACGGTTTTTAACTTAGAAGGCGATATACCTTTACCTGTATCCGAAATATCAATCAGTACATCATCTTCGAATTGCTTTAGGTTGACCTCAACCTTACCTTTGCCCTCCATGGCATCAACTGCATTTTTGACAATATTTTCGATTACCCATTCCAGTAATGCCGGATTAATTGGTGCTATAATGGTTTCCTGCTCCGATTGAAAACGCAGGTCCACCTGACTGGAAATTCTATTCTTCAGGTAATTTACAGAGTGCTGAATGACCGGAACTACATTTTCGTCCTTAAGTACTGCTTTAGAGCCAATTTTCGAAAACCGGTTCGTGACCATATTTAACCGGTCAATATCCTTATTCATTTCCCGGATTGTATCCGTCTCAACTCCCTGCGCTTCCAGTAACTGTACCCATGCCATTAGCGAAGATATTGGTGTGCCCAACTGGTGAGCCGTTTCCTTAGCCATCCCAGCCCAAACCTGATCTTGTTCTGCTTTTCGGAACGTACTAAAAATTACATATCCAATCAAAATGAAAAGACCTATAATTAAAAACTGAACAGCAGGAAAATAAGTTAGTATTTTTAATTCAGGAGAGTGTTCAAAATAAATTACACCACGTTGAGTATTGCCTAAATCAACCAATATTGAATCATTGGCTGTTGCCAATACTGCTATTTTTTCTGACAGAGTCGCACTGCCATCAATCACATCAGGCATATTAGTCCCCAAAATTTCTCTACTTTCCCTATCGATAAATAAAACCGGCACCAAGTATTCGTTTTTGACTAACTCAACATTAAACGCATTGAAAAGGGAATCTTTTTTAGCCTTTAATTCAGTTAATTTTTTCGAATCAGTGTAGTGACAGTTTAAAAACTTATCATCATAATATTTAATTTTAAAGGGAGGATGTGTTTCTGACCATCTGGACATTAATACCCTTAAAGAATCTTCCCGTCTGATGGGTAATAATGAATCAATCAGTGCTTCGGATTCAATACTTTGCACAATAGCACTGTCTAAAAATTCAAGATTATAAGTTTCCTCTATACCGGAATTAGCATTGGTCATTATGATGGGAATATCACTTCCCGTTTTTTCGAGAATCGATAACAGGAAAGAATACTCGTACTTTGCATCCAATGCCTGATTTGTAGCTTCAACTAAGGCGGTAATCCAAAACTCAACTTTGGTCCGTTCATTTCCGCTCAACTCCTCAAAAGCATTATTCGTCAAGTTCACCAAATCGGCTTTCCGTTTAACTGCATCTGCCCACTGCTCCACTCTTTCTATCTCCCTTTCAGCCACTTTATTCACAATCTTATTTGAAAACCACAAGGATATAGCTACCAGCACTGTTGCTACCAATAGCAGGACTATTTTCCAGCGTTGTTTTTTGTGATATAAATTCATCTTGACTTAGAAACGAATATAAAACTATTTTATTTTTATTGTTCTATTTCAATCGTTTCTTTTTCGGCTTCCTGAAGCTCTGCCTGCTTTAGTTTTTCAAAAAACTTATTGGTCTGTTTTTTATTTGGTGTCACCCGCTTTCTTTTCTCATTCGAAGGAGGCACTAAATCCGGCTCTTCTCCTTCGTCATACATAATAAACTCAATGGCATCCTGCTGCTCTTTTTCCATTACCTTGACAGAAGTATCTTTAGCATAAAGTCCGATTTCCGTTTTCATAATAGACTTAAATGTGGCCTTTTCCTCAGCAATATTTTCTTTACGGGTTGCTTTTCTCTCATCCTTATCCAGTTTATAGTTTGGATCATCCAACGGACCATACATTGATAAATAAATTCTCCAACCCAATCCATCATCCTCAACCTTTCCGAATTCAGTGTATTCGGGAATGGTTTTTAACTCCCGGAATCTGAAACTAAAATGATAGTCGATTTCATTATTAAAATCATGCCATCCGGATAAGGTTAAATCCATTGCACTGGAGTAAATATTCATTTTCGGAATATTAATCTTTCCGTTTTTAATGATAATATTATTCTGCAATTCTTTAAACTGAATATGCATTAGCTTAGCTTCAAAATCGTCAATATGCTTGTTTAATGCCAGTTTTAACCCTTTATTGGTTCGCATATACCCGGTAATGTCCTTCATGGTTGCCAGATTATCCAGTGCACCATTAACTATACTTAAATTGGTACTGACTAACATTTTTTGTGTTTCAATATTAAAGTATTGATCAAACTTTAACAACAGGTCAATCTGCCCCTTGGCACTACCATTAATATTTTGAGAGGTGATTGAAGTTTGGTCGAAATTATCCCATTCTTTAAATAAGGATTTCACATTAATTCCATTAAATCTGAGCTTACCATCAACGGTATTTCCTTTTTCAAGGAAGTTGGAAATTTTTAAATTACCTGCTATATCACCCTGAAGCGTTTTCAGGTTGAAATGACGAATGGTCACCACACGATTGGCCATCAGTAATTTGCCACTTATTTGCTTAAACTGATGGTTATCCCAGTCAAATTTATTGACGTGTAACTCAAGGTTTAAATTAATGATGTCCGGAATCTCAAACATGGTTTGTTGAGTTGTATTGTTCGCATTCTGACTGTTATCTCCCAGGAAGTCATCTAATAAAATATAATCCGATTCGAGTGTGGCTATTAAACCAAGTTGTCCGGTACCTTCAATAAATGGAATAAAATTCTTTAACGCTCCGTTGATCAGGAGGTCGGAATTTTGAGTATGGATGGATATATTTTTTGCTGCAGCGTCATCACCATTCACAATGATATCACCATTAATATTTTGATAGGTAACATTATCTCCAACTCCTTTATAAGTAAGATCGCTTAATTTAAAATTACCGGTCGTATTAAAAATATTAAACAAACCGGGATTGTATTGAATATCGGAAAATTGAATCGCATAGTTGGTATTAAATACAATATTACCAGTTAATATCTCAACTGAAGGTAAGGTCAAAAACTCATGAAAACTCTTCAGATTCAATTGTCCTGATAAATTGCCTTTAAAAGTAGGCAAAGCAAAGTCAGTCACTTCGGTATTACCATTAAAATGGCTTCCAAGCAAATTCATTGAAATTTCAGAAAATTTCAGCTGTTCTTTTAATTTCCCCTGTTGATTCCGATAAATCCCTTTGACGTTTAAATCTGTAATGGCCAGATTTTTTTCAATTTCCTTAATGGTTCCTCCTACAATTGAAAATGAAGCATCAATGGCCGGCATACTGGTTTTTTCAATGGCTCCTTTGATTGAACAATCAAAACTCACCTCTCCTTTGCTATCATATTTTTGTGCAATCTCAATTGAATTATTAAGTATGGTATGCGATAGCTCATCTAATTGAATTTGATTTCCGGTTATACTTAAATCAATAAATTTATTTGTAATTAAACCGGTGATATGAAATGGCATTTGTTCAATTTTCAAATCACCTTTTGTAAAATGATATTCACCGGAACCTGTATTGATACTCATTTCCAGATCCAGTTCTGCGTTTTTGTCACTGATCAGGGTAAAAGAATTGGTTTTAAGTTGATTAATGTGTAATCCGGATTCAGCTTTCAGATTGTATTCGGTTTCCGAAAAATTCCCGCTTATTTTTCCTTTATTGATATCAATGCCATAAAACTGCCTGGTAGCCACATTGGTGTACTGAAACCGAAAATCACTTAATTTAAACTGCTTTACCTCAAAATCAAACTTGCTTTGAGTAGAATCTTCTGACGGCTTAACAATATTGTAATTGACCTCTCCATTTTCAGCAGTTTTAATTTTTAAAACAGCTTGTTTTGTATTAATTCGTTTTACCTTGTAATCGCCCTTATAAATATCAATTAAATTAAAATTCAGGTATAAATTTTTAGCATAAAACAAAGTATCCTCACTTTTAATCGTCTCATAATTATCTAAAATCAATACTTTTTGAAAGTCAAGCGATACGTATGGGAAGTTTGAGAAAAAGGTCAGGTCTATGTCCTGAACATCTACTTTTACATCTAAATATTTATTGATTTCGGTGACGGCATATTGCTCAATATCATCTTCGTAAACATTTAGAAAAATGGTAATAATGGCAATCAGAAAAAGAAAGATTAAGGATAACCATAATCCCACCTTTTTTAATATTCGCCATGTCTTCTGCATACAATCTTACAAATCTATATCAATATAGCGTCTGTACACGGCTTAAGGTTACAGGTTTTCAACTAAAATTCGTTAATTAACCTTAATTCGAAAAGCAGGAAAAACAGATTAGTCGCTAACGAATTCAACTTCTATTCTTCTGTTCAAATCACGGCCCCACTTATAAGCATTTGGTGCAATAGGTGATGCTGAACCATGACCTTTATAAAAAAGCCTGTTAGAATCAATGCCGTTTGCTAACATATAATCGTAAACGGCTTTTGCTCTTTCTTCAGATAAAACGGTATTTTTTTCAGCAATCCCACTGGCATCCGTATAGCCATTAACCTGAACCTTTAAATGTTTGTTCTTCTTTAAAATAACAATCAATTCATTCAGATAATCCAGCCCTTTACAATCTTTCGGAATGACTGCACTACCGGATTCAAACTGTAATGAATCAATGATAAAATTACTCCTTAAAGTTTTACGTTCTTTATCAGATACATTTTCCTGCCCGATATAAAAAGACAAATATCCGGTGGAATCAAATTCCTGCATTTTCTGGGTATGTTGCTCTTCATCAACCAATCGACCCTTGCTGTGTTGTGTTTTTTCCAATATCTTAACCTCAATTCTTCTGTTTCCCTCCCGGGTTGACTTATAACGATTACTATAAATTGGCTTTTTAGGTCCATAACCTTTAAAAGTTAACCTCTCAGTACTATAACCTGAGGCTATTAAATGATCATAAACATACTTCGCTCTCCGCTTAGAAATCTCAATATTTTTAGCAGTACTTCCGGAATTATCAGTATAACCTCCAATTTCAACTTTTAGGTTTTTATCCTGATCCAATGCTTTTTTCAAATTAATAATGTCCTTGTTCTTAGCAATATTGCTGAATGAGGATTTTCCAGGACCAAACTTAACATTATAAAGTACCACCTGATAACCCACAGGTATGGCCTCCGGTACAATAACCAAATGTTCAATTTCTATGTGTAGTGATGTGCTATCAATATGTTCGGGCATTGGTGGACAAAGGCAACTTTGAAGTGAATCGGATATTTGAAATTCAGGATAAGCCTTAAACTTTTTAATTCTTTCTCTTTGCGTTTGATATCTGGGACTGGTATTGGCTCCATCTGTTCCCAAATCCCAGTAATTCACAGCATCCCAATTCGAAAAGCCGCAAAACTGTTTTAAAATCACTGCAGAAATAAAGCCTGAAGCATGCCACCCATTCCAACAATGGAGATAAACAGGACCTACCGAATCATAACTTGCAGATTCATAGACCATTTTTAGCATATCCCGAACATGAAGGGAATCATAATAGTCTTTTTGATAATATTCAAATTTATTCCAGCTGTTATCCACACAATCACAAGTATCACCCAAAGGAGACTCCTCAAAATTTTCGCGATACAGGTACACCCCTCGCGAAAACCCTTCAGTACACAAACCATGCATCCCATCTAAAGGAATCGGATTATGATTATTCCGCTTATTAGTTTGATGATAATAGTTATTTGCTCCACCTCTGTATGCCACTCCATGGAGAATTGGTCTCATGTTCCTTGTACCATACAAACTATCAAACCCATTTCCTTTATTGTCGGTGATTTTATACATTAGGTCAGTTTCGGTATACCTTTTTTTATAATAATCCGGACTCAAAACATAAGTTCCGTTTATGCTAAGCAGTGAATCGTAATTGACAGTACGATTGGTATCCGCGATCACATAATCGCTCAACCCAACAGGGATAGTATCAGTTTGCGAAAACATCAGTCCTGGCATTAAAAACAGCAAGCACAACAGTTTTTTCATGAATGGTTTATTTTATAACGAATTTTCACTAAATGGTACAGGTGGAAAAAGTATTCCTTAACGACCTGCCATTACTTTTATATTACAAAAATAGAGTGGTTATAAGTATAAATGCAATTATTGTGCTAAAGTTATACACAGTTTATTTTTTGTGAGGTATCTTTAGCCCTTCTGATAAGGGATGACAGATCAAGCGAACAAAAAACCTGATATTAACCTCAAGCAATATAAACGGTTTGAGCGAAAATTTCCATGGGGCCTTATTCGCAAAATAATTAGCTTTACTGTATTTGCATTAGGCATTTTTTACGGATCTAAATATTTGGAAAAACATATGAGTTCAGCTCCGAAACAGGAAAATAGTGACGGAATAGAGGTTGAGTTCGAAATACCCAATGAAGATACGTTGATTACTAATGAAAACGAAGTTCTATCAATTAGATTTTAATATCTTTAAGCCTTCAAGTTTCTGTTATGATTAAAAATTTTCTGAAGGACAAGTTCTATGTTCTGAAAGTAAGAGACCGGTTTTCGGCCGCTGCTCAGGTTGCCCAACGTCAAATTTTTAATCAATACCAGGTATGGCACCGGGCCAATACTTTACCACCATTAAAAGATGCAGGTTTCAGAGTGTTTTCTCAATATGAAGAAGATGGAAAATTGCTATATATTCTGGCCATCATAGGCATGAAACATAAAAACTTTGTCGAAATAGGATCAGATGATGGTATTAATAGTAATTGCGCCAATCTGGCTCTGAATTTTGGGTACCATGGTTTGTTTCTGGATGGCAATGAAAAAGCCATTAAAAGGGGACGAAAATTCTATGGTAAATATCCACATCCCTGGATGGAAGCACCAAAATTTACCTGTGCAAAAGTCAAACGCGAAAATATCAATCAACTAATACAGGAAGCAGGATTAAAGGGGGATATTGATGTATTATCGATTGATATTGATGGTAATGACTACTGGATTTGGGATGCTATCACTGAAGTCAGTCCGAATATAGTCATCATAGAAACCCATATTGAATTGGGTATGCGGAATATCGTAGTCCCTTACGATCCTGACTATTTTTTCCCGGGAAAACATCCTGTTTATCATGGTGCATCACCAATAGCAATGGTTAATTTGGCCCGTAAAAAAGGCTATCGTTTAGTGGGGGCGAATGACTTGGGATTCAATTTTATTTTTGTAAAAAACGGATTAGGTGACCAGGAGCTTCCGGAAGTTTCAATTGAATCGGTACTCTGGCATCCTTCAGTAGAAGAATGCTTTAAAAAATTTGAGCCGATTAAAGATTGGGAGTTTGAAGAAGGTTAACCTTTTTGGTTACCATTATTACCATTCTTCTGTTTATTATTTTTCTCCTTTCCTGTTTTTTGTGGTTGCAATGGATTGGCAGTGATCTCCTTATGAAATTGTCGTCTGCGGTATAAATCACAAGCCAGGAAATAAGCATTTCGAAACGATCGTTCAGAAGCAATTCCTTTACCGGCAATATCGTATGCCGTACCGTGATCAGGAGAAGTTCTTACAATTGGTAATCCAGCTGTATAGTTAACCCCTTCATCAAACGAAATAGACTTAAATCCGGTTAGTCCCTGATCGTGATACATTGATAAGATACCGTCGAAATTTTTCAGGTTTGAAGACCCAAAGAAACCATCTGATGAATAAGATCCAAATACCAACTCCCCTTCATTTCTGAACTTCTCAACCACAGGGTTAATGATATTAATCTCCTCATCCCCTAAAGTTCCTCTGTCTCCTGCGTGAGGATTCAGGCCTAAAACTGCTATTCTTGGTTTTTGTATGGCAAAATCTTTCCTTAACGTATTCAGGAAGATTCTCAACTTGGTTTCAATATTTTCTTTAGTAATCAATGGTGGTACCTCCCTTAAAGGCACATGACCGGTTACTACGGCTACTCTTAAATCATTGGCCACCATCAACATCAAAACCTCATCTGTATTAGATAGGTGTGCCAAATATTCGGTATGTCCCGGAAATTCAAAACCGGCCTCTTTTACACAATCCTTATTGATTGGTGCTGTCACCAAAACATCAATTTTATTGGCTTTTAAATCCTCAGTTGCACACTCTAACGACTTAAGTGCATACTTTCCTCCATTGGCATTTTGTTCACCAATATTGATTTTTACCTCCTCAGTCCAGCAATTGATAAGATTTACTTTTTTAGGCTTAGCCACTTCTGCATCATTGATAGCCAAAAAGTTAAAAGAATCATTATTGATCGCTTTTTTATGATAAGACATTGTTTTTGATGAAGCGTAAATAATTGGAATGGTGTTAGTAAATAATTTGCTGTCTCTAAATGATTTAATAATGACTTCAGCACCAACGCCATTTATATCTCCAATAGTTATTCCTACTTTTATCAATGGTTTACTCATAGTTTAATGTCTCTTTTTGGGATTATGATTCAGCGCTGTAAAGATAACCAATTTAACCTGCCAAACCGTTAATCTTTAAAATGTTTTTGGTTTTTTACGCAACCGGTTAATCAATCGAACTACTATTTAGAAAATTCACGCATTTTTATCCGTTCTATTTTCGTATTTTTGTAAGGCTTATCGAAATGTAAATTGAAAAAACGACTATTAATACTTACTTATCTGTTAGCGATAACGCTAAATTTGAATGCCACTCATAATCGTTCCGGTTCAATTACATACAGGCATATAGTAGGTAATACCTATGAGTTTACGGTAAAAACCTGTACAGAGTCGGATAGTGATGCTGACAGGGATGAGCTTGAGATTAAATGGGGAGATGGCACACTGGATACGATTCAAAGGAATGGTAATTTCGTTGACAATCTCATTTATGGTGTAAGAGAAAATACATACATTGGTGTACATACCTTTACCGGCCCGGGTTCTTTTATTATCAGTGTTGAGGATCCGAACAGAAATGCAGGAATCATTAATATCACCAATTCAGTCAATCAGGTTTTCTGTATACAAACTGAGTTGATTATTTCACCTTTCCTGGGAGCCGGTAATAATTCCATTGTCATAGAGAATTGTCCCTGCCCGGAATTTGCCTGTCTGAATCAAACTTATTGCTATAACCTTGCCGTATACGATCCTGACGGGGATAGTTTAGCTTTTGAAATTGTCCCTTGCCGAGGTGAAAATTGTCTGGAAATGAATATTCCAAATGTTTTTCGGTTCCCTGATGCCCCCGATTCCCTTGGTGGAGGTGGTGGAGATATGTCCATTGACCCTATAACCGGAACCTTATGTTGGGTTAATCCGGGTATTTTGGGAGAATACAATGTAGCGGTTAAAATATCTGAATACCGTAATGGGGTTTATATCGGTTCTGTAATACAGGATATGCAATTAACGGTAACCCATTGTATTAATGAGTCTCCTGAAATTCAATTTAAACCTGATACCTGCGTTTATGCCGGAGATGTTATCGATATGACATTTACTGCCACCGATTCTGAAGACAGTGTTTATTTGTTTGGGGCCGGTCAGATATTCAATCTTTCAGATAATCCGGCTGTTTTTACGCCTAACAAAGGAAAACCTTCGGTTCAGGCTGATTTTAACTGGACGCCAACCTGCGAGCAAGCCAGTAGCACTCCATACCAATTCCTTGTTTTTGCTGAAGATGACGATCCTAATATCCAGCTGTCAGACATTTTAAATTATAGTATTACAGTCAATATTCCACCGGTTCAAAATGTACAAGTCAACCCTTTTGGTGGTAGCATGGCCATTAATTGGGATCCTCTGGACCTGAATTGTGATGACCTGAGTTATAATATTTATCGTCAGACTGACAGTGTTGTTGGATCCAGCGAATGCTGTGACCCCAATCTAATTCAGCAAATGGGTTACCAACTCATTGGCTCAACGGATGACACTTCATTTTTGGACTCAGATAATATTACTGTGGGTATAAAGTACTGCTATATTATAACCGCAGTAAACAGCAATGGTGTGGAAAGTTGTATTTCCGATCAGGTTTGCAATTCTCTCAGATTTGAAATTCCGGTCATCACTAATGTGACAGTTTTAGAAACAGATGCCACGGCAGGACGAGACTCCATTTACTGGTCGTGGCCAAAAGAACTCAATACCACTAATTTTCCGGGACCATATTATTACGAGCTATACCGAAGCGACGGGTTTACATCAAACCAACCTGTACTGGTCCATACCACCAATACTGATGCAGATATCACTCAGGTGGATACTTTTTACCACGACACTGGTCTAAACACTTCCGATCAGGCCTATAACTATGTAGTCAGCCTTTATAGTGGAACTGACCTTGTTGGTCAGGGAACCACTGCCAGTTCTATTTATTTAAGTTCTACACCTAACGATAATGTATTGACTTTACATTGGGAAGTTCAGGTGCCATGGATCAATGAATACTACGAAATATACCGGGAAACCCCAACAGGATCAGATAATTTTGTTAAGATTGATTCTACCCCGAACCTGTTTTATACCGACTCTAACCTGGTAAACTTACAAACCTATTGCTATAAAATTAAATCAATTGGAAAATTTGGACAATCCGGTATCAGAGATCCAATTGAAAACTGGTCGCAGGAGCATTGCAACGAACCTTATGATTTTACACCACCTTGTCCTCCAACTGCCTTTATCTCGGGAGATTGCGATACCGAAGAGACTTATATTTCATGGACAAACCCTAATAATACCTGTGCGGATGATGTTGTAGCTTATAAACTCTATTTTGCACCTTTTGAAGGAGATACACTGGAATTTTTAGCTGATATCAGTTCTGATTTGGATACTTTTTACGTTCATAAAGATCGTGGTAGTATTGCAGGTTGTTATTATGTCACCGCAATCGATTCTATGCCGTACCAAAATGAAAGTCTGCCGTCAAATACAGTTTGTATTGATAATTGTGATGGGTTTTATAATTTGCCGAATGTGTTTACACCAAACGGAAATAATATCAACGATTTGTATCACCCTATACTACCCTATAAATTTGTTGAAAGTATTGAAATAAATATCTTTAATCGTTATGGTGAGCTTGTTTTTAAAACCAATGATCCTATCATCAATTGGGATGGTACCTATCTTGATACAGGAACTCCTGTAGTTGATGGCCTGTACTTTTATGTTTGCACGGTAAATATTATTAAATTAGCAGGCATTGAACCAATCACATTTCAAGGAAATATTACCGTATTTAATTCAAAATAAAGCATGTTTACAGGAATAATTGAGGCCCTGGGAGAAGTCAAAAAAGTTGAAAAAGAAAATTCTAATGTTCACCTGACGCTCACCTGCCCATTTACAAATGAACTTAAAATAGACCAGAGCGTTGCGCATAATGGTGTTTGTCTGACTGTTGTTTCAATAGAAGGCAATGACTATGTAGTTACTGCAATTGCTGAAACCCTTAACCGCTCAAATCTTGGTGAATTATCGGAAGGAAAAATTGTAAATATTGAGCGTTGCATGCAAATGAATGCCAGACTGGACGGACACATTGTTCAGGGGCATGTTGACGCCACAGGAACCTGTACTGAAATTATTGAACATGATGGTAGTACTGAGTTCGTATTTAATTACGATCATGATGATGTCACCGTTCCTAAAGGTTCCGTAACCATCAACGGCGTAAGCCTGACGGTGGTACAATCCGGTTCCAACTATTTTTCAGTTCACATTATTCCGTTTACCTTAAAACACACTAACTTTAAAACCTTATCGGTTGGAGATAAAGTGAACCTTGAATTTGACATAATTGGAAAATATGTTAAGCGTTTAATGTCTAAAAATGGTGCCGGATATGGAAAATGAAAATACAATATTTTGGATTAAGGAAGGTGAGATCCGGCAATCCGGTAATATGGTACTCCAAAATATCAATGTTGAGTTGCACAAGGGAGAGTTTGTTTACCTGATTGGAAAAACGGGAAGTGGTAAAAGTAGTTTTCTAAAAACCTTATATGGTGAGCTGACCTTAGAGGAAGGAACCGGAATGTTGGGAGAATTCGATCTGACCAAATACACCCGAAAACAAATTCCTTATCTGCGACGCGAACTGGGAATCGTTTTCCAGGACTTCCAGTTATTGACTGACCGGACTGTATTCAAAAACCTTGAATTCGTGATGAAAGCCACTGGCTGGAAAAAAAAGAAAGCCATTAAGGAAAGGGCTGAAGAAGTGATGCGACTCGTTGGCTTAGACGATAAACTAAATGATATGCCACATCAGCTGTCGGGTGGTGAACAGCAACGGGTATCCATTGCAAGGGCTCTGATCAATAATCCTAAGTTTATTCTGGCTGATGAGCCTACCGGAAATTTAGATCCTGAAACCTCAAAGGAAATAATGGCAGTACTTCAGGCCATTGCCAAAGAAGGGACGGCTATATTGATGGCTACACACGATTTGACTATTATGGAGCAATTTCCATCAAAAACATTTAAAGTAGCCGACCAAACCATTACAGAAGTGAACCCAATTAATGAATTTGATCCCTTTAAAACGGTTGAATTCAACTAAATAAAAGCATGCAGTTTAAGAACGTTATTGGACAGGATAAAATCAAGAACTTATTGATAAACGAAGCTAAGCGCGATCGTGTCAGTCATGCCCAATTGTTTCTGGGTGACGAGGGAGCAGGAAAATTGCCTCTTGCCGTTGCATTTGCTCAATACTTATTGTGCGAATCTCCTTCCAAAAAAGATTCCTGTGGTGAATGCCAAAGCTGTAAAAAGGTTGCTAATTTGGTACACCCCGACCTGCATTTTGTATTCCCGGTTGTAAAGTCTGCTGCAGAAAAAGTATCGACCTCTGACGACAGGAGACAGGAATGGAATACATTCTTTGAGAAAAATCCTTATTTCAATCTAAACGGGTGGCAGGAATACCTTGGTGAAATGGGTAAAAATGCCCAAATTGGGGTGGACGAAAGTCGTAATATTCTAAAGAAGTTATCACTAAAATCTTATAGTGGTAAATATAAGATAATGATCATCTGGTTACCGGAAAAAATGAATAACAGCGCGGCCAATAAACTGTTAAAAATTCTGGAAGAACCACCTGAAAACACACTCTTCTTTTTAATCTGTGATGCTATAGAGACCATTCTGCCTACTATAATTTCCAGAACACAAATGATTAAGGTACCTTCACTCCCTCAGGAAGAGATTAAGAAGTACTTAATGAAGACTCTAAAGCAGCCAGAAGCCCAGGCAGAGTCCATATCCAGTTTAGTACAGGGTAATTTAGTGGAAGCCATACAAATTACCAATGGTGATGAGGCCAACCTGACCTACTTTGAGAGCTTTGTCAAATTAATGCGGGCCGCCTATTCGATAGATGCCATTGCGTTAATGGATATTGGTGACGAACTGGCAAGTTACGATCGTGAAAATCAAAAGAACTTCTTAAAATACGGTCTGCATATTTTTCGGGAAAGTTTAATTTTTAACTATCTTGGACCTGATAAGGTGAATTTAAAAAACGAAGAAAGAGGTTTTTTGGAAAAATTTGCCCGATTTATTAATAATCAAAATATTTCGAGTTTAACTGAAGAGTTTAATAATTCAATTTATCATATTGAACGTAATGCTAATGCAAAACTTCTGTTCTCGGATTTAGTGATTAAACTGACCAAACTAATTAAAAAAGGTGTTTAGATTTATATTATCCATATCCTTGTTGCTTACACTCTTTTCGTGCAGGAAAGATGAGGTGGTTGAAGCTTACCAGATAGAAACCGAATTTGTGGTGATTGGTCATGCCTATGGTAACCCGCTTGAATGGAACTACCGACTCTATAAAAAACTGCCCCCTATCCTCTCTAATTATAACAAACATGTTAAACCGGATAAATTTATTTTTACTGGTGATGTGGTTGCCAAATCAATTAAGGAAAATTGGGATTTGACAAAACACCAATTGGACAGTATGGAGCTTGATTATTGGATTGCCCCCGGAAACCATGATTTAGGAAGTGATTATTTTCAAAATAACATACAATCAGAATTGTATTTCACCGCTCAAATTGATGAAAGCCTTTTTATTATTCTCAATACCAATCATAAAGGTTGGACTGTTGACAGCACTCAACAAAAAATGATTCAAAGCGCTTTAGCTAACCTGACCGGGATTAAAAATATTTTTGTGTTTACACATCAGGTTTGGTGGGCAAATACCATGGATGCCAGCATTCAGTTTGATCCTATTAAAACCAATTCAAAATACAATATCAACGGTCCGTCCTCATTTTGGACAGATGCACTGCCATTATTTTATAATGTTGGCCGTCCGGTTTACTTTTTTTCGGGAGATGTTGGCGCCGTTTCTCAAGTACCGGCCTATTCTGAAAACCACCACGAAAATCTGCATTTTTATGCCAGTGGTGTTGGTGGTGCTTATGACGACAATATTCTTCATGTAAAAGCCTATAGTAATGGCTATGTTGAAGTAGAGAAAGTTGATTTTTAACTATTTTTATTTTTTGGTTTTTTCTCAAAAACCTACCCCTTACAGGCATTTAAGAAATTATCAAATCGACCTGGCTGCAAATTATCGGATTTCTTTACAGATTGCTTTGGGATTATCATTAACTTTACAGCCATAAACTTTTAAAATATGGGATGCCAAAGCTGCGGAAAAAGTAATGGCGTGCCTCGTGGATGTAAAAGTAATGGAACGTGTAGTTCCGGAGGATGCAACAAATTACCTGTGTTTAACTGGTTGGCAGACATAGACTTGCCACATGGTCAAAGCACATACGATATAGTAGAAATAAGATTTAAAAACAGCCGAAAGGAGTTTTTTCGAAACGCCAATAACTTAACATTACAAGTTGGAGACGTTGTAGCTGTTGACGCAAATCCAGGCACTGACATAGGTGTCGTTTCAGTAGTAGGAGAACTTGCCAGAATTCAGGTTCGCAAAAAAAGTGCAAACTTAAAGTCCCACGAAGCATGTAAAATACTGCGCAAAGCCAGTAAACAAGATATTGAAAAATGGATTTCTGTTCGTGATAAAGAGAACGAAACCATGTACAGGGCCCGAAGTATTGCTTCGGAATTGGACCTGAAAATGAAAATCTCTGATGTTGAATACCAGGGGGATGGTGCCAAGGCTATTTTCTACTATACTGCTAATGAAAGAGTCGACTTCAGACAATTAATTCGTGATCTGGCAGAATCATTTTCGATTAAAATTGAAATGAAGCAAATTGGTGCCCGACAGGAAGCGGCCCGATTGGGAGGAATTGGTTCATGTGGTCGGGAGTTATGTTGTTCAACATGGTTAACCGATTTCAGATCTGTTTCAACAGCCTCTGCGCGGTACCAGCAATTATCATTAAATCCTCAAAAACTGGCTGGTCAATGTGGGAAGCTTAAATGTTGTTTAAACTTTGAGTTGGACGCTTATATTGAAGCCTTAAAAGCGTTCCCGAAAGCGGATACCAAACTATATACTAAAAAAGGAAAAGCCTTCCATATCAAAACTGATGTGTTCAGAGGATTGATGTGGTATATTTATGATTCCGAATCAGAAGGAGGACCAGGATTTGTACCATTACAAACCGATCGCGTTCATGAGATAATAGAAATGAACAAAAGAGGTGAACAACCAATGGACCTTAAAGATTTTATGGTTGAAATAGAGCCTGAAAAGGAACCAGACTATACAAATGTTGTTGGTCAGGACAGCCTGAACAGATTCGAGCATGTTTTCAAACGAAAAAAGAAAAAAAGATCGAAGAAAAAACCGGGACAAAACAACCAAAACAGGGCCAGGGGAAATAATAATTCCAACAAAGGGCAGAATCAAAAGCAGAATCAACAAAAACAAAATAATAAGAACAACCAAAACCGACCGAAAAACAAGAATCAACAGCAAAAAAATAAGCAGAATAATAAAAAACAGCAAGGGCAGGGTCAGAACCAAAATAAACAGAAAAACACACAGAATTCTGCCAATAAAAACAAGCAAAAACAGGGAAATAAGAGACCAAATAACCGGAACAAAAGAAAACCAAATTCAAATGAGAAAAAGGATTAATTTCTTAATTATTACTGTCATTTCAATAGGAATGATAGCTTGTGATGATAGTCTTATTTATGAAAATAATCAGGGGTTTGAAGACAATACCTGGTCTTACCAGGATGCGAAAACCTTTTCCTTTGATATTGACTCATTGACTCCGGTCAAGTTGTTTATCAACCTGAGAACGACTACCAATTATCCTTATAGCAATATCTATATGTTTTTGCACAGCGATTACCCTAATGGATATAATGACATAGATACTTTAGAATTTTTCCTGGCCGATCCTATTGGAAATTGGCTGGGAGACAATTCTGGTACGGTGGTTGAAAACAAAGCAATGATATCCAAGGGTATTTTTCCTGCAACTGGTACCTATACCTTTAAACTGGAGCAGGCTATGCGAAATGATAGTTTACCGGAAATACTTGATGTTGGGATTAGAGTTGAACATTTGGTAGAGAAATAAAAATGATCGATTTTCAGATCAAAACATATTGAATCACTCCTCAAACTCAATATTAAAATCAGGCGTTAGTTTTAAATAACCATTTTTCTTCGGCCCCTCCGGTTGACTTTGAAAGCCTTTAATTTTGATTGTTTTACCTTTGGTAACCAGATCGTTGATTTGACCGGGTGTTAGTTTCTTACCCATCATTTCAAACGGAATCACAAACTTGCACCCTTTGCTATAACCAGCACATCCATAGGCTGATTTTCCTTTAACCAAGGTGTTTTCCTTACACTTTGGACAGGTCAGTTCTTCAACATTAATCTTAGCTCTTGGGGCTCTTTTTTTCCGTTCTTTTTTAGGCTTATCTTCGGCGACGGCAATTTTCTTATCCTGAGCAAACTTCACATTATTGGTGATTTCAACAATCATCTCTATCAATTCCTTTTTAAAGGTATTCACACTGTACTCCCCCTGCTCAATTTGCCTTAGTTTATGCTCCCACTGCCCGGTTAATTCTGCAGATTTTAATAAATCGGATTTAATGGTTCCAATTAAGTCTATTCCTGTGGCTGTCGCATGGATATTTTTACGAACCCGTTCAATATACTTTCTTCTGAACAGTGTTTCAATAATATTTGCCCTGGTAGATGGCCGGCCAATACCATTTTCTTTCATGGCCTCCCTCAAATCTTCATTGTCCACCAACTTACCAGCTGTCTCCATAGCCCTTAACAAGGTAGCTTCAGTAAAGTATTTAGGTGGTTTAGTGATCTTTTCCTGCAATTGAGGTTCATGAGGTCCGGTTTCTCCTTCTTCAAACGAAGGCATTATATTTTCCTCCTTCGATCCTGTATTTTTATCTTCTGTAGCATAAACCACTCTCCAGCCCGGCTCAATAATCTGCTTACCGGTAGCTTTAAATTCAACCTGATCTACATTGCCTAAAACAGTAGTATTGGATACCTTACAATCCGGGTAAAATACCGATATAAATCGCTTGGTGATGGTATTGTAAATTTTTTGTTCATCAGGTGTGATACCTGAAGGGCTTACCCCTGTAGGAATAATGGCGTGGTGATCGGTTACTTTTTTATCATTAAAAACCTTTGACGATTTTCGCAACTTTTGGCCCTTAAGTGGCTCGGTCAATTTTGAAAAATACGTTAACCCCTCTAAAATCTTAGGCACTTTCGGATATACATCATTCGGTAAGAATGTGGTGTCAACCCTTGGATATGTCACCAGTTTTTTCTCATATAAGCTCTGCACTAATTTCAGAGTATGATCTGCTGTTAAATTAAATTTATTATTGGCTTCAACCTGTAATGAGGTTAAATCAAACAATTTCGGTGGGTGCTCCTTTCCTTCCTTTTGCTCATATGATTTTACCGTAAACGGTTTATCCTTTACATAAGCAATGGCACTTTGCCCCTTCTCTAAAGATTTTAGTTTGCCAACAGTTGAACTAAACAGAACCTCTCTGTAAATGGTTTTTAGCTCCCAATACTTTTCAGGTTTAAAATTCTGAATAGTCAGCTGTCGCTCCACAATCATAGCCAAAGTTGGTGTTTGAACCCTTCCTATTGACAGTACCTGTTTTTCTCTTCCAAATTTCAAAGTATATAAACGGGTAGCATTCATTCCCAGCAGCCAATCTCCAATCGCTCTTGAACTTCCGGCTGCGTAGAGATTCATAAATTCTTTTCCATCCCTCAAATTATCGAACCCTTCCTGTATGGCCTCTTCAGTAAGAGACGAAATCCATAGCCGTTTTACTGGTTTGGTATTATTGGCCTTTAACAATACCCATTGCTGGATCAGTTCTCCCTCCTGGCCGGCATCCCCGCAATTTATCACCTCATCACAACGACCAACCAGGTTTTCAATAGTTTTAAATTGCTTTTGCACCCCTTGGTTTTCCATCACTTTAATACTGAATTTGGATGGAATCATTGGCAGGGTATCCAGGTTCCACCATTTCCACAAACTTGTATAGTCATGCGGTTCCTTTAATGTACACAGGTGCCCAAAGGTCCATGATACCCAATAGCCATTGCCTTCGAAATAGCCATCTTTTTTTGAGCTTGCTCCCAGAATTGAGGCAATTTCCTTGGCTACACTTGGTTTCTCAGCAATGCAAAGTTTCATTTAAAATCGATCTCTGTTGACTTGAGTACTACTCGACTTACTTCGGCTAAGCTCAGTACAGGTCGCTCGAAGTACTCAATAATGGTTTATCCTAAATATTCAAACTGACTTTAATTTTTAAAATCCTAATTTTATTCTCACCCGGTCTAATACAGCATCAGCCGTTTTTTTAGCTTTTTCGGCTCCGGCCAATAAGATTTTTTCAAGTTCATCTTTATGATTCATATAGTGGTCAAAACGCTCACGTTCCACTTTGAACTTTTCAAGTATTAATTCCAATATAGCCTTTTTAGCATGACCATAACCATAACCTCCGGCTAAATAATTGGACCGCATTTCTGCAATTTGTTCGGTATCAGCCAAAAGACTGTATAATGCAAAAGCATTGCAAGTATCCGGATCTTTAGGATCTTCTAACGGTGTACTATCAGTTTCAATTGAATTGACTTGTTTTTTTAGCTTCTTTTCAGGTAAAAATATATTAATAATATTCCCTTTTGATTTTGACATCTTTGTGCCATCAGTACCTGGCACCAATTGGGTAGCCTCTCTCACCTTAGCTTCGGGAACAATAATTGTTTCTCCCATCTGACTGTTAAATTTATTAGCCACCACCCTTGTCATTTCCAGATGTTGTAACTGATCCTTACCGACCGGTACATAATTCACATCATATAATAATATATCAGCCGCCATCAACATAGGGTAAGTAAACAAACCTGTATTTACGTCACTTAATCTGTCCGCTTTATCTTTAAAGGAAGTTGCCAGGGTCAATCTTTGATATGGGTAAAAACAAGCTAAATACCAGCTGAGTTCAGTCACCTGCGGGACATCACTTTGTCTGTAAAAAACAGTTTTCTCCGGATCCAAACCAAAAGCCAGCCATGCCGCAGCTGTACTGTACGTATTCTCTCTTAATACTTCAGCATTTTTAATCTGAGTAAGAGAATGCATATCAGCAATAAAAAGGTAAGATTCATTTTTAGGATCTTCAGCCATTTGAATAGCCGGCTCAATAGCTCCCAAAATATTTCCTAAATGGGGTACACCTGTACTTTGTATTCCTGTTAAAATTCTTGACATATTTTATGAATTGAATGCCAAAAATAAAAATTAATGGTGGCAATCCCTAATGAAATTCATACCGAGTATTAACAATTCACTTTACCTGTTTTCTTAGGCTAATATGTAACAAATAATCAATAAGGTACTATATTAAACAAAGTCATGCTTAGGTTTACTCTCCTTCTAATGCTTCCCACCCTTCTTTCATTTAAACTCAGTTATCAATTCCTGGATCTTATGGCTGAAGATGACTACCATTTTAATGGAAGGGCAGATGGTAACCGACAGTCTTTAACTATTTATTCTGATTCAACATTTCACCTAACCGTTACTGATGATAGTGGGTCTTGCTGGAATTGGGGAGAGTTTGGCGGGTCAATATCAATTACCAATGATACTATAATTTTTACTGCTAAAGTTAAACCTCATGGTTTTTATACAAAGATCAGAACGATTAATGAAACCTACTTTTATAATTCCAGATCCAGGAATCTTTACCGCATTTCTTCCAAAAACTTTATGGCAAAAACCTATCGTTTCAAAAATTGGCATTTTTCCGAAAACTAAAAGTTGAAAGATTTACTATCTTTGTTCAATCTTAAAAGAAAAAGCATTTAGCAATGGAGATTTCAGACGATTTAATAGATCATATTGCACACCTGGCCAGACTGGAGTTTGAGGGTGAGAAGAAAAATGAAATCAAAAAAGATTTGTCAAAAATCATTGATTTTGTTGATCAGTTAAATACCGTGGATACAGATGATGTTGAGCCTTTGATTTTTATGTCTGATGCCATTAATGTGTTAAGAGAGGATAAAGTCCGTCAGGAAATCACACAGGAAGAAGCTCTTAAAAATGCCGGGCATCACGATTCTGATTATTTCAAGATTGCCAAGGTATTGAAGCAGTAGGTTTTTGCAACTCTGGCTATTCGGTGTTGTTTTCAATTCACTCAAATTATTAGAGATAGCAAAACGAGGTCGGTTCGAATAGGTTCCAAATACTTCATATCATATCGAGAACAGGTTATCTCGATCATAAAACAGCTAAGAAATCCTTTCGAAGGAATATTCTAACTTTCCCTAAAATAAAAAGGGAGCAAATTAAATCTACTCCCTTTTTGAACCCAAAATCTATGAATCTATTAATTCACATTCGGTAACACTAACACCAATACTGTGCCAAAAACGATTCTATACTGTTAATTATATGTTAAAAAAAGCTAATGGGGTAATTAGCAGGCCGTCAATCAGGCCGGTATAGTACTGATCTTTCCTGTCAACCTCAGTTTTGTAGATTAATATAGTCCCTAAAACAAGATTCAATAATACCCCGGGACGAATTTCATTAAAGACCAAACAATATCCAATATGACTGACTAAAAACAGAAACATTGACAATAGTTTTGACGAATTGACACCAATAAGCTGGGGAATTGTTTTTTTGGCTGCTTCATCTTTATAAATATCTCTGATATCAAAAGGAATGGTAATAGACAAAATAAACAAAAAGGTTGCTGCTGTGAAAATCAGAAACCGAGAATCCATTTGTCCTTCTCTAAACAAAATATCAGGTAGAAGTACCGTGGTTAAAATCCATGTTAAACTAACCAGGTATATTTTAAGCATAGGAATGCTTCGAAGATTGTAATCGGAAAACGGGATTTTCCAAATATAAAAAAACGAGAACACCGAAATGGCTGAAATGATAACCCAGGTTTCCCAAACGTATCTTACTCCAAAAAACAGACTGGCAATAAAGGAGAGGATAGTAATTGAAATAATCAACCTTCTGTTAGTCTGTAGCCATGTTAATCGCGGGCCGGAAAGTGAATGGTTTTTAAACCTCAATTTGACTATCCGCTGAAAATTATAAGTAAATAAGGTAGCAAAGAAAATAAACAGGAAAAAATTCCAGTCAAACGGTAACTGGAAGCTTTCAAAATAAAATGCAGTGAAACAGACCGCTCCTAAACTAATCCATATGTTTGAATAGATTAAAAAGTTTATTACAGCCTTGAAAGACATGTTTTGTTAATAACTATTGGTTCTGAACATTGCATATGACAAATACCCAAGCCCCATTCCTATAGCACTTCCCTTTAATGCTGCAAAGGCCCTTTTTTGTTTTGCAATTCTGTTAAACCCATGATAGTAAAACTTATCTCCTTTTAATCCTTTTTGTGTAATGTATTTCTCTTTGACCTTTAAATTAGGCAGTGCAAAGGTAATGGTTGAAACAAAGGTAAATCCCAATGGTAAAATACTGGGTTGACGACCAAAAAAACCTGGTGTTAAAGTCACTCCTTCGATAGAGTTTACCTGGCTTTTTGGCAGATACGAATCATATAATGACACACCATAAGCCAGCAGAATGTTGGTATAAAAAATAACCCTGGGTTTATATGATTGTCTTGAATCATAGCTTCCCAAAGTATATTTACGGCTTTGATCAACAGTTAAAAAATTATCATTCAGTGAATCGTACTTATACATCACATTTTCAACGCCACCTTTAGTATAAGAAAATATCCTGTAGTTTTCCATTTTTAACTCTTGTAAACCTTTCTTTGAATCCATTCTGAAGGTCAGGAATTCGTCTCCTTTTTCCATGACTTGTCCCCTGAAAACATTACCGTTTAACAAGATAATAGAATCTTGTTCGGACTGAGAAAATCCGGTAAAACTAACCAGAGTAATCACCCAAAAGAAAACATTTTTCATAGCGTTTATTTTTACCAAAAATAGCGCATTTTATTTAAAAACCCGGTTGATTGTTAAACTGTTTTCCAAGCGTACAAATTTCAATCTAAAATTACCTATATTTGCAGAGCTAAAATTGAATGAATATGAACTTTGCAGGTAGACATATAGGCCCTGATTCTATCGAGCGAAAAGAAATGCTTTCCGCCGTCAATGTAAAATCAGTTGAAGAATTAGTTAATTTGACAATCCCATCGCGTATCAGGTTAAAAAATGATCTTAATCTTGATCCTGCTATGAGTGAGTATGAGTATTTAGCTCATGCAAAGGATTTAGCTTCAAAAAACAGTGTTTACAAAACATATATTGGTCAGGGTTATTATAGTACTATTACCCCATCCGTTATTTTGAGAAATATTTTTGAAAATCCGGGATGGTATACCGCTTATACACCTTACCAGGCTGAAATTTCGCAAGGAAGACTGGAAGCACTTTTGAATTTCCAGACTATGGTCATGGACCTGACAAAAATGGAAATTGCAAATGCTTCTTTATTAGACGAAGCTACTGCTGCCGCTGAAGCCATGATCATGTTTTATAACAGCCGATCAAGAGATCAGAAAAAAGCAAATATCAATCGATTTTTTGTCTCAGAAAATGTTTTCCCTCAAACACTTGATGTTGTATTGGGAAGAGCAGAAAATCTGGACATTGAAGTAGTTGTTGGACAGCCGGAAGATTTTAGCTTCTCTAATGAATTTTTTGGAGCTATTGTACAATATCCTGATTCGTTTGGTGTGGTAAAAGATTTAGGTGAATTCATCTCTAAATCTCATGACAATAATATTAAAGTTGGGGTAGGCGCAGATATTATGGCATTAACTCTGTTAACTCCTCCGGGAGAATGGGGTGCGGATGCCGTTTTTGGAAACACCCAACGATTTGGTGTACCAATGGGCTATGGTGGTCCTCATGCTGCCTACTTTGCAACAAAAGAAGAATATAAAAGAAATATACCCGGAAGAATTATAGGCGTATCTGTCGATCAGGATGAAAATCCAGCATTGAGAATGGCTTTACAAACCAGGGAGCAACATATCAAAAGAGATAAAGCCACATCTAATATTTGTACTGCTCAGGCATTATTGGCAATTATGGCCGGAATGTACGCTGTATACCACGGACCAAAGGGATTAAAGGAAATTGCTACTGCTATACACCTTAAAACAGTATACCTTTCTGAACAATTAGAGCAATTAGGCTTTACTTTGAAATCAAACCAATTTTTTGATACCATTACGGTAAACATTCCATCCGGTTTGAACTCAGAAATCGTTAAAAGCATTGCCCTTGAAAATAAGGTCAATTTCAATTTTATTTCTGATAATACATTGTCCTTATCTTTGGATGAAACCACTTCTGAAAAAGATATTGAAGTTATTCTTAACATCTTCTCTGAGGTATCCGGAGGGGAAAAAGTTAATGTGGCAGACCTGGCCTGGAAGACATCAAAATGTCCTCTGCCAAAAAATCTACACAGGCAAGATCAAATCTTATCGCATCCGGTATTCAATACCTATTTTACTGAAACTAAAATGATGCGGTATATCAAGAAACTGGAGAACAAGGATCTTTCATTGGTACATTCTATGATTTCATTGGGTTCATGTACAATGAAATTAAATGCTGCAACTGAATTACTACCATTGTCGTGGCCTGAATTTGCTAATATCCATCCATTTGTGCCTAAAACACAAGCTGAGGGATACCAAACCATGTTATCCGATTTGGAAAAACAATTATGTGAAATAACCGGATTTGCAGGTATGTCACTTCAGCCAAACTCAGGGGCACAGGGTGAATATGCAGGTTTAATGGTGATCAAAGCTTATCACCTTAATAATGGCGATACTGAAAGAAACATTTGTCTGATTCCAAGTTCTGCTCACGGAACAAATCCTGCTTCGGCAGTTATGGCAGGAATGAAAGTAGTGGTTGTAAAATGTGATGATGAAGGTAATATTGATATTACAGACTTAAAAGAGAAAGCTGAAAAATACAAAAACGAATTATCAGCATTAATGATTACTTACCCGTCAACTCATGGTGTATTTGAAGAATCAGTAATTGATATTACTTCTATAATTCATGAAAATGGCGGACAGGTATATATGGATGGTGCCAATATGAATGCTCAGGTTGGATTAACCAATCCTGGGAATATTGGTGCAGATGTTTGCCACTTAAACTTACACAAAACTTTCGCTATACCACATGGTGGAGGTGGACCGGGAATGGGACCTATTGGTGTGGCAAAGCACTTAGTTCCGTTTTTACCGGGGAGTCCAAATGTTGATGGTGTTGGCGGAGACAAGGCCATTAGAGCAATATCAGCTGCACCTTACGGAAGTTCTCTTGTATTAGCTATCTCATATGCTTATATTAAAATGTTAGGGGCAGAAGGACTAAAAGCTTCAACTGAAAATGCTATATTGAATGCCAACTATATTAAAGCGAAATTAGAAAACCATTATCCTATCCTTTATACCGGAGAAAATAATACTGTGGCACATGAAATGATCTTAGATTGTCGTGCCTTTAAAAAGGATGCTGAAGTTGAGGTAGGTGATATTGCCAAAAGGTTAATCGATTATGGATTCCACGCACCAACTGTTTCCTTTCCAGTTGCCGGTACTTTGATGGTTGAGCCGACGGAAAGTGAAGATAAAGAAGAACTGGACAGGTTTATTGAGGCCATGGTAAAAATCAGAAAAGAAATCTCTGATATTGCTTCCGGTAACGCAGATAAGGCTAACAATTTATTAAAAAATGCCCCACATACTGCTAAATTAGTGACCAGTGATGAATGGGATTTACCTTACTCCAGAAAGGAAGCTGCTTATCCGGCTTCTTATTTAAATGACTGGAAATATTGGGCTCCGGTTAGACGAGTTGATAATGCCTATGGAGACAGGAACCTGATCTGTGCCTGTGTTCCGATTGAAGATTATATTGAGGAAACGGTTTAAACTGTTATTCTGTTACAATATTAAAGGCAGCACGATAGTGTTGCCTTTTTTTGTTTGTATCTCGCTACATCTATGAATAGTTACGCCAATTATTAGATATACTGAGCTGACCTAAAACCATTCTGCCAAATCACTTAAACAGGCATATTCGCACAATAGTTCTATCAAAAAAAGAGGCTGCCCTTACAGACAGCCTCTCCCCTATAGGTTAGTAAGAATAAGAATACCCTTACTATTTAACAAGTATTATTTTTCTGGAAATCAAACTGCCATCCTCTGCCATTACACAAGCGAAGAATGTTCCTGATCCCCATTGTTCATCCAATAGTATCAGTTCCAGAACCGTATCTGCTTCCATTGTTCCTTCGTATGCCTTTTCAACTATTTTACCGTGAGTATCAAATACCATTACATTAATTCGTGCTGTAATTGGTGTTGTGATTACCATTTTTGTGGTATTAATAGTTGGGTTAGGGCCAATAGTCACATTCATCTGACTAATCATTCCTCCACCAGCAACATAAGTTACACTGTCAACCACCGTACAATTGTTGTCATCAGTAGTCGTCACAACATATGTTATTCCATCTACCAAATTAGAAATTGTAGCACCTGAACTTCCAGTATTCCAGGAATAGATATAAGGTGCAGTTCCACCGGTTGTTGAAGCTGTAATTGTTGCCGCAGTATAATCAACTGCCAATTGCGTATTAAGTGGTTGCGGCTCATTAATCTGAATATTGTTTTCCTGATAAGTACAATTGTTAGCATCAGTAACTGTTACACTGTACGTTCCGGCAGTTAGATTTGATATGGTTGACGTATTATCTCCATTACTCCATGCATAAGTATAAGGTGGTACACCTCCAAGAATATCTAAACTGATTTCACCATCCGATCCTCCATTACAAGATACATTGGTTAACGAAATGCCGTTTGTAAAGATTGGTGTCGGCTCAGTAATCTCAAGGCTGTCAATCGTAATAGAACAGTTCTGAGCATCCGTTATGGTAACGCTATAAAGTCCTTTACACAGCTCTGTTACATTTGGCGTTCCGTTACCAGTGATTTGCTGGATAAAAATTTGACTCCATGCATATGTATATGGTCCTGTTCCATCTGTAACCGTAATCGAAATTGATCCGTCACATTCACCAAAGCAAGAGGCATTGGTAATGGTTGTATCAGTCACCACAAGTGCGGCAGGCTGAGTTACCTGTTGATTATCCACAACAAAAACACAATTATTAGCATCAGTTACGGTAACTGAGTAAATTCCGGCTACCAATCCTGTTGCTGTTGCTGTAGTTTGTGCTGAAGGGTCATCCCATAAGTAATTGTATGGCGGTGTTCCTCCACCAATAAATACCTCAATTGATCCATCTGCATCACCATTACAAGTAACGTCTGTGATCAAACTACCTGTATTACTTAGAGCAGGAGGTTCATTAACTGCCAAAGTATTTAACTCTAACACACAATTATTCGCGTCTGTAATTGTTACGCTGTATACACCAGCTGTCAGGTTAGTAGCTGTAGCTGTTGTCTGTCCATCACTCCATAAATAAGTATAAGGTGCAGTTCCGCCAAGCACTGAAAGTGCAATTGACCCGTCTGATCCACCATTACAAGTAACATCTGTTATTGCAATGTTATCATTAAAGATTGGTCCCGGCTCGCTAATTTCAATATTCTCAATTAAAAGTTCACATCCATTGGCATCAGTTACCAGTACAGAATAAATACCCTTACATAAATTGAATATTGTTGGTGTTCCGTCTCCATCAATTTGATTAATAACCTGAATAGACCAATCATAAGTATATGGTCCAACACCACCACTTACATTAATTGATATTGATCCTGTACAATCGCCAAAACATACTGGATGTGTGATAGTAATTGAGTTATTAACCAATACCGGTGGTTCTGTTACTGTAACACTATCAATTATTTGACATCCATTATCATCAGTAACAGTGACAGTATAAGTACCGGCAACCAGGTTCATAGCTGTATCAGTGGTTTGACCATCACTCCATAAATAGGTATATGGTGCAGTTCCGCCAGTAACCGTTGTCGCAATTGATCCTGTATTATCTCCATTACATAAAATATGTGTTGGGGTCAGGGTCAATATTAAAGAATCCGGCTGATTGACCACAATATTGTTTTGAGTATAAGTACAGTTATTCGCATCTGTAATCACAACAGAATAGGTATCTGCACATAGCCCGGTTGCAACCTGTGTGGTTTGGCCATCACTCCATAGGTAAGTATATGGTGGCACACCACCATCAGCAGAAATCGCTGCAGTTCCATCACATGCGTCATAACAAGATACATCTGTAGCTGCAAAACCTTCGCTTGTTAACGTAGTAGCCTGAGATACCACTATCGGTGACTCTACTAAAGTACAGTTATCAGCATCAGTTATTGTCACTGAATATGTACCTGCAACCAGGTTTATAGCTGTGGCTGTAGTTTGACCATCACTCCATAAGTAAGTATATGATCCCGCTCCACCAGTTGGTGCAACCATTGCTGATCCATCAGTACCACCATTACATGAAGCATCAGTTGTACTGGTATTTGCAACAATCGCGGTAGGTTCGGTTATGGTAATACTATTCGCACCATTCATATTGAATGAACAGTTGTTGGCATCTGTTACTAAGACTGTATAAGTACCGGCTACTAAGTTTGAAGCAGTAGCTGTAGTCTGACCATCACTCCATAAATAAGTATATGGTGCAGTACCACCAGCAACATTCAAGGTTACTGATCCATCACTTAAACCATAACAAGATACATGAGTAATATTCACACCAATTGTTGAAGGATCAAGAACTGCCGGTTCAGTAATTACAATGCTGTTTGCACCATTCATGTTAAATGAACAGTTATTGGCATCTGTTACTAAAACGGTGTACGTACCAGCAACAAGGTTAGAGGCTGTTGCAGTCGTCTGACCATCACTCCATAAATAGGTATAAGGTGCAGTTCCACCAGTTGGTGTTACCGTAGCTGATCCGTCACTTAAACCGTTACAAGACACATTTGTAATACTCACACTGATAGTTGATGGATCCAGAACTGCTGGTTCAGTAATTGTAATACTATTGGCACCATTCATATTGAATGAACAGTTATTAGCATCTGTTACTAATACCGTATAAGTTCCGGCTGCTAAGTTTGAAGCTGTAGCGGTCGTTTGACCATCACTCCATAAGTAAGTATATGGCGCTGTTCCGCCAGTTGGTGTCACTGTACATGATCCGTCACTTAAGCCATTACATGATACATTTGTTATACTTACACCTATTGTTGAAGCATCAAGAACCGCTGGTTCAGTTACCACGATACTATTCGCACCATTCATATTAAATGAACAGTTGTTAGCATCTGTTACTAAGACTGTATAAGTTCCGGCTACTAAATTCGAAGCTGTTGCTGTAGTCTGACCATCACTCCATAAATAAGTATAAGGTGCAGTTCCGCCAGTTGGTGTCACTGTACATGATCCGTCACTTAAGCCATTACATGATACATGAGTAATGCTCACACCGATTGTTGAAGGATCGAGAACAGCTGGCTCAGTAATTACAATACTGTTTGCACCATTCATATTAAATGAACAGTTATTGGCATCTGTTACTAAGACTGTATAAGTTCCGGCTACTAAATTCGAAGCCGTGGCAGTCGTTTGACCATCACTCCATAAATACGTGTAAGGTGCAGTTCCACCAGTTGGTGTTACTGTGGCCGATCCATCACTGTCTCCATTACAGGTAGGAGTAGTGATACTTACTGCAATAGTTGAAGGATCAAGAACCGCTGGCTCGGTAATCACAATGCTGTTTGCACCATCCATATTAAATGAACAGTTGTTGGCATCTGTAATTAGTACTGTATAAGTTCCGGCCACTAAATTTGAAGCTGTGGCAGTTGTCTGGCCATCACTCCATAAATAGGTATAAGGCGCCGTTCCACCAGTTGGTGTTACAGTAGCTGAACCATCACTGTCTCCGTTACAAGTAGGAGTAGTGATACTTACTGCAATAGTTGAAGGATCAAGAATAGTTGATTCAGTAATCACGATACTATTCGCACCATTCATATTGAATGAACAGTTGTTGGCATCTGTTACTAAGACTGTATAAGTTCCGGCAGCAAGGTTCGAAGCTGTGGCAGTTGTTTGACCATCACTCCATAAGTAAGTATAAGGAGCTGTTCCACCGGTTGGTGTTACTGTTGCCGATCCATTACTATCGCCATTACAAGATACATGAGTAATACTCACACTAATCGTAGATGGATCAAGAACCGCTGGTTCAGTAATTGTAATACTATTCGCACCATTCATATTGAATGAACAGTTATTAGCATCTGTTACTAAGACTGTATAAGTTCCGGCCACTAAATTTGAAGCCGTGGCAGTCGTTTGACCATCACTCCATAAATAAGTATATGGTGCGGTTCCACCAGTTGGTGTTACTGTTGCCGATCCATCACTGTCTCCGTTACAAGTAGGATTTGTGATACTTACTGCAATAGTCGAAGGATCAAGAACCGCCGGCTCAGTAATTACAATACTGTTGGCACCATTCATATTGAATGAGCAGTTGTTAGCATCTGTAATTAGTACTGTATAAGTTCCTGCCACTAAATTTGAAGCCGTAGCTGTTGTTTGACCATCACTCCATAAATAAGTATAAGGTGCAGTACCACCAGTTGGTGTTACTGTAGCTGATCCGTCACTTAAGCCATTACAAGATACATTTGAAATGTTTACACTAATTGTAGACGGATCAAGAACCGCTGGTTCAGTAATCACTATGCTGTTGGCACCATTCATATTGAATGAACAGTTATTAGCATCTGTTACTAAGACTGTATAAGTTCCGGCTACTAAATTCGAAGCCGTAGCTGTAGTTTGACCATCACTCCATAAGTAAGTATAAGGTGCAGTTCCGCCAGTTGGTGTCACTGTGGCCGATCCATTACTATCGCCATTACAAGATACATTGGTAATACTCACGCTGATTGTAGACGAATCAAGAACCGCTGGTTCGGTAATCACAATGCTGTTGGCACCATTCATATTGAATGAACAGTTGTTAGCATCTGTTACTAATACTGTGTATGTTCCGGCCACTAAATTTGAAGCCGTGGCAGTCGTTTGACCATCACTCCATAAATAAGTATAAGGCGCTGTTCCGCCAGTTGGTGTTACTGTTGCCGATCCATCACTGTCTCCGTTACAAATAGGACTTGTGATACTTACTGCTATAGTTGAAGGATCAAGAACCGCTGGTTCAGTAATCACGATACTATTCGCACCATTCATGTTAAATGAACAGTTATTAGCATCCGTTACTAAGACAGTATATACACCTGCAGATAAGTTTGAGGCAGTAGCTGTTGTTTGGCCATTACTCCATAAGTATGTGTATGGTGCAGTACCACCAGTTGGTGTTACCGTAGCTGATCCGTCACTTAAACCATTACAAGATACATTAGTAGTATTTACCGCAATTGTTGAAGGATCAAGAACTGCTGGCTCGGTAATTACAATGCTGTTAGCACCACTCATATCGAACGAACAGTTATTAGCATCTGTTACCAACACAGTGTATACACCTGCTGATAAGTTTGAGGCAGTAGCTGTTGTTTGACCATCACTCCATAAGTATGTATATGGTGCGGTACCACCAGTTGGCGTTACTGTAGCTGATCCATCATTGTCTCCATTACAGGTAGCATTAACTGTACTTACGTTTATTGTTGAAGAATCCAATACAACCGGTTCTGTAATAGTAATAGAATCCAGTTTTTCACATCCGTCAGCGTCTGTAACAGTTACAATGTATAACCCTGCCATCAACTCATCAATAAATGATGTTGTCTGACCACTATTCCATGCATAATCGTATGGTGTTGTTCCACCTGTTACAGTTAAGGTTATTTCTCCATCTGCCAAACCGTTACACGTCACATCAAGATGTGTTTCAGAAATGGCTATAGTATTATTAACGAATGGTGTAATCACAGCTGAATCTGCTAGAACAATCAAACAAGAAGGATAATCCATAGAGGTAACCGTAATATTAGTATATGTTCCAGGCTGTAGATTATTCAGGGTTAAAACACTTGTTGCCGAAGTAGGATCAGATGTAAGATTTACTAATGTTCCATTATGTAAATAGCTTACAAAATAACTGGTACCCGGTTCCATTCCGATATTTGAAATATTAATGATACCCATATTTCCATCAGAACAAGAATCCGGACTTATTGCCTCAACAATTGGACTCGAATTATCCAGAGGACAACAAGCTGTATTATCAGTACTATCCAATGCCAGTGGGTTATAAGTACTCACCCCTGTATTGTATGCTCCTGCCACAACAATTGCGGTAATCAAATCATTATTCTCAATTCCATTAGCCAATCCATTTGCACCATACGCACCCTGAACCTGACCATTTGTAAATGTAGTTGGTAATCCTCCAACACCATCAGGGAAGGTAGCATTCTGTAAATTGGAAATGGTAATTCCGGCTTCCATACAATCAGGACAACCATCACCATCAGAATCTAAATCTAAACTATTCAATATACCATCATTATCATAATCAGCTAATGGTGATAACGGTAATCCTGTGAAATGGGCCTCTCTAAGGTACCAGTTAATAGTTGTACCTGAAATACCTTGTATTCTATAAAACTGGTATGCCGCTGCCGGATTGACTACAAAATTTTCACTGTAAGTTGTAGCTGTAACAATACCTGTTTGAGGTCCGGTAGAAGTAATTACACTCGAAACATCTGTCCAGTTTGCTCCCGTAGTTGAACCCTGGACTTTCCATGTTGATCCATTCGAAACTAAACCTTGGGCTACACATTGTAATTCGATTTCTGACAATAATATTGGCGTATTGAAATTAAATTCCAGGTAAGTTTGTCCTGCAATATTTTGTCCACCAGGGGAAGAAAATAAATTAGATGATACGTTTCCATCAACAGTCGTTTGAACTGATTGAGACCATGATAAATCAGATGATACAGTTATACTGGATTTATCAATTGTTCCTGTAGAACCAGCCGTTAACTCAATAACATCAAGAATTCCATCATTATCATCATCAATGTCAAATAAATCGGCTACCTGATCACCGTCTGTATCAGTACAGGCATTTATTGAATCATTCAGTGCATAATTGTCATAACTACTCACTCCTGAAGGATAGGTTGTACTGTTAACTGTAGCAGAGAATGAATCATCTGACTCAATGCTGTTTGCCAAACCATTATTTCCGTAAGCGCCGGTAACCTGACCATTTACAAAATTGGTTACTGTTCCTGAAGTTCCATCAGGTAAGCTTCCGTTTTGTAATAAATTAACATCAATTCCCGCTTCAACAGCATCCGGACATCCATCTCCGTCAGAATCTAAATCAAGAGGATTTGGAATTCCATCCCCGTCATAATCATTCAGAGAATCCGGGCAAACTACAATGTTTTCAAATCCTGAGCAGGCATCAACATAGAGTTCAATTGCACCCATATCCCCACCTCTGGTAGATCCGGAAACACCCGTTATTCGATAGTATTTATAAGGATTACTACCAAAGTCCACAGGGTACTTCTCAGCATAAACAGACCCTTGACTTAATACCTGCATTAATGAAGGTTGCTGTCCGTAAGTCACACCATTATTCAAATCAACCCAGGTTACATCATCCTGACTACCCTGAAGTTTTAAAACAGAGTTATTTGTGAATAAACTACTGGAAATAGTGGTTGTAACAACCTGAATAGGTGGTAAATCTTTTACAGGAATCCATGTAATAGTAGTTGTAGTTGGATATCTTAGGTACAGGTCCTCAACACATACCGGTTCAGGGAAACTAATTTTAATAGCATCCTGGTTGGCTATTGTCTGTCCGGCACTAAATCTGAATTGGCTGGTAGAACTCGTTGCCTGAACACCATCCACAAGGCTTTCCGGAATATTTCTACCCGGGATCAAATTTAAATCCGTAGTAACAGAAATATTATCTATTCTATTTCCTTCCTCAACTGAACCTGAAAAACAAACTTTATATTCATCAGTATCTATAATACCGTCATTGTCGTCATCAATATCAACCAAATCACCTATACCGTCATTATCAGTATCTGTACAGGCATTTATTGTTGCATAATAAACGTAGTAATTAAATGAATAATTTACCGAATCACTTTCAGGACTGGTCTCAAGGTGATCTGCTAATCCGTTTAACCCTACTCCGGTATAAGATGCACTTTCAGTAACAAGGCTATCTCCAACAATACCAGCACCTGATTCAGCTAAATCAGAACAACCATCACCATCACTGTCTAAATCCAAGTGATTAAAAATACCATCATTATCCAAGTCTGCAACACATGCATTTTTCGGATGTTCGCTGGCCACATAGTCATTAGTTACTAATGTAATTTCCTTTACTCCGGCATATGATGTTGTTCCTGCAACTCCCTGTAAACGGAATTTTGCAAATACAGTATTAGGCTGAATGGCATTCGAAATACTAAAATCAGCTGTAGAATTATTTGCCATTGGCGCTGACAAGGCAACCCAGCCTCCACCATTGAATCCTTCTAAACGGAATGTTGAGCTTGCATTTGAAGAGATCTTCCACGATCCCATATCAAAGTGAATCGCACTAATTGCAACCGGTGTAACCGGTATAATTTCATACAATGTTTTTCCTGCCAAATCCTGACCAGTTTGGAATGCGGACTGAGTGTTTACTAATCCATCATAACTATTGGTTAATACGTATGAAGAATACTGAGTAAACTCTGTTGTTATCGTATCAACTGCCTCAGATTCCTGTTTGGTAAAATAACAGTTTGGAGATTCAACAGCATCCAAAATACCATCATTGTCATCATCAATATCCACTAAATCATTTACACCATCATTATCTGAATCAGCACAAGCATTTAATACTGAAGTATAAGCGAAAAAAGTAAAGTCATATGAAATCTCATCACTATCTACACTACTTTCCAGATTATCTGCAAATCCATTAGCTCCTACACTTGAAAAAGCAGGATTTTGAGTCACGAGACTATCAGCAATTGCTCCGGCACCTGATTCACCAAGGTCAGAACAACCATCTCCATCACTGTCTAAATCCAAATGGTTAAAAATACCATCCTGATCTAAATCAGCCAGACATTCACTTTTAGGATTTCTACTAGCTATATAATTATTGGCAACCAATGATAATTCAGATACTCCGGCATGATAACAAGTACCTGCCACACCCTGTATTCTGTATTTTTCAAAAATTGTGTTTGGTTGAACCGTATTGGAAATACTGAAATCAGCCGTTGACGTATTAGACATTGGTAAGGATAATGCGATCCAGGCAGCTCCGTTAAATCCTTCTAATCTAAAGGTTGAATTAGTATTTGAAGAAATATACCATGAACCGACATCAACATTAAGTGCACTAATTGCCAATGGAATTGAAGGCGTAATCTCGAATAGAGTTTTACCTGATAGACTCTGACCATTATTAAAGCGTGACTGTGTTCCCGTAGCCCCATCAAAACTATTAGCTAATACATAAGATGAATGTATTGTAAGCTCTGAGGTTACATTTGAAATTGCTCTGGCTTCACCCTCAGTAAAGAAACAATCAGGTGATTCGGCTGCATCCAGAACACCATCATTATCATCATCAACATCCACTAAATCATTTATCCCATCATTATCTGAATCAGCACAGAAATTTAATACTGAAGAATAAGCATAATAGGTATAGTCATAACTTGTTGTATCACTATCCGCACTTGTCTCTAAATTATCAGCCAGTCCATTTAATCCCACACTTGAAAAAGCAGCATCCTGAGTCACTACACTATCACCAACTGCTCCTGCTCCTGATTCAATCAAGTCGTAACAACCGTCACCATCACTATCTAAATCCAAATGATTTACAATACCATCTCCATCCAAATCAGATTCACAACTGCTTTTTGGATATGCACTACTGATAAAACTACTCGCTATCAACTCTAATTCCATTACTCCGGCATAATGACTTGATCCGGCTACTCCCTGAATTCTAAATTTTTCAAAAATAGTATTCGGTTGAACAGTATTTGCAAGTGTAAAATCTGTTGTATTTGTTTTGGCTACCGGTAAGGATAAAGCGATCCAACTACTGCCATCAAAACCTTCTAATCTAAAGGTTGAACTGGCATTTAAAGAAATTTGCCATGAACCCATATCAAAATGAACACCACTAATAGCAAGTGGTACTATTGGCTTAATTTCATAAAGGGTTTTACCAACCATATTTTGGTTGTAGGCAAATGCTGACTGTGTGCTAACATTATCATCAATAGCATTACCAATCACGTAAGACGAATACTTATTTAACTCAGTGGTTATAGTATCAATTTGTGTTGCTTCATCTTCCGTGAAATAACAATCAGGAGATTCAACGGCATCCACAATACCATCATTATCATCATCAATATCCACTAAATCACTAACACCATCATTATCTGAATCAGCGCAAACATTTAACGTTGCAGTATAAGTATATGGAGTTAAAACGTAGTTAACACTATCACTATCGGTACTGGTTTCCAAATTATCAGCCAATCCGTTTGCTCCCACACTTGAATAAGCTGCATCCTGAGTTACCAAACTATCACCAATCGCTCCGGCTCCTGACTCAGCAATATCGTAACAACCGTCACCATCACTATCTAGATCCAAATGATTTACAATACCATCTCCGTCTAAATCAGTTCCACAACTGCTTTTTGGATTTAAGCTGGCTAAATAGTTATTTGGTACTAAAGTAATTTCTTTTACTCCCGCATAATGAGAAGTACCAGCTACACCCTGAATTCTGTACTTTTCAAAAACCGTATTCGGTTGAACAGTGTTTGCAAGTGTGAAATCAGTAGTATTTGTTTTAGCAACCGGTAAGGATAAGGCAATCCAACTGCTGCCATTAAAACCTTCTAATCGGAAAGTTGAGCTGGCATTTCTTGAAATTTGCCATGAGCCCATATCAAAATGAACGCCACTGATTGCAATAGGTGCTACAGGTTTAAGCTCATAAAGCGTTTTACCAACAATATTCTGGTTCCAGGCAAATGCCGATTGTGTACTAACATTACCATCAATAGCATAATAAATCTCATACGTAGAATACTTATTTAATTCTGTAATAATGGTATCGATATGGGAAGCCTCTTCCTCAGTAAAGAAACAATCAGGTGATTCAACAGCATCTAAAATACCGTCATTATCATCATCAATATCCACTAAATCATTAACACCATCATTATCCGAATCAGCACAAACATTTAATGTAGCTGTATAAGTGTATGGTGTTAAAATATAGTTTACACTATCACTATCAGTTGTTGTTTCTAAGTTATCGGCCAATCCGTTTGCTCCAACGCTTGAGTAGGCAGCATCCTGAGTCACCAAACTATCTCCAATCGCTCCGGCTCCTGACTCAGCAATATCGTAACAACCGTCTCCATCACTATCTAAATCCAAATGGTTTGGAATACCATCTTCATCTAAATCATTCATGGATGGTGTACAAACTGATAAAGTCTCTGATCCTGAACAAGCATCAACATATAATTCTATTGATCCTGTTAATCCTGTATTGTTGGTTGAACCTGATACCCCTCTTAGTCGGTAATATCTGTATTCACTTGAGTTTTTTGTAACCGGATAAGTTTCTGCATAAACCTGACCCTGATCTAATACTGTTATAAATGGTGGGTTCTGTCCATAAGTTAATCCGTCATTTAAATCAATCCAAGAACTATTATCTAAGCTACCTTGTAATTTAACTACTGATCCCGGATCAAAATGACTATGTGCGTGATTCACATTTCCATCAAATGGATAACGTAAATACACAGTCTCTAAACAAACGGCCTCTCCAAATGAGAACATCACAGGATTAGCATCTGTAATATCCTGGTTTGGTAAAAGTCCAAACTCTATAATAGTATCATTGGTAATTCCGTCTGCTAAAGTCTGTGGAAAAATACAGGCACCCATAGCCAGGTTTGTGGTTACCGTTAATAAACTTTCTCTGTCGCCCGATTCTATTGAACCATCAAAACAGTTTACCAACTCAACAACATCTAAAATACCGTCATTATCATCATCAATATCAAAAACATCTTCAACACCATCATTATCGGTATCTATACAGGCACTGGTATTAGAATAAGCAAATGGTTGCATTGTAAAAATAGTAGAGTCACTATCAACACTACTCTCTAAATGGTCAGCCAATCCGTTGGCACCAACACTCGAATAAGTAGCATCCTGAGTCACCAAACTATCACCCAAAGCACCAGCTCCTGATTCCGTTAAATCTGAACAACCATCTCCATCACTGTCTAAATCATGGTGGTTAAAAATACCATCTCCATCAATATCTGAAAAGCACTCATTTTTAGGATTTAAACTCGCTACATAGTTATTTGGAACTAAAGTAATTTCTTTTACCCCGGCATAATGAGAAGTACCGGCCACACCCTGAATTCTGTACTTTTCGAATACAGTATTTGGTTGGATAGTATTAGCAAGTGTAAAGTCAGTTGTATTTGTTTTGGCTACCGGCAAGGATAAAGCTACCCAACTGCTACCATCAAATCCTTCTAATTGGAAAGTGGAGCTGGCAGTTCTTGAAATTTGCCATGACCCCATATCAAAATGAACACCACTGATTGCAAAAGATGCTGCTGGTCGGAGTTCATATAAGGTTTTACCAACTATATTCTGGTTCCATGCAAATGCTGATTGTGTATTAACATTACCATCAATGGCATTACCAATTACATACGAAGAATATTTGTTTAACTCCGTAATAATAGTATCAAGATGTGAAGCCTCAGCTTCTGAATAATAACAGCTTGGTGATTCAATAGCATCTGCAACACCATCATTATCATCATCAATATCTGCTAAATCTCCAATACCGTCATTATCAGTATCCGTACACGCATTAAGTAGGTTTACTAATGCGTGACGGATGTAGTTACTTCCCCCCGAAGTATAACTATTATTGTTTACTGTTGCTGTTTCCGAATCATCTGATTCAATACCATCTGCCAAACCATTGGCTCCGTAAGAACCGCTCACCTGACCATTAGTAAATGTGGTTGATGCTCCTGCAGCGCCATCCGGCAAAGTGCCACTTTGTAAATGTGTTGTATTAATATTTGCCTCAAAAGCATCCGGACAACCATCATCATCACTATCTAAATCCAAATGGTTTGGAATACCATCTTCATCTAAATCATTCATAGATGGTGTACAAACTGATAAAGTTTCTGATCCTGAACAAGCATCAACATATAATTCTATTGATCCTGTTAATCCGGTACTGTTAGTTGAACCTGATACCCCTCTTAGTCGGTAATATCTGTATTCACTTGAATTTTTTGTAACCGGATAAGTTTCTGCATAAACCTGACCCTGATCTAATACTGTTATTAATGGTGGGTTCTGTCCATAAGTTAGTCCGTCATTTAAGTCAATCCACGAACTATTATCTAAGCTACCTTGTAATTTAACTACTGATCCCGGATCAAAATGACTATGTGCGTGATTCACATTTCCATCAAATGGATAACGTAAATACACAGTCTCTAAACAAACGGCCTCTCCAAACGAGAACATCACAGGATTAGCATCTGTAATGTCCTGGTTTGGTAAAAGTCCAAACTCTATAATAGTATCATTGGTGATTCCGTCTGCTAAAGTCTGTGGAAAAATACAGGCACCCATAGCCAGGTTTGTGGTTACCGTTAATAAACTTTCTCTGTCGCCTGATTCTATTGAACCATCAAAACAGTTTACCAACTCAACAACATCTAAAATACCGTCATTATCATCATCAATATCAAAAACATCTTCTACCCCATCATTATCAGTATCTATACAGGCACTGGTATTAGAATAAGCAAATGGCTGCATTGTAAAAATAGTAGAGTCACTGTCCACACTACTCTCTAAATGGTCTGCCAATCCGTTGGCACCAACACTTGAGTAAGCGGCATCCTGAGTGACTAAACTGTCTCCTAAAGCACCAGCTCCTGATTCGGTTAAGTCTGAACAACCATCTCCATCACTGTCTAAATCGTGGTGGTTAAAAATACCATCTCCGTCAATATCTGAAAAGCACTCATTTTTAGGGTTTAAACTCGCTACATAATTGTTTGGAACTAAAGTAAACTCTTTTACACTTGGATAATAAGCGCTTCCTGCAACACCTTGAATTCTGAATTTCTCATATATAGTATTTGGCTGAAGTGTGTTAATCAGGCTAAAATCGGTTGCAGTAGTTTGCGCCATTGGTGTGGATAGTGCAACCCAACTACTACCATTAAAACCTTCTAATCTGAAAGTAGAATTAGCATTACTTGAGAAAGCCCATGACCCGGCATCAATTTGTAATTCATTTATTGCAAACGGCCCAAAAGTTGTAATTTCAAATAAGGTTTTATTTGCTAAAGGCCCGCTATTAAAAGATGCTTGCGTACCTGTATTGCCATCATAACTGTTAGTCAATACATAAGAAGAGTATTGTGTAAACTCTGTTGTGATAGTGTCAACTCCAACTACTTCTGCTTCTGTATAATAACAACCTGGTGATTCAACAGCATCCACAACACCATCATTATCATCATCAATATCTGCTAAATCTCCAATACCATCATTGTCAGTATCTGTACATGCATTTAACCCCGGGATGTAAGCATAAACAGTGTAGTTATAATTAATTGAACCATTATCAGTTCCTGTTTCAAGGTGATCAGCCAGTCCGTTTAATCCCACACTCGTATAACTTGTGCTCATGGTTACCAAACTATCTCCAACAACCCCTGCATTAGCTTCGGTTAAATCCGGACAACCATCTCCGTCACTATCCAAATCCAGATGGTTTAATAATCCATCACCGTCTTCATCTTCGGTACAGCTTGGTTTTGGGTGCTGACTGGCAACATAGTTATTTGGTACAAGAGTTATTTCATATACACCGGCATAATAACAGGTACCGGCAACTCCCTGAATTCTGAATTTCTCAAAAACAGCATTTGGATGAAGTGTATTAACTATACTAAAATCTGCTGTTGATGTATTGGACATTGGTGCCGATAAAACAACCCAACTACTACCATCATAACCTTCAAGTTGAAAAGTAGAATTTACATTTGTAGAAATGTACCACGACCCCATATCAAAATGCAATTCACTTATTGCAATTGCAGTGGTTGGTTTTACTTCATATAATGTTTTTCCGGCAAGACTTTGTCCCGGAGAAAATCCGGATTGTGTTGAAACATTCCCATCAGCTGCATTAAGTATAGTATATGTTGAGTATTGATTAAATTCTGTAATTATAGTATCAATATGTGCAGCTTCTGTCTCAGTAAAAAAACAAGCCATGGATTCCATAATATCCGGAATACCATCATTGTCATCATCAATATCAATCAAATCACCAATACCGTCATTATCCGCATCTGAACATGCATTCAAACCAGAATTATAAGCATACAACTGATAGTTATAATTAATGGTATCATTATCAGTTCCTGTTTCAAGGTGATCAGCCAGTCCGTTAGCACCTACACCTGTATATAAAGTACTTTGACTTGTCAGGTTATCTCCAATTAAACCGGCACCTGACTCTGCAAGGTCTGAACAACCATCACCATCACTATCCAGATCAAAGTGATTCATAATATTATCTCCATCAATATCAGCAGTACACGAAACCACAGGGTACAATCCATTATTATAATCAATAGGAACAAGTGTCAGTTCAACAACGCTTGGGTAATATGATGTTCCTGCCACACCCTGAATTCTGAATTTTTCATATATACTGTTTGGCTGGTTAGTATTAAATATGCTAAAATCAGTTGCAGTGGTTTGTGACATAGGTGCTGACAATACCACCCAATTGGTACCATCATATCCTTCTAACTGAAATGTCGAATTGGCATCTGATGATATATGATATAATCCCGCATCAATATCAATTCTTACCAAGGCCAAAGGTGCAGCCGGTGTAATTTCATATAAGGTTTTTCCGGCAAAGCTTTGCCCTCCGTCAAAAATGGATTCCGTATTAAGGTCACCATCATACGCGTTAGAAATTACATGAGAAAGGTAAGCTACGAATTCTGTTGTTACAGTATCAATTTGAACAGCCTCCGCTTCCGACATAAAACATTCGGGTGATTCTGTTTCATCTAATATACCATCATTATCATCATCAATGTCCAGATAGTTTAATACTCCATCAGAATCGAAGTCATCTGTAGGTAGATATTGACCATAACTGTTAAACACTGAAAGCGTTAAAACAAATAAAATTAACGACAAGTTTTTTAGGATTCTTTTACATGTTGGAAATAACACATAAAAAGCATTTTGTGGCGTCATCATAAATTTAAGGTTTGCGCAAATATACGACAAAACTTCATTTTTCATAGACGAATAGCCATTTTTAAACGACTAAAATATTTGGCTTTTTAGCAATAATCTAATTATCAGTGATTTATGTTTTTCGACATTTTTTCACTTTTTCGATATTTAAGCCTGTTTTTTAGACAAAAAAATCCCTGGCACAGCATTTTGTTCATAAAATGTTAAAAATAAATCCTGACTGATTCAGTGTCAGGAATTTGACTTTTTCATGATTTAATCAGAGGAAAAAATTAAGGTTGATTTTAAGCTAAAATCAATTATAAAATAATCGGGTTCAGGAAAACATCACACTAAAAAAATGTGGATAATATACAACTGTAAAAGTTTAGCTTAATTTTTGAACCTGGTTTTCTATTGTTAGAACCGGTTTAAATCTTAAATGAGGTCCAATACTCTTTCCGGTGGTCTGCCAATGACAGCCTTATCTCCTTTAACAACAATAGGCCGTTCAATCAATTTTGGATGGCTTTCCATTGCTGCAATCCACTCCTCTTCTGAAAGGTCTTTTCCTTTGAACTCTTTCTTATAAACCTCTTCTCCTTTTCTTACCAACTCAAAAGCCGAAATGCCTAACAGGTTTAACAAATCTCTGATTTCTTTGGCTGTAAGTGGCGTCTTAAGATATTCAACCACTTCTACTTCCTGATTATTCTGATTTAACAACTCTAATGTTTGTCTGCTTTTAGAGCACCTGTTATTGTGATAAATTTTCATATTCAAAACTTTAGCGCCAACAAAAATAATGAATATATCAACTTTATTCATTTTAAATGCGTATATTATTAGGCCGAGGCAATTCTGATTAACTTTGGTATTGTTTTTGCTCGAATAATTTTGACAAGATTTTAATAATATGATTATGAGACACATTTACTTATTTGCGCTTATTTGCGCCTTCAATTTGGGTGCTATTGCTCAAATTTCTGCTCCTGGCGGAGTACAAACAAACGCCCAACCCAATTGGGGACCCGTTTTAAAGGTCGCCTCTGATTCTTGTGGTGCGTACTTTAATAACTATGTCGGACTGGCAAAAACCTCTAATGTACGTATTGAAAGTATGCGGACAGGAAATGCAATTGAATCAGGAGAATATAATGGCCGTGCCGAGAAATTCAAAGCCCCGCAACCGATAGAAGTTGGTGGATTGGAATTTTACGCTTATATAAAAGATAACCCAACCATGGATTCGATTATGGTAATTGCCGCATTGAACGAATATAATGCGGGAACAAATACACTGGGGACAGAGTTGGCCAGAGATACAATTTATGTTGCCCACCATACTTATAACCCAACTACCACCCCACTTCCAAATATTTCGGTTAAAAGTTACTTTGACAATCCGGTAACCGTCACTTCGGATTATGTTATTTCAATCCAAACGCCAACGGATGACTCATTGAAAATTATTGCCAATGATCCAAATGTTAATGATGGTAATGGTGAAGGTATGGGTTACGCGCTTTATGATAACGTAAATTTTCCAACATTTTATGGTTGGTATGATATGATTATTGATTTTTCAGCCGATTACGATTTTCTGATCTCACCAATGGTCAGATTTAAACTTCATGACGGCTTCCCATCAGAGGATTCAACTGCCTGTCCAGGAGAAATTGAGGATTTTTGTATTGACTATCCTCAAATGCCGGTTTTTATCGAAAACCAATACCATTCTGATGCCTCAAACTCACTTTCATACATTAATATTGATTGGGGAGATACGCAAAGCAATGATGATGAAGACACCATCTGCCATACCTATAATATAAGTGGTGATTTTGATGTGGTTGTAAAAGACACTTTTTACAGATGGGAAAACAGTAATCCTACCTGTGAAGTGGAACTAATGAGAACGATTAACGTTCCGGATTCTATTGAGTTGGATTTTACGGCTGACCCAACGAACTTAAGTGTGGACTTTACCTCAACGTTAACTGGTGTTGATTCAGTTTCATGGGATTTTGGAGATGGATCGCCTGCTACTGATGATGAAAACCCAACTCATATTTATCAAAATTCAGGAAGCTATAATGTTTGGCTTCATGCTTATAATGATTGTATGACAAAATCATTATTTAAAGTTGTTGAAGTTGGTGTTGCAGGTATTGGAGAGTCCAAAACAAATGACTTTAATATTTTCCCTAATCCGGCCAATAAACAAATCGGATTTTCTAACCTAAATGGAACTGTTACGGTTAATATTTACAATATTACAGGCGAACAAATTTACTCAAACCGACAATTCAAAAAATTGGATAAGATTAATATTGAGCACCTTTCAAACGGCACTTACTTTGTTAAAATTAAAAGTGATTCAGCCGTTATTACTAAAAAATTAGTGGTCAGGCATTAGATCAATTCCAAATTAGATTACAAAGCATCAAAATGAATCATTTTGATGCTTTTTTTATAAAATATTGCGACATTTGAGCCTGATCAATTTATACAAATGAAAAAGGTAGCTTTACTGATTTTAGATGGGTGGGGACATGGTGACCACTCAGAATCGGATGGTATTTTTAACGCAAATACACCATTTATTGATGAACTCGAGCGCAACAAACCCAATGCTGAATTATTAACAGATGGTGAACATGTAGGACTACCTTCAGGACAAATGGGAAATTCAGAGGTTGGACATCTGAACATTGGAGCCGGCAGAATAGTATATCAAGAGCTCACCAGAATCAATAAAGCCATTAAGGAAGGGACTTTTCAATCCAATCAAACCCTACTTAGCGTATTTGAACAAGTCAAAAAAACCGGTAAAAAATTACATTTTATCGGGCTGGTTTCTGACGGAGGTGTTCATTCATCTCAAGAACACCTGCACGAATTGTGTAATATGGCTAAATCACATCAAATCGATTCTGTATATGTTCATGCATTTACAGATGGAAGAGATTGCGACCCAAAATCAGGATTGTCACAAATTACGCGATTGGAAAATCATCTTGAGCAGACTGGTGGTCAAATAGCAACCATTTCAGGGCGATATTATGCAATGGACAGGGATAAGCGTTGGGAGCGTGTTAAACTAGCCTATGACGCAATAGTAAAAGGAGAGGGTCCATCAGAAAATACAGCCATTGATGTCATCAAAAAATCATACAACTCAGATATCACTGACGAATTCATTTTACCTCATATTATTGATTCAAATGGTTTAATTGAACCAGGCGATCATGTCATCTGTTTTAATTTCAGAACAGACCGTTGCAGGGAAATCACAGAAGTTTTGACTCAAAAAGACTTTCCGGAGCATCATATGTCTGCTTTGGATATTAAATATGCTACAATGACAAATTATGACAAAACATTTAAAAATGTTGATGTCATTTTTGAAAAAGATAATTTAACACTGACACTTGGTGAAGTGATTTCAAATCAGGGTCTGAGCCAGGTCAGAATCGCTGAAACGGAAAAATATCCTCATGTGACTTTTTTCTTTTCAGGAGGACGCGAAGAAACTTTCCCCGGTGAAAAAAGATTAATGGTTAATTCACCAAAGGTGGCTACCTACGATTTGCAACCCGAAATGAGTGCCCCTGAAATAACCTCGACCATTTGTCAGGAAATAGATGCCAATCAACCGGACTTTATATGTTTGAATTTTGCAAATACAGATATGGTTGGCCACACTGGTGTTTATTCATCAATTTTAAGTGCTGCAGAAGCGGTGGATTCGTGCACAAAAACAGTAGTTGAAAAAGGACTGGAACACGGTTACAGCTTTATCATTATTGCTGACCACGGAAATTCGGATTTCGCTATCAATTCGGATGGCAGCCCTAATACTGCACATTCATTAAACCCGGTACCGGTTATTATAATTGACGAAAATGTTTCAACAGTAAATAATGGTAGTTTACGTGATGTTGCCCCTACTGTTTTAGACTTAATGGGTATCGAACAACCTGCTGAAATGACCGGTAGCTCATTGATTAGATGAAAACACTCAAAAATATCGTTTCATGTTTCATCATTTTCATTTCATTGATGTCTTGTCGAAACGAGCCGGAGCCTATTCCAAAATTGGAGCTCACATTTTTAGAACCTATAAGCTGGAAGGAAAAGTTTCTTTGTGAAATCAACTACAAAGAGGGAGATAAAACAGTTTTTTTAAGAGGTAAAATCAAATTGAGAGGTGGTTTTTCGAGAAAGTACAGCAAACATTCATTTGCACTCGAGCTCAGCGAACCCTTTCCGCTAGGCAATATTTCTAATGATGATGATTGGATTATAAACGCCAATTATATCGATAAAACCTTTATGCGTCATAAATTAAATTATGACTTGTTTATGCAAATGCATCCCAATAACAGAGCCTCTAAATCAACTTTTATTAACCTTAAAATCGGAGATAAAGAAAAAGGACTGCATGTTTTAATGGAAGAAATTAATGGTGCTATGCTTGAAGTTGACCAGTCCGATTCAATGGCCATGGTTTTTAAAGAACCTCCCATTTTTTACCCTGAAAAACAGAAAAGTGTTCAGGACAGTACTAACTATTATCAGCAAAAATATCCTAAAATTAAAAAGTCAGATAAGGGTACCTACATTCAGGCGTTCGCCGACTTTTTGTTTCATTCTTCCGATTCTCTTTATGCTGCCAATATTGAAAACTGGATAGATATTAATAACGTAATGGATTGGCACATTCTGCTACTCTTATCAAATAACGGAGATGGTGTGATGAAAAATTATTTTTTATATAAACTAGACTCCAATACCCCTTTTAGAATCGCACCTTGGGATTACGACCATTCATTTGGCCGGGAGGGTGACTATGAACTAAACATGCTTGATCGTGAGGTGGATTGTAAACGAACCGTATTAATCAGACGGCTGATGGATATTCCGGAAACCAATTATAAGATCAGGTTAAAAAACAGATGGGAGGAATTAAGGCAGGATATAATCACCATCCAAAACATATTTAAAATGATCGACAAAAACCAAGATCTTATCAAAAATGACCTGGACGCAAATTTTGCCATCTGGCCATTGGACAGCAAATGGTATAGTGATTCCAATACTCACCAACAAGAAGTTGACTTAATGAAAGAATTTATTGAAATTAGGCTGGAAAGCCTAGATCAATACTTTGGTGAATTGATCAATTGAGTTCAGACGGGTTTACCTTATGATCTTTCCTGACAAAGCTCTACCAAAACCCCATTAGTTGATTTTGGGTGGAGAAAGGCAATTCTTTTATTGTCCGCTCCAAGCTTCGGTACCTCATGAATCATTTTGAATCCTTTGCTTACCAGACGGGCAATTTCCTTATCAATATCCTCAACTTCAAAGGCAATATGGTGCATCCCCTCCCCTTTCTTTTCAATAAACTTAGCAATGGCACTGTTTTCATTCGTGGCCTGAAGTAATTCAATTTTTGACTCTCCCACTTTAAAAAAAGAGGTCAGTACGCCTTCTGATTCTACAGTTTCCATTTTATAATGAGGTTCATCAAACAATGCCTCAAATAATTCATTAGACTGTTCAATATCCCTGACGGCAATGCCAATATGTTCAATTTTCATTTGATTGTTATTATATTGGGTTGACTTAAATTAACCCTTTATGAATTTTTCGCTTTTATTATCGTAATTGATATAGTAAGCTCCCTTTTTTAAATTAGAGCAATCCACCTGATTGGCGACACCCTTTTTTACAATATTTCCGTATGCGTCAAAAATTTCATACCGCGTTTCAATACTTACACCATTATTGGTAAACTTAATAATGTCATTAACCCTTTTCGGATAAAATGCTGGTGCCGTTATTTTTGAATTAACAAATGTGATAGCCTCTGATACCCTCTTTTTTCCCGAATGGTCAATTTGACTGACCCTGACTTTATTCTCCCCGGAATGAGGTGTAATTTTAATACTGTATGAATTGAGTCCTTTGGTCCCTTTTCCTTTAACTTCACCTACCGTCACCCACTTATTCCATCTGAACTGCTCTACCATAAAAGTGAGCTTACCAGACTCCTCTTTTGTTTGCCACTTTAAATCTCCATCTTCGGTGCAGGTCATCTTTTCAATTTTAAAAGTACTTTTTGGCAGCAATACTTCTGGATTAAGTACTCTTGGCTTACAACCTGATCCGTGCTCGATTTCAATGAATACCGGATCACCGATTTTTAGCTTAAGTCCTTCAAAAGAAATTTCAAATGCCGCTGTCTGAACACTTTCATTAATCGTTTTTTTATTAACTGTAACCTTAGTGATACAATATCCAAAGCCATCTTCGTCCACAGGGTTTTCAACAAAAAGACTTTTGCCCTGATATAACCCTTCAAAGGATAAATTTGCCATTGAAAATGATACACTTCCCAGTATAAAAATCAGAGAGACGAATACACTTTTCACTTGCATTCCCGTATGTTTTAATTCCTTTGTCATTCCTTATTAAGTTCATAAAAATAGCCCTAAGTTTTGTAAAAAACAAAATTTGAACTTTTTATTTCCCCTCCCGAATCAACAGAATCAACAATTGTGCCTGCTAGTAGAAAATTTTATTAAACGCTACCGTCTATAAAAGAATTTTTCTTAGATTTGTCTTCTAAACGTAACCGTTTAATTATGCCGAAAATTATAGCTACCAGACAAAACTGGATTGAACAAGGCTATAGTCTGTTCTCGAATAAGGGCATTTCCGGAATAGTTGTTGAAAGAATAGCCAAAAAACTAAACTGCAATAAATCCAGTTTTTACTGGCACTTTAAAACTAAGCAGGACTTTGTTAATTGTATTATTGAATACTGGACTAATTTGGAAACCGAACAAGTAATTGAACAGATTAACCGGGAACAAACTCCTGAAAGAAAATTCAAATTACTCGTTACCCTATCATTTAAAAAAGACCCGGCTCTGGATTTTATCTTCTTCTTAAAGCGATACGCCAAACAGCAACCTCAACTCCGGAAAGAAATCGACAGAATTGATCAGCAACGAATCAGTTATGTGGCTGATTTACTGGTAGACATTGGAATTCAAGAGGATCATGCGCCAGCAAAAGCGGCTATTTTTTATAAATACCTGATTGGTTATCACGAAATGATAAGAACAAAAAAACAAAATAAAAATTATGTCAATGAAGTGCTGGAAGACATCAGCCATTTTATTGACCTCAAATCCATTTTATGAAAAGGAATCTCATTTTAAAAAGTTTAATGATGACATTGATATTGAACTATTCACAACACTCTTATTCTGCAAAGGTTAAAGAATATATTATTAAAATCGAAATCAATGCTCCGGTACAGGATGTTTGGAAAGCCGTTACTAACTTCCCTGAATACCCTAAGTGGAACTCAGTATTGAGCATGAAAAACAATGACAATTTAACCGTGAATCAGAAGTTTGATGTGACAATTACACAAGCGAATGGCAAACAATCAAAATTTAAGGCAAATACTATCTACAAAGCGGAAAACCAAAAGTTTATTGCGACTCAAAAAATGATTGGAAAATGGTTCTTTTTAGCTACCCATCATTTTATTATCGAAAAAATTGATGACCAGCGGACACTATTTACTCAAAAATGGGAGTTGAATGGTGTTATAGCTTCGCTTTTTAAACGCAGTATTTTCAAACAACTGGATAGATTCATCACAATGAATGCCGAGCTTAAATATTACCTTGAAGATCCGGTATATGGCACCAAAAAAACCTCTGAATAAGGACAAATATATTATTCCTAATTTTGCAGAAATTTAAACACTATTTAAAGTGGCCGGTATCTATATTCATATCCCATTCTGTAAAGTTAAATGTCATTATTGCGATTTTCATTTCTCTACACAACTGAATAATGTAGATACTGTAATTGAGGCCATGTGTAAGGAAATTACAGAACGAAAGCACTACCTCAATCATCAAAACATCAAAACCATTTACCTTGGTGGAGGTACACCCAGTATTTTATCATTTAACCATTTAGAAAAGCTAATTGATGAAGTCAAAAAACACTATGATCTGGTTCCTGATTACGAATTTACAATTGAATGCAATCCGGATGATATTACCCTGGAAAAGCTCAATGAATTCAAACAATTAGGCATTAACCGACTAAGTATCGGCATTCAAAGCTTTGATGAAGACCAACTTAAAAGTCTTAATCGTGCACATAACGCTAAAGAAGCCAGGCAAGCTGTAGAACTTGCCATTGCAACAGGTTTTGACAATATTACCATTGATTTAATTTATGGCTTACCCGATACTGATGAAAACTATTGGAGAAAGCAAATTGAACAGGCCATTGATCTTGGGATATCTCATATCTCTTCCTACTGTTTAACATTTGAAGAAAAAACCGTTTTTGGAAACTGGCTGAAGAAGGGCAAAATCAAGGCCTTACCGGACGAAACTAGCCTGAATCAGTTTAAACAGCTTTGTCAGTCTTTAGAACAGGCAGGCTATGAGCATTATGAAATTTCAAATTTTGCTTTGCCTGGTTTTGTTTCTAAACATAACTCCTCTTATTGGCTTGGCGCATCTTATATCGGTATCGGACCATCTGCTCATTCCTTCAATGGTAAATCCCGTCAGTGGAATATGGCAAATAATGCCATTTACTCGAAAAACATCAATAGTAACGTAACATATTACGAAGTTGAGGTTTTAACAGAAAATGACAGGTTTAATGAGTACATCATGACACGCATCAGGACAAAGTGGGGCATTGAACTGGATTATTTGAAAACTCACTTTCCGCAGCAAATTAATCAGGTCATTGACCAAATTAAGCTATTTATTGAAACAGGTAAGTTGCAAGCCAATGCTGACAGCATTACACTAACAAAATCTGGCAAATTCTTATCCGATCATATTACCGAGAAATTGTTTATTGTGTGACCGACAACCAGATGTCACTTCGAGTGCTTCATTGAAGCGTATCGAGAAGTGACCATTCATCTGACCAGAGTACAAACAGTTCTCGATACTTCGACATAGCTCAGTACAAGCACTCGAACTGACATTAAAACTAACGATTAACCCAAAAACTATTCAGCCTTATTAAACTTTATTGGAAGGGTAACATAAGAATGAACTTCTTTACCATCATTTTTACCGGGAACCCAATTCGGCATTATCCTCACTAAACGTCTGGCTTCCTGATCAGCAGCTTCATTTATTCCCCTCACTACAGTAATTCTATCCAATGTACCATCTTTCCTCACCACGAAACTAACATAGACAGTTCCTTCAGCTTCAATTTCCTTACCCTTTTGATCCTTTAGAAAATCGGCCAAAGCCTTTTCTCCGTATGGAAACTTAGCCGGTTCATCCACAACCGATAGTATTTCTTCTTCCGGTTTTTCATCTGCATCAGCTACCGCTTCAATCAACTCAACATCCAGAATGTCATAATCTTCTTCCGGTTTTTGTCTGAATACCAATTGAACCCAGCCCTTTGTCGGTTTTCCACCTGCCGCATAAAACACATCAAATGAATATTTGGCTAAAGCCTTAATCATCAATTGTTGTTGAGCCAAAGTCAGTTGCTCATCCATCAGAATTTCTTCAGGGATCACCTTTCCCATAGTATCGATCTTTAGCTGCACTAAATAGGTTTCTTCCTTTGTTTTAAACAGAGGGTTAGAGTACAGCTCAAAATAAAAAGTGGAAGAACTGAAATTACCCCTCTTTTTATATGGTGCGTAATTAATCACCTCCGTTTTATATCCGGTGCTATGCATAAAAAATGGCAATAAATTACGATACCGCTCTGCCCAGTCAAATTCGATATTGAACAGCTCAGCTCCCCTATCTGTATCCACCTCTTCAAACATCAATTGTAACAATAATAAATAGTACCATTTTCTAAATTCTTCAGATTCAAAATCCAATACATCAAGACTGGCCAGCAATTGCTTTGCAGAGCCCTTCCGGCCATAACCCAATACATTTCCGACCATAAACCTGAATTTTTTATCCATATCACCCCTCTTACCAAATACTTTTTCAATTTCAAACTCTATTGTCTTTTTCCCGGGAGCAAACATCATTGAATCAGGATAAGCTTCCATGATATATTCTAATAAACGAACACTGTCCTGTGACTTTGGTCGTTCAACAATTTTTGTATCATCTATCTGAAATTTACTTTGATTGAGCAATTTATTATAATAAGAGTTGAACAGCTTTTGCTTCTCTTTTGATTGTGGTAAAGGAATCATTGACAAGTCACTGATTGCAAAATTAAAATCAGCCAAATCATCTCTCCCCACATTAAATTCATAAGTCTCCAAATAGGCGTTTATTTCTTTTTCAAATTCATCAAAATCAACTCCTCCCGATTCATAAACCCCCTCAATAATATCTCCCGATTTTTTATAATCGTTAATTCTGTTCTGAATATCAGCCTGGTCGGATAATACCATACCCAGGAAAAAAATCAACATTTTTCGGTTACATTCCAGATTTAAATCAAAGTTTTTGGAAAAGCCAGTATAGAACTCTGCATAATCCAGTATTCTGAAAGCATTTCGCTTTAAGTAATACCAGGCCCATGACCAACACAAAAACGTTGACTGGTATTCCGATTCGTATTCAGTATATTTAAAATAAGGATCTATTTCATTCCTGTAATAGCTCAGACGATTCAACTTGTTAATCTCCCGGGATAACTGCTCATTAACATAAGCACCAAAATTATCTGTATGATTAACCGTATCTGACTGATTTATAATTTCTTTTAGCAAAGCATAGCCATCCTTTTCATATGGCTTGTCCTGATATATTGCTTTATAAACCGCATTTTCAATAATACTAAAGTCAACTTTATACCGGTATAAAACTTCATCAAATTTTGTTAGTGACGATTCACAATCCTCCTCAATAGAAGCAACTGTGTTTTGGCCAAATACCAAACCAGAAAACAGCAGCATAAATAGGCCTAAAACTCTTATCATATTTTTAAATTATATCGCGAAGTGCTAAAATAAATAATTCATCCTCTTTTTCCAGACTCTCATTCTATTTAATTTGTCCTGGATTGCTGAACAAAGCTGATGCCAATTCGGAAAGTTGTTAATTTTTTATAAATCAATACCCTTTTTCAGGCTTACTTTCAATTTTTTAATTGAACCCGCGTTTGGTGTCATTTAAAAGCATTATACCGGTTATAATTTGAACTTGTAAATGGTATAAACCAATAAGATTAAATTCATTACTTTTGTCGCCAATGGCAGAGCAACTAGACATTAAAGCAGGTTCGAAAACGGAACAGTACCAAATTCTGATACCTCAAATTAAAGCATTAATTGAAGGTGAACCTAATATGGTAGCCAATACCGCTAATATTGCCGCAGCTTTACGACAAACCTTTAACTGGTTTTGGGTAGGGTTTTATTTTGTTGAAGGTGACAGCCTGGTTTTAGGTCCTTTTCAAGGTGATATTGCCTGTACACGAATTCAGTCTGGCAAGGGGGTTTGTGGTACTGCATGGGAAAAAGCAGAGTCACTCATTGTTCCAGATGTTAATGCCTTTCCGGGGCATATAGCCTGTAGTGCACTCAGCCAATCCGAAATTGTAGTTCCGGTTATTAAAGATGGAAAAGTCCATATGATTTTAGACGTGGATAGTGACCAGTTAAATGACTTTGACGAAACCGATAAAATGTATCTTGAAAATATTGCAAATATTATTGCCTCACTGCTATGAGAATAACCTACTTTATTTTTTTAGCACTTATTATCTCCTCCTGTGCACAAACCAGTGTACTGACCGGAGGGAAAACAGATACTACTGCACCTGTTTTAGATTCCGCTAAAACCTTTCCACTTAATGGAGCTACTAATTTTACAGGAGATGAAATTGTACTGGCATTCGAAGAGTATATCATACTTAAAAATCCGTCAGAAAACATATTAATTACACCACAGCCAAGAAATAAACCAACCATTTCGGCAAAGAACAAAAAGTTTCGTCTAAAATTCAATGAAACTCTGGAACCAAACACCACCTATTCCATCAGCTTTAACCGTGCTATTGCAGATTATACTGAAAATAATGACTCCCTATTCCAGTACGTTTTCTCAACCGGTAGCTTTATTGACTCTTTAAAAATTAACGGACAAATAAAAGACGCCTATACCAATCAGCCAGTAAAAGACGCTATTATTGGTTTATATCCTGTTTCCGATACTATTGATTATACCAGAGTACCGCTTCAAATCAAACCGACCTACCTGACACTAAGTAATAACGAAGGCCTCTACGAAATTAACTATATTAAAAACGGGAATTACCATTTATTTGCCTTTACTGATATTGATCGCGACTTAAAATTTAATCCCAATTCCGAACGTATTGCTTTTATTGAAAATCAGGTCATTTCTATTGATTCAAACTTAAGCGAATTGAACTTTAGAATGTATACACCCCTTGATACAACTGTTAAATTGGTGACCTCTTCATTATATTATCCGGGAAAAGTGGAACTGGTATTTTCAAATGAACCTAGCCAGCCATATTTGAGCTATTCCTCTCCTCTCCTTATGGAAAAAACGGATCGCAGGGATTCATTGATATACTGGATGACCGGTCGTTATAGTAAATCGGTCCCATTTGTTTTGAATTATGGGGAGAAAACGGATTCACTTAAGTTAATCATGAAAGATATTCCGAAAGAAGCCAATATTAAAGCTTTGGAATATACCACCAATTTTGATGTCAACAAACTCTTGCCTTACGATACCCTGACTTTAACATTTGATGAGCCTATTGAATCCTTTAATAAAGACCTGATTCGTGTGATGGATGCTGATTCTGTTCTGATAAATTTTGAAGCGAACATCAAAAATGTCAGAAGTATCCAGATTTATTCTCCTGATCAAGCCGATCATTATGTTTCCATTGATTCCGGTGCTATTAAATCCTATTTGTCCCCCCGAACAAATACCAATATCAGCCTTGATTATACCTACCATGAACCCAAGTACCTTGGCCAATTGATTTTACAACTGGAAATACAAGAAACAACAAATGGTATTATTGAGTTATTGGACAAAGGTGGAAAACGACTACAATCTATCCCGGTTAATAATGTCAATGACCCTATCATCTTTACCAAGCTCAAGCCCGGAAATTATCAACTAAGGTATATTGATGATGTCAATAATGATCAGAAATGGACACCAGGTGACCTAAACAACCACATCCAACCGGAAAAAGTGTTTTATTATGAGTCCTCAATTAAAGTCCGCTCTAATTGGGACATGGAAATTGACTGGAAGTTTGGTAATACTGAGTAGTTATTTTTTGTTAATCGTTTTTCAGTTTATTGTTGATAGTTGTACTGTCAGTTCAAGTGATTGTGGCTCAGCTGAGAGTATATCGAGAACTATAATATAATTTTCTGTGTTTGGACCACATCAAAATCCACTCATGATTATAAGGCATTTTGAGATAAGCTAAGAATAGACACAAAAATTCAATCCTAACCTTATGAGTGTTTCACGGCTTCATTTCAACTCTCTTCGCTAAACTCAGCACAAGTTGCTCAATGTAAAGTGCCAGAAGCATTATTTCCAGGACTGAATAAAAAAGATTAGCCAGCATAACAATAAACGATCAACCGAACAACTATCAACAATAAAACGCATATTTATTACCTTTGCATTCTGATGGGAACAAAAGCGGAACGGTTATCATTTTCAAAAGTTGAAAAATTGTGTTCGAAAAAAATTATCGAAGCAATTTACGCTGACGGGAAAAAAATAAAACACTATCCTTTTATTTTGAATTTTTTGGAAGTCCCGGACAATTTGCCAATGGAATTTCCCGTTCAGATTGTAACAGCAGTGCCCAAACGAAAGGTTAGGCTGGCAACTGGCAGAAACCGTTTAAAACGTCAAATTCGGGAGGCCTATCGACTGAATAAATCAGAGCTTATTGAACATGTGGTTGCTGCTGATAAAAAGTTGGCACTATTTTTAATTTATATTGGTAAGGCAAACGAAAATTATACCTTTATTGAGGAAAAATTGAATGTATTGCTTGAAAAAATTCAAACTGAGGTTTAAAATAAAATTACAAACATGAAAAAATTATTAATCCTATCCATTTGCATACTTCCCTTTATTGGTCAGTCACAGATAGAATCTGAGTCCGACATAGATTTTGAGATTCTTAAGAATCTTGAACTATTTGAGATGGTTTATAAAAATGTGGACCTATACTACGTGGATGAATCCAACCCCGGAGAGCTGATGAAAACCGGGATTGATGCTATGTTAGCTGAGTTGGATCCGTATACCAATTATATTCCGGAATCAAAAATGGAGGACTATAAATTAATGACTACAGGACAGTACGGGGGTATAGGAGCCATCATCAGGTTAGTGGATGACGAAGTCATGATTATTGATCCACATGAGAATTTTCCGGCACATAAAGCAGGGTTGTTAGCTGGAGATGTTTTTATTGAAATAGATGGTAAAAATGTAGAAGATCTCTCATCTCCTGAAATATCTGAAAAATTAAAAGGACAACCTGGAAAATCGTTAGACCTAAAAATGTCACGACAAGGTAAACTGATGGATTTCACCCTGGTTCGGGAAGAAATAAAAATGAGTCCCGTACCCTATTACGGAGTTGTTGGGGAAAATACCGGATACATTAAACTAACCTCGTTTACCCAAACTGCAGCAAAGGAAGTTTATGATGCCTTTATCGACCTTCAAAAAAACCAGGAAATTGAAAAGCTTATTTTCGACCTGAGAGGTAATGGCGGTGGTTTATTGAATCAGGCCACGCAAATAGTTAACTTTTTTGTAAAAAAAGGATCGGATATAGTTGAGATTAAAGGGAGAATGGAAGGGGTTAATCAGTCGTTTACTGCTAAAGCCAAGCCTCTTGATATGGATATCCCAATTGTGGTTTTAGTAGATGGTGGCTCGGCTTCAGCCAGTGAGATTGTATCAGGCGCTTTACAGGATCTGGACAGAGGCGTAATTGTTGGACAAACCTCATTTGGAAAAGGATTAGTACAACGTCCGCTGGATTTGAAATACAATGCTAAAATAAAAGTAACCATAGCCAAATACTATACACCAAGTGGCAGATGTATTCAAAAATTAGATTATTCCAATAAGAAAGTAGGTGAAAGTGCTGAGGCAGTTTCGGAAGAGACACTTCATAAATTTAAAACTAAGAACGGCAGAACTGTTATTGACGGACGAGGTGTAGAACCGGATGTTAAAATTGAACTGGAGGATTACAGCGTTTTTACAGCCACATTAGTAGTTGAAAACCTGATATTTAATTATGCTACTAAATACCGGGTTGAGCACCCTGAAATTGCTGAAGGCTCCTTCAACCTGTCGGATGAGGCTTATGAGCAATTCAAGACTTATGTTTTATCCAAAGAGTTTGAATATATCACCCCTACAACTGATATCATGGAGCGATTAAAAGAAGAAGCAAAGAAAGAAGGCCTTTTCGAAGATTCAGAAGGAGCTTATAATCAGCTTTTCGACCTTTATAAACCTTCAAAAGAAAGAGATTTGGAAAAGTATAAGGCGGAGATTAAATCAATACTAGAGGACGAAATTGTAGGAAGATACCATTTTCAGGCCGGACGGATACAACACTCTTTAACTGATGATGAATATATTTTGGAGGCACTTAAAATATTAAACGACCAGAACCGTTATAATAGCATCTTGAACACCCAAAACTAATCAATGTTTGACAAGTGGCTTAACGTTCCGGCACACTATTATCTTCATTTAACTGCACTTACCATCCTGGTTGTTGGTGTTTCAACAGCCAACGTTTTAATGAGTATTGGTACAATCTGGTTAATTGCAAACTGGCTTATAGAAGGCCGGTTTAATGAAAAGCTGGAACGGTTGAAAACAAGAAAAACAGTATGGGCTATTCTGGGACTAACAGCTCTTTCTTTCATTACCTTGTTTTGGAGTGAAAATCTTGAGTATGGCATTCACGACTTAAGAATTAAATTGCCTTTTATTGTGATTCCTCTGGTATTGGGTACCGCAAAACCCTTGAGTAAAAAGGACTTTTTCCGACTGATTTACTTTTTTATTGCAGGCTTACTCATCACTTCAGTAATCAACTATTGGCGTTACGTGCAAAATATTGATGTCAATAAGGACATCAGAGAAATGTCCCGGTTTATCTCTCATGTCCGCTATTCCATTCTTATTAATTTCGGCATTTTTTTCTCATACTATGTCATTCTTAAACAAAAACAACTCAGAATTTATTTTGTTCTTCCCCTGTTATGGTTCTTGTTTTATCAATATAAATCGCAAACCATAAACGGTTATGCACTGTTTATCATTTTATGCATTATCTCACTTGTTTTTTGGATTAGTCAGTTTAAAAATAAAGCTTTTAAGCGTGGTATATTTATTGGCCTAACAGTATTAACAGCCGCTTTTTTCACTTCTGTTTTTTACCTATGGTATCAAAGCCCTTCTGAAATTGATGAAGTCGATTTTTCAACTCTCGACTTATATACAGCCAATAATAATGGTTATTACCATGTTAAAAACAGCACTATTTCGGAAGAGGGTCACCTTGTTTATATTTACATCAGTGAAAAAGAATGCAGAAAAGCATGGGAAAAACGTTCGACACTGGATTTTGATGGCCTTGATCACAAGGGACAACACCTACAGGGCACATTGTACAGATACATGACCTCTAAAAATTTAAGGAAAGATTCTCTGGGTTTTCTATCATTAAGCGATCAGGATATAGTGAATATAGAAAACGGATTTTCCAACTATAAAATCAATAATGGCCTCATAGAAAAAATCAGCAATCTTAAAATGCAGATGTTTACTTATAAAGATGATGGAGACCCTAATGGTCATTCACTGATGCAACGTCAAATTCATTTGTCCACCGGCTTCGATATTTTAAAAGCGAATTGGCTTTTTGGGGTTGGTATTGGTGATGTTCAGGCCTCGTTTGATGAGCAATATGAAGCCAACCATTCACAATTGCTTCATGAGAACAGGCACCGATCCCACAATCAGTTTCTCACCATCTGGATCAGTCATGGTTTGATCGGTTTCTTACTTATTCTTTTCCTTTTCATCTATCCGTTTAAAATACATCTTTTCAGATGCGATTACCTCCTCTCTGTGATATTAATATCTTTTGCTTTTTCATTTTTATGGCAGGATATGTTAGAAACTCAGGCCGGTGTGACTATTTTTTCTTTATTTTACAGTCTTGTTGTATATAAACCAAAACCAAATGGCTCGACTGGATAAATTCTTATGGTCTGTTCGCTTATACAAAACCAGATCGCAATCGGCAGAAGCCTGTAAAAAAAACAGAGTACTGATTAATCAGGAAGAGGTAAAACCGTCAAAGACTTTGAAAGTGGATGATATTATTACCATTAAAAAGTCTGGTATCCACTTTGAATATAAAGTTATTGCACTTAATGAAAAAAGAGTTGGGGCCAAATTGGTTGATCAGTTTATTATCGATATTACATCTGCCGAAGCTGTAGAGAAATATAAGCTGATTCAAATGACACAACGGCAATACCGACAACAAGGGCTTGGCCGACCAACTAAAAAGAAGAGACGGGATATTGACAATTTTATGAATTGACCTATTACTGACTTTCTTATTGGTTTTCATTATTTTTGTACCTAATGGATGAATTAAGGGAAAAATTAAAATTGATTCCGGATAGCCCAGGAATCTATCAGTACTTTGATAAAAATGGCGTCATCATTTATATTGGTAAGGCCAAAAACCTTAAAAAAAGAGTCTCATCCTACTTTAACCGTAACCTTGAATCCGGTAAAACCAAAATTCTGGTCCGGAAGATAGTCGATATTAAGTACATTGTAGTTGATACTGAAACAGATGCTTTGCTTTTAGAAAGTAACCTGATCAAAAAATACAAGCCCAGGTATAACATTTTACTAAAAGATGACAAGAGTTATCCGTGGATTTGCATTAAAAAAGAGCCCTTTCCACGTGTATTTTCTACCCGAAGGCTGATTAAAGATGGCTCGGAGTACTTTGGACCTTATACTTCCGTAAGGGTAATGCACACACTACTCAACCTGATTAAAGACCTATACCCCTTAAGAACCTGTAATCTTGATCTTTCTCCACAAAGTTTAGACAAAAAAAACTACAAGGTTTGTCTTGAATACCATATAGGAAATTGCAAAGGGCCATGTGTAAAAAAGGAAAATGCAGAGGACTACCAAAACTATATTACCGAGATTAAACATATTGTTAAAGGGAATATCCGCTCTGTGATAAAGGCCCTGGATGGCTTAATGCAAAAGTATGCTGAAAATATGCAATTTGAAGAAGCCGCCGTAATTAAACAAAAAATTGATCTTTTGGCTAATTACCACTCAAAATCTGCCGTTGTTAGTCCAACAATACATAATGTTGATGTTATTACTTTGGTGGAAGACGAAAAATCAGCATTTGTCAACTACTTTAAAGTAAATAACGGTGCCATAATTCAGGGCTATACAATTGAAGTAAAGAAAAAACTGGAAGAGCAACCTGAAGATATTTTGCCTTTGGTGCTCAATGAAATGAGAACCCGGTTTGGCAATGAATCCAACGAAGTATTAAGTCATGTTGAGTTTGAATTTCCAATCGAGAACGTAAAGCTTTCTGTACCTCAACGCGGAGATAAAAAAACACTGATCGATTTATCCCTGAGGAATGCTAAATTCTTCCGTTTGGAAAAATTGAAACAGGAAAAAATAAAAAATCCGGAAGTTCATACCGAACGTATTTTATCGACCATTCAAAAGGATTTAAGATTGAAAGAGCTGCCGGTCCATATTGAATGTTTTGATAACTCGAATTTTCAGGGTACCAACGCAGTAGCAGCCTGTGTTGTTTTTAAAAATGCTAAACCCAGTAAAAAAGATTATCGCCATTTTAATATTAAAACGGTGGAAGGTCCGGATGACTTTGCCTCAATGGAAGAAGTGGTTTACAGACGTTATAAAAGGCTTTTAGATGAGGAGCAACCCTTACCTCAACTTATCATTATTGACGGTGGTAAAGGTCAGTTAGGATCGGCCGTTAAAAGTCTTGACAAACTGGGACTAAGAGGTAAAATTGCCATTATTGGCATTGCCAAACGCCTGGAAGAATTGTTTTTCCCCGGAGATTCCATTCCAATATATCTTGACAAGCGCTCTGAAAGTCTGAAAGTGATTCAACACCTTAGGAATGAAGCCCACCGGTTTGGTATTACGCACCACCGGAATAAACGTAGCAAAAATGCCCTGGGTACTGAATTAACTCAAATTGCCGGAGTAGGTGAAAAAACTGCAACAGATTTAATCCAATTTTTCAAGTCAGTTAAACGGGTCAAAGCCGCATCACAGAAGGAGCTGGAAAATGTAGTCGGACATTCAAAAGCAAAAGTGGTATACGATTATTTTAACTCGAATCATACTTAGTCTGGTTCTTCTGTTGCTGGTTAATCGTTGTACAGTTGATTGTTGTACAGTCAGTTCACATACTTGCGCTGAGTCTCTTGCATTGAGTGTGATCGAAATGAAGCCGAAGCGTCGAGAACTGGCTAACGCTTTTTTTGTTTTAAGTTATTATTAGAACAGTCCCTTCTCGATACACTTCATTAGGGTTTACTGTATGCAATTTAAACTGTTTTGAAGTACCGTACTCAAACAATCTGTTCAAAAGGCAGGTATCAGAAAGAATATAACACCCCATACCTTACGTCATAGTTACGCTACACACCTATTGGAAAATGGTACAGATATTCGACACATACAAGTGGTCTTGGGCCATAATTCAATCAAAACCACTCAAATTTACACCCACATCAGTAAAACACAAATTCACTTGGTCAAAAGCCCCGCCTCAGATTTTAATTTACAATGAGTTATAATAAAAATAAAGATATATCTTTATACAAACGTTAGGCAATATTAAACTAGAATGAAAAAAACCATACAAGTAGCATTAATTATATTTCTAATAGGTTGTTCAAGTGAACCATCTAGTGAAGCAGTAAATAACTCAATTTCAAATAATGAGTTAGCAAAAGAATTATCTCCTGAAGAACGGTTCACTAATAAAACAGGAAAATTTTACGACTGCAATGCGTCCTATACTGTGGAAACGATAGGTGGTGAAAAATCAATTACAACTATACTAGAATCAGGAGAATTTTTAGATTTGATGGAACCCGACATGGTTACATCTAGGACTTGTTTTGTATTATTTAAACAATTACGTGATTCTTCAGAAATCACATATGATGTCTTTAAATGTATTGTATTGCAGAGTAATGGAGATACTATAAAAAACACGTATTTGCAAAAACAATTGGAAATGTTCGAATTAAAAGCGGACATTGCAAATCAATTCTCAACTTGTCTTGAAACAGATGATTACAATAGTGCTTTTGAGTTATTCAATCCTGAAGTACCAGGTATTTCATCTGATGCACTTAAATCATCATTCCAGCCTCTGACCGAACATTATGGTAAAGTTATTACTACTCGGTTAGTTGGTTTTTCGACTCTAAAAAATAAAGAAATAAACGGAAAGTATGAAGATATCTTTTTAGTTAACATTGCTCAGGAAAGAGAACATGAAATTGTAAATATTGGACTTTTAATGACAGCTAATGTAAACGATTCATATATATACGGAATTGAATAACATAGCCTAACAACATGTATAAAACATAGCTATTAAATGCCAAACTGAATGGGCTTTACTCTTTGGGATTACCGCCCCATATTTAATTTGGTGTTTGAAATAAAAAAGTTAAAAACAAAATATAAAAATGTGGCTCAGTGCTGAACGATAGTTTGTTCATATAACAAACGCTACGTTTCATACATTGGACGTTGTAGAGCATAGACTTATGAAATCTGAAATAAAATATATCGAGTTAAAAAGTGGTTATTCTGACAATGGACCTGCCTGGATTGGAAAGGTTGAGTTTTCCAAAACTGGACAGACAGTGTATTTTAATGGAAAATCATTAAAAAAACTAAAGTCTGGCGGAATATCAGGGAATCACTATGACTTGGAATCTGATGATGAATATTGGATTTCAGGTGTGAAAAAGAACGGACAAGACCGACATTGGGCTGGAGGCGGAAAAGTGATGATTGACAGAACCATAATCCAAGAATATTTGAAATTGGTTGACTTTGATATTATTGATGATAATCATTTTGAGTTAGTTGATATCACTCCAACTGACAAACAGAAGTTTAAAGAAATTGAAAACGAAAGCTATACGGATGACGAATTCAATCCAGAATTAAGATTAAAAAAACCGAATGAATTAACAGATGATGAATTAGAATTTGTAATTCAAGACCTAAAAGAAGGAGAAGAATCTTCTACGTTTAACAAAGCTAGAAGGTCTTTTAAAAGAAGTCGATTAGAGTTCGAGGAAGAATTAGAAAATAGAAAAAACGCTCTACAACAAGGTGTATAGTCAATAGGGCATTTAGTGATAAATTGAAAGTCCTGTTCTTCGAGCTGGCAACGCCAAAACAAAGTTTTGACGTTTATTGAAATAAAATTAAAAGTAAAAACGTTCGTTTTGGCTTAGTGGTAAACTGAAACTGAAGCACTTCGAATCTGCCCTACTGTCCATACACAGAACGTTAGCAATAATAAACAAATGATAAAATCACTATTCAGAAAAAGAGTCTCAGAATTAAGAAAGAATGAGCTTGCTCATGACGCTTTCTTCAACACCTTAAGAGCAGACAATTATAGTAGGCTTGATGAAGAAGGGCATGTTTATCTTGATTATACGGGAGGGAACTTGTATTCAACGGCACAATTGAATAAGCATTTTGAGCTTCTCAGCAAGAATACTTTTGGAAATCCACATTCTACAAATCCAACTTCAAAGCTATCTACTCAGCTTGTGGAAGAGGCTCGGGAAAAAGTGATTAGTTTTTTTAATGCAGAAGAGTATTATTGTGTTTTTACCCCGAACGCTTCTGGAGCTCTGAAAATAATTGGAGAGTGTTATCCATTTAATAAAAATGGGCATTTCTTATTATTTTCAGATAACCATAATTCTGTAAATGGAATTAGGGAATATTGCAACAGATCAGGTGGCTCCCATGAATATGTCCCTATGAATCACGCAGACCTGAGTGTATCAGAAGAGACATTGATTGAACAATTAAACAAATCAAATAAAGAAAATAAACTCTTCGCTTATCCAGCTCAATCAAATGTATCTGGAATTAAACATAGTTTGGACTGGATAGATAAAGCTCAATCTAAAGGATGGGATGTTTTACTTGATGCTGCAGCTTTTGTACCAAGTTCTATACTTAATTTGAAGAAATATAGCCCGGACTTTGTATCAATATCATTTTATAAAATATTTGGTTATCCTACTGGAATGGGCTGTCTACTTATCAAAAAAACCTCTTTCCCGAAACTTGAAAAGAAATGGTTTGCTGGAGGAACAGTAAGCCTCGCTTCAGCTAATTCCCCGCACCATTTTTTAATTGACAACCATGAAAGATTTGAAAATGGTACAATTAACTATTTGGATATTCCTGCATTGAAAATTGGGTTGGATTACATTGAAACAATAGGCATGACAAGGTTGAATGAGCGTGTTAAATCATTGATGAATTATTTACACACTAACCTGAAAGAAATGTATCATAGTAATGGCCAGAATCAATTAGTCATTTTTGGTCACCCTCATAGAGAAAATACCGGGGGTACTATGATAATGTGCTTCAAGAATCCTGACGGATCTAAAATTGGCTTCGAAAAAATTGACGAATTAGCTAATGAAAAACGCATTTCTATACGCTCCGGTTGTTTCTGTAATCCTGGTATAGACGAAACTAATAATTGTATTTCAACAGAAGAAATGACTAAGTACTTTACAAGTCGAGAATCGGGTAACTATTCAGATATGATTAGCTATTTACAAAAAATGCGTGGAGCCACTCGAATTTCAGTAGGAATAGCTACAAATCAAAATGATCTTGATAGTTTCATCTCATTTATAAAAAGCTTAAAGGACAAAACTATTGCTAACACTATGTAAAAAGCATTAAAACGACTTTTTACATTAACCGTTGGCAGTAATTAAAACAAACAATACTTGACTAATATTTATCAATCTAAAATTAATAAGGCGTTAAAGCATATTGATGCCAATCTGAGTGAAGAAATAAATGTATCAGACCTTGCGAAAGAGAGTGGATTCTCTCTGTTTCACTTCCACCGAATTTTTAAAGCTATCACTAACGAATCTCCTTATGATTCTTTACTTAGGCTTAGACTTGAAAAGGCAGTTTTTCTTCTTAAACATAGCAAAGGACTAAAAATCTCAGAAGTAGCTTATGAAAGTGGGTTTTCCTCTCCCGAGAACTTTACTCGACAATTCAAAACTAGGTTTAAGATTAGCCCCAACACTTTCCGAAAAAGCAAGGAATTACACAATAGCAGGATTTATCAAGAATCTAACCCAGATGACTTTTACATTCGCATTGAAAACAGTAGGAAGCTAACTAAAAAGTCTTTTACTGTTGAGATTGAACATTTACCTGAAATTCCAATTGCCTATACTAAAGCAATTTTTGGAGCGGACGGAGCAGGAATGGTAGAAAAGTATTTGGATCTAATGACTTGGGCTGAAGAAAATAAAATCAATACAAAAGGGAGTTTAACCCGCTTTGGAATGTCAATTGATAATCCTGAAGTTACGCCAGTAAGTAAATTTCGATACGATTTTGCATTAAGCATTGATTCTGATTATCCGGAAAATGACAGTGTTGAATTTGGCAAAATTCCAGCATCCGATTATGCTACAGTTCATGTGCAAGGAACATTAGAGAATGTAGCTCAGGCTTGGGATTATTTATACCAAACCTGGTTACCGAAAAGCAATCATGTTCCTATTCACTATCCAGCTATCGAAGAATTTATACAAGGGCCTGAAGAAATTGGTTGGGAAACGTTTAATCTCAAATGTCGAGTACCAATAATTAAACAATAAGTATGAAAAAGAGATTAACAACTATCTTATTATCAGTTTCAGTACTGATGCTAATGGCCTTTGTGTCTAAGAATCAAGAAAAGAATGATTCGTCAATTGGGAGCTATTCCATATCACTTAACGTACAAGACATCTCAAAATCGAAAGTCTTTTATGACAAATTGGGCTTCTCCCCAGTTGAAGAAATGGGAAGTGTTGAAGAAAAATGGATTATCTTATCAAACGGTGAAACTAAAATTGGACTGTTTCAAGGAATGTTTCCCTCAAACACCATAACATTTAACCCAAAAGATGGTAGAAGTATTTACAAAAAACTGAAAAAAGAAGGAATCCAACCAGTCTTTGAGACGAACATGGATAAATCAGAAGGACCTTGTACATTTTCGATTATGGACCCAGACGGAAACCCAATATTAATTGACCAGCACTAAAAAGAAATTTAAGATGACTAAAGATGTAACAGAAATTCAAGGAAAACTAATAGATATTCTAAAAGAGCACTTAGACGTACTCAAGGTTACGGCTGATTCAAAAGATAAATTTGAAGTATCAGGAACAATTGAAGCCATGCAAGGCAAAAAGAAAGTAGATGGTATTTACTTCTCTACAGTTGTACCGAAACCCAAGGATGTAAGATTCTATTTTTTTCCTACCTACTCTCACAAGGAGCAATTGGGTGAGTTACCAGAAAACTTAAAAAAGGCATTAAAAGGAAAATCCTGCTTTCATGTAAAATATATGGATGATGAGCTTGAAGACAATCTTAAAGAGTTAGTTCGAAAATCAGTCAAATTGTATCAAGATGATGGACTTTTGAAAAAATAACTACTGCCAACAAGGTGTATAAGCAATAGCGATTTGAGTGTCAACTTGAATCGCTTTTTCATTTAATTAAAGTATATTGTAATTTGAAAAGTAGTTGATTAATATCCGCTACTGCTCATACACAGAACGTTAACTAACATTAGGAAAAAAATGGAAAATTTCCTATCAAAATATCATAAGTTTCTTCTGGTAGTAGCCCTAATACTATCATCATTGGCTATTTCGATAAGAGGAAGTGATGGCGAGGTAAAATTGGTTCTCCATAACTATCCAGTCATTATCACTTTATTGATAACCGTAAGCTTATTCTTGGTTGCCCTCTATTTTCACTTCAATAGAAAGAAGATATCCAACCTTTCCAATCAGATAAAAGAGCAGTCCCAATCTAAAGATGACGGAATACTTACCCTTCTTCATGAATTGACAGAGAGACAAAGGGAGGTTTATGACTTGATTATTTCAGGAAAGACCAATAAGGAAATAATGGCGGAGCTCTTTATCGAACAAAGCACCTTGAAATCGCACATCAATCAGATATATAAAAAATTGGACATCAGAAGCAGGCGCGAGTTGAAGTCAAATATCAATCGCTGACAATCAAAGCTATATCATAAATTCAACCTTTTATCAACCCCCAATTATTTGTTCAAATTGATTCAAATAGGCAGATTGCGAACATCAATTTTTCACTTAAAATTAGATTTATTATGAAAAACTATTTGGTGTACTTCGCTATGTTTCTATTAGTCCTTTGCATCCCGTTTAGGGGGAATGAAAATGAGGTCCGTTGGTTATGGGCAGACATGACCTGGGTGCCAACGTCTTTGATATTTATTTCATTGATGTGCATAGGATTATATCTATTTAAGAAGGAAAGGATGAATAGAAAAAACGTTAGCTAACAATGGGTATAGAACATAGGGCAGCCGGTGGTTTCCGTAAGTTTTCGGCACTTAGCAAACTTTGTCTCAGTGGACAAGTTCTCAGCTCCGAAATGCCCTACGTTTCATACCCGAGACCGTTAGCCCGCATTCTTGTACTGAGTTTGCCGAAACGTCAAGAACCGGTTAATATGTCCAAAGATCATGTTCAAAATTAAACATCTCTTCTTTGATCTTCTCCGACTCTAATAAGGCATCAATTCCTGCTTTATAAGATTCTATTTCCCGACCAGACAGGTTGGATTCCTTTACAATATAACTCATAAATTTTCTTTTCATAAACAGATCATTGAACGACATTCGCTGAGAACTGTTTCTTCTGTTTTCTACAAAATAATTCTGAAGAATAAACCGGCATTCAGGAAAGTAAACCCAAAACAAATCCCTGAACCCATTAATGGCTCCGTTTTTATCTCTCGAATAAATCACAGGTGCAATCCCCAAAATCCGGGTTTCCATCACAGAGCGCTGACGGTCAAAGAAGGTATGCTCTTTAATTTTGTATTGTACAATATCTTTTGAGGTAAACCAGATCGTATCGCCTGGAGGATAAACATACTCATCAGATTTTGTTATCGGGTTGTAACGTACACTATCATCAGTATATGGAGGAATCATGCTTTTTAAGGGTGGTGCAAAAGGGTCTATTTCTTCTTTACCCAAATACATAAATAGTCGTTCCCTGAAATCATCATCATTACAGAAATTACCACCAGGGATATTAGATGTTACCGGATATTTAAACTGATCACCATCTTTCCAGTCCTCCCAATTGGGGTTGAAAGGGGAATACAATGTCAGGTCTCCGTTTAAAATATGTTGTCTTAAAATGGTCCATAAACTCCAGTTATTGGTATTTCGCTGCCACATCCCTTCCTGAATATCATCCATTGGATAGTACAACGGTTGATTGAATTTTTCACGAAGATCAATCACTCGCCAGATTTTTCGACTCCACATCACATCCGCTTCACGTATGTATGGATAAGGAATGACCTTTTTGGTAGGAATATGAGAGGGCATATAAGCACCATCCATAACCCCTGCGGCCGGATAAGGCACCGGTCCTCTTGGTCCAAAGTCATCACATTGGGCTTGCAAAGCACATACCCAAAAAACACTCAGAAATAATATGATTAGCTTTTTCATCACGGTTAGTTTAAAATGATTTATTGTCATTAACGGCTAACCAATATTTTGTTACAGTTTTATAACCTGAGTTCGATATACCAAAGCGTCTACAGTTTTTTGTCAATTATCTTAGATAAGGCAAGGCTTTGAAGGACTAACGGGTTAATTCGAAAAGACTTAACGCTGTATAAGGAATTGACAAAAAATCCACAGGAAAGTCCCTAAAATGCAATCTTTTATCTGAAAAAGCCTTGAATTAACCCGTTAGTCCTTCGTTTTTTCAAAAAAAATCTCACTATTTTAATGACTTCTGTAAAGATTTGGTATATCAAACTCAGGTTTATAGTTCTTTGATGGAAAAAACTAACGTTCCGGAAATAAAAATTGAACGTTAAAAATTACAGGTCGGGTATTCCAACCTATGATTGGGGAGTATCGAGACCTAAACCCAGATGTTTACTTTAATCTCCTGATTAATTTCAAGATTGGCTTTCTTTCTGATTTCAGCCTTAACTGGTAATAAATGGGTTTTTGCCTTGCTGTCAAACCAAATAGCAGTATCCCATTTGAAACCTTCAATTTCAGCTGCTGCCTTCATCCTTCCCCAACCCTCTTCCTGGGACCTGAGATGTGTTCTTATTTCATTTGATATATCTTGTGGTAAAGTCACAAAACACCAACCTCCGGGTATAGTGTCCCTCCACATTTTAGCAATAAATTCATATTTAATTCTGGCGTCCATTCAATCAGGTTAGGTAAGCAAAAATGTCCGGTAAAATTAACGAATCACTTTTTAATAAACCAATAGATGAACTATAATGGAATACAAAATATATTATCGTGGGTTGGCAGATCAGCCATTGATTTGATTTCAACGAGCTTCGACTGCCGTTCTTTTCCTTTTTTTAATTTATAGAATCCATATATCTCCAAAGCCAGTAGCCATTCATAAATTTCAACGGATTCCACTGTATTTTCACGATCAATACTAAACTCAACAATTAAAATTGGCAGATCTTTTTTTATCGTTTGTTCAGCCCCTTTCAAAACTTCAAATTCAAAACCTTCCACATCAATTTTCATCATATTGATGCGTTGTCCAAAATCCAGGTCATCCAGCTTCTTGATTTTTATCCCAACTCCCTTTTCAGAGCTATGATTAACTATCGAGGCACCTCCCCTGTTTTCATTTTCAGGATAGATCAATTCAATTTCAGTTGCACTACCTAAACCAAAATCATAAGTCATGAGTTGATCGTAATCATTTATGCTTTTATTCTCTTCAAGAATTTCAAATGTATCTGGAAAAGGTTCAAAGGCATGCACACGACCTGTTTTACCAACGATATTTGCCGCTACAAGCGATAAAAACCCAATATTAGCCCCAACATCCACAAATACACTTCCAGGCTTTAAAAACCGTTGTAAAACACTAACAGTTCCCTGCTCATAAACCCCTCTTTCAAAAATTACATTTTCAATATTTTTATCGAATGCGGGATCTAAATTGATTTTAAAACCAAATTGCGTTTTTAGTGTTACCGGACCTTCTGCAGGTTTGATGAACCATTTAGGCAATTGTTCAATCAAATAGTCACGACCAGGAAATTTAGGTGATTTAAGTAGATATTGAACAATTCTGTGGGTTACCATATTATACGCTTGACATTAATAAAATATAAAACCTCAGCGAAAGTATGAAATATATATTACTACTCCTTTTTGTTCCGCTATATTCTTATGCGCAAAATTTACGTGTCACTGTAGATACTCTAAATCCAAAACGTCCTTTTGTCAATAAAACCATTAGTACATTCGATTATTTACACCCCGATTTTGATGCCCGGCTATACTCCTGGATAGGAGACATTACTTTTAGATTTGATAATTTTGAAAAATTTGACCACAGCTTTGAGTTTATCGAGAGTACCGGAAAAAGGTACGGAGCCAATGCTTTCAGGGTAACCGGAGCCGATATTCGTTCAGAAGACAAATTCATTAAAATCAGCCTGTTTAAAATCAGAAACCGAAAAGAAAAACGCAACCTCGATCTCTATAAACAAAACAAAGTTTATTTAATTGGGTTTCCCTTTACAAATCACTACTTCAACACTATTGTAAGGGCTCTTCCTGAACAATATATATTTAAGTTTGGATCGGAACGAATTGAGATTCAAACGTACAATTATGTCTTAAAATCTGTTCCTCAGGATCAAAAAGTAAAAATCAAGTTGAAGAATGGCCAAATTTTTAGCAGGATTTCAATGACCATAAAAGGTTATAAAAACAACCCCAATTTATATCTTTCTCCAGCTCATAATCCCTTTAAAAATAATTTCATTCCGGCACAATTCATAAACATTAATACCATTAGTGATCTTAGAGCCGCCAAAGGAGAATACTTACTTCAGATTTTGAAATTTTCTACGGTATAACTAAAGTCAATAGATAAATACCATAAAACATTATTGGAAGCAATAGAATTTGCCTAGGCATTAGATTAATGTCTTCTATTCATAGGTTATAACTCTTGACTCTCTACTTATCAGATATCGGAAAGAACCAACTCCCTTCCATGACATTTTATAGATATAGTTTCCATAGCTATCATACTGATAAGTGAAAGAATCTATTTTTCCTAAATTAGTCGAACTATATTTTTTTGAATATACGATATTTGAATATTGATCATAAGACACAGAGTCCTTTTCTACCAATCTATTATTGGCATCATACATAGAGCTTTCAATAATTCTATTTGCTTCATCATAAGTATATGTGGAATAACCTTCTACCATTTTCTCCTTGTAATTGACTTGCTTTATAACTCTCTTCAAACTGTCATATTCAGTTGTTTGATAGAGAACTTTGTTTCCAGATTCGTCAAATTTGTAAGACTCAATTGGCGAAAAATCACTATTTAAACTATAATAAATAAGGTCTTCAAAACTATCATCAAACACTTCCATAGACTTTGCAATGAACTGTGAAGAATCTATGTCATAAATTCTAGTACTGAAGAGTTCGTTTTTCCGATTGTAGTATTCCGTTTTTACCCATTTTCTATTAGTATAAAAATAGACCTTTCTAACATCAATCAATGAGTCTGGTGTATAAATAATCCGTTCATGTAAGTTACCAGAACTGTCATATTCGTTTGTACAGTAACATTTCAAATTTCCAGAAGGATACTGGATTGTTTTTTGAATTAATTTCCCGTGCTCAAAAAGAATAGATGAAGAACTTGTTAATGCAATCGGAGTGTCTTCTCTGTCTGAAAGAATCTTCCTCTCTCTGGAATAGAATTCTATTTTAACCTTTTTTACCGGACCTTGAAATACTTCTCCTGAGGGACAGTAAATTTGACAAAATACGGTTCCATGAATCAGGAATAGTGTAAAAAACAAGAAGGATTTCATTCTAATTTTTGAATAATAATACAAATGAGATAATTCGTTACTATTTGTTTTAATTTAACTGGAGCGTAGCACCTAACTCTTTACTAAAAACAACTCGGTCCTCCCCTGCTCCATCATAATTATAAAAATAGGAAATACCTTCTTCAGTCAACCTGTTACCAGCTTTAATTTTAAACCCAATTGACTGATGGAAAGCAATGGAATTTTTATTCGCAGGAGAAGTCACACACTCAACACTTGATACTCCTTTTTGGATCATAACATCAAAAAAGTGGTTGTATAGCCGTTTCCCCACATTCTTTTTTCTATAGTCCGGATTAACGCCAATAAAATGAACATATCCCTTTTGAGGATTGTTTTGAGCAATAAAGCCAACCAGAAAACCAACCACATCCTCATCATTTTTAATGATGAACCCGGTAGAACCAAAAAACTTAAAAAATAGTCGGGGTAACATATCAGTCATATCACGACCACCCCACCAATTGTTGAGGTTTTTGATTACCTCATCATAATCTGAATCGTTAATTTGTCTGATTTGACCAGTCATATTATCTGACTTCACCACCGGCATCAAACCCTTTTTCCGGAGAAACAAAACTCAATTCACCAGATTCATTTTCTGCCATTAAAATCATACCCTGAGATTCAACTCCCCTGATTTTACGCGGTGCCAAATTCATCAGAACCGAAACTTTTTTACCAATGATATCCTCAGCTTTATAATGTTCAGCAATACCGGAAACAACTGTTCTTTTGTCCAATCCGGTATCAACAATCAATTTTAAGAGCTTATCTGCTTTTGGTACTTTTTCAGCTGCAATTACTTCACCAATCCGAATATCCATTTTCGTAAAATCGTCGAAGCTGATATTTTCTTTCTGAGGTGGAAAATTATTATTCATCCCTTGCTTTGATTCCTCTAATTTTTCTCTTTGTTCTTCCACAAACTGATTATCCACTTTAGTAATTAAAATACTTGATTTGTTGAGTTGGTGTCCGTTTGTCAGAATGTCGTCCTTTCCGGCATATGACCAATCCAGTAAATCTATATTAAGGAAACTTGCTATTTTCTGTGATTTTAGCGGTAAAAATGGCTGAAAAGCAATGGTTAAATTAGCAGTAATCTGCAAAGCAATATTTAAAATGGTTTTTACCCGTTTTAAATCTGTTTTTGCCAGTTTCCAAGGTTCAGTTTCTGCCAGATATTTGTTCCCCAAACGCGCCAGGTTCATGGCTTCGTTCTGGGCCTCTCTCAATTTATATGCCCGAATTAATTTTTCTATTTTTTCAGGATAACTTTTCAACTGATCTAATACAGACTGATCAAATTCGGTTAATTCACCTCTTTCGGGGACCTTACCTTCAAAATATTTATTGGTCAGTACAACCGCTCTGTTAACGAAATTACCTAATACATCAGCTAACTCATTATTCACCCTGGCCTGAAACTCACTCCAGGTAAATTCACTGTCTTTACTTTCCGGTGCAATAGCAGTCAGTACATATTTTAGCTCATCTTTCATGTCACCATGGGCTTCCATAAATTCATGTAACCAAACCGCCCATTTTCTTGAAGTGGAAAATTTATCCCCTTCCAAATTCAAAAATTCATATGCCGGCACATTATCCGGCAATACAAAATCACCATGTTCTTTTAATAAAATTGGGAAAATAATAGCATGAAATACAATATTATCTTTACCAATAAAATGAACCAGTTTTCGTGACCCTGTCCAGTAATCTTTCCAGTTTTTGTCATTTTTTTGTGCCCACTCTTTGGTAGCCGAAATATAACCGATTGGGGCATCCAACCATACATAAAGCACTTTTCCATCTGCACCTTCAACCGGCACCTTTACACCCCAATCCAAATCCCTTGTCATGGCCCTTGGGTGTAATCCTCCGTCAATCCAACTCATACATTGCCCATTCACCTGGTTACGCCACAATTTAGGGTTGTGTTGCTGAACCCCATCCAATGTTCCTTTTGTAATCCATTCCTTTAACCACTCTTCATGTTGATCCATTGGTAAAAACCAGTGGGTCGTTTCTTTTAAAACAGGTGTTTTTCCACTTAATGTCGATACCGGATTAATCAGTTCGAGGGGACTAAGGGCAGTCCCACATTTTTCACACTGATCACCGTAAGCGTTTTCATTACCACAATTCGGACAGGTTCCTGTGATGTAACGATCCGCTAAAAACTGCTTGAACTCCTCATCATAGTATTGCTCAGTTGTTTTTTTAGTAAAACTCCCTTTATCATTTAAAACCTTAAAATAATCCTGAGCTGTTTCGTGGTGAATGGCGTTTGAAGTTCTCGAATAAATATCAAAAGAGATATCAAAATCATTGAAAGCCTGTTGGTTTATTGTATGATACTTATCTACAATATCTTTTGGTGAAATCCCTTCTCTTTTGGCTCTGAGTGTAATTGCAGCACCATGCTCATCACTTCCGCAAACAAAAAGCACATCCTCCTTTTTCATCCTTAAAAAGCGCACAAAAATATCCGCCGGAAGATATACTCCTGCCACATGTCCTAAATGCAATGGTCCGTTTGCGTATGGAAGCGCAGCTGTTACTGTAAATTGATCACTCATCTGTTTGTTTTGAACTTTCCGACAAAAATAATAAAAACGTGTGGGAAATGATTTTCAAATTGTATTTTTAGAGCGAATGAATAAAATTATCAGAATTGTTTCCCCTGCAAAAGCCATTGAAGCCAACTATATTGATGGTGCAAAGGATTTTCTTGAACAGAAAGGATTTACTGTTGAACTGGGAAATAACGTGGCAGGACAATACCATTATTTTTCAGGGACAGATGAGGAGCGCCGGCAGGATTTCCAGGATGCGATTAACAGCGAAAATGTCGACATTATTCTGTGTGCCCGCGGCGGATACGGTACAATCAGGATTGTTGACCTGGTCGATTTCTCTCCGTTAAAAAAATATCCTAAACAAATTATTGGTTTTAGTGACATTACTGTTTTTCATCACCATATCCACCAACATGTTGGTATTGAAACAGTGCATGCCACAATGCCTCTGAATTTTAAACATAATACGAATGAGAGTTTAGGCACTTTGGTAAATAGTATTACTGGGCTTCCCAACCAATACAATATACCCTCAAACCAGAATAATATATCCGGAACAGCAAAAGGACAGGTTATCGGTGGTAACCTCACTATGATTTGTACCTTAATCGGAACTAATTCTGACATTGATTTTTCCGGCAAAATTTTATTTATAGAGGAGGTTGCAGAGTACATCTACGCCATTGACAGAATGTTATGGTCATTGGAGAAATCCGGTAAATTGAGTCAGATTAATGGGTTAATTGTTGGCGGTATGACAGGAATCAAAGACACGGAGATCAGGTTTGGCAAAAATGTTGAGCATCTGATTCTTGACCGCGTTTCAAAGTATGATTATCCGGTTTGCTTTGATTTTCCGGCCGGACATATTGATGACAACAGGTCCCTGGTCTTTGGACGGGAATCGGAGCTTATTGTCGAAAAGGAATTTGTACAATTAACAAATTGACCCCTTTGTGATATTATTGACTTAGAAGGTTAATTAAGACGCCAATATATCTTTTAATGGGTTATTAGTATTTATTGCTGTGCTGATGCACCAATCTTATTGTTTTTGACCAGTTTCTTGTTTTTTTGGTATTCAGCAGACTCCTGATTGATCCACTTCTCCTTTTCTTTATGCTTTCGGTAATCCTTACTCAACTCCATATAAGAAGCCCCAATAATCACTGAAACAAATACAAACAGCCTGAACTTATTTAACTTTCTCATACTAATGCACAAAATTACCGAAACGCAATGCATTAGTCGATTAAGGGAACAATAAGTATTTATTAATCCTTTGCCCTGTTTTTCCACATTAACCTTAACATAAGCAGGCCAAAAACAATACTAATACCTATGAATACATTTTCGTAACCTGAAAGATTATTCTGGTGGCAGTACACTGCCATACATAAGCTCATGAAGGCAATTAAACTCATAAAAATTTGCTGACCAACAGCATACAGTCTGCCAGTATTCCTGTTATAATCCTTAAGTTTAATTTTTAAATCACCTTTATTGGCTTTTGTCAAAAATTCATCTGTTTTCTTAGGCAGACCCAGTAATAAATTTGCCTGATGTTTTATGGCATTTAGGATTACTTTTCTAAAGCCACCATCTTTAAAAATCAATCTTTTTAAATACGGCTTAATGGTATCAACAGGATTGTATTCCGGGGCTATTCTTGTATTGATACCATACAATAGTAGTAGTGTTCGTTCCAGCAAAATCCAATCTTTAGGTACCTCAACAGTATTGGTCAGTTCTTTAATACTCAGTTCTTTCCTCAACTTATCTATTCCACTGTTTTTAATACTATCGAAGCTCAGGTTTTGTACGTCAATCCCTTCTGAAATAAAATTACTTAAGGCCTCAATAATTTTCTCAGCAGTTTCTTCTGCAGCTTTACCCTTGCCTATAAAGCCCATTTTTTTCATAGATTTCAAAACCTTTTCATTGTCTTTATATAACACAGCCTGAATAAAAACCGGTATTTGTTCACGCATTGAATCTTCAAGCCTTCCTACTGCACCGTAATCGAGTATAACAACCTCCCCGTTCTTATTGATCAAAATATTTCCGGGATGAGGGTCGGCATGGTAAATACCATGATTCAGTATCATCTCACAATAACAAAATACCAGCCTTTCCATTACTTTATCCATCTGGATTCCCCACTCTTCCAATTGCGAGGTATTGGTTATTTTAGTACCTTCATAAAAGGTTGTGACTAACACTTTTTTTGAACTGTATTCTGTAAAAACTTTTGGTATTATAACCCCTTCAATGTCCTTACAGTTCTCCTTAATCTGTTGTATTGATTCACTTTCTTTTTCATAATCCAGTTCCTCCTGAATCATCTGCCTGACCTGAACATATACATGATCAAGACCGGTAATTTTAAAAAAACGCAGTACACGTTTAATCAAGCCTTCTATGATACTTAAATCCAACTCAGCAAGAATCTCAATTTGAGGATGCTGAATTTTAACCGCTACTTTTTCGCCTGTTTTAAGTACAGCCTGATGAACCTGGCCTATTGAAGCTGAAGCAACAGGTAATTTCTCAAAGGATTGAAACAAACCATCAACTGATTCCCCCAATTCTTCTTCAATTGTTTTTTTTGTATGCTCATACTCCGAAGCAGGCGTATGATCCTGCAAGGATTCCAACACCTCTCCATAAGCTTTTGGTAAAAAGCCTGACATAATTGACAATAATTGTCCGACCTTTATAAATAATCCGTCTAATTCAAGTATAGTTTTTTTGGCTATCTCGGCATTTTTTTGGTGTAGTTTTTCAAGTTTCTTCTGATACGTTTTCGAATGAAATAACCTTTTGACAAGATATAACCGGATGTAAGACCAGACTATTTTAATGCTAATCCTGTTTGCCGTTCGCCTTCTTTGTTTTGCATTAATTTTCATCAGCACCTAATTTTTTTCATTTAAAGACGAAACCAGCAGATATTCCAGTATCTGTTAATTAACCCGCATCTATAGTAAATGAGAATACCGAACCTTCACCCGGTGTACTCTTTACATTTATACTTTGCCCATGGGCCTCAATGATATGTTTTACAATAGATAGTCCTAAGCCGGAACCTGCAAGGTTTCTGGCCCTGCTTTTTTCCACCCTGTAAAACCGCTCAAACAGACGGTTAAAATGATCCTCATCTATGCCAAGTCCATCATCAATTACTTCAACCAACAGTTTTTTACGTTCTAACCTGCTCAACTTTACCGTCGTAGTTCCATTATCATTTCCATAGGCTACAGAGTTTGAGACCAGGTTTATTAGTACCTGACCTATCTTACCCTTATCCGCATTTGCAAAAATTGGATCGTAGTCTTTGTCAAGTGTTAATTTAATTTGACGTTCATTGGCTTTAGACTCCAAAGTATCGAAAACCTCTTTTACGAGTTTGGTAACGTCAAACCGTACAAATTTCAATTTAAAACGATCAAATTCAAATTTGCTGATGTCATCTAAATCATCCAATACGCTTGTGATTCTCTCCACACCATTCAGAGCCTTATTCAAAAATACCCGGTTAACAGAATCATCTTCCAAACCACCTTCAAGTAAGGTTAAAATATAACCCTGAATGCTAAAAACAGGTGTTTTTAATTCATGTGCCAGGTTACCCAAAAACTCCCTTCTGAACGAAGCTTGTTTTTCGAGTTCCTCTATTTGTTGCTGCTTTAATTCAGCCCATTCCTCTGTATCTTTCGACAAGGTTTCCCAAACATCCTCATTCATTTTAACGGGCTGTTTGTCCTGCGTTTTCTGATGACTGATGGTTTTATAAATTCCCTTAATTTTTTCATTGACAAAACGCTCTATCAGAATGGAGAATACACCAAAAGCGATAATGCCAACCATTAAAGGAAAAATAATGTAGAACCAAAAGTTAATATCAATATGAGTAAAAGCATTTGTAGCAAGTAAACCTAACAGAACAATAACTGAGAGACCAAGGCTCCCAACTAAAATAATCCGTATCGGTTTTGAAAAAAAGCTCATCTACTCCTCCTTTTGCTCCCATTTAATGGTTTGAAATATTGTATCAAAATCAGGCATTATATAATCGATAGTTGGTTTTAAGCTATCGTAATTGGGTCGTGTATTAAAATACAATGCTCCTCTTAAAAAATGTGATGTACTATCGGTAACATAAAACTGGTATACTGATGCCGAATTTCCAATTAACCGATATGCCATACCATAAACATTATCAGTTTTATTTAAAATCTGTTTCTCCTCTATACCGTCCGCTTTAACAGTGTGGTCATATACCAACTTCCTTGAATACTCAATATGATACATTAATGTGGTATCGATTGGTATATAGGTGAGGAATAACGTAGCGTCAAACGGTTTGAAGTTGAGGTTTATATTACATTGCCCTTTTGCACTGTCAACCTCAACATAAGTTGGCATTGTAAAATTATATGTACACCCGGTAATGGTTTGGCTGTAATCCTTTGCAGGGAATGATAACTTCATTCCACTGATTGGTTTTGGATAAACCGGATCATCCTTACATGAAATCAGGCCCAGAATGATCAACAGGCCAAAACAAATTCTATTCCTCATTATCAATTATTACTTTAATTCTCTTCAGCTTTCGTTTATCTGCTGCCTCAACGATCAATGTATAATTTTCAAAACTAATTCTTTCGTTCTTCACCAATATTTTCCCGGCCTGCTCAATAATAAACCCGGCTAAGGTATCAGATTCTCCTTTGGCTTCTTCAAACAATTCCCCGTCAATACCCAAAACCTTATAAAAATCCATCAAAGGCATCTTTCCCTCAAAAATATAAGTTTGTTCATCCAATTTAGAATAATTCAGATCTTCTTCGTCAAATTCCTCTGAAATATCCCCTACTATTTCTTCCATTACATCCTCCAGAGTGATTATACCTGAAGTACCACCATACTCATCTACAACAATTGCCATGTGCATTTTTCTTTCCTGAAATGACTTTAACAGATCATCAATTTTTTTAGTTTCCGGCACATAATAGGGCTCCCTTAAAAGACTCTGCCAGTCTTTTTTCTCCTCATCAATATATGGGATCATGTCTTTGATATATAAAATTCCCCTGATCTGATCAAATGAATCCTCAATTACAGGAATTCTGGAATAACCATATTCCAAAATCCTGTCATAAATGTCAGTATAGCTATCGTTAATATCAAGGGCAAATACATCAACCCTCGATTTCATGATTTGTTTAACATCTGTTTTCCCAAACTTGACAATCCCTTCTAAAATTTTATGTTCTTCTTCCTTTCCCTCTACTTCTTTAGTCAGTTCAATGGCTTGTTCCAAATCTCCGGACGATACCGAAATGCTTTTTTTCTTTCCAAGATTACTCAGTACTGATGTTCCCGAGACCAAGCCTTTTACCATATAGTTAATGGGAAACATACTTCCAATCCGATTTAACGGGTTACCCATTAATAAGGCTACTTTTTTACCATTCTTACTTGCGTACACTTTGGGAATAACTTCCCCAAACAATAAAATAATAAAGGTAATGGCTGCTATATCAATAAACAATTTCCATCCGGGTGATACAGATCCTTCCGGAAACAATAAGTTTGAAATGTAAGAGGAAAGAATAATTACCGAAACATTAACAAAATTATTGGCAATTAATATTGTTGCTAAAAGATGTTTAGGCGTGTCCAACAACTCCAGAACAGTTTTTGCTCTTTTCCCTGAGTCTTTTTCCAACTCCTCAACATCAACAGGTTTTAACGAAAAAAAGGCAACCTCAGAACCTGACACCAATGCTGAACACATCAATAATAAAAGCAAAATAACAATCGCTATTATTACTGAAATCAGATCTGGACTACTCATAGATTAATTTGGTTTCGTTAAAAAGGTAAATCGTCCTCTTCGTCAGGCTTAATGTTGTACTCCATAGGTTGACTGGGTTTATTTTCAACCGATTTAGGATATTGATTTTGATTGGGTTGTTGACCGGTACCCTCCTGTCTGCTCAACATAGTCATATTATCAGCAATAACTTCAGTAGTATACCTGGTATTGTTATTTTCATCTTGCCACGACCGGGTTTTTAATTTCCCTTCAATATAAACCTTCATTCCTTTTTTCAGGTAAGTCTCAGTAATTTTTGCCAGACCTCTCCATACCACAATATTATGCCAATCTGTGATCTCTCTTCTCTCACCAGTATTCTTGTCCGTAAAACTTTCCGAAGTTGCTATCGGAAAATTGGCCACAACAGCACCATTGTCAAGATGTCTTACCTCAGGGTCTTTTCCTAAATTTCCAATTAATATTACTTTGTTTACGCTTCCGGCCATTTGTTCTTGTATTTACAAACAAAGATACAATTTATCTTTTGAAAAAATGAGATTGATCAATATATCTGGCGATTAATTGAGGGCAGGGATAATTTTTAATATCCATTATTGGTATTTTAAGGTAATCTTGCTGATTTTCAACACTCTCTACATTTACAATCCAAAACTTAACATACAATCGCTGGTGGGTTAAAATATGTTTTAGCGACATATCCATTTGTTGACTGGACACATCAATTCCATCAAAAGGTGTTAATTTTTCCAGCGATTTTTCGGTTTCAAGTAAAGGAAAATCATAAAGTCCCTGCCAGATTCCTTTTCCTGTTCTTTTTTTAATCAGCAAGTTTGATCCATCCGTTACCACGGCATAGTTTAAATACCTGTCTTTTATTTTCAGCTTTTTTTCTTTCACCGGATAGTTAAGTTGTGTTCCATCAGCAAAGCTCAGACATTTTTCCTGCACCGGACAATTGACACAATCGGGTGTTTTAGGTTTGCAAACCAATGCGCCCACCTCCATAATGGCCTGATTGTGTTCAGCAGGCTCTTCAGCACTAATTAAACGATTAGCTAACTCAAAAAATTCCTTTTTCCCTTTACCGGTATTAATCGGTGTGGCTATTTTAAAAACACGACTCAATACCCTGAAAACATTTCCATCTACCACTGCCTGTTTCTCATTAAATGCAAATGAACTGATCGCTGCAGCTGTATATTCACCCACTCCTTTAAGCTTTAAAATCTCAATATATGACTCCGGAAAAACACCATTATGCTCATTCACAACCTGTTTTGCAGCATGATGAAGATTTCTGGCCCTACTATAATAGCCCAATCCCTGCCACAGTTTTAACACTTTTTCCTGATCACTTTCAGCTAAAGTTTGAACTGATGGAAAGTTAGATTTAAACTTTAAATAATAGCTAAGACCTTGATTTACTTGTGTTTGCTGTAGTATTATCTCTGATAGCCAAATCAGGTACGGGTCTTTCTCGTCGCGCCATGGTAAATTTCGTTTATGCCTTTTGTACCAATTTATTATCAAGTTTGAAAAATTAGCCATCCAATATCATTTTCTAAATATTTTCCTAATTTATTGTAATATTTTCGAAAATTCCTTTATTTTTGTGAGTAAAATACAAACGATTAAAAATTAATTAGTTATGACAAAAGCAGACATTGTTAGCGAGGTAGCAAGACAAACCGGCGTGGAAAAAGCGGCCGTTTTAGCTACTGTGGAATCATTCATGAAGAACGTGAAAGACTCACTTGCAAGTGGGAAAAACGTTTATTTAAGAGGATTTGGTTCTTTCATTGTTAAAAAGAGAGCGGAAAAGACCGGGAGAAATATCTCTAAAAATGAGTCTATTATCATTCCAGCTCACAACATCCCTGCATTTAAGCCCGCGAAGACTTTTGTGGAAGATGTAAAATCTAATGTGAAAGTAAAATAGTTGTATAACTAAAATACTTTTATTACCTTTGCACTCTAAAATTTAGAGTTTGATAAAAACTTCCTGAGATTCAGGAAGTTTTTTATATAAATAAAGTAATAATTAAAACATTTAGCTATGCCAAGCGGAAAGAAGAGAAAAAGACATAAAATGTCAACTCATAAAAGAAAGAAAAGACTTAGAAAAAACAGACACAAGAAGAAAAAATAAGTCTTTAGTTCTTCTAATATAGGATTAATGCTTAGTGACCCCCTGTTGCTAAGTATTTTCTGTTTATTATAATTCATACTAATATACAACCAAATGAATTTTGAGTTAGTCGTTGATGTCAAACCAAATGGAATTTGGATTGCCTTGATGCGCGAAGGAAAATTGATTGAACTTCACGAAGAAAAAGGGAATAAGGATTTCATGGTTGGCGATATTTACCTGGGAAAGGTAAGAAAGGTAGTGCCTAGCCTGAATGCTGCATTTGTGGATGTAGGATACGAGAAGGACGCTTTTTTACACTATTTGGATTTAGGACCACAATTTAAATCATTAGATAAATACGTTCAAAATACCCTTCAGGAAAAACAGAGAGTTGCTGATTTGCTCTACTTTAAATCTGAAAATGACATAGATAAGAGCGGTAAAATTGATGATGTTCTATCATCATCCAGACAAGTACTCGTTCAAGTGGCTAAAGAGCCCATCTCTTCAAAAGGACCACGTTTAAATGCCGAAATTACTCTGGCGGGAAGATATATTGTACTGGTCCCTTTTTCAAATAAAATTTCAGTATCACAAAAAATTAAAAACGCCAAAGAAAGGGATCGTTTAAGGGATATCATGAGAAGTATCCTTCCCAAAAACTTTGGTGTCATCATTCGAACTGTTGCCGAGGATAAAAAAATATCGGAGATTGACAGTGATCTGAAAAACCTAATCGACAAGTGGAAATTAATTCATGAAAACCTTCAGACTTCAAAGCCACCAAAACGAGTTTTGGGTGAACTGAGCAGGGCATCTTCATTACTACGGGATTTACTGAATGATAAGTTCACCAAGATCCATGTTAATGATAAAACTTTATTGGATGAAATGTATGAATACATCTCTTCTATTTCTCCTGGTCAGGAAAAGATTTTAAATCTCTACAAAGGTAAACTGAATATTTTCGAGCACTTCAATATTCACAAACAAATCAAGATGTTATATGGTAAAAAAGTACCGTTAGCATCAGGAGGATATTTAATTATTGAACATACTGAAGCCATGCATGTGGTTGATGTAAATTCAGGGAACCGTTCTGCAAAGGGTGATACGCAGGAAGAAAACGCATTAGCTGTCAACCTTGAATCGGCTGAAGAACTGGCTCGTGTATTGAGGTTAAGGGATATGGGAGGTATTATTTGTGTGGATTTCATTGATATGCACAAACGTGAAAACAATAAGCTTTTATTTGAAAAAATGAAGGAATTATTGAAATCGGATCGTGCTAAACACAGTGTTATTCCTCCAAGTAAGTTTGGTGTGATGGAAATTACCCGTCAAAGGGTCAGACCCGAAACAAATATTGAAACGTCAGAAGTATGCCCTACCTGTAATGGTTCCGGTAAAATTCAGGCTTCAATCATGTTTACCGACGAAATTGAATCTACTTTAGATTACCTGATTACGAATAAAAAGGAAAGTAAGCTGACCTTACTGGTCCATCCTTATATCGCATCCTATTTTACCAAAGGGATTAAGTCAAAGCGATTTGGTTGGTTTATGAAATATAAAAAATGGATTTCAGTTAAGCCGGTATCAGCCAATACCTTCTTTGAATATTCATTCCTGGATAAGGATAATAATAAAATCAATATTTAATTATAATCGGTATTTTAGTAAACAAATCAGTAACGTTTGAATACTAAGCGAAAATACTCGATTCAGGAAGCAAAAGTAAAACTTGAGGCTTTTTGCGCCTATCAGGAAAGGTGTGCTTACGAAATCACAAAAAAACTTGAAAGCTGGGGAATATTCGGAGAAGATCAGGATATTCTGCTGGCTGACCTTATCAGTAATAATTTTTTGAATGAAGAACGGTTTGCTGAAGCCTATGCCTCAGGAAAATTTCGTATCAAAAGCTGGGGAAAACTAAAGATTAATGCCCACCTTAAATCAAAGCATATCTCCAATTATTCCATCAATAAAGCCCTGAATGCTATTGATCCTGATGAATACCTGTCTTCCCTTAAATCACTTGCACAAAAAAAATGGTCAGCTACCAATGGTAGTAATCAATGGGACAAAGCAGCTAAATTAAAACGGTACCTTTATTCAAAAGGCTACGAAAATGATTTATTAAATGAAGTCGTTAATTCATTCATCACACCATGAAGCAATTTGAGCATTTAAATATTGATAAAAACATTGTTAAAAGGCTAAAAGAATTGAATTTCGAACAACCAACGGAGATTCAATCAGCAGCTATTCCGTTCCTTATTGAAAAAGACGCCGACTTTATAGGAATGGCCCAAACCGGAACCGGAAAAACCGCTTCTTATGGTATTCCACTACTTCAAAAAGTGAATTCCAAAAACACGAACATTCAGGGCCTGGTTCTGGCACCAACAAGAGAACTTGTGCAACAAATTGCCAAGCAACTGTTTAAATTTACCAAGTATTATAAGCCCGTGTTTACTGCGGGAATTTACGGAGGGCCAGGTCTGGATAAACAAATTGCAATGCTGAGGAAACCAACACAGATTATTGTTGCTACTCCAGGTAGATTGATGGATTTAATAAACAGAAAAAAAATAGACCTTTCCAATGTAAAATATACTGTTTTGGACGAAGCGGATGAGATGTTAAAATTAGGTTTTAAGGAGGACATTGACTTCATTCTTAATTTTACTGCAAAACCAAATAATATCTGGCTTTTTTCAGCCACTATGCCTAAGGATATACAGCAAATGATCAAGCGGCATATGAAAGTAAATGCTCATGAAGTGCGCGTTTCGCATACCGGTGTTTTAAATGAAAATATCAGTCACGAATATATTCCTTGTCAAACTTCTGAAAAACTAAATATCCTTCATCAGTTTCTTCGAAATAATGAATCAAGGGGTATCATATTTTGCAGGACCAAAAATGCAACAGAAAACCTGACTAAGCAGTTAAAAGCCAGAAACTATGATGTTGAAAGTTTACAAGGTAACCTCACCCAGATTGAACGGGAAAAAGTAATGAGAGCTTTTAAAAAAGAATCGCTTCAATTACTTGTATCTACTGATGTTTCGGCCAGAGGAATTGATGTTGACCGACTTCAGTTCGTCATTCATTACGAAATGCCGGATCAAAAAGAATTTTACACACATAGAAGCGGAAGGACTGCCAGAGGAGGAAAAAAAGGTCTTTCATTATCGTTGGTAGATGAAAAAGAGCTTCGATTCTTAAAATCAATTAGTAAAACACTTAAATTTCGCTTGAATGAAACGGCTGTTTAACTTTTATTAGTAATCTTGCAAAAATGAATAGTGTATTATTTTCGTTAGTTAGTAAGATAAATTTTGTTTTTGTTTAATGTTTTTTGTAAATTGTTAAACACAATACAAATAAAGATAAAATTTATTGTAAATTTGTTAAAAGCCCTTGATTATGTCCAAATATAAAGCAGGCCCATTTCTAGAGAAAATTGCAATCCCGGAAGACTTGAGAAAGCAATTCAAAGTTGAGCAATTACCCCAGGTTTCGGATGAAGTGAGACAGTATATTGTTGATGTGATTTCTGAAATAGGAAATTCTCACTTTGGTGCCAGTCTTGGTGTAGTAGAACTCACGGTAGCATTACATTATGTTTTTAATACACCTTACGACCAACTGGTTTGGGATGTTGGCCATCAGGCTTACGGACATAAAATTTTGACCGGCAGACGCGATATTTTTCACACTAACAGACTTTATGGAGGTATGTCAGGCTTTCCTAAAAGAAGCGAAAGTGAATACGATACTTTTGGTGTAGGGCATTCTTCCACATCTATTTCAGGTGCACTGGGAATGGCTATTGCAAGTAAATATAAAGAAGAAAATGACCGGCAACATATTGCCGTAATCGGTGATGGATCAATGACCGCAGGATTAGCCTATGAGGGCCTAAATCAGGCCGGATTTACCAATTCTAATATTCTTATTGTTCTTAACGATAATTGTATGTCAATTGACCCAAATGTTGGGGCATTAAAGGAATACTTAACAGATATTACAACATCACATACTTACAATAAAGTTAAAGATGATGTATGGGCTTTATTAGGTAAGGTATCTAAATTTGGACCAAATGCCCAAACTATTGCCTCTAAAATAAGTAATGCGCTTAAAGGCACCTTGTTAAAGCAAAGTAACCTTTTTGAGTCACTTAACTTAAGATATTTTGGTCCGGTAGACGGACATGATGTGATTGGGTTGGTAAATATTATGGAAGATCTGAAAGACATTCCAGGACCTAAAATCCTTCATGTTTTAACTAAAAAAGGAAAAGGATACCAACCGGCTGAGCAGGGAAATGCCACTAAATGGCATGCACCAGGTGTTTTTAATAAAGATACGGGAGAAATTATAAAGGTTATTCCGAAATCGCCTCAGCCACCTAAATTTCAGGAGGTCTTTGGTCATTCAATTGTAGAATTGGCTGAAAAAAATGACAAAATAATGGGTATTACACCCGCTATGCCAACAGGTTCCTCATTAAATATAATGATGAAAGCAATGCCTGACCGTGCGTTCGACGTAGGAATAGCTGAACAACATGCTGTGACTTTTTCAGCTGGTCTTGCAACTCAGGGTATGGTTCCGTTCTGCAATATTTACTCATCATTTATGCAGCGTGCATACGATCAGGTATTACATGATGTAGCACTGCAGAACCTGAACGTGGTATTCTGTTTAGACAGGGGTGGATTAGTTGGAGCAGATGGTGCAACCCACCATGGGGCATATGACTTGTCATATATGAGGTCTATTCCTAATATGATCGTTTCCTCTCCAATGAACGAGGAAGAATTAAGAAACCTCATGTACACGGCTCAATTACCGGATCAGGGACCGTTCACTATCAGATATCCACGTGGTGCCGGTGTAATGCCTCAGTGGAAAACTACATTTAAAGAAATTCCGTTGGGCACCGGAAGAAAAATAAAATCGGGATCGGATATTGCATTTTTAACCTTAGGGCCTATCGGGAACCTTACCGTTAAAGCCTGTGAAATACTGGATGAAAAAGGAATTTCAGCAGCACATTATGATATGAGATTTGCCAAACCACTGGACGAAACACTCTTACATGAAGTGTTTTCAAAGTTTAAGTCGGTTATTACCGTTGAAGATGGCTGCATAGTTGGTGGTATGGGCTCTGCAATACTTGAATTTATGGCTGACAATAACTATTCCTCGAAGGTTATCAGATTAGGCGTTCCGGATAAATTTATTCAACATGGTACTCAGGCAGAGTTGTACAGAGAATGTGGCTATGATGCAGAAGCAATGGTTAAAACTACTGAAAAAATAGTAGACTATAAATCCGGAAGTTTGAGTATCAGCAATTAACTCAATCCCTTAATTTTAGCATTACACGTTCCAGTATTCCATGCATATTAATTGGAATTTTCAATTAATTATTTAAATTTGATTCAACTCAATTTTAAGAATTATGGCCATTTTAACATTAAACGGACAAACAGTTGAAACAAGTGGAGAATTGCCAAAAATTGGTGAGAAAGCAAAGGAATTCACTCTAACCCAAACTAACTTAAAATCTATTTCTCTGTCTGATTTTATTGGTAGCAGAGTGATTTTAAACATCCACCCCAGCATTGATACCAGTACCTGTGCTAAATCCGTTAAACGCTTTAATACTATTGCAGGAGAGTTGGAAAATACCAAAGTTCTGAGCATCTCAAGTGATTTACCATTTGCCCAGAACAGGTTTTGTATGGCTGAAAACCTTAATAATATAATTACCCTTTCGGATTACGCTACCAGTAGTTTTGGTAAAGATTATGGACTGGAAATTATCAGTGGTCCATTGTTTAATTTACACTCCAGAGCCGTTATAATTATTGATTCAAACGGAATAATAGCTTATACACAACAAGTTCAAGAGATCACAGAAGAACCTGATTATGAAAGTGTTTTAGAAGCGTTAAAAGATATCGATTAATAAAATACTCCGGGGTTAAGTCCCAGGTTATAATAAAAAGTTGCTTTTTCAACTTTCTGCCCTTCCTTAAACAAGTATTGACTCCCATCCTGCTGAAGCATGGGAATATGCATTAATTGGCGCTTCACCATCTTATCAGTGTAAAATGGCATATCATGCAATGCTTTGTTCTGTAATGCATGTCTTATCCTGTCAGAATCAACACCTACATTAACCCTGGCCGTTTGCTTATAAGGTAAAACCTGTTCCGCCTGAAAACTCAGTAAACCAAGCGAAAAATTGCCATATACAGACTGATCGTTACTGCGGTAACCAAACCTTGCCGGATAGTCAGAATCAATCACCTTTGTACAGGAGGCATAATCACCGGTCCACATCAACGAACTTACGCTTATTCTGGTATCAATATATCGATAACCTAAACGGAAAGCCCCGGTTCTGTAGCGATCCCTCCATCCTTTTCCTGCACCAAGTAAATCATTTTCAGTTACAAAACTAAACTGCTTAACATTAATAAATACCATACCCGAAGTTTGACTTGTTTCTTGCCTATCCAGGTAAATACTATAAGCATAACCTATCGAATGATTATAATTAAGATTATTCTCTGCAAGACCTATAAAGTTATTAATAACAGAATCCTGACGACCAAATCCAAAATTAACGCCTGTTCCAAATTGAAATTCCGGTGTTTTTTTACCAACTCCCAGGCTTGAATACTGATAATAGATTTTTAGTTCAGAGTTCACCTGGAAAAAGTCGATCCGATAATTTGCAGAAGAACGTAACCCAATACGTTTAACTTTGTTTCCAAAATCAAAAGCAATTCCAATTGTCCAGTCAAAATTTTGGCAAAAACCCAAAATCCCAAAATTGATAAAGAAAATGACCAAAAACCTCTTTAAATTCACAAAATGATCAATTTTTAGCATGAAAAACACATAAACAACTGTTTATCAATTATATAGGCTCAAAAACAATTGGACTCACCAAGCGCTCTTAAATCAACTATCTGCACTTTTTAATGGTATAACTCCAGAGCTATACGAAAACCCCGGCAAACAAGCCCTAATTAGCTTTTTCGCTTTAAAATATAGGTTTGAGATGAAAACTCTCCTTCTTTAGCCTTTATATTTGAAATAAAACCACGAATTATCGCATTTATTATATTTCCACCACGATATTTCTCACTTAACATTGAAATATAATAAGAATCAAATTTCATTGGTAATACTTCAACTAAATCAAACCCAAATTTTGAAAAAAGGTTTTTGATATCGTTTGGTGTAAAATGATACAAATGAATTGGCAGGTCATATGCCGCCCAATACTCTTTATAATACTTTGCATCATATGAACCCATATTCGGAACAGCAATAACTAAAACACCATCACCTTTTAATAGCTCAGAGATCTGCTTTACATCTTTTTGTAAATCATAAACATGCTCTAAAACATGCCACATGGTAACAACATCCAACGATTTCTTTTCAAGATTATACAATTCTGATAAATCCTGAATATTAACTGAAAAATGATCCTTTGCAAATTGTCTAGCATCAGCATCAGGTTCCAATCCAATCGCATCATATCCCGATTGAGTAAGCTTATCCAAAAAATGACCTGTTCCTGCACCAATATCAAGCACTCGCTTTCCTTTAGCCAGCCGACGGATTAATTTTAGCTTTCTGTTTAATGTAATCTTTCTAACCTGCTGATATATTTTATTAATTAAACCCTTGTTAGTCGAAGAGTGTGAAATATAAGATTCCGACTTATAATATGCCCCTATTTCTTCTTCAACAGGAATAGGATTTGTAAAATGCATTCCACAGTTTGTACATTCTACGATATTAAACTTTTCCTGGCTTACTGTATAATCAACACATTCTAAAAATGGTTTAAACTCAGATCCATCACATATTGGACAGTGAGATTTTATATTTAGTTCTTTCATGATTTATCTTCCTAAGAAAACAAGTAGTACTGAAATATCGGATGGTGATACTCCACTTATCCTACTAGCCTGACCAATTGTTACCGGTTGAATTTCTGTTAGCTTTTCAACAGCTTCTGCCGATAATGATGAGAAAATTGAATAATCAATTGATGGTGGAATTTTAACATTTTCCAATCTTGTCATTTTATCAGCCATTTCCTGTTCCCTTGAAATATAGCCATCATACTTAATTTGAATCTCTGCCTGTTCAAGCGCATCAAAATTTGATTCAGTATAATGCGCAAGTCTCTTCTTAAGTTCCGGCGAACGCTCCATCAAAGCTGTTAATGTAATATGAGGTCTGGCCAATAAAGACTTTGCTTTAACCTTTTGTTTTAATGGTGAAGAATTCATTTCTCCTAAATACAAATTCATTTCATCCGGACTCACACTGGTTGATCCAAGATTCTCTTTTATTACTTCAGTTAATTTTGTTTTTTCCACCATAGCCTGATACCTTCCTTCATCAGCAAGGCCTAATTCATAACCCAGCTTTGATAATCTAATATCAGCATTATCCTGTCTTAATAATATTCTGAACTCAGCTCTGGACGTAAACATCCTGTAAGGCTCTTTGGTACCTTTCGTAATCAGGTCATCAATCAATACACCAATATATGCATCCGATCGGCTTAAAATAAAACCAGGCTTATCGTTAATTTTTAAGTTAGCATTTATCCCGGCCATTAATCCCTGAGCTGCTGCTTCCTCATATCCGGTTGTTCCGTTAATCTGTCCCGCAAAAAACAAATTATCAACCAGCTTTGTTTCTAATGTATGTTTTAGTTGGGTAGGAGGGAAGTAGTCATATTCTATGGCGTATCCCGGACGAAACATTTTCACGTTTTCAAAACCAGGTATAGTTTTCATTGCTGCTAATTGTATATCCTCAGGTAATGAAGTACTAAATCCGTTTACATATATTTCAACAGTATTCCATCCTTCAGGCTCAACAAATATTTGATGTCGGTCCCGTTCGGCAAAACGATTTATTTTATCTTCAATGGAAGGGCAATATCGAGGACCAACACTTTTTATTGCACCATTAAACATTGGTGACCGATCAAATCCGGTTCTCAATATCTCATGAGTTTTAGGATTGGTATAGGTGATATGACAAGGCACCTGATTTTCCAAATAAGAACTCTCCCCTGAATATGAAAATTTAAATGGGGATGCATCTCCGGCCTGTTCCTCCATTTTTGAATAATCTAGTGACCTTCCATCAACACGTGGGGGAGTACCGGTTTTCATTCTGCCAGACTCAAAGCCAAGTTCTATTAAATTTTCCGTAATACCATAACTTGCACCTTCACCTGCTCTTCCGCCTTTAAATTGCTTTTCTCCAAGATGAATCAACCCATTCAAAAAGGTACCGTTGGTTAGAATAACCGATTCCGCCATAATTTCCATTCCAATGGCTGTTTTTATTCCTTTCACCTTTCCTTCTTCAACGATAATACCTGTAGCCATGTCCTGCCAAAAATCAAGACCTTCCGTGTCCTCTAATTTTTCCCGCCACTTAGCAGCAAACAACATTCTATCATTTTGGGTTCTTGGTGACCACATTGCCGGACCCTTTGAAAGATTCAACATCCTGAATTGAATTGCACTCTGATCAGACACAATTCCTGAACCACCACCTAAAGCATCAATCTCTCTTACTATTTGACCTTTGGCCACTCCTCCCATTGCCGGATTACATGACATTTGAGCAATTGTTGCCAAATTCATTGTCACCAATAGGGTAGAGGACCCCATTTTGGCTGCTGCATGAGCTGCTTCACACCCCGCATGGCCTCCACCAACAACTATAACATCATACTTTTGTAACATATCTTTTTTGTTTCACGTGAAACATTTTAGAAAACCCAGCACATTGTTTCACGTGAAACGTTTCCGTTCACCAAGTGCCCAATCTTCCATTTTTGTCATCTCAACTTGACTTTCTTCAGTTTTATCATCATAACCTATTAAATGTAAAACCCCATGAATAATTACCCTCTCTAATTCATCCCTTACAATTCCTTCAGAATATTCAATCGCATTAGTTTGTATCATTTCATAACTAATAAAAATGTCACCGCTCACGCGATCGCCTTCATTATAATTAAACGTTATAACATCAGTATAGTAATTGTGATTTAAGTGCTGAATATTAATATCTAATAAATATTCATTTGAACACAAAATATAAGACACCTCACCAACCTCTTTATTACATTGTTCAACAATATATCTGACCCATAAACGCAAAAATTCCGGATTGAAATCCGGAACAATAACATCTTCTATATGAAAATCAATATTATTCATTTAGCACAAAAGTAATATTTACTTTTGAACCATTCTCAAAAAACTCTATCTTATCTGACAGATTTCTCATTAAAAAGATACCCCGGCCATCAGGTTTTTCTAAATTCTCAGGTGCCGTTGGGTCAGGTAAATCCTCAAAATTGAATCCCTTACCTTCATCCTCAACCGAAAATACAATTTCCCCATCACCCTTATTTACATGTAGCCTTACCTTTTTAGAACTCTCCTTACTGTTGCCATGTACAATTGCATTATTAGTTGCCTCCGTAACCGCAATTAAAATATTTCCATATAAGTCATCATTGACTTTATGATCAGCACAAACCTTATCAATTAAAGCTTCAACTTCACTAATTTTTGCAATATCTGACTGTATCTCCAATGTATGCATTATTTATTAACCGTATTAAAATAATCGTTTATTAAGGTTTTATAATAAAACCTTAATCCAATAGGAACCGAACGAAGTAATTCAATTTCATTCTCCTTTTTTATGTTATACTCGATTAATTTAATTTGGTTACCTTCTTCTGCATTTTTTGCTGAATTTGATTCCCGCTCCTCACTATAACCTCGTTCAAGTATTGCTTTTTCACTCTCCAATAAACGAGTCATAATATCTTGTTGTCTTTTAAGCATATCATTAGAATAACCATTATTCAACAGATCATTCTCCAGTTTTTCCATATCATTAATGAGCTTATTTAACTCATTACCTAATCCGCTACCATCTTTATTAAGTTCCTGTCTCAGTTGCTGCAGTGCCCTTCTCATTTGTCCCTGCTCTAAAGCCATTTTAGCAATTTCTTTACTGCTCAACCCTGGTATTTGACCGTTATTCCCGCCAGGCTGTCCCATTCCCATACCTTCACCAGGTTTTTGACCCTTCTTTCCGCCTGGATTCGATCCATTTTGCATTTTGCTCATTTGCTTCTTTAACTGATCTTTCATTTGTTGCATTGACATTTTATTCGAAGGCTTTCCGGAACCACTTCCTCCAGGTTTATTACAAGATCCCTTTCCTGACATTTGAGCTTGCATCTGTTGTTGCATTTGCTCTAAAACATCAGATAGCAACAGCGCTAAATCATTTAAGCTGGTAACTGAGTATTGCTGGTGTTGCTTAATTTTGCCCACATTACGCTCCTCTCCATATTCCACCGACTTACCCATATTATAATCCAGATTAGCCAATTCATCCAATATTGTATTTGAAAGCTGACCTTGTCGTTTAGCTAAGGCTTCCAGTGAATCCCTGATAATTTCACTTGACGCCCCCAGCTTTACCTGCTCCCTATTGTATTCAACAATTATTGGATTACGATTATTAATCTCACCATAATCAACCAGTAAACCTTCCTGTTCATGTGAGAGTATAACAATGTTTTCAAGTAAAAATCTGAGCTTATCCATATCCTCACTATCCTGCTGCATTGACGCACTTTGTTGCATTGCCTGAATGTCATCTGCCATTTGTTCCATCATCTCAGCAGCTTTACTCTGACTCTCCGAAGCCTTCTTCTCTTTTCCATCCGACAAGCTCTCCGAAGACTCTTTCATCTCATCACTAATTGACTGTTCATCCTCCTTATTGAAATCTAAATCCTGCGGTTCTTCAAGGTTATTATTCATTTCTTCAGCATCCTTAATGTCCTCTTTGATTTCCTCGAATTTTTCATTAAGCTCGTCCTGTTTTTCCTTCAGCTCTTCAGGTGACAGTTCCTTGTCTTCAGTTAATTCTTTTAGCGCTTCCTGCTCTTCACTTAATTCTCTCAACTGCTCTTCAATATTTTCAATTTTCTTATCAAGCTCTAAATGTTTAAATAACTCCAATGTCCTGTCCAATTCCTTTTCCAATGACTCAGACTTGTTTTCCATTTTCTCCATGTTTTCCAACAACTCATCTTTGTTCATTTCGTCCATCAACTTTTGAAGTTCCTCTAAAAGCTCTTTCAACTCCTCATCCATCAACTCCTCCATTAATTTTTCAAGCAACTCTTGCTTCTCCAGTAACTCTTCAGGATTTTCAAGGAACTCATTCTCTTCAATATTATTCTCTTCAAACTTTTCCTGTAATTGATCTAATTGTTGCTGCAAATTTTCCTGCTGTCTCAACATATTTTCGATACTCTGCTTATCCTTCCAATCCGGAGCCTTTTTATTAATTAGTTCATTTTTAATTTCACTAATGCTTTCCTTTAATTTTTTAGAATCACTCAACGCTTTATCCATGTCCTTCTTTAGCTCATCATTTTTCTCAGAGAGCAAATCATCTAATTCGTCTAATTCAGGAACCGCAAATACCTGCCTTGTCGAAGTACTCGATTTATACCCATTTAATACATCATTATCTGTTACAGTAAAATAATATTCAAGTTGGTCGCCAGGTTTTAAATTGTACTTAGAAAAATCCAGAAAATGACTGAAGATCTGTTTAGTATTTCTTTTGTTAATATCTATCCTTTCCACTACCTTATAAGTAGAGTCATCCCGAATAACTTTAGCCACCATTTTCAGCCCTGAAAATCCATAATCGTCAGATACTGTACCGTTGAAATAATACACCAGAGGGTTTAAAGAATCCTTTTCTTCGGTTACGGCAATTTTTGGAAAAGCATCCGGTATAATTGTCAATCTACTCTGAACACTATCTGCATGCTCAATTTTAGAAGTGCTCAACAGAAAATGGTATGGTGTAGATTCACGGAAACTTCTTTTAAATCTGAACTCACTATTACTATTGGGTACTGTTGTCATTAAAGTATCATTAAACTTAACATCTATTCTGGAAGCATTATCACTCTTGATTACCCATTCCAATAAAGTCCCATCAGGGATACTCATATCACTGAGATCATACACCTCTTCATCACTCATTCCAGTATGTTTAGGATACTTCAGTTTTAATTTCAGATTTTCTATAACCGGCTTTTGCAGAACATTGATATTAAATGTTTTAGATGTAAATCCGTTGGCTTCACACTGGAAAGTAATATCTTCATCAATATTAGCAAAGTGATGAACAAACTCAACAGCACTTTTCTTTTCTAAATTGTATACCCCTTTATTCGAGTTAATCTTAACTTCATTCGGAATATCTGAACCTTCCAGTCTGATTTTTAAATCGTATGAATCACCTTGCAAAACAGAATCAGTCCCCACAAGTATAAAATCGAATGGTGCCTCCTCAACAAATTCCATATTATAATTAATGATTCGTTTGGAACCATCACTGAAAATTGTTGGACGGATCATAGCAACCAGAAAAACAATTATAAGGATTGGGAAAAAGTATTTCAAATACTTCATATTTTCCCTTAAATCAATTCCTGAAGAAAAAGGTATAACAGAAAGTCGTGAAGCCCGCTGGTCGATACTTGCCCGGATTAACTCAACATTCCTGGTTTCCAAGTCCAACTGTGCATTAAGTTGAAGCGTATTCTGAAGTTTGTCAGATACATCAGGGAAAATAGATCCGATTAGTTTTGATGCCTGATTCAATGATAAACGGTTACCCAGTTTATTGAGCTTAAACAACGGAATAATAATATATTTAGTCAAAACATAAACATTCCCAACTATGAATGTATAAAATAAGAAGAGTCTGACCGTTTGACCGAACCTTCCAAAATATTCAAGAACAGAAACCAGGAGAAAAGTCACTAAGAATATCGACAGGAACAGAAATACCCCTTTTAACATTTCATTCTTATAGTATTTACGAATGAACTGCTCAATCTGCTGTATAAGGTCGTTAAATTTTGACATAAGCTTAAACTAACTTACTAAGTTAAATTAAAACATTCAAAATGGCATCAAAAATTTAGCCAAAACCCTTAATAAAGCTTAAATAAATCAATGTTCTTTAGAAAAATAAATATCTTTGTCCCTTAAAATTTAACAAGATGTCCAAGAGAGTAAGAGTAAGATTCGCACCCAGCCCAACAGGACCATTACACATGGGAGGGGTACGTACCGCACTTTACAATTATTTATTTGCTAAGAAACACAACGGAGATTTTATTTTAAGAATAGAAGATACAGATGAAAAACGATTTGTCCCGGGGGCAAAGGAATACATCATTGAATCACTGAAGTGGTGTGGCATTGAGCCAAATGAAGGAGAGAGCTATGGTGGAGAAAAAGGGCCATACACACAATCGGAAAGAAAAGCAATTTATACGCCATATGCTCAGCAACTTATTGATGAGGATAAAGCGTATATTGCCTTTGATACATCAGAGGATCTTGATAAAATGAGACAACAGGCAAAGGAAATGGGCCTTGCCAACTGGCAGTATAATGCGGTAACCAGAAGCTCAATGAAAAATTCCACCTCTCTTTCAAAGGAAGAGGTAGAAAAGAGACTGGCCAATAATGAACCGTATACCATCAGAATGAAAATGCCAAGAAATGTTGACGTTAAATTTGAAGATGATATTCGTGGATGGGTTTCTGTTAACACCAACAACCTTGATGATAAAGTTTTAGTAAAAGAAACCGGTGTACCTACATATCACCTGGCTAATATTGTGGATGACCATTTAATGGAAATTTCGCACGTTATCAGGGGAGAAGAGTGGTTACCTTCTGCGCCTTTACATGTACTGTTATATGATGCATTTGGATGGGAGCGCCCTAAATTTGCTCACCTTCCATTGATTCTACGTCCTGACGGAAAGGGAAAACTTAGTAAACGTGATGGAGATAAGTTAGGCTTTCCTGTTTTTCCAATCGATTGGACAAGTGCTGAAGGTGAAAAATACAGTGGCTACCGCGAACAAGGTTATTTATCCGGTGCTTTTATTAATATGTTGGCCTTTTTAGGATGGAACCCTGGTGACAACAGAGAAATTTTCTCATTACAGGAACTGGAAGAAACCTTTACCATTGACAGAGTTGGTAAATCCGGTGCCCGTTTCGATCCTGAAAAAACCAAATGGTTTAACCAACAATATCTACGATCAAAATCTAATGAAGATTTGGCTCTAATGTTATTGCCTGCTTTAGAAGGAAAAGGTATTACTGCGAAACCTGATTACACCGCTTTAGTTTGTGGATTGATGAAAGAGCGTGCCACCTTCATTGAGGATATTCTGACTGAAGGAGACTATTTCTTTAATGAAGTGTCTGCCTATGACGATAAAACTGTCAGAAAAAAGTGGAAAGAAGATACACCATCTATAATGGAAGAATTGACAAAAGTTCTTGAGTCCGTTTCTGACTTTAATAAAACAAATATTGAAACTGCTTTCTCAGCCTATCTAAATGAGAACGAATATGGCTTTGGAAAAGTAGGACCCGGATTCAGACTCCTTGTTACCGGAAAAGGTATGGGACCATCAATGTTTGAAATTTGTGAAACATTAGGGAAAGAAGCAGTGATTGAAAGAATGAAAAGTGGTATTGAAAAAATTAACAATTTAAAGACAGCATAATGCATTTTGTAGAAGTAAGCGGTATTGAATGTTATGCCTATCATGGCTGCATGAATGAGGAAAGTGTTCTTGGAGGAAAATACATTGTTGATGTATCCATTGAAACTGACTTTTCTAAAGCCGCAAAAACAGATGAATTGATTGACACTATTGATTATGTTCGTATCAAAGAAATAGTAGGAGAGGAGATGGACATACGCTCAAAATTGATTGAACATGTAGGACAGAGGATTATTGACAGGTTTAAAGCTGAGTTTAAGGGTTTAATTGAATCGACTGTCAAAATCAGAAAATTAAATCCTCCTATAAAAGGGACTGTAAAAGAGGTGGCGATAGTAATTAAATCAAAAGGATAATCTTTTTGTTTACTTAAATTAATTTTTTATCTTTGACCCCTCTTAAAAAGGGTCACGTGGCCGAGTGGCTAGGCAGTGGTCTGCAACACCATCTACGGCGGTTCGAATCCGTCCGTGACCTCAATAAATTGAAAGCTCAACCTAATTGGTTGAGCTTTTTTTATAATTGAATGTTTTCTCTACTCAAAAAGGGATAAAGGAAGGTGACTCTAAATAATAACACATAAGAAAACCCTAGACTTCACTTACTTTTGTTTGACTGGCTTCAATATTCGGTGACAACTGTGTAGCTTTTCTCTTTCTTGTTCTGATCCAGAAAAAAACCAAAACCACGATCAGTAAGGCTCCTGCAAAAACCATATACATTTGGTTTCGAAACTGACGGGCTTTCTCAACATCATTCAAAATTTGAATATAAGATCCATTCATGTCAGCAGGTGTTGGCTTTTGCAATAACCAGTTTTTACTTTCGGTTCTCAATGAGTCAGGGTGAATCAAGGCAAAAGTAAATACCGAGTCCACAAAATCAGCATAATCTCCGGGATACACCAGTGACTCAACAATCAGCTCCTGCGCATCATAAAGCTTTAGTGACTCTCCGCTTTTTGATAAACCAAAACCAAAATCACCAAATAATTTTGAGGTACTTACCTGATGTGTAGCCTGAAAATTATCTTGTTTTCTGGAAACCAAAAAGTAGTCATTTGGTTCAATTACACCTTCTTTAATAAAAAACCCTTTGCTAAATTTTGATTTGGTTACCGACCAGCCACTTAAATCTATTCTTTTTCCTGAAGCGTTATATAGCTCTATCCAATCTCCTGTTGTGTCGTCCTCCACCTGTATAAATGATATCTCATTAACGAATACGCTGTCCTTGTAAGTACTTAATGGACGCGGTTTAATAATAGGTTCTAAAACCAACCCTTCACTTGGCTTTATTGATAGTATTGACGAATTCTCTTTCCTGTTTTTCCACCCAACAAACTCATAATCATGCGCTGTAATCACCTTAACATTAACCGGGACACTCTTAAAGTATTCGCCACTAAAGTTCCTTTTTAAAGTCAAGCTATTCAACTTTACCTTACATGATCCGTCCTCAGGTAAAATAACATTTATTCTCACTGGTTCATCCAACCCAAACTTTTCCATCAGGTGCGTTTTGATATAAGCCGGTCTTTCCTTCACAAATGTTCTGACACGGTCAATATTATATTCCCAGTTTTCTACTGATGAGCCCCAACGTTTTTGGTGGAACGGAATTTCATGCTCAATACGTTTAGCCATTTGATCTAACAGCGCACTTGCAGTATCCTTCTGAAAAATTGTATTTAAATAATCACTAAATGTATTGATGTATTGTGCCTCCAGCTTTTTATTGCTTAATAATGACCTGATAATAAATGTTGACCATCCTGGATTAGGCCAGATTTCATTGCTTAACGTAGTGAATTTATGCAGGGTGTTTTCCTTGTATGCAGACTTTCCTGTACTACCTAATCCCAGGTCCAGATCAAAAAGAATCCAACGCCATCTGGCACCCGGTTTTCGTTCTTTAAAATACCTGATATTACCCCCTGCATCCTGATTTTGTGAGTAAGTTTCGCAAATATTATAAGTTATAAAATCATGAATATCCATAAACGTATTCAGACTGTCAGCCCAATAGTCATCAGATAAATCATATTTCCTTAAAAAAGCCAGTAGTTTACGGTAATCTGTTGAAAAACCATGCTGACGTCCCGCATTATGTTTAAGCAAGTCCACCTGGTCTTTATCCACATTAAAATTATTTACCAGGTAATGCTCGTTTAACTTTTCCCGTAAATTTTGAATCCCCCAGTATTTACCATTAATAAAAACAATTGCCGGTTCATAAGCCTGAATAGCAATACCACTTGGTTTAGCCAGCTGTGTCATGAAAGCATCACGTAACTGTGTGCTCCTAAAATCACCCCCGGAATTTCTCAGGATAAATGTTTTGTATTCCTTTGTTTTTCTTTCTTTAAAAATAGGGTAATCAAAGCGGTTTTTACCGTATTTTTTTCTGGCAACGAACGTCAAAGATTTTTGAGGTAACATTTTACTATAGCCTCCAAAAATTCTAACTCCTGCCTGTTGGTTAATGCATTGCTTACCTTCTGTTGAATACAATTCAATATTACAGGGTCTTTCCCACGATTTCCAGAAATTAGCACCATAATAGGGTGGAATAGAATCAGCACAACAACCTTTGACATAAATTCCTGTAGCAAAGTCCCAAAAGTTTGCCGGGTCAGAAACTACTGAAATAACTGGTAATGAAAATTCCCTTCCACTAAAAAAGGATTGCGTATTTACGGTTGATCTTTTCCCTTCGTTATAGGCTACTGCTCTTACAATTGTAGCTTCTTCAGTTGTAATTGGCTTATTATATCTTATTGAGGAAGAATTGGGTGTTGAGCCGTCAAGCGTATAATAAACAGCACTGCCTGCAGGAGCACTTAACTCAACCTGCTGAGTCCCGTCATAAAAACCACCGATAATCGAAAATTTTACTTTCAATTCCTCCTGACTAAATGCAACATTACAGGAAAATAAAATAATAAGAAGCAGCCTCATTTGCATAGTCAAATGTATCAAGAAAAACGAACATCATTACATCACTCCATTTCTAATTATTAAGCGTGTATATTTAATAATTATTCGAAACCTTACATCATAACATTATATTTGCGATATGGATATTACGTTTTTAGGTATAACATTGATCGACCTCTTAGGTTACTTTGCTATGGTGGTATTACTGGTCTCATTTACAATGAAAGATGTTAAAAAATTGAGAGTTGTTAACAGCTTTGGTTGTTTGCTTTTTGCCGTCTGGGGGACTATTATACAGGAATGGCCAGTTGTTATAACAAATGTTTCTATCCTTCTCATCAACTTTTACTATCTCTTTATTAAGCCCACAAAAAGCTAAACAAGTGCCGATTTGAATATCATAAGAAAACATGATATTCATCACTTTTTATATTTTTATTTATTTTCTTATTTGTAGTCATTCTAAATTATATATATTTGCCCTGAGAAAAAAGTTATTTATAATTAGTCTAAATAAAAAGAATGATTAAGCCATTATTACTCTTAACTGCTTCAGCATTAGCGTTTACAGCATGTAAAAAAGAGGGTTGTACTGATGAAGCAGCAACCAATTACTCTAAAGAAGCCAAAAAAGATGACGGATCATGTGTGTATGATAATTCTATTGAAGTACCATCAACTTATGCTTTTACAAGACATGGTATGAATACAGTAAGCTTTAGCGGACAAACACAGCGTTTAGAGATGCTAAGCGAAATTACAACTTATATGAAAACGGCTAATACAGCAGGAACAGCTGTTGACTTTGATGTATTAAAATCTATGTATGCCAATGATTCATACACTTGGGATGATGCTGATAATCTTGGAATGACTGGGTCATCAAAACAGTTAAAAAGTAAAACTGCTTATGCTACAGCAGGAGGATCTGCAGACGTTGGTGTTCAGGATATGTTTATTAAATACATGGATTCATTAGCAAGCATTAGTGCCACTACAGTAACCGGAACTGAAGCTGGTGAAGCCGGTGTAAGTGGTGTTTGGCCAAACGACGGTGTTAAAGGCCCTTATTTAATGGATGCAAAAGGTTATGAATATACTCAGTTAATCGAAAAAGGATTAATGTGTGCAGTATTCATGAGCCAAATTACTGTTAACTACCTTGGTGGTTTAGATAGTGACGATAATACTAATATGGTTGAAGGCAAGCACTACACAAAAATGGAACATCACTGGGATGAAGCTTATGGATACTTTACTTCTGCAACAAACTACCCAACTGAAGGTACTGACAGATTTTGGGGTAAATATGCCGATAAAAGAGAAGCTGTAATCAGTTCTGCTACTAAAATTTCGGAAGCATTCAGAGTAGGTAGAACAGCTATTGTTAATAAAGATTACACTAAGAGAGATGCTCAGGTAAAAATTATCAGAGACGAAATGGAAAAGCTTTCAGCCGGAACTGCAATTCATTATTTAAACTCTGCTAAATCAAATATTACAAATAACACAGCTCGTAACCATTCTTTATCTGAAGCATACGCTTTTCTTGAAGGATTAAAATATGGATACAATGCCATTAATGGAACCGGAATGACAAGTACTGAAATTGACCAGGCCCTTGCTCATTTTAGTTCAGATTTTAATACTGTTACACTAGCAAATTTACAATCAGCAATTGATTTGATCGCATCTAAAACAGGTCTTGAATCTGTTAAAGGATCGTTATAAAAAAATACTACAATACAGAAGTGCCCTGAATCAGGGGCACTTTTCGTGTTTTTAAAAAGGAGGAGATGAAAAATAGAAAAATCATTATTTTAAGTGTAATATTATTCGCATTTATTGCACTAAAATGTAAAGATGACCCTAAGGAACAAACGCCAGAGAACTATGACAGAGGTGTATTATTAACTAACCTTGCCAATAATAATATTTTACCTGCTTATGAAAATTATCACAGTAAAGTAAGCGACTTACATTCTGCATTAAATAGTTTTGTCTCATCTCCCTCAGAAGCTGCACTAAATAGCTGCAGAAACCTATTGGAAAATGCAACCATTGCCTGGCAGTCGGTTGCATTTTTTGAGTTTGGTCCGGCTGAATCAATAAGCTTAAGGGCTCAAACAAATATTTACCCTGTTGATACCAGTCTTATTGTTGAAAATATCACTTCAAATACTTACAATCTTCAGCAACCTTCAAACTTTGATGCTAAAGGTTTACAAGCGCTGGATTATTTACTGTTTAATCCTGCCTATACCTCTGATGCTGATCTGGTAAGTTATTTTCAAAATACTTCAAATGCCGGGCAATACCTGATGGCTTTGGTGGATGAGCTAAAGGCAAACGCATTAACAGTTAAAAACGCATGGCAAACGTATAAAAATACATTTACCGGTAGTACCTCAAATAACGCTCAGGGAAGTGCTGTAAGTAACTTGATTAATTCAATCAGTTTACATTACGAAGCCTTTGTCAGAAAAGGAAAAGTAGGTATCCCATTAGGCGTATTTAATGGAATATCTCAGGCAATTCTTCCGGACAGAGTAGAAGGGTTTTACTCAGGAAAATCAAAAGAATATGCAATTGCTTCAATAGAGGCACTTCAAAAAATCATAAAAGGAAGTCATTTTAATTCCAATACCAATGGAGAAGGCCTGGATAATTATCTTGATCATGTTAAAGCCAAATATGGAAATGACAACCTATCTATAGCAATAGAAAATCAAATTAATCAGGTTATTTCAAACTTAAATGGTATCAACACCAGTATTAATCAGGCCATATCAACGAGCAACGCAGATGTAACAACAACATATCAATCCATGCAACAATTGGTTCCGCTAATTAAGGTGGAAATGACCTCTGCACTGGGTGTGTTGATATCATATCAGGATAATGACGGAGACTAAATAAGATCAATGACAAAGTGGCTTTTCATATTTTTATCATCCTTCTCGTACCTGGCTACGGGACAAGATAGTGGTGTCATAAAAGGAAAAGTCATTGATTCTTTTGACAAGGAAATCATACCCTTCGCCAGAGTTGAAATTAAAGATGCTCAACAGGTATATAAATCTGATTTACAAGGTGAGTTTTCATCTGATAATCTTGAGTATGGCACCTATACATTGGTCATTAAAGATTTTTATCATGAGGTTTTTGAGTTAGATGTTGAACTCACCGAACCAGTAACCAAACTTACTTTTAAATTAGAACCTAAAACCAATCTTTTAGATGAGGTTACTGTATCACATGAAGAAGAAGGAGGGGCTATTCGAAAAATGAGAGCCATTGAAGGTGTTCTCATTAGCCAGGGTAAAAAAACGGAGGTTATTAATATATCAGAAATCAATGGAAACAAAGCCGCAAGCCTGAGCAGGCAGATATATTCCAGAATACCAGGGCTGAATATTTGGGAAAGTGACGGAGCAGGAATCCAGCTTGGGATTGGTGGCAGAGGCTTAAGCCCAACCAGAACATCAAATTACAACACCCGGCAAAATGGTTATGATATCAGCGCAGATGCTTTAGGTTATCCTGAAAGCTATTATACGCCACCTACAGAAGCCATTGAAGAAATACAACTCATCAGAGGCGCAGCATCACTACAATTTGGAACTCAGTTCGGTGGATTACTTAATTTTAAACTCAAAACAGGTCCTAAGGATAAAAAATTCGAACTTGTTGCCCGACATACTGTTGGTTCTTTTGGACTAAACAGTTCCTTTTTAAGTGTAGGTGGTAATACGCCTTCATTTAATTACTATGCCTATTACCAATATAAATTTGGTGATGACTGGAGACCAAACTCTTCCTTTAAAGTACATAGTGCAGGACTTTATTTGTATAAGCACCTTAGTGAAAAAGCTAAAATAAGTTTTGATTTCACTAAAATGCATTACCTCACACAACAAGCAGGCGGTTTAACTGATTTACAATTTAATTCTGACCCAAACCAGTCATTCAGGGACAGAAACTGGTTTCAGGTAGATTGGAATCTGGCCGCACTTCAGTTTGATTATGAATTTAATGCTTCAACAAGGTTAAATTCACGGTTTTTTGGGTTATTGGCTTCGCGACAGGCTTTAGGTTTTCTGGGGCAGATTAACCGGGTTGATCACCTCGAGGAAAGGGATCTTATTTCGGGTAATTTTAAGAATTTTGGAAACGAAACCCGGTTTTTAAAAATATATAAAGTAGCCAAATTGCCATGGGCTTACGTATTAGGTTTCAGGTATTACCAGGGGTATAACAAAAGCGAGCAAGGTCTGTCAACAAAAAATGACGGTCCTGATTTCTTTTATCTTAACCCCGATCACCTGGAGGGTTCTTCCTATGAGTTTCCAAGCAGAAATGCCTCCCTTTTTGTAGAACACATTTTTAACTTAACCAAAAAATTCAGTATTACTCCCGGACTTCGCTTTGAGCATATTAATACTAACGCTAATGGCTATTACAGGAGCATTGTTGAAGATCTGGCAGGCAATGTCATCTTTGATACTACCTTTCAGGATACCAAGTCAAATGACCGTTCATTTATTATTGGTGGAATAGGGCTGAATTACAAAAAAAATAAAGCCATGGAATTGTATGCCAATATTTCACAAAATTACAGGAGTATTAACTTCACCGACATGCAAATCCAAAACCCTAATTTCAGAATTGATCCTGACCTGAAAGATGAAAGGGGTTATAATTCAGACCTTGGATTAAGAGGCAGGGTTTCTAATAAATTCCATTATGATGTATCCCTCTTTTGTCTTTATTATAAAAACAGAATAGGGACCACTATTGAAACTGATCCGGAACTGTTTAATACCTACCAATATCGCACAAATATTGCTGCTTCGGTTACCAGAGGTATAGAAGCCATGGCAGAATTTAATTTATGGAAGTGGTTTGTTAACGACAGTTCTGATATAGACCTTAACCTGTTTGTTAATACATCTTTTGTTAACGCCACCTATTTAAAATCAGAAGAAGAGGCATTCTCAGGAAAGAAAGTGGAATTAGTACCGCCATTCAACATTAAAACGGGAATTACTTTCAAGTATAAGCAGTTTTCAGCCTCATATCAATACTCATATACCCATGAACATTATTCTGATGCAACAAACTCACTTCATCAGGCCAATGCGGTAAATGGTTTAATTCCTTCTTATCAGATAATGGACCTTTCAGCAGCTTATAATTATAAAAAATTTAGAGTTGAGACAGGAATAAACAATCTGGCCAACGAAAATTATTTTACCCGAAGAGCTACCGGTTACCCCGGACCGGGAATTATCCCATCATCTCCCAGAAATTATTATTTTACACTTCAGTTTAAATTATAATTTAATGTCAGTTGATGATATCTATATTAAAATTGAAGAAAGTATAGATCAAACCTTATCCTACTTTACTGATCCTGATTACAGAATTTATTATCTGTATCTGATTTCATCATTATTTCTTGCTTATTACGTCTACCATAAGTTAAAGCTCAACTATTCGTTTCTAAAATATGCCTTCAATAAAAAAATATGGCTAAGTCAGTCAGCTTACGTTGACTACTATATGATTTTTTTTAATGGGTTTATTAAGGTACTTTTTATTGCGCCCTACATCAAATATGGTCAATACCTTACTTTTCATATTGATGAGTATTTATCAATGAACTTTGGATTGTCAGAAAACGGCTTATCGAAAACCGAAATTATGGTTTTGTATACCTTTACCTTAACTATACTCAATGACCTTTCAACTTATATCGTACACTTATTAATGCATAAGGTTCCCTTTTTATGGGAGTTTCACAAAATACACCATTCAGCTACCAGTCTGAATCCCATTACACAATACCGAATTCATCCTGTTGAACTCATAATCAATAATGCCAAAGCAATATTTATATACGGCTTAGTTGCCGGTTTATTCGACTATCTCTCTGTTGAACAGGTTAACCAATGGGAATTTCTGGGTGCAAATGTTTTTAGCTTCGTATTCCTGTTTTGGGGTGCTAATCTGAGGCACTCCCATGTTAAATTAAAGTACTTTCACTTTCTTGAGAAAATATTTATCAGTCCTTTTCAACATCAGATCCACCATAGTAACGATCCGGCACATTACGATAAAAACCTGGGGGCCAAACTTGCCATATGGGACTGGCTATTCGGCACATTAATTCGTTCTAAATCTATTAATAATTTAAGATTTGGTTTAGGTCCATCACAAGACATTGATTACAAAACATTCCTACAAAACCTGCTGATGCCATTTAAAAAAATTGGTCTTGGCTTATTCAGGCTGTTTACCCGAACAAAATAGTGTTACTGAATATAAACCTCACTGGCTTTTTTGTGAACTTCTCCATCCTTACCAACTGCAATCACAGTAAAGAAATAAGGCCCTTTTTTAAGTTTGTTGCCGGCCTGATCAGTTCCATCCCATTTAAAATTAACATCATTCGATACAAATACAGGTTTATTATCACTGCCATAAATGGTTATACTTAACCGCTCTACGTTCACTGATTTAATAAAGAAATAATCAAACTGACCATCACCATTTGGTGTAAGGAAGTTTCCAACGTTCATGCTTGATACCGGAATAACATTAATGGTTTGTATTTCGGATCTTTTACTGCCATTTTGGTTTTCAATTAATAAGGTCACCGTGTATTCACCATATTCATTAAATAAATGCTCAGGGTTTTCATCATATGAAACAGATCCGTCTCCCAAATGCCACTCTATTGACTTGTAGTTATCAGCATTACTATTAAATCTAACTAACAAAGTATTATCCTTATCCTGCTCATAATCAAGTTTGCTAGTTGCAGTTGGAGACGGATCATCTACAGTTTCGTGCTCTGTTTCTTTTTTATTCTGATCTGGTTTACTACTAAATTCTTCCGTTTCAGTTAAATTATCGTTTGCATCATCAATATCTACATGAATACTTTCTGTTTCCTCAGTATTACCGGTAATGCCATCAGATACAGTATTTACTTCCGACCTGTGATCATCATTATTATCTGTTGCTGTGTTTTGTTCCTTAACAACAGTTTCTGAGTTATTATTATTATTTTCCTCTTCAACATTAGCTTCAGGAACAATAACTGATTGAACCGGACTCTCTTCTTCCGAAATTACCGCTGTATGATTATCATCCTGGTTTACTGTACTAACATTTTCAGCAATGGTTTTGTCAGGTTTAGGATTATCGGCTACATTATTGCTTACTAAATTGAATACAACAACACCTGTAACAACAGCAGTTCCAATAATAATAACCTTCGTTAACAAGCTAAGGCCGGTTTTGGCCGCTACTACTTTTGCTCCACTACCAACCGCACTTGAAACATTTGTCCAAACCTGTGGGTTTACAGGTCCTTCAAAATTTTCAAATTTCTCTTTGAATAATTTCTCTATATCTAAATTATCTTTCACCTTCTTTTATATATTCATTTTTCAATAACATTTCCCGTAACATCTTACGAGACCTTGAATATTGAGACTTTGATGTACTTTCTGTAATATTTAACTGACTTGCTATCTCTTTATGCGAATATCCTTCAATTGCGAACAAGTTGAACACAACTCTATAACCTGCCGGTAACTGATGTATTAATTTTAAAAGATCTGTAGCCTTTAAACTTTCAAGTATAAACGAATTTTCCTCCAATAAATACGATACGGAGTCAATTTCTATATTGTTAATGTATTTTTTATTTTTTCTAATATGATCTAAGGCTGTATTTACCATTATTCTTCTAATCCATCCCTCCAATGAACCTTTACTTTTATATTCACTAAGTTTATTAAACACTTTAATAAACCCGTCTTGTAAAACATCCTGGGCTCCATCATCTCCGTTCATATACCTGAGACATACCCCCATCATTTTGCCGGCAAACTTTTCATAGAACATTTTTTGAGCAAGTATATTACCAGAAGTACACTTTTTTATAAGTTCTTCTTCTGTCATTTTACCATTTCAATAATAAGACTTAAATGTAATATTAAAAGTTGCATTACTCAAATAAAAAAGATAATTTGGTGCTTCGATTCAAGTTTACCCTATAGATGAAATATTCCCTTATACTTATTCTTTTTTGTTTATCGTTTAACCTGCATGCCAAAATTAATCCTATAAAATCAGGTTATTGGGAAACACAATTTCACCTGGACGAATCACATGATTTAACTGTAAGAATGTTTTTTGAGGATGGAATGCTAAAAATCAAAAATGGTGATGAAGTTATTGAATTGAAAGACCTTAAGATAAACGATAATGAAATATCAATTCCTTTTAATTTATATTATTCAAAAATTGTAATACAATCTGTCTTCAAAAAAACCATCAAAGGGTATTGGAAAAATATGTCCAGAGGACCGGAATATATGATTCCATTTACATCAAACTTTAAAAAATACAAGTCGAAAAAAAACAAATCCTTAAAACAGTTTAATGGAAAATGGGACATTACGCTTGGTAAAAATGAAAAAGTGATTGGTGAATTCAATATCAGAAATAACAGATTACTGGGAACATTTTTAACAGAAACCGGAGATTTCAGATACCTGGAAGGAAATGCTGTAGGAGATAGTATGTATTTAACCTGTTTTGATGGTTCACATGCTTTTCTATTCAATGCTACACTTTCTGACGATACATTAAGAGGTGAATTTTTATCAGGGAACCACTATAAAGTTAAATGGTTTGGTATTAAAAACGATACGGTAAAACTTCGAAATCCGGACTCAATAACATATGCTGTTAATGACAAAAAAGTTCAATTCAACCTTACAGATACTGAAGGTGTAGATTTTAGCTATCCAAAATTGGAAAAAGAAACACCAAAAATTACTCTGATACAGATATTTGGCAGCTGGTGTCCAAACTGTATTGACGAAACATTATTTTTAAATGAAATCTACGAGAAGTTTAAAACAGATATTGATATTATAGGTATTGGTTTTGAGCGGGGGAAAACCAAAAAAGATCAATTGGCTCACCTTATTAAATTTAAACAAACCCTTAATGTTAAATACAACATTGTTTTGGGCGGTAAAGCCAGTAAAAAAGATGCAACACTACTATTTCCCATGTTGAATAATATTATTGCATTTCCAACACTTATTATTTTAAATGATAAGAATGAAATTCTAAGAATTCACACAGGTTTTAGTGGTCCTGCAACCGGCGCACATTATGATAATTTTAAAGCTGATATTGAAGATTACCTCAAGCGCCTGCTAATGTAAAATCAGCACTGATCCTCAATAGGAATTTTCTTAACTCTGTTTAAATGTCTCCCACCTTCAAATTTGGTGTTAAAGAAAACATCTACCATTTTACATGCCTCTTCTTTTGAGATAAACCTGGCTGGCAAAGCCAATATATTGGCATTATTATGTAGTCTGGCCAATTCAACAACTTCAACATTCCAACACAAAGCAGATCGGATGTCTTTATATTTATTTGCCACCATATTTATTCCATTACCACTGCCACAAATAACTATTCCTTTAAATCCTCGATTTTTACATACGTAATCAGCAACTTTATGCCCATAATCCGGATAATCAACACTTTCTTCAGAATGTCCGCCAAAATCAGTAATCGAGTAGCCTTTACTTGTCAAGTACTCTTTTAAATGCTCTTTTAATTCATAACCGGCGTGATCACATCCTATAGGAATAATATTAGTCATTGTAAATAAATTTTAGTTCAAAAATTGGGTTATCTTATTAATGTCTAAAATTAACACATAATATCTTGCATTGTTAAAAAAAATAAATAAAAATATCTAACACTATACTAAAACACTAGATAACAATAATTTAAACAATATTGTAAATTCTTAATAAAGTGTGGAAAAATAGTGTGTAATCCGTTCTAAATATTTTTCACTTTTTGTTGCAATTCTGATTTGAATTTTTGCATTGAATAAAATTTGAATTTTCCATGTTTATAAATCACTTTTTTAAATTTGACTTATACACAATAAAAAGCATTGTTTAAATTTTATAATTATCAACATAATTAATTTTAGTAAATTTGTTAAAAACGTCAATAACCCTTGATAAATAAAGAAAAAGAGATGTTAATAACATTTTAAAATTAGATTCAGTTGCAAAATCAAAGGAAAATTAAAAGAAGTTATACACTTATCAACAGTACTAATAATAAGAATAAAAAGATTTTTTTAAAAAAGAATTTTTTATTTAATGTATTACTCATTCTTTGTTTCGTTTCGTTTAAATCGGTAAACGCTCAGGAAATTGATTCTAATGGTTTGAATATATTCTATTACTCGAATGGTATAAAGTCGAGTGAAGGTTTCTTTAAAAACGGCCTGCCGGACAGTTTGTGGAAAACCTATAATCAGAATGGTACCCTGGTCAGTGAAGGTTATAAAAAGAATGGTTTATCAGATAGTACCTGGTCTTTTTTTGATCATAATGGTATAATTAAACAATTATCGTATTATGAAAAAGGTTTAAAAAATGGTTGTACTATCACATACGATAGTGTTGGTGTTAAGAAAGAAGAGCGTTTTTATATTAATGATACGCTTCAAAATGAAGTATTAAGTTTTTATCCTTCGGGAGAGGTTAAAAGTGTGACCAACTATGAAGATGGTATAAAAAACAAGGAATCCATTGAGTATACTATTGATGGCGAAATTTCATTGGAGGAATTTTATGAAGATGGCGAATTAGTTGATTCAAAAGAGATTAACCGATACAATCAAGAAAATAAAAAAGAAGGCTACTGGAGGGAGTATCATTCAAATGGAAAGTTAAAGTCAGAAGCTAATTATTCTAATGGCAAATTAAATGGACTAATTAAAAGATACAATAAGTACGGTAGCCTTGAATCGATTGATTACATGAGTTACGATAGTATTTCAAATAATTCAAGAGAATTAGCTTTAATTGAAATGTATAAGGAATTTCATCCGAATACTGCCATTGAAAAATTAGTAGGAGGAAAAGTTAATGATATGAAGAATGGCTTGTTTAGGGAATATGACCTGGAAGGTAATATTGTCAACGGGTATTTATACGAAAACGACACTATGATTGCTGAAGGGGTTATACGAAATGATGGTAATTTTGAAGGAGAGTGGACGTTTTATTATCCTGATGGTAAAGTACAATCTAAGGGTGAATATATAAACGGAAAAAGAAATGGTCAGTGGGTCTACTATTTTAATAATGGTAAAGTTCAACAAAAAGGTACTTATAAGGATGAGGTATATGTTGGTAACTGGGTTTGGTACTATGAGAATGGTGCCATAAGGTTAACTGAGTTTTATAACAGAAAAGGAAAACTGGAAGGAACTGTTGTAGAATATGATGAATTAGGGAATGAAATTACAAAGGGAGAATATTACAATGGTATGCGGGAAGGAGAATGGTTTTACCATATTGGTGGATTTAAACAGGTAGGTGCTTTTACACTTGGGTTTAAAAATGGCATGTGGCATTCATACTATAATGACGGAAGTTTGCTTTCAGAAGGTTTTTATGATGAAGGACAGCCAAAAGGAAAACATAAAACCTATCATACTAATGGGGTTAACAAGTCAAAAGGGAAGTATAAGGCTGGTTCCAAACACGGTAGATGGTATACTTATAATGAGTTGGGAGAACCAATAGAGTCTTTGGATTTTGAATATGGAGAGTTGGTTCGTATCAACGGTCAGAAAATTGTCAAGGTAGAATAAAACAATTCTAAAACTACCGTCAATAAAGCAATGAAGTATTAAAATAATGCTTACATTTGAGTGAATTCAAATTTTGAAAATGTTTAAAATAAATGTACTTGTTGTAGAAGATGAAAGTATTGTTTCAAAAGACATTCAACATAGCTTAAAAAAATTAGGCTATACAATTGTTGGATCTGCTGCTACGGGAGAAAAGGCCTATGAACTGGCTTTAACATTAAATCCGGACATCATTTTGATGGATATTATGTTAAAGGGCGAGATGAATGGGATTGAAACCGTTGAGAAGATCAGACAAGAAACTAACATCCCTATAATTTATCTAACGGCTTATGCAGACAAAGCCACGCTTGAAAAAGCAAAAATTACCGAACCTTACGGATATATAATTAAGCCGTTTAAAGATGTTGATTTACATACAACAATCGAAATGGCCCTTTATAAATTCTCAAAGGAAAAACAGGTTAAAGAAGAAAGAGACTTATTCTATTCTTTAATTGAAAATAAAGAATCAACTGCTGATTTTATATTTGTTAAATCCAAAAGTAAATTGGTTAAGATCAAGAATTCCGATATTTTTTATGTTGAGGCATTAAAAGATTATGTGGCATTAAATACACTTGATAACAGATATACCATTCATTCAACAATGAAAGATATCTCGACCAAGTTACCATCTGATCAGTTTATAAGAGTACACAGATCTTATATTGTAAGGATTGACAAAATTGCAGCAATTGAATATCCTAATTTACAATTAGAACACGAAAAAAGAAAGATCCCGATTGGTGGATCGTACAAAGAAGATTTAATGAATGTTTTAAATCTCTTATAAATTTGAAAAGGAGCTATAGAGCTCCTTTTTCATTTTATTAAAGTTATATTTCGACACCTCAGTACAAGTAATTCTAAAACCCTTTAGAATCACTTAATCTGATATCAATTTTTTACATTACAGCTACAACAGCCTCAACCACTGGCATGTTACTTCTTAATAATGTTTCTATACCACCTTTTAGTGTTGCTGTTGATGAAGGGCAGCCTGCACAGGATCCTTTTAATTCAACATAAACTTTTCCGTCTTCAAAGCCAATAAAATCTATAGCACCACCATCATTTTCGACAGCTGGTCGTACATATTCATTTAATAAGCCGATAATTTGATTATCGTATTCAGTAGGCGCATAGTCTCTTTTTGAAACACCGGCATTTTCAAACGGGCTGGTTAATTCCGCTTTTGTTTCAGTTTTTTCAACTTTTTTTCCAGGCTCAGGCATTCTGATCAGAACTTCTTTACCGTTTACCATCCAGTCTCTGATAAACTCTCTTAGTTCCATTACTATAAAATCCCAATCAACATTATCGGTTTTTGTAATGGTAATAAAATTGGAGGCCATAAACACGCCGTCCACAAAGGGAAAATTAAAGAGCGCTTCAGCCAGTGGAGAATAATCCCTGGTTTCTTCAATATTTTCGAAAACAATATTATTATCTGATAGTACTAAATGTTTATTTGACACAAATTTCATTGTAGATGGATTAGGTGTCATTTCAGCGTAAAGTGTAATTGGAACTTGCATTGTAGTTTTGTTAAATTAGTATTGAACTTTATTCAAAAGTCCGTTACAAAGGTACTAGGTTTCCAATTATTTATGCAAGATAATTTAGAGCAAACCTAAAAAAAACGTAATTTTGCATTGTGTTGAAGGCTTTTAAAATACTGTTTTTAAACTTAGCAATACTTTTTTCATTTGGTTTTACATCATTTGAGACTTCTTGTAATATTGCTGAAAAAGAAAGCTGTAGTAAGAAACACAGTTGTTGTAAAAAGGAGGAAAAACCTGCGCAAAAAAAAGATTGTAAGGGGAAGTGTTGTGTTCAACAACCAGTAGCACTTTTTAAGTTCAATGTGCTTATTTCTCCGTCAAAGCAAGTACAATTTTCCAAGAAAAAAAGTGATGACAGAGTATTAATTGATTTCAATAAATCTGAAATTGCTTTTACAATATCAAAATTGCATTCCGGTATAAAGGAGAATTTACTTCCTTTTTACAGTATCAGGCGTATTGAACGCCCAAAGCTACAGTCCTGGATCATATGATGTTATAATTTCTGTTTCGATAAAATAATAGAGATTATTTAAACATTAATATCATGAGATTTAAATTAATAATTTTATTGTTGATCACACCATACTTGATGTATGGACAAGAAATTAAAGGTAAGGTGGTCGATAATAATAAAGAAACTGTGCCTGGTGTTATCATAAAATGGAATCAGGACAAATCATTTACTAAAACAAATGTGGATGGTGAGTTTAAAATTAAGGTTGAAAACTTACCGGATACATTATCTATTGCACATATTGGTTTTTCAAAAACAAAAATAATTGTTGACCAACCTGTTACTGATTTAGTCATTGAACTGAGTAATTCAGACACTTTAAATACAGTAGTGGTGGTAGGACGAAATATTGGAAAGAGTATTGACCTTTTAAGTGCAAGACATACAGAATTAATAGGACAGGAAGAGCTAAGAAAAGCAGCCTGTTGTAACCTGTCCGAAGCATTTGAAACTAATGCTTCAGTTGACGTCAGCCTGGCAGATGCAGTTTCAGGTGCCAAGAAAATACAAATGTTGGGACTGGATGGTATTTATTCGCAAATTCAATGGGAAAATCTGCCTTTGGTAAGGGGGTTAACCTCCTCTTACGGACTAGGATTTACACCCGGAACATGGATAGAGTCTATTCAGGTAACCAAAGGAACCGGTTCAGTGGTTAATGGTTATGAATCAGTATCAGGTTTGATTAATCTGGCACTAAAATCACCATCTTCAAAAGAAAGGTTATACATTAATACTTATGCTAATACCTTTGGCAGAGGAGAGATTAATGTACATGGTGCCCAGAAATTTGGTCAATGGAAAACCATGAGTTTTATTCACGTTGACAATGTATTTATGGAATCTGACAGAAATAATGATGGTTTCAGGGATGTACCTCTTGGGTTTTCCGGATCTGTTTTAAACCGTTGGGAACGTAGTGGAAAAAATTCTGAGAGCAAATTTGGTGTTAAAGGCGTTTATATTGACAAATATGGAGGCCAGCTGGGGTATAATCCGGAAATCAATGATAATTCGAAATACGGGGTTTCTATGACCGCTCAGGACCTTGAATTATTTGCCAAGAATGGCTTCTTTTTCAAGAATAGTAAAACGGCCAGTTTGGGAACCATTGTTCAGGCTAAATATCACCATTTGGACAATAGATTTGGATTAACACGTTATGAGGGTACACAGAAAAAATTGTATGTCAACACAATTTTCAGTGATGTTATAGGTAATACGAATCATAATTATAAAACAGGGTTAAGTTTTATATTAGATGATTATAATCAAACCTATAATGATTCAAATTTTGTTAAAACTGAGATTGTACCTGGCGCATTTTTTGAGTACACTTACCATTATTTAGAGGCATTAACAGTAGTAGCAGGAATCCGTGGTGATTACCATAATTTATTTGGTCCCCTGGTGGCACCACGACTGCATGCCAAATGGAATATCAGCAAAAAGAATGCTCTGAGATTAAGTGTGGGAAGAGGCTTGAGAGTATCAAATCCTTATGCCGATAATACCAATTTAATGGCCAGTAGCCGAAAGTGGGTAGTATCACCTGATATTGGTATTGAAGATGCCTTTAATGGTGGTTTAACATTTACACAAAAGGTAACTATCAACGATAATGTATCAACTTTTACTGTAGATTACTTTTATACTTCATTTACAAACCAGGTGGTTATGGATATGGATATTTCGTCGCAGGAAATGCATTTTTACAGTGCTAAAGGCACATCTTATTCACATAGCTTTCAGGCAGAAGTATCAATAAAACCAATCAAACAGCTGGAAGTAAGGGGAGCATTTAAGTACTATGATGTCAAGGCTGAATTTGATGGAGAGCTATTACAAAAGCCCTTTGTTCCAAAATTCAGAGTACTGACTAATCTGGGTTATGCAACCAGAAACAAGAAATGGTCGTTTGATATAACAGGGAATTGGATAGGCGTGAAGCGTTTACCTCATTCCCATTTTAATCCGGTTGAACATCAAAGACCACATTGGTCTGAAACCTTTTGGTTGATAAACAGTCAGATTACCTATAAAAGGCCGAAAATCAGTTTTTATATAGGGGGAGAGAATTTATTAAATATTATGCAAAAAGATGCAATCATAGCACCAGATGATCCTTTTGGCCCGTATTTTGACGCAACTCAAATATGGGCACCAATTGCAGGAGCAAACATATATGCCGGATTACATTTTACAATTAAACACAAAAAAGAATAAACAATGAAAAATATATTATTAATGCTATTTATGGGATTTTTAACTGTTAGTTATGCCCAGGATAAAAAAGTAGAAATTATTAAGGTTAAAACCAGTGCTATTTGCGGTGAATGTAAAGAGCGAATAGAAAACAAACTCAATTATACCAAAGGGGTTGTATTTGCTGAGTTAGATCTGGAATCTAATATTGTAACCATTAAGTATAAAACAAAACAGATTTCCAAAAAGGAAGTAAAAACGGTTTTGACTGATTTGGGTTACCATGCTGACGAACTGGAAAGAAATGCTGATGGATTTAGTAAGCTTCCAGGTTGTTGTCAGGACAAAGACGCAAAATGTTCTAAAAAGTAAAAATAAAAACGTTCAAGGTAAAAGGGAAGTGGATAATCTGCTTCCCTTTTCTTATTTTTGAATGTGGAGCAGACCGTCAGAAAAATTATTCATATCGATATGGATGCTTTTTATGCATCAGTAGAGCAGATGGATCACCCTGAGCTAAAAGGAAAACCCATTGCAGTAGGAGGAGATGCTGAGCGTGGAGTGGTTGCTGCAGCCAGTTACGAAGCACGACAATTTGGTGTTAAATCTGCTATGTCGAGTGTTTTGGCCAAAAGAAAATGCCCGGATTTAATTTTTGTCAAACCCAGATTTGACCGCTACAAAGAAATTTCAGGCAATATTCATAGTATTTTTCATGATTATACCGATTTAGTTGAACCATTAGCTTTGGATGAGGCTTTTTTAGATGTAACAGAAAATAAGAAGGGAATAGAATTGGCTGCAGATGTGGCCAGAGAGATACGACAACGCATTTTTGATGAGATTGGTTTAACTGCCTCCGCTGGTATTTCAATGAATAAGTTTACAGCGAAAATTGCAACTGAAATTAATAAACCTAATGGTCAAAAAACCATTCACCCATCAGAAGTAGAGAAGTTTTTAGAAACATTACCCATTCAAAAATTTTTTGGTGTTGGTAAGGTCACTGCACAAAAAATGAACAGCTGGGGTATTTATACCGGCTACGATTTAAAACAACATACTTTGTCTTTCCTAAATACCAATTTTGGAAAATCCGGGGTTCATTTTTATAATATTGTCCGTGGCATTCAAAATAGTCCTGTAAAACCAGACAGGGTTAGAAAATCAATAGGAGCGGAACGTACTTTTAGTCAAAACCTGACTTCGGAAAGTTTTATGCTCGAAAAACTAAATAATATTGCTGATGAATTGGAACGCCGAATGATTAAAAGTAACAGTCAGGGCAAAACCATTACAGTTAAAATTAAATTCAGTGACTTTACACAACAAACCAGAAGTAAAACCACAGCTAAAAGTCTGCAAAAGAAAATGGATTTTTTTCCACTAATTGAGGAATTGCTTTATCAGGAAGAAATAAAAAAATCTGTTAGATTACTGGGCATATCCATTACCAACTTAAATGTTGAAAAAGCAGAAAAAAGCCAAAGTGTTCAGTTGAAGTTTGATTTGTTTGGTTGAGGTAATTTTATCTACAATTTTGTAATCGCATTATAACTTGAGTTTATCACTTCAGTCATTTTGGCGAAATCCAATGTTTCAATCGTATCCGATTTTTCATGATAATGAGGATTACGAATAAAAGATGTATCATTAATCATTAGGGCCTGATATCCAAAATGCCAATAATTTCTCTGATCTGAGAGACCTGCTAAGTCATTGAAATTAGGGAAGCTTATAACCTGAACATCAATACCTGAATCTTTTGACATTAATTGGTGAACCCTTAAATTAAAATCGTGATATTTTTCAACGCCAACAACAATTATAAAATTTGCTGTATCTGGGTAAAGTTTTGCTAATTCAGGGGAAGGATAGTCCTGAGAATTTGGTTCATCAGAAAAATAGCCAATCATTTCATAACAGATCATTCCCATTACATTTACATTATTGTCATTTAATGATTTTGCGTGAACATAACTCCCCATCAGTTCTGTTCCAAAAAATGGGGGCTCTTCCAAACAATAAGCAACGAAATCAATACCGTAATCCAATTCCGGTTTATTTTCGAACACCATTCTGGCTGATTCTAACAATCCTGCTACAGCACTTGCATTGTCGTCTGCACCAGGTTGGTCTCCACAGACATCATAGTGTGCACCAACAATCAGTCTCCTTTTTTTTGTAGGGTTGTAAGATGCAATGATATTAGAGTATTCATTTTTTTCAGCAATCCATTTTTGTTCAACAGGAGACCCCCCTATTTTTTCAAATTCAGTTTTTATATAGTCAACAACCTTTTGAAGTGAATTCAGATTCAGATAGTTTCTGGAAGGAGTGATTTCAGTTAAAAATTCAACGTGTTTATATAATACCTTTGTATTGGCTTTCATTTTTTATTATTTGTTAATGCCTTTGAATATAGTTTATCAATTAAAAATAGTCATGAAGCTATCCTTTTGTAATGAATCCAATGAAAAATCATAATCTGCCCTTTGTTTATTAGTTGTAATTTCTGCTCCCAATTCTAGAATTAATTCCCTAAAACTGATTGGATTACTCCATTGCTGGTATAATGCTTTAGTAGCAATAAAAGATACTTCAGAATTGCCTGAAACCCTACTTTGTCCTGCACCAAAGTTTAGAAGAACAAAGCATTGCATATCTTTTTCTGGTAAAAGCATCCCAAGAATGGTTTGATTTTGAACGGATTTACATTTGGTTTCCATAAACAAATTATTTGGATTCATCATGTAGTTATAATTTACCTGATCACCTTTACCAACAATTATTTTGTATTGGCAGTTGTTTAAACCGCTATATACATTGTTGTTTACTAAAGTAGGCGCGGTCAACCCTTTTTTGGCGTATAAATACTCCACAGCACCGTTAGGAGCATCAGTGATATCGCCAGAGTACATCAAGTCTCCTTTACCTTGTTTATAATCTGAGTTCCAACCTACTTTTCCTCCAATATTCAGGCCGGATAAATCTAAGTCATGTGCTCCCCATTGGTTTTCCCAATAGATACCAACAGCCAAAGATCTACCATAGAATTTAGTGCCTGTTGGAATATTACCGACAAACATTTTTTCAGAAGTAGGTAAGGCGTATTCAACATCTGCAGGTAAAAAAAAGGATTTTCCGGATAAATCAAATCTATTTTTTAAATAGTCAAATATGAAGTCATAATTTGACCAAACAACACCGGATGTCTTTTTTGTTTTAACAAATGACTTACCGTTTCTTATACGATATGCAAATGCATATTGACCACTCATTCTGGTATGACAAGCTGACAAGGCTTTAAACAAAGCAAATGGTGTAGCATTATCTAACCAGTGTTTATCCTCATCAGATAGAAATACGCTGGTGACAAAGTTCAGTGGATTTACTGCTAGTGGTATATGATGTGTTTTTGATAATTTGGAAATTTTATTGATCGTTTTTCCACATTTAGGTTTAAACGCTAAAAACAAAGGTTTGAATCGATTGAATATTTCTGCCAGATTTTCTAATCCAAATTGCTCAAACTGTATTTTTGGGTTGTATTTTGATGCCTGAATAATATCAATGGTTTCCTGATTTTTAATCAATAGTGAGCTGCCGGTTGTCTTGTAAATGATATAGCGAAAAAAAGCTAAAGTATCTTTTGGTAAAATACCATACCGATCAGCTATTTTAACAATAGCCTCTTTATTTCTGATATTTTCATTTCCGGTAAAATTGTAGGACAATTCATTTATCAGGACAGATAATATATCGTTAATTGTTTCCTCCTTTAAGGCCATACCTGACTGTAATAAATTAAGGCATTTGGTTGTTATCTCTTCAGTAGAACAGGCTTTAACTACTTTAAATGAAAGCTTTGTATCAGGAGTATCAAGCACTTCATTCGGAATGTACAGTACATCCTGAAAATTACTACCGTAAGTAGAAACATAATGTTGGATTTGGTCCATCAATAATTGTGATCTGGAATTTGAAAGAATCGTCTTCCACGATTTATGAAAGGTTTTATTCAATCCAAAACCATCAAGTTTTTGAGTTTTATAAAACTGAATAATCTTTTTTTTCGCCCATAGCGCGCCAGGCTCAATTATAAAACCTGATTCTGAAACGTAAGCTTTTTCTTTCGATTCTTTTGCAAGTACAGCATTGAATAATTTTAGTGTTTTCATTTTTCTGCGTTAAAATAAGTGAGGAGTATATTCTGGAAAATTTAGGAACTCCTTTTACCTACTATTTTTAACTAAAAACCTGGCGGGAAGTAATTTTTCCAAAAAATTATAGGAACTGCCTTTGCCGGATTTTTAATTACAGATCAAAGGTGAAACACTACTGCGCAGTAATTGTGCGCAGTTTATTCTTCTGTTTTTTAGAATGGTATATCTGTAATTAAAATATAACCTTACCATATCGTATATTAAAACAACGGTTTGAGAATAACCGTCAAACCGTTGTCAAATATTTTAATTTCGTCCTGCAATTACTCCACCATCAATATCCCAAATGGCACCAGTTACCCATGATGTTTGTTCCGACAGTAAAAATAGTATGCTATTGGCAATATCTTCAGGGATACCATTTCTGCCAATAGGATGAAAATTATTGAATCCTTCAAGTGCTTTTTCAGCTTCTTTCCTGCCTCCAAAAACACTATAGTAAACAGGTGTATTTACCACAGCTGGTGAAACGGCATTTACCCTGATATTGAAATCTGCTAATTCCATTGCCAGGTGTTGAGTGAGTGCATGTAAGCCAGCCTTTTGCATTGAATATGCTGAAGAAGGTGTTGCCTTTACAGCTTGTTTGGCCCACATAGAACCTACATTTACAATAGAGCCGCCACCGTGTTCTTTCATCTTTTTAGCAATAGACTGAGTGAGGAAGAAAAAGCCTTTGTTTAAGTTTAAGTAGGCATCATAATCTTCAATTGAATGGTCCAAAAACGATTTTGGATGAAAAATACCGGATGCGTTTATTAAGTAATCAATAGTATCAAATGATTCTATTTTGTCAATTAGGCTTTGTAGCTCATCAGGGTTAGTAATATCAGTCTTGTGCTTGTAAAGATTGTCTTGATCGACTACTTTTTCAATATTTCTGCCAACAATATGTACTGTTGACCCCTTTTCTAATAATTGGAGAGCTGTTGCTTTACCAATTCCACTTGTACCGCCTATAATAAAGGCTACTTTTCTTTTGAAATTTTCCATTGTTTTTGTTATTAGTAAAAAGACAGACAAGTCTGTCTATGTGTTTGCAAATTTTTTAAGTAATGATTTTAGAACATAATTGTTTTGACTCTTTGATAGGCCAGTCTTCCTGATGCAGATGACTTTCAGCTACGGCACCTTCATACAGTAAGTAGATTTGTCTGGAAAGAGAATCCAGGTTTTTCTTATCGGGGTTTTTGATATTAGTGGTAATTAAATCTGAGATTAATTGAATAAAGAGCTTTTTTTGTGTTTGTATTTCATTCCGGATTCGTTCATTTTCTTTTGGGATTTCTGATACGGTTTTAATACACCAACAACCATTAAAGTCTTTATCCTTAAAAAATTTTTGCAGAAAGTCGAAAAGTGCAAGAATTTGAGATTTTCCTTTTGGTTTTGACTGACTAAATGCCTTAATGTCCTTTAGAAAGACCGTATTTTTAAATTGAAGATAGGCTAAACAGATATCCTCTTTTGATTTAAAGTGGTTATAAAGTGTTGCCTTTGCAATTCCTGATTCTGAAATGATTTCATTGATTCCTGTTAAGTTATATCCATTCTTATAGAATAAATAAGAAGCTGTTTCAATAATATTTTGTCTGATTTCAGAATGTTTCACAGTACAAAGGTAATACAAAAAAACAAAAAGAGACAGACTTGTCTGTTTTTGTTTTTCTATTCTTCCGGTTTTGAATAGGTGACAATATCAATTCCAACTCCATTTGGATCAACAATTGCAAAATGTCGGTCTCCCCAGGGTTCATCCCGAATTTCGATTTCAATTTTTACCCCTTTGCTTTTAAGTTTTTCATAAATCTGATCTACATTGTCCACCTCAATAGTCAGGTAAACACCTTGTCCACTAAAAGCTGGTTGGAAGATATTTTTTTGACTGGGGTGATTCGGCATTAAAAAACTGATTTCATACGATCGGTCGGGTGTATGCATTAAAAGATAGAATTCATTTTCAAACGTAACTCCAAAGTCCAGTACTGAAGTGTAAAAACGTTTGGTTTCTTCCATTTTTTCTGTGATAATTCCTGCATTTAATTTCATTTTAGTTGGTGTTTGTGCTTTTACTGATCCTATGATCAATGAAAAAGCGATTATACATATAGTTTTCATTTTCAAAAAATTTTGATTGGTACAAACTTAGATACCGGGAAAATGAAAGGATTGTAAAAATCGGACAAACCTAACGAAAGGCCTCAGAAGGCGTAATGCCGTAAAAGGTTTTAAAATGCTTGATGAAATGGGCCTGATCAAAAAAACCAACATCATAATAGAGTTTATTGTCTTTCAAACTTTGAACAGATGGTTTTGCATTTAGTATATATTGAAAACGTACTACATTACAAAAAGCTTTAGGTGTGGTGCCTATATAATAGTTAAAAACCCTTCGGAGTTGTCTTGGGCTCAAACCCGTATCCAGGTCTTTTTCGGTATCCAAATGCCCGTGTTTTTGAAAAATCAATTCTAATGAATTGAAAAAACGTTGGTCGAAAACAAATGTTTTATCTTCAATAATTCCATTTAGTTTTAAATTGATCAAATTTGCAACTTCTTTAAATGATTGCTGACTGTATATTTTGCTTTCTATCCAATGAGAGAATTCAGGAAGAATGTCTTTTAAATTAAGGGTATCGTTACTTAATGCTTTTGCACTGATATTAAACAGGAGGGGAAAAGCTGCAGGTAAAAACCGGATGCCTATATAGGCAAAGCTTTTGCCTATTGCAAACTCAGTGTATTTTCTGCAAAACCCCATCACAAAATTTTCAGCCAGTCTGTTATGCTCAAAAAAAATATCAATACAACCGTCGGAAACTACTCGGTAAACAAAGGGTTCATTTAATGGTTTAGGCGTTTTTAATTGCCAAATGCAGTATACAAAATCTTTAATTTTATCTTCTGTAGGTCTGATTTCCCGATACGAAATTTTATCATTTGCCGGCCTGACTGTTGGCTGAATGGGTTTATAAAAGTCTTTTATGTTTTCAAATGCATTCATTCCCTATTTTATCAGAATGAAACCCTCTTGTAATTAAAGTTATAATCAATACAAGTTCTATTCTTCTAGTTTTTTTAATTTACCTATTCGTTTTACCGTTATACCTTTACTTGTAGGAGAAGAATACCTGGGGTCATCATTTTTTATTAACAGACCACTCTTGGTAGGGTCGGTTGAAAACTTATACATTGCCCTGTCCTGGAGAGCAAAATTTGAAGTTGGATTTTCAGCAAGTTCAATGACACCCGTTATTAATTCACTGGTTTCACTTTTTCCATTAATGAAAATAGCATTTTCTTCTAACGTCCCGAAAATTTCCCATTCCTGTTTTCCGGATTCGTAATTTAGTATCTGAATGTATTTTCCATTATTAGGGTCTTCTGCCAAGCCATTTTTACGAAATGTTTTAACGCGCTCCGGAAATTCCATTCTAACTATTGAAGTATCAGTTATAACTAAGGTGTCATTAAAAAATTCTTGTTCAATCAATTGATAATTTCCCAAAACGCCACTTTTTTCAACAGGTGAGGTTTCGGTATTTGAAATCTGATCAGAATGATTTTTGTCGGAACCTGTTTCACAGGATATTAAAAGCAACAGACCTGTTACTATAAGAATTCGTTTCATTTTTAGCGAGTAAGTGTTTTCGCTAATTTAATCAATTATTTTAGAAATGATTAAGGGACAAAAATTATTCGCAAAAGCAGAATTTTGTTTTATGACTAGATAAACTTACTGATATTTTAAAGGTTATATAAATGATTTTACTTATTCCAATTCCATAAACCGAAATTAACGGATTTGTTAATTTCAAATCCGTTTCTTGTAACAATTGTCATGATTTGTCCGCGGTGATGGGCTTCATGAGCAATCATCTGCGAAAAGAATGCAATTGAATGTGGTTTATAGCCCTTAATTTTTCCTGTATCAAATATTTGGTTTAATGTTTCACCCATTGTAATAGCAGATTGGTTAAGTGCCAACTTAAGCTGTTCCCTATCCTTTGACTGTTTCATTTCAATTTTTAAATCCGCCTTTTCACCAACTTTATTAATCCAAAATGAACGGGTATTGTTAATGTGAACGAACTGCTCTCCAATGCTTCGTCCTTTATTCATAATTTTAGATGGTAACCATTCGGTTTCAATATTATCCAGCAAAAAAAGAGTCACTTTGTGATTCCGATTCCATGAATCTATGAGTTCTGACTTAAAATCCATAGTGGTTAACCTTCTTTAAAAAAACCGGTAATTTGTTTGAGCTTTCCGCTTTCGTACAGGGCAAAATCCGCACCATTACCAACAACGTTTTTTTCTGCATCAATCATATTCCAATTGGCCAAAATTCTGTCATGATGAATGTTAAAATCAGAAATAGTAAAAGAAGCACCTGTAAATTCGTTCTGGAATTGTTCCATATAGTCCGATAGTTCCTGATAACCTCTCAGCTCAATATTTGGATCACGGTACTCAAAATCATCCGACATGATTTCTTTTAATTTGCCAGTCCTTCGAACAGCGTTATTCTCACTCCAGCAACTTCTGTAAATTTCCCATATTTCATTTACGTCTTTCATAATTTTTAGTATTTAATGTTTGTAGAAATAAAATCATCATATCACTTGTTGATGAATTGGTGCTTTTGGCTCTGGTCAGGAAACCAAAAAACGCAGTATGAATAATTTCAGATAATTGTCGGGCATTAATTTTATCATCAAAATCACTTTCTTCCTGGGCTTTGTTAACAACCGGCTCAATCACATCAATAAATCTTGAAAATTGTTTTGCTGATAATTCACCGACATTAGTATTTAAGGCACCCAGTTCAGACATCATATTATTGACAAAACAACCCTTAAATCCGTTTTCCAGTTGAGCGTCCAGCATATTATTATAAAGCGCTGTTAATCGTTCAAAAGGACTTAAATTGTCTGCTGATAGTTGATTCTGCAAATTTGAAACAATCAGGTCTCCGTACGATTCGAGTGTATGGAGCAAAAACAATTCTTTGCTTTTAAACGCATTGTAAAAAGCACCTTTTGTCATTCCGGTTTCACGACATATCTCATCAACCCCAAGATTATGAAACCCTTTTGTCCAAAAAAGATCCATGCCTTTCAGTGCGACTGTTTCCTTGTTGTGCTTATAATTCATAGTGCAAACATAATCAAACAGACCGTTCTGTACAAATTTTTAGTCAGTTTATTTGCAATCTGTTACTATAAACGGATAATAATTACCAGATAAAAAGGTATCTGATATTAATTATTGAAGTGGATCAGGATGCTGACCGTAGTTGTTTAACCAGGGCTTTAAAAAACTCATAATGAGTATTAGGGTTTTGGACACCATTTGTTTTTAACACTTTTGAAATTGTAAAAACGGTTTTCAATTCTTTGTAAACCTGACGGTAAGCATAAAAGATGGAATGTTTCGGATCATAGATATGCGCGACTTCAGAATTAACACCGTTCAATTCAAATATTTGGATATTTTTTCCATCATATAAGTCTTCAATTGATTTGACTTTTAAATCGAATCGGCCATAATGAAAATCAGGAATATTATGACTGATTTCATCAAATACTGAAACCAGTTGAGGGGTGATCAGTTCACAGGCGTCAATAAATTTTGTGCCCCGGCAATGATTGCCTATTTCCTCAAGCAGGATGTATTCATTTTTTTCGACAGGTTGTTGCCAGATATCGTTGAATTTTTCAGCAAAATAATCGATTCGGTTATGGGCTCTGATTGATTGGTTAACTAAGGTTTCCAGGGTAGATTGACCATCCCCAATAACATATAAAAACTCCTTTTTTACAATCGAGGTAATTTCCGATTTCCCGTTAGGGAATTTGTGGTATAGAATACCTAACTCAATTGGATAATCACAGTATTTTTGCAAAATAAAACTGGATTGAATTTGAGGAATAAAAGCTTTAAAATCCTCCTCCGTTTTAAAAAGGTGAACACCTTTTCCCCGCTCACCAATATCAGGCTTAAAAATAAGTGGAAAGTCTAAAAATTCCTTATAAAAATCGGAATCAGAAGGCTTATCTTTAAAAAAATAAGATTCAGTAATGAAGTGTTCCGGAATTGATTTGATCACATCATATTTGGAGTACTGCATAAAACCACCAAAACGCATTTTGGGATTTACCTTAGTAAAATACAACCAGTCGGATAGCCGTAAACTGTATATCAACCATAACGGAAAAAAGGGTAAATAAAAAATAAAGGCAGGCCAATATTCATAAAATAAAATCCGCTCTATTTTTTGTTTAAATCTCATCTATCACTTTAGGTTAAACCAAACACCCAGGGTCAATGATGGTGCAGCAATTATATTTCTACTTCCCATAGCAAATCCGGCCTCTCCCATTAAACCAATATTTCCTTTTAATGTGTATAAAACCTGAGGACTTACTGAAAAATACTCAAGGTTATCAGAATAAATACCAGGGATTGGACTGTCTTTTCTTGTTTCATTGAACAAAGAATTTCTACCATATATTTTAATAATACCGGTAAATTTATTTTTTGAATATCCTATTTCGCCTCCGTAGTGAATTTCATCAGAAAATCCTGAGGTCCGGTTATTAAAGCCAAGAAATAGGGTTGAAAAAATACCTTTCTTAAAGGACTTACTGGCATGTACCATTAGCATTTGGTTATACTCACCATCCCCTAAGTGAAGGGTTTTTGTTGATCCGGCATTAAAATTACCTGTTGCCAGTCCAAATGTTAACGAAGCAGAAATATGAATGTTCTTGCTATAGAGTTTATATTTTAAAGCCAGGTCTATATCTCCAAAGCCTAAAGCATTATCTTCTGTAAAAACATTACCTAATGAGTCAGTACCCGCATCCCTTGAAAGGGCAGTAATAAAAGGAGAATATACAATTCCGGTTAACTTATCGGTAAAGCCATACTCGCCGTAAATATTTGTTGTCAACGCTGATAAAAATGGCGATTGTACAATAACCCCCTCACTATTGTAATAGTAAGAACCCGCAATCATACGTTGGGATAACATGAAAAAACCTTCTCCTTTTGGTTGTGTCCAGCCACCACCGGCTAAAGCAGAGAATTGGAAAATCAGGGCAAGAATAAAAATATTCTTTTTCATAGTTTATTAATTTTTAGATTCGTGGTTTCTTCCGAAACGTAATTGATGTATTTAATGCTTAAAAAATGATTATCGGAGGTGACCTGAGTGGTACTAATGGTTTCCACATTAGCCCGTTTCATTTTAATTTGGTTTTCCGGTCCTAAATAATGTGCACCTTGCTGATGAAACTGAAGTACTGTTTCAGGAGCAATAAGGTTTGCTTCTTCAAAACATATTTTTCTGTTTACTTGTTGTTCGGCGTTATATAAGGTAGCTGATGACCAAATATGACTTTGATACTGGTCTTTATAGTTAATTTGCTTTTCCTTTCCATCCCAAATAATTTCTGCCAGTTTAATTTGCTTTTCTTCTTTGTGGTTATCGACAGAAACAATTGTAAAAGGTTCAATATTCTGTAGGTCTACTTTCTCAAAAAAGTCTTCAATTTTACCTTCCAGAAATCTTTCCAGAACCACCAAACCTCTGCTTTTTCTATATGGAGGTTGTCTTTTGTGCTTTTCCTTAGCACCATTTAAAAGGCAGATTAGCCTGGTTTCAGAAAAAGCGATCCATGACCCGTTACCTTGAGGGTCTTTTGGAAAAAGAACATTTTCTCCTAAAGCATTTAATTTTTCAGGAAATGCCGTTTTTGCTCTTAATGGGGTTTCGTCACGGTTTGAAGTCAATACAAAACCATTCCGGTATGGGATATAGCTTACTGTACACATTTTTTCTCATTTCGAATTGTGGAATAAGCCACACCAAAATTTGGTGAAAATTCAAAGTCAGGAATTTGATTCAGAAGGCCTATTTTAATAATTGTCAGGTGATGAATATTGTGCTCAAGACAATATGCAAGTTCCCTGTATAAACTGGATTCAAACGTTGTAAATAGATCCTTGTCCTCTGAAAAAGACATTTCAACCATCACTTTTTGGTCTCCTGACAGATCATCAATCATTGAAATAATGTTTTGAATGCTTTCCTGAATGAAAGGGATACTCTCCTCCAATAGTAATTTTCGTTCCCGTTTGTCATAACATACCGATTGACGAGAATCTCTTTCGAGAAGACAGATATAAAATTCCAGTATATGTCTGATATGCTGACCGATAGATGAGCCTGATAAAACAGGTAGTTTTTCCCTAAGGTGTTCTCCCTCAATTCGATTGAGAAGCTGCGAAATTTCAAGCAGGTTGTTTTTACTAGCTTGTATCATTGTATAATACATAGAGTAATTTATGTAAGTTTTTTTACTGGTTATGGGAACATTCAGGGGACTATTTGTCGGTTTGATTATGACTACCTTACAAAATAGTTTTATTTTTTTTCTGTTAGCTTCAGAAGCAGTGGTAGATACACTAAATCAGACAGAAGCGCAATGATTAATCCGGCTGTAACCAGAAAGCCGGCATAAAAAGTACTGTTAAACTCGCTCAGCGTAAAAGCCAAAAAACCTGAACACAAAATAAAGCTGGTCAAAATGAGCTTTTTTCCACTCTGTTTATAAGTGTTGGTTAATGCTACAGTTTTGTTTTTTTTATATTCTAACCTATATCGCATTAAAAAGTGGATAGTATCATCTACGGCAATACCAAAAATAATAGTGAATATTAGGGCAGAGGCAATTTTCAGATCAATATTTAGCCATCCCATTACCCCCGCAATCAGAAATAGAGGAATAAAATTGGGAATGAGTGATAACAAGGCTATCCTAATTGATTTTAAAGCTATTGCAATTAACAGGGTAACAAGGATAAGGCTGAATAATAAACCCTGGATCAGGTGTAAACTCACATTATTATTAGTTTGATCCATCAAATGGGCGGCTCCGGTTAGTTTAAAGTCAAAGGAATCGTTGTAGTTTGCCAGAAAATTGTGTAATTCAATATTTTTTTTGTTCAGTTTAGCGGAGCCAAGATCTTCCATTTTTCCTGTAAATCGAGAAGTTGTAAAGGCAGAGTCAACCAAAAAATTTAGCCTTTCGGTTAAGTGGTATTTCGTCAACACCTTTCGGATATCGTTCAATTCAGATTCATCATTTGGAATTCGGTTATAAGCGGTATTTCCAGCATGTAAAAAAATGTTGATTTCTTTAATAATGGTATTGACCGACTGCAACATTCCAACCTGGTAATTTGAACCGAGGTATGAACTGATTTCTTCGATTTTTTGTAAATAATCTAAATCCAAAAAATTATTTGAATCATTTTTGGTCATTACGGATAGTTCGAATGGGCGTATACCATTGTATTTTTTTTCGAAAAAAGATAAGTCGGCCTTCAAAGTACTTCGGTCGTTCAAGTCATCAAGAAAATTTGAATTGGTATGGATTCGGAATACACCAATAACACCCATAAACAGAATAACTATAGTCGCATAGCCTATTATTCTTTTTCTTATGAGTATCTGGTTAATCATTCTGCCTAAAAAACCATTCCAATTGAGCCCTTTCCTTTGGACAAAGTTATATCGGTTTACGAGGTATAAAAATGATGGTAATAGCAGGATATTGGTTAACCAGGTTATCATTATTCCAGCTGCGCTGAATAATCCAAAATACTGAACCGGTTTAATAGGCAAAAAATACAATGCAAGAAAACCAACAGAGGTGGTCAGAGAGCTTAGGAAGGTTGAAGTTCCGGCTGTTTTAATTGTCAGTTTTATGGTTTCCCTTTTATCCTGATTAATAAGGTAAAGTTCTTTAAAAGTAGCAAGGAAATGAATAGTGTTTGAAATGCCAATGACAAATAATAATGTTGGTAACATGGTCATTAAAAAATCCAGTTCCCCAAGGCTAAAATTGATAAGTGCTAATGAGAGTAAAACAGATAAAACCAAAATAATAATAGTAGAGGTAACGACAAAAAAGCTTTTATATGTCAGGTAAAGGAACAGGATCAATAACAGCAGGGTTAATGCACTAAACAGAATCACCTCTCCTTCTAAAGCACTAATGTAGTATGATTGGGTATTAATTTGTCCTGCATAATGAATATTGACCTTGCCATTATCACTATTTTGATTTGTAATGGTTTTAACGGTAGTCAATAGTTGTTTCCTTTCTGATTTTGTCAGGTTTTCACTGACTACCAGGTACAATATTAATGATGAAGTATCTTTTGAAAACAAACTGGAATAAATTCCCGGCGACTCGTATATATTTTTTTTGTCAACATTAAGAAACTCTTGTGAAGAGAGGTCGACTAAAGGTTTATCTAAAACACCGAACAACGGTACCTTAACCTTACGTTTAATGCTGGTTGGGGAAAATAAATATTCAACCGCTTCTATTTTTTTGAGTTGAGCGGAAACAGTGTCAATTTTTTTCAGGAAATCAATATCGAAAACGCCTTCCTTCCGTTCATAAGCCACCATCAAAAAATTATTATCATTCCCAAAGTTGGTTTTATAGGACTTATAAAACTCAAAATCGGAATTTTTATCTGAAAAGAAATTTTCAAGCTTATAACCAAACTCAAGTTTTTCAATACTTTGAATAGAAAAAAAGGCGAGAGAAAAGAAAAAGAGGATGATTAAACAGGCGGTAAGCTTATTCATTTATCAGTTTTACTAGATAGTCGGGTATAAGTTGCTTTTTTTACAAAATTGTCGGATTGATTGACTGTCCATGATCATATTTACAGGTTCCTTTCAATAAAATTTGTTATTGCTTCAACCAATCTGGGTTGTTCTTTAAATGGGATAAGGTGTCCGGATTCTTTCCATATTGAGATTTCCAACCACTTTTTATCTACATTTTCTGAGGTGTATTTTGTATTAACTACTGGTACAATTTTATCGACTGTGCCATGAATATGCAAAACCGGAGATTCCAGTTTGTTTAAGTATTGTTCCATTTCCAACAGATCGTTAACATGATTATATTTTTCACTGGCCGATACGCGAAGTGCTTTTGAAGTTAACCACCTGGTGGCTTTCCAATAACCTAATTTTCCAAACCAAAAATACTTTTCATTGTTGGGGTCAATGGCCGGAGCTACCATAATGGTACCATTCACCAAATTACCTGATTTGGCAGCAGTGTAAAACGCAACAGGTCCACCATAACTGTGTCCAATCAGAAATAAAGGTCTGCCCTTTTTCAGGTCTTTTAAAAACCGGGCAAGGTGATCCACCTGGGTATTGATATCGGTATATTTTCCATAGTCTGACTCGCCATAACCGAATCGGTCTACCACCACAATATTGTACTTATCGGTTAAGGAAGAATCTTTAATATAGCTGTAAAAAGAAGTTAGTGAGCCTGGAGCACCATGAATAAAAACCAGTACAGGTGCCAAATGGTTTTTATTTTTGATGGATAAGTAACGCATTGACCGACCCGAATAGTTAGCGCTTTCAATCGAATATTGAATCGGGATTTTTTTAAGGTCACGATTAATGGCCCGATCACTTTTTTTAAAGTTCATACAGCCCACACTAACCAGAATCAAGCCCAGTAATAAAATTACACCCAGTTTTATCATCATAATTCTCCCAATTTCCTAATCGGTACCACGAATAATAATCAGACTCTTTTATGGTGGATTCCTTACGGATTTTTTAACTTTTCATTCAAGACATTATTAGTAATACAAACAAAGGCAAAGCAATAACCCCTTATCAAAACCACTGCCGATTGAGTATTGCAGACATACTATAAAAATACTCAATCGACAGTAGGTTTTTCTATTGTTGTTTGTGCTCCTGCTTTCTTAAAATCAATAAAAGGCATATACTCATTACTGACAGGCCAGTTATGATATACCAGGTCATGGTATAGCCCAACTTATCAATCATTTGCATGCCAATATTGTGACCAAATATATGCGAAAAGGAAAAGGCAATGGTATACAGAGCCATATACTCTCCCTGATTACCTCGTTTGGCACGATCCATTGCAAAGGCATTTGAAAAAGGAAAAGCAATCATTTCACCAACAGTGATAAACAGCATTCCTATCAGCAAAACACCTACCCATGGTGCCAGATTGAGTACCAGAAAGCTAAATCCGGTCAGAATAGCACCAATAATCATATAACTTGACTTTGTAAAGGCCTTATCCTCGAGGTATTTTACTAATGGCATTTCAAATATAAAAATGATGAAACCATTGGCACCAAGTAACAAACCAATTTCCCGTTCAGTTAAATGGTGTGCATCCTTATAAAACAAAGGAATGGTTGAAAAGTACTGCAGGAATACTACACCGAAGATAAATATTGAAACCAGAAAAATCCAGTACATACCATCCCTGTATGCGGATTTAGGATTAACTACCTTTTCCTCATGAATAACTCTGGTTTTTTTAGGGCTGAGAAGGTTTAACAGCAAAAAGCCAGCTAAAATACAGGTAATACCGTCCACCCAAAACAGCCCGCCATAATCAAGATAATAAATGATTAGTCCACCAACAGCCGGACCGGCAGAAAAACCGAGGTTAATAGCCAATCGGATTAGTGTAATTGATCTGGTTTTATTTTCAGGTTTACTATAAGCACTGACAGCTACAAAAATGGCCGGACGAAAGGTATCGGCCACAATCATTAAAATGAAAATAGCCAGACAAAAATAATTAAAGTCGGTAACAAACTGTACGGCAATAAACAACAGTCCTGTTAAAAGAATACTGTACACCATTACCTTGTAATAGCCAAATTTGTCAGTTAGTTTCCCCCCCAACCATGATCCAATGACTGAACCGGCACCAAAAGATGTCATAATCCATGCTACATCTTTTAACTCAAAATTCAGACTTTCGGTTAAGTACAAAGAAAGGAATGGAATAACCATTGTTCCGGCACGGTTAATCAATGTTACCAAAGAAAGCCACCATACTTCAGGTGACAGGCCTTTAAAGGTGTTTAAGTAGTTGTTAAAAATTGTTTTCATTTGTTTTCGGGGTGTTTAAATTTTAATTAATCTGGAAGTTGACAGCAACAAAAAAGCCCGACATCTCTGCCGGGCTTTCTTATTTTCATTTATATATTCTTGTATACTAATCAATGCAAATAATATTTACGGCAAAGCAGAGATTCCGCTTTCGATTTTCTATTATAGACACAGATTGTTTTCATGTTCTTTTTATTTTCTGGTTGCAATAGTAACGATAATTGTTTTTAAATGGTTGTTTTTAATGTTAAGAAAAAATCTTTTTTTTCGAATCAGCTAATTTTTACAGAATGTTTGCGAATAATAAATCTACTTAAGAGTTTATTGTTTTTGTAGTGTTTGAGCAAAATCCACAAAGTAAATTAGCAGTATAAAAATTAAGAATATGAAAACTTTAATTGTCATTGTATCGTTTTTTTATGTGTTTCCTTTGTTTGCTCAGGATGCAGTATCTGTTCATTTTTCAACAGTTGAAGATTATCTTTTTCCGGAGGAGGCTGATTATAATTATACACTTGGTCATAACGTCTCGTTAAGAAAAGGTCCCTCGATTCATTCGAGCCTGGTAGACACATTACCAATAGGTACCCGATTGAAAATTTATGAGCAAAGTGAGATAATAGAGGTAAAACAAGGCATTAGCAGTCATTGGTATCGTGTAAAAACAGATGATAAAACCGGTTGGATATGGGGAGGATTAATTGCAAAGCAGGCCTTTAGAAGTAAAAAAGACCGGGATGTTGTTTTTTTATGTGGATTTGAGAAGTATATACCATACTCAAATGAAAACAGTAGAGGAGGGGCTTATTATCAAATCAGGGCAGTTAAAGGTGGAGTTGAAAAGGAAAAAATTATAGTGAAATCATTTGCCTGGGACTTTGCTGAGGTGAGTAATATTGGAGCCGGCGGACTTAGTAATGTGGATGATATTATCACATTAAGAGTGCCGTGTCGCGGTGGTTGTGGATGTTCTACCGGTGAGATCGTTGTTTTTTGGTCGAAGGGTAAGTTGCATAAAGTAGCTGATTTGATAGGCACACCGGATGGAGAATATAGTGAGGGTTCCTACCTTGTATTTCCAAATGATATGGAAGGTGTTTCAGGACAAGTTATCAAGGTCAGTAGTTTGGCCGGAGATGAAGACGAAGAAGGTGAAGGTCTTGAACGCTTAGTCATCAAAGAATACTACATATGGAACGGGAAAAAATTATTGAAATTAGATAAGAAAACTGACCGACGAAAATACATTATTGGTCGCAGTAATTAAATTTTTTGTACTTCGAGCGGAGCCGAGAAGTACAAAAGGTAGTGGTGGGTCTGGAATCAGGACAAAAAATTTCAAAACATAAGACAAAATAAAATTGCCCTAAATCATTGAATTAAGTATCTTGTCATTGTTCAGATTAATATTCAATGGAATCAATGGATATACAACATAATTTAAGTATCCCTTTTCCTGAGGAAATGGTTAAAAACATAACCATAAGGCATTTAAAAAAGGGAGAATATCTTGTACGTGAAGGTGAAAAAGTAGATACGCTGGGTTATATAGCTGAGGGTTATCTAAGAACTTTTCAAATCGATTATAATGGAAACGACATCACTACTAACTTTCATGGTCCAAACACTTATTGTACATCCTATTATGGTTTTTATGCCCGTAAACAGGCATTAGATAATATTGTGGCAATCACTGATGCTACAATATATCTGATCGGGTACGATACACTGATGACCCTTTATAAGAATAGTCTGGAGATTAATGTCGCTGCCAGGGAAATTATTGAACAGGTTTGTATTCAGAAAGATTTTAGAATCGCTCAGATGCTTAAACTGGATGGGAAAGACAAATATTTATGGTTTCTGGAAGCTTATCCTGATATTATTAAGGTAGCTCAAATGAATCATATTTCAAGTTTCTTGGGCATTAAGCCCGAAACGCTCAGCCGAATTCGAAGAAAAGTGATTTCTTGATATATGTCAAGACAGGGTATATAGACCTGCCCTAATTTTGTGGTATCAATAAATTATTAATCTAATTATTATGCAAACAATTTTAGGATCAGGAGGAGCGATAGGCGTTGAATTAGCCAAAGTATTAACATCTTACACCAATTCAATCCGGTTGGTGAGTAGAAATCCGAAAAAAGTTAACCCGACAGATGAGTTAATATCTGCTGACCTTTTAAATAAGGAAGATGTGTTTAAAGCGGTTGAAGGTTCGGAAGTAGTTTATGTAACCATTGGTTTTGAATACAAAACAAAAATATGGCAAAGCAATTGGCCAAAGTTTATTAAATATGTGATTGAAGCTTGTATATCAAATAACAGTAAATTGGTTTTTTTCGATAATATTTACATGTACGATCCAAGGTTTATTTCTGATATGGATGAAGAAACACCAATCAATCCCAGTAGTGAAAAAGGGAAAGTCAGAGCTGAAGTGGTTAAGTTGATTATGGATGCAGTTAATTCAGGTAAATTAAAAGCATTAATTGCGCGTTCAGCAGATTTCTACGGACCGGGAATTAAGGAAACCAGTATGCTGAATGAAATGGTGATAAAACCATTAAAAGCAGGAAAAAAAGCAAATTGGATTGGTTCGGCAGATTATAAACACGGTTTTACTTATACACCAGATGCGGCTGTTGCCACTGCAATGTTAGGTAATTTGGATGAATCGTACAATCAGGTTTGGCACTTGCCTACATCTTCGGAACCATTAACCGGCAGAGACTGGATTAATAATGTCGCAGTATTCTTTAAAGTTAAACCAAGAGTTCAGGTCATTTCAAAGTTTCTATTAAGGGTAACCGGTTTATTTATGCCTGTAATGAAAGAAATTGTAGAAATGACGTATCAGTATGAAAAAGATTATGTGTTCAAAAGTGATAAATTTGAACAAGCATTTAATTTTAAACCAACATCTTATGCTGAAGGTTTAAAAGCAGTAATAAAATCAGATTACTCCATTTAGTCTTCCTTAACAAAGAAGGTAATCGACTCCGGATCAGATCTGAAATTAAGTTGGATACCTTCAATTCTCCTATCCTCTACCCGTGTTAATAAAATGGGTGGAGGAAAACCGGACATTACGAAATTGGGTTCGGTGTAGGTCAGGAATATTAAACCTTCATGTTCTACAACCGAATAGATGCCATAATTTGAAATGGAGTAATCAATATCTTCCAGATAAACCGAAAAAAGACCATTTTCATTATGTTGTAGTGTTTTGTTTTTTAATGTAAATGAATGCTCCAGTAATTTTTTTTGAATTAAGGATTGTTTAGGTAAGGTGAATTTAAGATGAGTAAAAGGTTGACAAATTACCGTCCAATGTGCGTATTTTAACTCGAAGGTGCTATCTTTTTTAACTGTTAAAATGATGTTTTCCCTACTGCCTTTTAACTGATACCGGTTTTCCTGATTCGTTTTTTCAATTTTAAACCTGATGAGCTTGCCTTCATTGTATTTTCGGGCACTTTCCATCAGCATCCATGGTGAAGGTGGATAACGCTCAAACAGGGTTATTATCAGCTCATTTTTTTCGAATTTAATGATTTGCTGAAAGTCCTGATTCATAACAATATCATTATTATCAATGACTTGATGAGCATGATACAGGTAGTTGGTATCAATTTCATGCGCATACAGCTTCGGGGCGATTATTAACCATACTAAAATTAAAAAACGCATAGCGGTGTTTTTTGAATTGCATATCATTAATCAATCTTTATACCATTATGTACTAAAAACCTGATTCCAGCGAGTACTAATCTATCAGTCAATTTATTAGAAATTTTTGCCGTAGGCTTCTGACAGCCATTATTAATCAGGTTCAGTTTATTACCATTTTCTTGGATTTGGTTCTTTCTAAAACCACTATCTTTGCCACTCAAAAATTAATATGCTCCAGAAGCCGGTTATCATACGAAGTTTTGCATCAATTTCTGCCCTTGGGCATGACCAATCAGAGGTTTGGCAAAGTTATCTTGATCCGAAGAGCTTCATTACAAAAAAAGATGTTCTTTCTTCTGATTTGTCACAACAGTCGGTTGAGCAAATCGAAGCCATTTCCGGAGAAAATAATAAGTACAGGAGTGTTGATAAAACAGTATTGTACGCTTTATTTGTCTCAAGACTTGCCTATAGACAGAGTCAGTGGGATAAGAGCCATCAGATAGGAATCAATATGGGATCTTCCCGCGGGGCAACAGCTTTATTTGAAAAATACCATAATGGGTTTATCACTGGTCAAAAGGTTGAAACCCTGGCTTCACCCACCACCACTTTAGGTAATATTTCGTCATGGTTGGCCCATGATCTACAAATAGATGGTCCGACTATTAGTCATTCAATCACTTGTTCTACAGCTTTACATGCTTTTTTAAATGGCATTGCCTGGCTGAATGCCGGTATGGCTGACCGTTTTATAGTCGGAGGTAGCGAGGCGGCAAATACAAGTTTCACAGTTGCTCAGATGCAGGCTTTAAAAATCTACAGTAATGAAGCGGGTGATTTTCCATGTCGTTCGTTGGATTTTAAGAAGAAAAAAAACACAATGGTTTTGGGCGAAGGTGCTGCTGTATTTTGCATTGAAAAGGACAATGGAGGAGAGGGCGTGGCAAAAATAACCGGTTATGGCTATGCTACTGAGCCGGTTCATCACAATGCCTCTATTAGTACTAATGCGGATTGCTTTCAGAAGTCTATGAAAATGGCACTTAACGGAATGAATTCGGATGAGATAGACGGTATCGTTATGCATGCTCCGGGAACGATTAAAGGTGACCAGTCTGAGCTTAATGCGATTAAAGCGGTGTTTGGAAACCAACACCCGGCACTAACATCCAATAAATGGAAAATCGGTCATGCTCTGGGGTCCTCCGGAGCCTTTAATATTGAAATGGCCGTTTTAATGTTGAAGAATCAAAAATTAATAGAATCACCATTTTACAAGAATGCTAACCCTCCTCAGAAGCTGAAAAATATTTTGGTCAACGCCGTTGGTTTTGGGGGAAATGCGGTGAGCCTGGTCGTTTCAATTTAGTATAACACAGTTTTATTGTTCATAGTTGATTGTTTATTGTTGTTTAATTTCTGATTTTTCAACTGTTAATTACAATCAAAAGCAACCAACAAATTGCCATAAATGACTTGGTTTTGATACATTCCTGTTCAGACCGGAACACTCAACCTGAGATTATTTTTTTCATAAAAAATTGGAAATTATTAACCAGTAACTGGTATTTCTGTTGCGATCCAATAGACAAAATGATTTGTTATCTTTTTATTAATGCGTGAAAAACTACAAACTATTAACTGATGAACTATTAACAGGTAAACAATACAATATAATTATCTATTTTTGGAAAGAGTTAAATCAATAGTTTGCGCAGACGACAATTCATTATCAAAACCGGGATGGCATCCGTAGGTTCAGTTTTAGCCGGAACTTCTTTTTTGGAGAAGCAGGTTAACAGTCGGGTACCTGTATCTTTACAATTAGGAGATACTATTGCATTAAGTGCTCCGGCAGGAGCTGTATTTAGCACAAAATATATTGATTCATTTGAATCGAGATTAACTCAAAAAGGGTTTAAGCTCATTAAAGGAAAGTCACTTTATGCACAAAATGGCTATTTGGCCGGATCAGACGAATCCAGGGCAAAAGAAATCAATACTTTTTTTGCAGATAAAGCCGTAAAGGCAATATTTACTATGAGAGGAGGTTGGGGTTGCAACCGGATATTGGATTTGTTGGATTACAACCAGATTAGTGCTAACCCAAAGGTGATTATGGGGTACAGTGACATTACCTCATTGCTTTTAGCTATTAATAAAAAAACGGGATTGGTTACCTATCACGGGCCAATGGGGTATTCGTCATGGCAATCATTTTCCACTCAAAATGTTTATGAAATATTGATCAAAGGGAAAAAGGTGGCTCTAAAAAACCCTGAAAATGAGCATGATCAATTATTTACCCTGTCTGGCGGAAGTTCAAAAGGTGAGCTTATAGGTGGTAACCTTACCGTTTTAACTTCAATGATAGGGAGTGAGTATGAACCGGATTGGACTAATAAAATTTTATTTCTTGAAGAGACAGGAGAAGAGCCATATCGGGTTGATCGTTTATTGTGGCAATTGAAACTGGCGGGGGTATACGAAAAAATAAACGGGATTGTTTTAGGGTCATTTCGCAAATGCGAACCTGAGGAGCCGGAAAGGTCTTTTAGTTTGGATGAGGTATTTAACCAACATTTTAAAGGGCTAAATAAACCGGTTTTTGGTGGCGCTAGTTTTGGACATACGGTTAATAAATTTACCTTACCAATTGGTATTAACGCTGAAATGGATGCTGATCGGTTTAGAATTCAGTTAATGCAAAATCCAACTGTTTTTAATGGATAAAATTTACAATTATATCAACAAAAACAAATGGGTTGAGTGGGTACTGTTCTTAGGGGTGTTCTGGTTGTTTATTGTTCACCTCCACCTGAATCGTGGACTGGATGATATGATTCCGGGTTATCATTATTGGCGTAAGCTGGATACCTATTCGCAGATTTTAAACTATTATCACAACGGCCTTAATTTTTTTGATCATAGTATTTATTTCAATCAGATGGAGTCGGGGGGAAAAGCTGTTGCCGAATTTCCGTTATTTTATTATTTCATTGCCATCCAATTAAAGATTTTTGGAAATCATGATGTCATATTAAAAATTAATTGGCTGATTGTTTTATGTCTTGGGATGTTCTCCCTGTTCAAAATAGCATTACACTATACAAAAAATCACTTACTGAGTCTAATTGTTCCGTTATCATTATTCCTGTCACCTGTTTTTACGGTGTATTGTATTGAATATCTTCCCGACCCCATTGCAATGAGTTTTTCATTTATGGGGTTATACTTTTTGATCAGATATTTTGATAAAGGCAAGTCTGTAGCTTTAGTAGCAGCGCTTATTTTGATTAGTGTTTCCGGCCTGATGAAGCCTTTTTATTTAATCCCATACATTGCCTTTTTTATTGTGTTTTTGGGTAGAAAACTGTTAAAACGAGAAGATATATTAAAATATTGGTTTCTGGTCATTCCTTTTGTTCTGATTCCACTTTGGTTTTACTATGCGGGCTGGTACAACAGCAAAGTTAACAGTGATTATTTTTTGGCAGCTTCACGACCTTACTGGTCAATAAAACCAAATATTTTAGAGCAAACCAATGCTAAAATTAATGATAAATGGTGGCCGGATTATTTCCACCCAACAGGACTGTGGACCATTATTGTTTTGTTGGCTTTTAGCTTGGCCTTTCTTGTAAAAAAGAACCGAAAAGCACTTGCTTATCTGGTGTTTTCCCTATTGGGCTGTGTTTCATTTATCATTTTATTTTATGGGATGCTAAAAGACCATGACTATTATATTTTTCCTGTCCTTTTTATTGTCCCATTGATTGTACTAATTTCTCTATGGCTTTTGTCTGAATTTAAAAGACCAAAAATCAGTTATTTTATTGGAGGTTTAGCTATTGCATTGCTTTATTTTTCTGTATCCTATTCCTGGGAAATCCGGCAGGGTAGGTTAAAGTCACACTTGGTTAATGCGACGGACCAATTCAGAAACTATATTGACTTATCACCATTTTTGGAAAGGAATGGGATCAGCGAAAATGACTTGATTATAGCCTGGTCTGATAAGTCACCAAGTTATGCTTTGAGTTTATTAAACCGGAAGGGTTGGTCTGGGTTTCAAACTTTTTACGAACGGATGCAAGTCAGTGAACTGATGGATATGGGTGCACAATATATGGTGGTCAATGAGAGTTTGCCTTTAAAAAGAGATTCAGTATCGCTTGAAGGAATTAATATGACTTACCTGGCGGATACCAATCAAATTTATTTATATAAATTAAGCAAATGATAAAACAACAAAAGAACCAAACCTTTCTTGTTTTTTTAGTCGCGTTTTTAGTACTGTTTTACTTTTATGGTGATGTCATTGCTAATTTAAATTCTGTTGTTTTTTCGGGAAAAGGTGATGGTTTAAAGAACTATTACACCTATTTATTTCATGCAAAATACGACACCAATTTCTGGAATTTTACTGGGATGAACTATCCGTTTTATGAACACATTGTATATACGGATGCGCATCCATTATTATCTTTTTTGATTGGAAAACTGGGCCTAACAAATTATGGAATCGGTATTCTGAATTTTTTAATGTTGATTTCCTATCCTGTCAGTGCTGTTTTTATCCATAAAATCTTAAAGTATTATAAAGTAAATGATAGATGGGCAATTATTTCGAGCATTATATTCTGCTTTCTATCTCCACAGGTTTTTAGGTTAACGGGTCATTTATCTTTGTCTTATGTATTTGCTATTCCTTTGATGTGGTGGTTTTTAATCAAGGTTGAAACAACAAGAAAAGTAATTTGGTCGGGACTGATATTTGTATTGTTATTCGGTTTCTTTTTTACACATCCGTATCTGGGCCTTATACTCGCCATATTTGGTTTGGTCTATGCTTTGGTTTTCTTTGTTTTTAAGAGAAAAGATTGGCTATTCTATGGTGTTAAAATTGTTTTACCAATCCTGATATCGATAGGGATATTTCAATTTATTGTTGGTATAACCGATCATCATGTTGACCGGATGAAAACACCGGCTGGTTTTTACGAGTATTATGCCAAGTGGAATTCACTGGTGGTTTCACACCATGGCCCAATGAACTGGTTGAAGCACAAATTGAACTTTAGAATGTCGGGGTGGGAATCATGGAGTTATATTGGACTAACAACCATTGTAATACTGATTTTCTCATTGATCTATTATATTGTAAAACGGAAGGACCTATCGCTAAAAGGGATATTTAGTACACCACTTGGAAAAGTATATCTGGCTGCTCACCTGGTATTATTATTTTCGTTTTGCTTTCCCCTTAAATACGACTTTATGCGGCCGGTTGTGGAAGCTTTAGGACCATTAAAGCAGTTCAGGGTACTTGGTCGGTTTGCCTGGGTATATTTCTATGTGGCTACTATTGCATCAATAGCCATATTAGTTTATGTCAAATCGAAATCAAAAAAGAGTAAGTTTGGTTGGGAATTGATTCTCTATGGTATTTTTTTACTGATTGTATTTATGGGCTACCCCTGGTATGTTGGCCTGATCTCTACAGCTGTATTTTTAATTCTTTTATGGTTAATTTCAAGATTTGCTGAAGGTAATCGGTGGGACCTGTTATTTTATTCGGGGATGCTGATTTTAATATCAGAGTTTTATTCTGTACATACCGGAGTTTCAACATCTATCAGTGAGACCAAAAACCCGTTTAAAGTAGAAAATTTATCAGATGATCTCAAAGCAGTCATTGAATGGTCGAAGGATAAAGGATATGATGCCATTATATTTTTGCCTTTTGTTCATCTGTCAAGTGAAAATACCTTTATACTGGGGTCAGAAGAGGGTAATGCAGATGCCATGAAATTAAGTTTCCATACACAAACACCGCTTTTAAACACCATTACTTCAAGAACTTCAGTGGCAGAGTCGGTTTTATATCAGAATCTGTTTTCACCTGAATTTATTGATAAGGAGTTGACAGATCGTATTGGTTCAGACAAAAAAATAATGCTCATTAAAAATAAAGATGCATTAAACTTTAATGAGTTAAGAATGATTTGGGTTTTTGATGAGATATTTGAAAACGATACTTACACCATTTATAACTTTTCTTTAGACCAATGGAATACACCAGAGTATTTTAATGACCTGGTTAAAAGGAAGGAAAAAGCAACAATATTATTGAATGACGGTTGGTACTCCAACACCAGTGAGGTGAACTATTTATATGATTCTTTTGATGAATTAGAGGAAGTAAACAGCATGGCAGGGTCCGGAGCTCTTGCCGCACGTAAAGAAGGTATTTTCATGATAAAACCAGAAATTAAAGGGCTCGAAACCGGCCAGTATATTTGCAGTTTCTGGTATAATATGAGAATTGACCGGGCCAACCAATTGGCGGTTATTGAACAGGAGTTTGTTGGTGATAGTGCCAAATGGGTTGCTCAGAATTCAATCAGGGAAACAAACTTAATTGTAGGTGATTGGGCCTATGTTGAAATGGAATTTGAGATTACCGATACGGTTGAGAATACAAAATTATTCCTGTCGTGGAATGATAGTAAGCAATGGCTTATTGTGGATGAATTATTGATCCGAAAGGTAGGAGATAACGCCTTGTTTAAAACAGAAAAACTGAAGGACGAAGAATACATTATTTACAATAATTACTGGATGAAAGCTAATTCATTTTCTGAATAGTACTTTAATAAAGTTGATAGACTCTTTCAATAGTATTTTAATATTAACCTTACTAAATACAATTCCTGGCTTTAGGGTAACGTCAACTGTAACACAATCTAATTTTCTTTTACTGACTAATTTTACAAATTCGAGGTCAAAAAGAAACCTGTCAATCTGAGTGGTTTTAAATAAGTCAGCGCCATTTTTATTAAATCCTTTGATACCACACTGAGTATCATCAGTGGGTAATCTTAGAAATGTTTTGAGCACACCCCTTAATAATTTGGAAATGACTTTACGGCCAAAAGGTGTGTTTTTATAATAGTCATTATTTCTTTTACCCAAAACAACATCATGACCTGTGGTTAATTTTTTGGAAATGTCAATAAGGCTTGGTAATGTATAAGGAAAATCAATATCAGTGTAAATAATGGGGTAATGAGAGACAGCGTCAACACCTTGTCTCAGGGCATAACCTTTACCTTTGTTTTGGTTATAATTAATGATTTTGGTCTGCGGGAGGTGTGTTTTGATAAAAGCAATTTCAGTTTCACCAACATGTTTGGTTGAGCCGTCATTAACAATGATTAATTCAACTTTGCCGTTTAATGCCTGTTCGATATTGCCTATGCTTTCAACCACAGTTTTTTGCCAGCCCGCTATTGGGTTATAGCAGGGTAAAACTATGCTTAATAAAGGTGCTTTTGATGTTTGTTCAGACATTCAGATGCTAAAATACACAGACGGATGTAAATTAACTTCTTTTTTGACAAAATTATTGTATGCTTTCCAGTTTATCTGTTGTTCGTTGATGGTTGTAGAGATTTCCGATTTCGAATTTTCGATTCCTAATATTGGTATGGCCTTGTAAAACAGTCTTCTATTAAAATGCTATAACAATGAACGAGAAACAATTAACCTAGTAACTATTCAGTTTATCAGTTACTTGTTGTTATGCTCTGATAAGTGTTTAACCTGTCTACTAATATCAGGACATACAAAAAACTAATAACTATTGGCTAATGACTATTAACTAAATCGGTTGATAGTTTATTGTTGTTTGAATTTTCCATTATTGTGGGGAAAAACCGGTAACTAAAAAATGATTTGGTTTCGATACATTCCGGTTTGGACCGGAACACTTAACCTGACATCATTTTTTGGTAAACAATAAGAAATCAGGAATTATAAACGGTAGTATCCCACAAAATATATCAGGGGTATCCACGAATCTATTATCTAAAAATCTATGCTCTATTATCTAAATTACAAATTTTCAAAATCCTGAACACGCATGGTGCAGAACCATTTTAATATCTTTTCACCAACATCCGGAACTTCAATATGAATGATATAAACGCCACTGGAAATAGGAACACCTTTCATATTGGTCATATCCCAATTCAGAGAGGTAATACTATTACTTTTATTAATGACTTTTACCAACTGTCCGGCCATATTGTATATTGTAATGGTACAATTGTCAGGTAGATTAGTCAGTTTTACTTTATTATCCAGCCTTGATTCTTCATATTCAGAGTAGCCATAATACGGGTTAGGCACAACCTGAATAATATCCAACAATGAAGTCAACACAGGTGTTTCTCCTGTTCTGACCATCTCATTTTCGTTAATGGTAAATTGGTATCTCGGACGTCCATTATTGGATGATTTAGTATCCGGCCTGTGTGTATAAGGTTTATTAACTCTGGCCTTAATGGTTACGTCAGTTTCCATTAGCTCATGAAATGGAACCAACATTGGTTCCCAAACCCATGTACAGGATCCAAATACATTTTTATGTCCTGTGTTAGTTTGTTTATCAAGGTTTTCGTAGATATAAGCCCCTTCGTCATACGCAGGCATATCATTCACTGTGTTGAATACATAGACATAATGCATTCCTCCAAAAATAGGATTACCGATTGGACTTAACATGGTTGAGGTAGGATTCCACAACATATCATCACCATTATCACCAGTCAGCCAGGAGTTTTCTGCAAATGCAAGGTTTAGTCTTTGCCCGGTATTAACATTGATGGCATAACCCGGGAACCAGCTCATACCAAGTTCTCCTTCTATTGGATTACCATCTTTGTCTAATGAAGTCTGATTTCTGATTTCAAGAACATCAGACCCCCCTACAGTTTGGTTTTCATTGTCATTTATCTCAATGACCACACATTTAGTCCATTTTGTTTTATCATTTGTCAATACAATATCCACATCATGCATGTTTTGCATCCTATAGGACGTTATTCCGCTTTCAACTGATGTATAATAGCCTTCATTGCCAGGTGACCCGGGACTATCTCCCGGACTACCAATTGGCATTCCAAATGTTTCATGGCCCACGTATTTATAACTGGTAATTGTACCAGATAGTAAAGATTCCCATTCCTGACCAGGATCCCGTTCTGATTCTTTATCATAATAAAAACAGGGGTTATTAATCCACAGGCTCGGATCACAAGTTGGGTCACCATCTTCAGGTGGTACATTTGTACCTACTCTGATCCAGTTTGTAGGGAAGTTTTGGTCTGAATCCCTGACACCATCCAGCCATACTTTAGATGAATCGGCAAATGACATACTAGCCATTAATGGATGGGTAAAATATGCTGCAGGAGAGGCAGTCTCAGAACCCTTTATATACTCTGATTGTTTAATATTTACTGAAATACCCCATTCAGGGATCAATTGCTCATTTGACATACCAATAGCGAAATTGGATGTGACAGTATCAGTTACACCATTATGAGACCTCGTGATGATCCATTCACATGAATCCACCAACCCACCTATTTTTTCATCAATGGCTTTTTCAAAAATAATTTCATAATTGCCAGGTTGCAGATTTAACGGGTCAATAACTTTAACATCAATTGGTCCGGCACCATAATCATATTCTGGTTGATCAACTGTATTGTTTTCCAATATATCCGCAATACATTCGTCAGTCAGGTGTAATACTCTTCCTCCATTTCCAATGCCCTCAATCTGCTTAATTTTTGGAGACCATCCGTAATGCGTTCCAAATGTAGTTCCAAACCCTTCTACTGAAGGATTATGCGGAATACCAAGATATGGTCGTATCTCTCCAAAAGCGGCTTTTCGGCTGGCTAAATAAGGCTTCTTTTGTCCGTCAATTGATCCCGGATCATCAAAAGTGTAGGTTTTATAGTTATTATAACCATAGGCAATGGCCATGTAATAGTATTTTTTGAAATTAACCAGTGTTCGGTCTCCAACCGCAAAGAGGTCTTCAGTTACCATAAAAGAATGTTTGATTCCTTCGTCTTCTCCAATTACTTCAACTGTAGATACAGTTCCTCCAATTTCTGCATCAAATTCGTAGTTTGTTAATTTGGAAACACCATCTTCTATGTCGCATTGAAATACTAATCGTGCTTTAGACATATCATGTAAATCATTGGAAGAAACATCTTTGGATTTAACCTGGTATACCTGATAGCCCTGGAAACGATAGTATTTATCAACTTCAGTAACGTTTGCATCAGGGCTGACAATTTCAGGGTCTAACTCTTCATAACTTTCATTTTCATTATTTGATCCATTCGGATTATGTAAAGTAATGATCAGAGCATTTTCAAGTTCCTGGATTTCTAAATCCGGCGCATTTGGCCCTTCCAGAACATTAAAACAATTGTCAAACAAAGCTTGCGCTTTATCATCTGCTGCAAATAGTTTTTTAACCGACTCAAAAGGGCCTCCTGAGGTAGCTTGTGCCCAAACAACCCCCATTGTAATATTGTTAACTGCTCCCGGTCGGAGAATAAATGGTCCGGCAGATTGAGCAAACCTTCTGTCATAAGGCACATTATTAGATGATTCTTCAGTCCAGGATGGTTGAATGGCTCCAGATGTTCCCCAACCCAGAGGGTCAGAATCGCCCGGGAACATGAAATCAGCAAAAACATTTGAATTAGATTCAGGGTCGGATGGGTGACCATTACCACCGTAAACAAATCGGGTACCATCTTTCCAGAATCCCCTCAGGTAAGAGTAATAATCAATGGCAATTAAAGGGTCTGTTTGTGCAGAATTAGCCCCTCCTCCTGTATTGTTATAGTAAAGGAATCGTCGCATCCCAAACCTTTCATTGTCAATGATACTGTCACCATAACCTATTCCAAGTCCCGAATACGGAATTCCATTTTGAGAAAAAGCGGCCTGAATATCATCCGTTAAAGGGTTATCTATATTGTCGTTATCCTGATATGGTCCTTCAAAAAAATCAACACCAACGGCTGGTGGTTGTTCACCATAACCGTCAAATCCCATTTCAGGGCCATCATAATTATCACCATTGTAAGCATAACCTAATCCTCTTGAAACATCACATCCTACATAATCATCATTTGGTCCTCCTAATGCCACATCAACCAACACGCCAAAATAGGTTTCGTAAAGTGTTTGTGTGGAACGGTTGATTAACTCATAATTGTAAAATGTCATGTTGTTAATTTCATTATTCGTGGCAAAGGCAAAAGCCTGTGCCCTGATTTCCATTCCCAATGGTTCACCATTTGTTTCTGTATGGATATTTCCCTTATCGTTCATGATCCACCACAATGTTTCATCTCCAAAAAGTGGTACAATACGACTATTTCGGCAATCAATTTCCCTGTTCAGGTCATAGTATGGGTAGTCTCCATCCCCTTCAGGATTATAGAAACCATCATTATTACGATCATAAAATGGTGCAATATATTCGGGTTGACCTAATGTGGGATCACCATGAGCCGGCCATTCCAAAATGGATTTGGGAATTGTATAATCCGGGAAGTTATCTTTTTGATTAGTAGTACCGTTAAGTGCGTCATTAATTCCGGCGTTATACCAGGCATCAAATATGACAACTTCTTCTTTTGTAATTTTAAAATGCTGATCATATTTAAGGCATGTTTCCGGATCAATTTCAGCTTCACCTGCTGTAGTCAATGGTCCTGTCCAGTAATCCTGTCCATTTCTGTACCTTAAGGCGGCTAATTTTAGCTGACCATTTACATCAACTCCTCCTAACCATAATGATGAGGTAAATAAAGACATTATACCAGATCCCTTAGGAACTTCATAATGACAAAAGTTCTGACCGGTAATTTGCCATAAATTTCCTGCTGTGTGGATTAATGCTTTAACATTATTCAACTCCAGGAATGTGGAGGCATTTGGGGCCGCACAACCCGCTGCACGTTCTTCAATTGTTACAGGAGGAGCCTGTCCGTTATAATATTGTGCGGACACTGTAAATGAAATGAATATGAAAAACAATGCGTAAAAATGCTTCATTCGTTTAATATTTTCGTTTTAAATTGCCATGCTTCTACGTCGCTCAGCACAGGTAGCGCCGACTTCGTTTCGCATGAGTATGACGTTTGCTATTCTATCTTTGAAGTAATTCATCAGATTAACAGAGTCCATTGTATACAATTATATTTTGGGTTATAATTAAAGGTTTGCAACCTAAAATAACATGAATAATGCTAATAAAAATTATGTCAATTCGAGTGTCACGGCTGAGCCGGGATGTCTCTGGAATAAACAATTTTCTTAAATCATTATTCACGTTAAAGCTATAAAAAATTAACTAATGTATCTATACCTTTTTGATTAAACGGTAATAATCGACGAATAAAAGGAGGAATATTGTTTTCCTAAAGTTTTAAGGCACGAACTAATTCAACGGATAAAAAAGAGTCCGGGTTATTTAATAAAAACACCTGATTTATTGATAATTGGTACTTCGATAAAGTTTTTATCCTGAATAGTTTCTGCTAAAAAAATATATTTCTTATCCAAAATATGAGTGCCTTCGTAGTAGCTTAACCAATACTCGTTATTCAGTCCGAATACCTCTTTAATAATCGGTTCTATTTTAATAAAGGACTTAGGAGCAACGTCACCCAATGAATGCCTTAGTACCGAAGTTTTAACCGATTCGCCGGTAGATTTATTTTGTCCGTATCCACGCGAGCTGACTAAAACATTTTTCAATATTTTATCCTGAAGGTTAATTAAATAAACATTATAAACGGAGTCTGTTTTTTCTTCGTTCAACTCCTCAATAACAGCGATACCAACATTTTTGACTTCAGTGATTGGAATATCTTTTCGCATAAATACAATTTAGGCTGCAAAAATAGTAAATTATTTGCTTTTGGCCTGTGCATAAATTGCCATTCCAATAGTAACATAGGCAGGTAATTCTTCTCTATGGCCTACAAGGGCATCATCTCTTTTTTCTTCCGTATTTTTCCAGTTAGCCAATGTTCCGTTTCCGGTTCTAACAATCACAAGATCGTATTCAGGTATTGATATAATATATTGCCCTGCCATTCCCCTGAAATAGGTAACTTCATAAGGCAATCCGGTATAAATCCAATATTGATAACCATAGAGCAGATTTGGTTGTCCGGACACTTTTTTAAGGGGAGCAAGAGATTTAAAATCCCTGATATATGATTTATCAACCAGTTGCTCACCTCTCCAGCTACCATTTTGGTTGATCAGTTTACCTAATTTGGCAAAATCCCGGGTAGTGGCATATATGCAGCAAGAGGCTTTTTCTTCCGAATCCTGACCATCAACAAGGCTCCACATGGCATCACTTTCTGCCCCGATTTTTTTCCAGATTTTTTCTGAAGCGTAATTCGAAACATGTTTTTTGGTGGCTGCTTCTAAAATATACATTAGTGTTTGTGTGTCACCACTTTTATAATCGAAAGTGACGCCAGGCTCATTTTCAATGGTTCTTCTGTTTAAAACCAGGTCACGTGCATCCGTATCGTAATACAGCTCGGCTACATCACAGAAAGGGTGCCAATAGTTCTCCGACCAGGAAAGCCCTGAACTCATAGTCAGTAAATGTCGTATTGTAATTTTTGATTTCTCACCTGAAAACTCCTCCAGATAGTTAACCACAGGGTCATCAATACTTTTGATATAGCCATCTTCAATGGCACATCCAATTAATAGTGAAACCACTGATTTAGACATTGAAAAAGAGTTACCAATTCTCTTTTCGTCATGCTGATCCCAATATTGTTCGTAAATAACGGTATCTCCCCAGGCTACCAGAAAGGAGGCCGGGTTCAGATCTTCGAGATATTGCATTTGTTTTTGAGAAAGGGCAATATTATTAAACTTGTCATTAAACTGCCAGGGCTGTCCTTCACCCATTTCAATTTTTCGATTTTCAAATACATCCAAATCGTAAATGGTAGGACGCATCACTCCTCTGAAATAAGTTGCACTCAATCCTTTATATATATAAAAACGGCCTGTTAATATGATAGACAGATTAGCAATGAGGAGAATGAGTAAAATAGAAATAAAAACAGTTTTAAATATCTTTTTGATCACCTTCATATGCTTAAATATAAGCAATTCATAGCGATTTTAAAAGGCCTGTTTGTATTTATAAGTTATTGATAGGAGAAATCAAAAACTGCTGCCAGATTCTCTTTCAGGATTGGTTTGACCTCTTCAACGGTAATTGGTCGGTTGATTTCTTTAGCCAGTGAAGTGACAGGTTTATCGGTAATTCCACAAGGTACAATATTGTTGAAATAAGAAAGATCAGGGTCAATATTTAATGCTAAACCGTGCATGGTTACCCATCTTGAACTTTTAACACCCATGGCGCATATTTTCCTTTCCTTTGGTGTGCCATGATCGACCCATACCCCGGTTAATCCTTCAACCCGCCCGGATTTAACCCCAAATTCCTGGAGCGTCAGTATGACCGCCTCCTCAAGAAAACGCATGTACTTATGGATATCTGTAAAGATTTGGTCGAGATCTAATATTGGGTAGGCTACGAGTTGTCCCGGACCGTGATAGGTAATATCTCCTCCCCGGTTAATTTTATAATATTTGGCGCCTTTTTGTTTAAGAAGCGCTTCACCAATCAGTAAATTTTGTTCTGAACCACTTTTTCCAAGTGTGTAAACATGGGGGTGCTCACAAAACAATAAATGATGTTCAGGAATAAGATCCGTTTCCCCCTTTCGTTTAGCAATTTTTAAGTCAACAGACGATTTAAAAAGCTGTTCCTGAAAGTCCCAGGACTCCTTATAATCGATATGACCTAAATCAGTAAAATTTACCTTATTTTCCATTTAATTGCAAAGATAACTCATATTTTTAATAATTTAATTTTTCGTAAATTTGTAATATGCGGAATTCGAAACTACTACTCGTATCGATTCTCTTATTTATATCATTAACGACTTGTCGAAAGGATAATGTTGAAGGTGTGATTACACCTTACATAATTGACTACCCGGAAGTATTGGCTGATAATTTGCCCAATATGCCAATTCCGGATGACAATCCAATGACTAAAGAAGGGGTTCAATTAGGGCGAAAACTTTTTTATGACCCTATTTTATCAGCTGACAATACTCAAGCTTGTGCCGACTGTCATTCTCCGCAAGCCGGGTTTTCAGATACAGCCCGTTTTAGTGTTGGGATAGATGGTATTAAAGGTGATCGTAACTCAATGCCGTTGGTTAATATTGGCTGGGCAGAAGAGTTTTTCTGGGATGGAAGAGCCGGTTCGCTTGAGGAACAGGCTTTCGGACCGGTAGTTAATCCAATTGAAATGCATAATACTTGGCCTGATGCAGTAAAGGCATTACAGGCACATCCTGATTATCCGCCCCTTTTTAATTCAGCGTTTAATACTTTTACTATAGATTCAGTATTGGTTTCCAAAGCTTTGTCTCAATTTGAAAGGACATTATTATCTGGTAATTCACCAGTTGACAAATACCTGAGAAATGAGCCAACCGGTTTGAGTTTTGATGATGAGCTGATGATGATTGCCGGATTGGATATTTTCAGAACAGAAGTAGGGGATTGTTTCCATTGTCATGGAGATCCAACCAATCCACTATGGACCGATAATTTATTTCATAATAATGGTTTGGATGAAGTACCGGTTGATTTAGGGCTTGGAGCAGTAACCGGCAATCCGTCGGATAATGGAAAATTTAAGACACCAACAGTCAGGAACTTGTTATTTACTCCGCCTTATATGCATGACGGCCGTTTTGAAACAATAGCTGAGGTAGTGAAGCATTACAGTTCAGGATTGAAAAATTCACCAACCATTGATCCCCAAATGAAAAAAATCAGTTCGGGGGGTATCCAGTTAACACCGGTGCAACAACAACAATTGGTTAAATTTTTAGAATGCCTGACGGATTCCAGTTTTATCACTAATCCTGATTTTCAGAAGCCCTAGTCACTTTTTGTTAAAATTATACGTCTTATGACCAAAAATATTTGGATAATAAGGATATGAAGTTTAATAAAATAGCTTGCACACTACTATTTACCGCCTTTATTATTTCTGGCTGTCGGAAGGATAAGATTGCAGGGACAACTACACCATATTTTATTGATTATCCGAAAGCTTTAACTGAGTATCTACCGGGAATGCCAATCCCGAATGATAATCCAATGACTGATGAAGGTGTTCAGTTAGGGAGGAAGTTATTTTATGACCCTATTTTGTCAGCTGATAATACCCAGGCCTGTGCTGATTGTCATTCTCCACAAAGTGGGTTTACGGATACTGCACGTTTCAGTACCGGGATTGATGGGCTTAAAGGCGATCGGAACTCTATGCCATTAATTAATTTAGGTTGGTCAAAGCAGTTCTTTTGGGATGGAAGAGCTGGTTCACTGGAAGAACAGGCTTTTGGACCTGTTGTAAATCCCATAGAAATGCACAATACCTGGCCAAATGCCGTAAAAGCGTTGCAGGAACACCCGGATTACCCTTCTCTTTTTCATGGTGCTTTCAATACCTTTACCATAGATTCGACTTTAGTTGCCAAGGCATTGGCCCAGTTTGAACGTATATTATTATCGGGAGATTCTCCTTTTGACCGCTACAACAGAGGTGAACCAACAGGTCTTTCACTTGATGATGAGGCTATGATGCTTGCCGGTTTTGATATTTATAGAATAGAGGAGAAAGGAGATTGCATTCATTGTCATGGTGATGGCACAAATCCATTATGGACAGATGATAAGTTTCACAACAATGGGTTGGATATGATGTCGGACGATCCCGGATTAGCTGTTGTTACAGGTAACCCTGCAGATCATGGAAGATTTAAGACACCAACACTTAGGAATTTGCTATTTACAGCTCCATATATGCATGATGGTCGTTTTAAAACAATTGCAGAAGTGGTAAACCATTATAGCATTGGTGTAAAAAACTCTCCCACAGTTGATCCGGATATGAAAAAAGCACATTTGGGGGGAGTTCAGTTAACTCCACTTGAAAAGCAACAATTAGTTAAATTTCTGGAATGCCTCAGCGATTCCAGTTTTATCACTAATCCTGAATTCCAAAAGCCTTAAGGATAATTAATCTGTAACAATTAGTTTGTCCCGTGCTATAACCGTATTTTGATTATCATTTATCAGGTAATAATATGGTCCGTCAGCCAGGTCGAGATTGATGGTTTGACTGCCCAAAATGAGTTGCTGATGGTGCGCCAGCTTCCCATTAATGCTGTATATAGAAATAAAAACGGATTCGGGAGACAAATTATTTACTACTGATACCTGACCATCATTAACAAGCGTTGGATAAACTTTTATATCAGGGTTGGATGTAAATTGCTCATTGCTAAGCGAACCAATAAATATGGTATCTGAGAGTATACACCCCAGGGAGTCCTCAACCTGAATTGAATAATCCCCCGGCATTAGATTGGTCCAGACACTATCATTTGATGTACTTTGATCAGTAAGACTCGTCCATGTATAAGTGTAGGTGCCTACACCACCACTCACCGAACAATATACTTCTCCCGGATTAGCTGCTGAATGTATGGTGCTTCCTAAATCGGTAAACGACATATTACTTGGAGAAGAAATGGTAAAATCAAATTCTTTAGTACACCCAATACTATCTATAATATGGACTTCATAGGTTCCGGCAATTAATCCAATATTTTCAAATTGGTTGGAACCGTTAATACCATTGGGGTCAGGGTTCCAGTATACATACACATAACCATTAGTATTATGTATAGAATCAATATGAATTTCACCTAAGGGTTCATGACCACAGGTTTGACTGATCACCTGTGAACTAATATCAATTTCGGGAGGATTAATTAATTCTACTGAATCCAGAACTTCGCAACCGCTTGAATCAATGACGCTAATGTAGTACCAACCAGCCAGGTAATTGTTTAGATTTGGAAGTCCCGGAATATTCTTGATATCACCGTTTACATCAGTTATAGTAGGTATCCATGGACCTGAAGTACCATCAATAATTAGAGTGATATTGCCTGTTGCGGTACCATAACATTGTGGGTGAAACACATCAATATCAACTGTAAAATTACATTGCGAAAATGAATATTTTAACAGGCATAATGCAAAACAAAGCAGAAAATAGGGTTTTATCATTTCTTCAGATCAGTGTAGCATTAAGCACTACAATAATCAGACGAAAGGTGCAATAAAAAAGTGACGGAGTCCAAAGAAGTTATTCCGCTATCGTAATGGTTTTCAGCATAGCATGCACCTCTCTGAACAGCTCTCGCTTGGCAAAGTTCAATGCATAAACATAAGTGGTTGCATGGACAATTGTATTTCTGGTAGGATGCTGAATCGAATATTGAATAAATGGTCCACCACCGCTTGCCGAAGGGTTACCGCCATGAATCCATAGTCCCTCAATTTGCATGGCATTGGCACCATCAACTTCTAATTGAGTAAATACAGGTTTCCGTGTAGGATAATATTCAGTGGCCATATATGAATTAACAACAGTTCCTTTAACCACATACTTTAAAGTACTGTCACGTTCCTTTAATAAGTTGACCGGAGACATGCTGCTTTCATCCACATAGTCGCTTTCCCAGATAATGATTCCTTTTTGAGCCCAGTAAACACCGCCTTTAGCTCCCGTTTTAGGATTATCTCCCAATTCCTTACTCTTTTTATCCAATGCGTAAATTACAGTATCCAAATCTGCTTTAAACTTAGCTTCAACAGGGATACCTATGCTGATCCCAAATTGTTCCTTGGCTCTTTTATCGAAACCAAAATTTCTGTTATTGGAATATTTTTGAATTAATCGTTCATTTTCCTGATCGTTGAATAACTCAATATAAGTTGGCAGTTCATTTTTAAAGAAGCTTAATAACCGACCTTTATCAGAATCTTTTACTACCATATAAAGCTGACCTCTGGAGATATGATTTTTCTTTACAATCACTTCTGTTTCACTGTAAACACTTTCTTTATCAAGAATAATTCTCAAAAAATTCCTGTTTTTCTTCCCCAACATGTTGATTTGGGATGGGTCTTGTTGTAAATAATCCATTACAGGTTCCGCACCAATAAAAGGTCCTTTTGCCTCTTTGGAAAAATGAGTTTTAAAGATTTCGGCAAGCTCACCGTCCCAAACATTATCTTCAACCGAAATCAATACTCTGCCCGGAATACCATTTGCTTTAGGAAGTGTTCCTGTCACCTGGCTTTTGACTTCTGTTGACGTTGAAACTGTTGTTGGTTGCTCACCTTCTGAACTACTGCATGAGATCAAAAAAACAAAGAGTGTGGATGTGAGGAGTAATGTTTTCATTTTGGATATAATTTTATTTTTTACCGATCCGAATTTTTTGGCCGGTTTTCATTTTTTTTGGGTCTAAATCCCTATTTAATTCCTGTAATGCCACAAAAGATATGCCTAATTTTTTACTTACGGTCCAAAGGCTTTCTCCAGACTGAAGCGAGTAGTATTTATACGAGCCCGAATAGGTAATATTTTTTGTTGGACTTGTTGTCTTTTTAGGTGTTGTTTTCTTTGCAGAAGCAGGTGAAGGCTTATAATTGTCCAGATGTCTTTTTTCGGGAATAAGGATGATTAATTTTTGGCCAGGGAGAATTTTTGAATTTCTAAGACCATTCCATTCCCTGAGTTCAGTCATGGTAACATCATACTCAAGACCAATGGATGCCAGAGTTTCGTCTGGTTTTACGTAGTGGCTTTTTCTTTTGTTTAAAATAACATAGTTATTTCCGGTTGAGTCCAGATAAGATTGGTAATTGTATAAACTGTCTTCAAAATCAAAAAAGGATTGCAAAAGATTAACCGGTAATACAATACATTGGCTTTCGAGAGTATTGGGTATAATATCGGTTTTATACTGTGGATTTAACAATCTGAATTGATCTTCTTCTAATCCTAAAATAGAATCAAGATGTGAAATACGAACAGATGATTTTAAGCAAACGGTATCTGTTTCGTGCAGGTAAACCTTGGCCTCTTTTGGTACAATATGATGAGTTTGATAAAAATTCATCATATACATCATGGCATAAAAATTAGGTACATACATCTGTGTTTCTTTAGGCAGGTATGAACGGATAGCCCAGTAATTGGTTTTACCGCCAGACCTTCTGATGGCTTTGTTGACATTTCCAGGACCACAGTTATAAGCCGCCAGTGCTAAATCCCATTCTCCATAAAGGTCATATAAATATTTTAGGTATCGACAAGCCGCATCAGTTGATTTTTCAGGATGTAAGCGGTCATCAACATATGAGTCTGAATACAAATCGAGCATTCGACCGGTTCTGTACATGATTTGCCACAATCCTGAAGCTCCTGCCCATGATTTTCCCTGAGGTTGTAGTGCACTTTCAATAATGGGAAGATATTTTAACTCCAGTGGCAAATTGTGTTTGGAAAGGTATTCCTCAAACATGGGGAAGTATAATTTTGAACGGCCAATCATTACGGATGTATACCTGGCCCTTTTATGCACAAAATACTTTACCGTTTTTATCAAAATAGCATTTGGTTTTGCATTGAACGGACTGATATCAGAGATATATTGTAAGCGGTTTCGGTAAATTGAGTCGGGAAAACTAACTACTTTTTGACTTTGATTTCCCAGTTCATCCAGAATGGCGTATGCTTCTTTTTTACCCCAGGTATCTTTATAGTATTGGAAAAGAGATTGCTCAACTGTTGCCAGAAACTGTTCAGTCTGGAAAGAATCAACAAAAATATTTTGTCGCAGGCTGTCCTGTGCAAACCCATAGGTTGAAATCAACAATGCAAGCAATAATTTACTTTTAAGGCGATATGTAAACAAATCAAACAGAGTTATCTAATTGAGGTTTTCTCAAAGGTAAGGTTTATTATAAAATTAATAACGCAGGAAACAGGGATCTGTAACAGCTATTTAGTTAAGACTTTCCATCATATAATCAGAGATGGACAATAATTCACTTTCCTGAAAGTGCTTGCCGAGTAATTGAATACCAAACGGTAAGCCATTAGAGTGGCTGCCTAATGGTAATGAAATAGCAGGATTTCCGGACAGGTTGGCCTGAACAGTAAATATATCCTGTACATACATTTGAATGGCATCTTTTACACCACCTATTTCAAATGCGGTTGAAGGAGTGGTTGGCGATAACAGCACGTCATAATCAGCCAGTAATTCATGTGTTTTATCCTGAATTACACGGCGTACTTTCTGCCCCTTTGTATAGTAAGCGTCATAATAACCATGTGATAAAACAAAAGTACCCAACATGATTCTTCGCTTTACCTCTTCACCAAAGCCTTCGCTTCTTGATTTTTTATACGTTTCTTCAACACCTTTTACATCATCTGCTAATTTACCATAATGTACACCGGTGTATCTTGCCAGATTTGATGAAGCTTCGGCAGTGGTTAATACATAATAAGTAGGCACCATTTGGTCAAGATAAGGGAAACTAACCGGATCGACCTGATGTCCCTCTTCTTTCAGTTTTTGTACAACGGATTCCAACTTTGCTTTTACTTCAGAATCAAGTCCCTTAGACTCCAAACAATCCTGAATATATCCGATTTTTAGTGTTTTACCCTGTAAGTGTTTTACCGGAATTGATTCAATTTGCTCTTGTGTCACTGTACTGTCGTAATCATCTACACCAGCCATTACTTCTGTCAGTAAAGCGGCATCTTTAACAGTATTTGTAAATGGTCCGATTTGATCAAATGATGAGGCGTAAGCCAAAAGACCATGTCTTGAAATTACACCATAAGTAGGTTTAAACCCAACAACACCAGTAAACGAGGCGGGTTGTCGGATAGAACCTCCTGTATCACTACCTAAACTTGCTGTACACAGGCCTGCAGCTACTGCACTGGCCGACCCTCCAGATGATCCACCTGGAACAAAGGCTTCGTTAACCGGATTTAAAACAGGATTGTAAGCCGAGTTCTCATTTGAGCTACCCATTGCAAATTCATCACAATTTAAACGACCAATTATGATCGCATCTTCATTAATGAGACGTTCTACTGCTGTTGCGGTATAAATTGATTCAAATCCCTCTAAAATTTTTGATGCAGCCGAAACCTTGTGGTTTTTATAAGCCAGATTGTCCTTAAGACCAATGACCATTCCAGCCAGTTTTCCTGCAGTACCATCCTGAATTTTCTGATCTACCTTTTTAGCCTGCTCCAATGCAGATTCGGTAAATACTTCAAGAAATGCATTCAGGTGTTTTTTTGATTCTATCCGGTCCAAAAAATATTTTACAATATCTTCAACTTTAGTGCCGGATTCAATGGCAGATTTAATAAGGTCAAAAGAAGTGTACATGCGGTATTAAGAGAAATTATTCTTCTATTTTATTGTTGGTGCTTTTTTTGGTATCGTCTTCTCCGTTCATCTCATCTTTAAACCCTTTAATACCTTTACCCATTCCCTTCATTAATTCAGGCAATTTTTTTCCACCAAACAATAATAAAACAATCACTATAATTAACCCTATTTGCCAGGGACCAATCATACCTGCTTCTAAAACATTTTCCATTTTTGTTTTAATTTAAAAAAGTATTGGTGCAAATTTAGGAATTATAATGCACATGATCGTTTTTATTTAAACATTCCTTAATGAAACCATTAAAAAAGTCGACTTCATATTGAATGAAGCCGACCTGTATCATATTCGGGGATTTAAATTAAGCAAAATCCAGTACGCATAAGTTACGAAAAATTAAACGGACAAAAGAATAAATTTTTGATTAGTGGTTGAATTAATGCATTAAAAGGTTTAATCTAAATTGTAAATCAAAAGGTGATTACCAAAGGCAAACCAACATTCTAAATGAGATGCAAAGGAAAAAGGAATATATTGATTAATTTTACCACTTTAATTTGAAAGAACAGAATCTTACAGATGAAATGATCATAAATTTTAGAGGACATTAATTTTAAATGGAACTCCAGGCACAAATAAAATTTTGGGAAACGAAGAATGAGTTCATGAATACAAATGAAGGTAGGTGAAAATGAATAATTCCATCTGACCTTTGAAAGGAAATTATTTACAGATGAAATATATTAAGAATTACATTAATGGTTCTTTTGTTGAACCGGAATCAGGGAAGTATTTGGATAATGTTGACCCCAGCAGGGGAATTGTCTATTCACAAATACCTGATTCGGACCATAAAGATATTGCCTTAGCAACAGCTGCAGCAAAGGAAGCATTTCCGGATTGGTCAAACAGACCAAAAGAGGAACGCTCAGCTATTATGCTGAAGGTATCAGAACTGATCAGCTCAAGATTAGATGAATTTGCCGCGGCGGAATCGCTGGATAATGGGAAACCTGTAAAGTTGGCAACAGTTGTTGATATTCCAAGAGCAATTAGCAATTTTAAATTCTTTGCAACTGCTATTTTACACTATGCTTCTGAGTCTCATTATATGGAGGGACTAGGGGTAAATTATACTTTAAGAAAACCAATTGGTGTGGTTGGGTGCATTTCACCATGGAATTTACCATTGTACTTATTTACTTGGAAGATTGCACCTGCACTCGCAGCGGGTAATTGTGTTGTGGCTAAACCCTCTGAGATTACACCAATGACGGCGTATTTACTGGCAGAAGTTTGTCATGAAGCTGGAATGCCTCCAGGTGTGTTGAATATTGTTCACGGGCTGGGGCAAAATGTGGGAGATGCCATTACAAGACATCCGGATATCACAGCCATTTCATTTACCGGGGGCACTAAAACAGGTGAAACTATTGCCGGAATTGCAGCGCCAATGTTTAAGAAATTATCATTGGAATTAGGGGGTAAGAACCCAAATATCATTTTTGCAGATTGCAATTTTGATGAGGCTTTATCTACCACTATGCGTTCCAGTTTTGCTAATCAGGGACAAATTTGTTTGTGTGGGTCCAGGATTTTTGTTGAACGACCGATTTATGAGAAATTCAGGGATGCTTTTGTGGCCAAAGTAGATAAAACAGTAGTTTCATATCCAACCGATCCAAAAGCCAAACTGGGGGCAGTAGTTTCAAAAGTACATATGGAAAAAGTATTGTCATATATTGATTTGGCGAAAGAAGAAGGAGGTACAGTTTTAACTGGTGGAGAGCAAGTGCATCTGGAAGGAGAATATGCGGAAGGGTTTTACTTAAGACCAACTGTTATTGAAGGTCTGTCATACGATTGCAGAACGAATCAGGAAGAGATATTCGGACCGGTGGTGACTATTACACCATTTGATACCGAAGAGGAAGTACTTATGATGGCGAACTCTACAAAATATGGATTATCATCCACCGTCTGGACAGAAAACCTGACTCGGGCTCACAGGGTAGCTGATGAAATTCATGCCGGAATTGTATGGATTAATTCTTGGCTGGTAAGAGATCTCAGAACACCATTTGGAGGTGTTAAAGCATCTGGTGTTGGACGTGAGGGAGGATTTGAAGCTTTACATTTTTTTACCGAACCAAAAAATATATTTGTAAAATTAGGTCAAGGCAAACATTAATTAATATATTTGACGCCGCAAATGAAAAACAGACAGCAAAATATTATGATGATTAAGTGTTTTAGAAGAAACACCTAAAAAGTGATATGCTGAAAAAATAAAACCGAAAGCGTTCACTTTTTAAGTCGAACGCTTTTTTTTTTGAACGATATGAAATTTAGAGGTATTAAAATAACCAGGAGAATGAATATGAACTTTAAGAGTATTATGTATAAGAACCTGACTACACACCAAAGTGAATGAGTGAAAATAAATATAAAGTAACACCTCCCTTTGGTTGAAAAATCAAAGGGATTTTTTTTGAATTGAAGATTAGTATGAAAAAGAGAGTCCTCACCAAATACGACCTGAAAGATTATGGGTTAGTTTTATTTGGATCTGCAATTTTAGCGGTCGGTTATAGCCTGTTTATTGTACCGCATAATATTGTGCCGGGAGGTGTTTTCGGCCTGAGTATTGTGATTAACCAACTGACCAGACTACCCGTTGGTATGATTGCACTTGCCATTAATATTCCCCTTTTGATTTGGGGGATTAAAATTCTGGGCATCAGAACCGGGATTAAAACGGCCTTTTCAATGGTAACCGTATCATTCTTTATTGATATGATTACGTATTCAACCAAAGGAAAAGTAATTGTTGATGATATATTGGTGTCCTCAATTTTTGGAGGTATAATGATTGCTTTGGCCATTGCTATTGTGATGAGGGCTAATGCTACAACGGGAGGGAACGATATTTTTGTCAGAATTATCGGAAAAAAGATTAAGATGCCGTTTAGTCAGCTGATTTTAATCGTTGATGGCGCCATTGTGCTGATAGGAGTTATTGTTTTCAGCGATTTTACCCTGGCAGCCTATTGTATCATTGCTATTTTTTCAATTAGCAAGACGATTGATTATTTGATGAAAAGAGCTTCCGGAAATAAGACGCTTTTGGTATTTTCCGAGCGAAACGAGTCGATCCGTAAAGCGGTATCATCAGATTTAAACTTAGGAAAAAATATTGTAGAAATGATTCATCAGGACTCTAACGAGAAGATGATTATTGTAGCAAAAAATAATAGAAAACTGGATCAGATTAAAGCAATTATTGATGGAATAGACGATAAAGCTTATGTAATTTCTGTAGAGTCTAACAATATAAAATAGTGAGTTGAAAAAAGATGTTCTCGATACATCCCGAATGTCTTCGGGACACTCGAACTGACATCTTTTTTCAATTAGGAAGCTACTATTGGTTTACTTCTCGTCCCGATAGCTATCGGGATCGCTCGAAGTACAAAAATTATTTTCCCCTTAAAGCAGTCCGAGCGGAGTCGAGGACTAGCTTGGAATACAGATTTAACACTTATGCTCTACTGTCCTATCGAGACTCTTCAAATCACTATTCTTGTTTATCATCCTTAATACTGTTACTTATTTGTTCAGGTTCGGTATTAAAACTTGGTAAATCAGTGCTGGGAACGCCAATTGATACAATTTTTTGAATGGTTGTATTTGAACTCAAATCTATTTCATCATTAAACTGATAACATGGGAAAATAACTGGTTGGACTCTGGTACGTAAAGCTATACGTTCATTATTTGCATTAATTCTTTTCTGGTCAATTTGGCTTTGGTGAATGAAGTCCAGTTCGGCTTCCATATTATTGATGGATTTTAGCCGGGATTGAATCTTGTTTTTGAATTCATCTTCCGAAATGGCTTTCAGGCTAAATACCTGTTCTCCCGTTTCTGAGGATTTTTGAGCATAGAAAAGGTCCGTCTCGGTCCAGCCTAAAACAATAGTTTGGTATTTCATGTCCGCATTAAGTGAGTAATCATAACGCCCTTTTGATCCACTCAACTTAACATAGCTATTGAATTCCTCAGGAATATTGTATACATAAATCCGATTATAGTCTTCGTGATTTTCAACGATACCAGCCCATTCATGATAAGTTAATGATGAGGTTTTGCCGTTGTAATTTATGGTTGCTGATTGCCTTGAGGCTGTAGCTGCATAAACCTGCCGGTCGATATTACACCATCCCAGATTGGTAACCTCTGCCTGGTAATAGGTGGTAGAGGGTGATGGAACAGGGACATCATTACAATCCCGCGGATAATTAACCTCTTCGTAAACTTTGCACAGGTTTTTATTAAACTCCTTTTGAAAAACCTCGGCTGAATTTTTTAAGGAACGGCTCATACTTTCCGTTTCATTTTTACGAAACTCATCACTCTTTTTACTCTGCTCAGCCCAAAACTCACTTTGAGTTTGCTGCAATGCTTTAGCCAATAACTTTTGCTTTCTTTTAAAGTAATTACTTAACCGTTTGGCAGCTGTAGAATTCATATTTACACCACCATCACCCCTTTTTACAAACTCAATGAATTTTGATTTGACCTCTCCGCTCACCAAAGGGATAACCAATGAATCAATAGTGGATAAATCTTTATCAAGGTTATTGATATAGAATTCCAATACAGATTGGTTACAGGATTGATGAATCCATGGCATACGCTCTTCAAAGGCCTTGGTGGCCAGAATAGTATTATTAAAATCAGTTGACCAAATGGTTTTGATACTGGCCGGGTTGATGCCTGGTAAAGAAAATGCTATCGTATCGTCGATTTCCAACGCATCTAAGTGAATAGTAAATTGACCAGAGGCTGGTGGGAAACAGGCTTCCAAGCATGCCGTAAAGGAATAATCGATAATCAAATCGAAAGATCCGTTAACTTGAATCTTCTGTTTAAAAATTGCTTTGTTGCCGGGAAAAACTCTTTCTGGGAACTTGCCATTGTGAAGTTCTGTTCCAAATTCCTTAACCAAACCAATGCGTTTATAATTGGAGTTCACATGAAAATTAAATGTTGTTGGAGCGCTTACTCCTCCTAGAGGTTGATTTTGTGAATAGATGTGCCATCCACCAATTTGGTCAGCAACCATAGTTATTTCATATATATTATTCCCTAAATATTCCTTATTAATAGACCAATTTATTACATCATTTACATTTCCAGGTAGGTATAGAGAATCAGGTGGTAATTCAAGAGAAAGATTGTTTTGAGTTACAGGCTCATCAGAGGTTAATTCTAGTTCCTGCTCATATAATATTCCTATAGTATCGTTTCTGGATTCTTCAAAAGCAAAAGAATAATAAACACTGTCAATAAAGTTCTTTTCAAAATAGGACAGGCAATTCATGGTATCCTCATAGTCCGGAGGATAAAAATCAAGACTTAAAATGTCAACAGGTTGCAAATCTTTACGAAGTGGTTTCGGTTCAACCCAATTGATCTCTCCGGTTTCAGTTTTTTCACCCTGGTATAATGCCATATCAGCTATTTTATTGTTTGTTGGCACATTGACATTAATGGGCTTATTGAGTTTGACTGATTTTCCCCCTACAGAGGCATCCAAATAAAACATACCACCGGTTTCGAGTAACTTTCCATTGGTTGTTGTGCTTAGGCCTGAAAGCATGATGTCCTCTGGTTGAATTGCCGACTGAACCATCAATTGTACTTCAGTTTCATCCGTATCAAATGCCTTTTCCGGAATATAAACTATTACACCATCATGATTTTCAATAATGGTATCTTGTAAGGTATTGATGGTAAATATCTCTTGCTGCAGAAACTGGTTAGGTGATCCTGAAAGACTGTCATTGATTGGAAATGTGGTGGTATTATATTCAGAATTGCCTTCATACTCCGGGTTATTAATATAGTATAAACCAAAGGCCAGTGCACCGGTCAATGCCAGTATTGTTGTAATAATAAAAAACCGGATCAACTTTACCTTTAAACGATAAGTTTTATAGGCTTTTTTGACGCTTTGCTTCAGTGATAATTGTTCAATGGCCATCATCACTGTTTGTTGTGCATTAACTTTCGCTTTTAATTGTGTATTCGATTGAATTTCCAGTTCAAAAGCATTTCGATCCGTATCTGCCATGTTTTGCATCAGATAAGATTCAATTTTTTCTATTTCAATTAATTCTTTTCTCATGACATCAGGATTTTGGGTTTCTATTAAAGCTCAAAGCCAGGTTACGGGCATGCTCCATGCATTTGTATTTTTGTACCTTGGCCGACTGAACTGATTTAAAACCAATTCTTTTGGCCACTTCGGTCATGCTTAATGATTTGAAGTAGAAGAGGCTAAAAATCTCCTGACATTTTTTACTGACTTGCACTAAAATTTTTTCTATCTGTTGAAATTTTTTTTCCTTTTCCAGCAGATGCTCCAATTCACTTTCATCTTCTAAGCGATCCAGTTTTGAATCGTCTCCCTGTCTGACTTTCTTTTTCCGCAGTTCATTTTTCCATAAAAACTGACTTGTTTTAACCAAAAAACCTTCATAAGGCAAGTTTTTATCAGTCTGATGTTTTTTATATAGAATAATTAATGCTTCCTGGAAAACATCAAGAGCTTCCTCTTTTGAGCCGGAATTTTTCAGAATATATTTTTCAACCTTTGGATATGAAGCATAGAGCTTTGCAAACGCTTTTTCCTGCTGTCCGGTATCGAACCATTCTGAAATTTTTTCATTGTTCATAGTTACTTCATTTCTTTATGATGTAATGAGATTGAAAAGGTAACTATTTTTTAATGGATTATTTTGTACTTCGAGCGGAGCCGAGAAGTATAAAGCGCCCCGATTTGATTACTTATTTTGACCATTAACATAAATCATTAGTTCTCGACATGATCTCAAAACTCATTTTGATATCTACTCGAACTAACAATGATTTTAGCTTAAATATAGATGAATGCTAGTCATCATGGGCGAAGTGGAAAGTATAATGAGTTCCATTTTCTGTGCTGCGGACAAATGATCCGGTGAGTTGTTCGGTTAACGAATTGATCAATTCCAGGCCCAATGAACTTTCCTTTGCAGATTCTATCCATTGTCCATCATCAGAATAGGTCATTTTAACTTTAGGATATTTATTATTAATTTCTATGGTAATAGTTCCTGAGTCTCTGTTTACAAAGCCATGTTTGAAAGAATTTGAAATTAATTCGTTAAAAATCAGAGCAACAGGAACCAAAGACCTGGGGCTTAAAGTTTTGATATTTGAATTTATATTGAGTGTAATTTCAGTATCTATCGAATAGGATCGGATAAGATCATGAACCAGGGATTTGATATAATTTTCCAGATTGATATTTGCTAAGTCGTTAGTTTGGTATATTTTTTCATGAATCATTGACATAGCCATTACCCTGTTAATAGAGTCCTTGTACATTGATCTGTACTTTTTATCATCAATATCCTTCGACTGAAGTCTTAGTAAACTGGTAACTACCTGAAGGTTATTTTTAACACGGTGATGAATTTCCTTTAGTAAAATGCTTTTCTCCCGATTTTTATCTTTTAACTCATTATTCAGTGTAATGTATTTATTTTCAGCGAACTGATTCAGTTTTAAAAACTGAAACATCATAAAAGCGATCACGATACCAGACAACATAAAATTGATAGCCAAAGCCAGCACATCATCATGGAATGGAACACCCATACTTTTCAGTTTATCTTCAAGGTTGAACAGAATGTAGTAGGTGATAAATGATATACTTACTGCCAGCAAAACTGTTCCCCACACTTTTCCTAATGTGAAGTAGGTATAAAGTACAATCATCATCATCCACAAAGTATCAACAAAATGAAGGGATTTTGGAAAGTATATAAATGAAGAAATACAAAGTAGAGTTCCGAGTACAGAGTATAAAATGGCTGGTACTGTATATGATCTTGTTCGCAAGAGAATAAAAAAGACAATTATACATACCAGAGTTGCCACCAGTGATGGATATGCCGAAATTTCATCTAACTTGAAAAGAACAAAAACTAGTGCAGGCAGAAAGGCCAGTATGATTAAATTGAGATACCAGGTAAGATTAAATCTGGCAATATCATAGTAATTGGTGTATTTGGATTTTGGAATCAAATTAGCCATTAATGGTATTAAAAAAAGTAAAAAAGGGATGAGTGAGGAGTCACTAATATACTGAAAAAAAGGGAAAAAGGGGGTTCAGCCTCAAATTTTTTCTAATTCTTTTATGGCAGCTTTAACAGACCCAATTTCGGAATAAATTAGTCTTAGTCTGTTATTTTTTTCGCTCATCTTACAGTTAGCCGGATTAGTTTGAATGAAAGTCAAAACTTTGGTAAATTGTGGAGACTGATAGTAAGGAGAATCTTGCTTGGAAATAAAATAACCAATCATTTTTTTGGATTTAATCACTAATTTTTCGAATCCAATTGATTTTGCCAACCATCTCATCTGGATTGAAGAACATAATTCTTCAACAGTTTGTGGCAGCTCCCCAAACCGGTCTTTTAACTGTTCAACAAAGGCATCCAGTTCAGTTTGGTTCTTACAATTATCTAATGACTGATAAAGAGATAAACGTTCTGCTACATTGTTAACATAAGTATCCGGAATAAGTAATTCCAGATCGGTTTCAAGAATGCAGTCTTTTACAAACTCTGTTCCGTCAATATTAGCATCTTCCTCATAAAGGTCTTTGAACTCATTTTCTCTGAGCTCTTGAACAGCTTCATTGAGTATTTTTTGATACATCTCAAAACCAATGTCAGAAATGAATCCACTTTGTTCTCCACCTAATAAATTACCAGCTCCCCGGATATCCAAATCCCGCATGGAGATATTAAACCCTGAACCCAGATCTGAAAAATGAACCAATGCTTCCAGTCGCTTCCTTGAATCACTTGGCAAGGCGTGCATTGGAGGTGAAATTAAATAACAAAAGGCTTTTTTATTGGATCGTCCCACACGTCCCCGCATTTGATGAAGGTCGCTTAACCCGAAGTTTTGGGCCTGGTTAATCATAATAGTATTGGCATTAGAAACATCAATACCTGATTCAATAATGGTAGTAGCTACCAGCACATCATATTCGTGATTAATGAAATCCATCATGATGCCTTCAAGTTTCTTACCATCCATTTGGCCATGACCTACAGCAACCCTGATTCCGGGGCATAATCGCTGAATCATCCCGGCCACTTCGTGAATATTTTGAACCCGGTTATGTACAAAAAAGACTTGTCCTCCCCGGTTTGTTTCGTACGAGATGGCATCTCTGATCATTGCTTCATTAAAACCAATCACTTGTGTTTCCACTGGTTGACGATTTGGTGGCGGTGTATTAATGATGGATAAATCCCGGGCACCCATCAATGAAAATTGCAGAGTTCTTGGAATTGGTGTAGCAGTTAAAGTCAAGGTATCAACTGTAGCTTTTATGGTCTTCAGTTTATCCTTAACACCAACACCAAACTTTTGTTCCTCGTCAATAATAATTAGACCCAGGTCATTATATTTAACCTGTTTGCCTACCAGTTTATGCGTCCCTATAATAATATCCGTTTCACCACCTTCTAATCTTTTTAATGATTCATTAATTTGTTTGGTGGATTTAAAACGATTCACATAATCAACTTTACAAGGAAACTCTTTCAGACGCTCCGAGAATGTTTTATAATGCTGAAGAGACAAAATAGTGGTCGGCACTAAAACAGCCACTTGTTTATTATCGCAAACTGCTTTAAAAGCCGCTCTGATCGCAATTTCAGTTTTCCCAAAGCCAACATCACCACAAATCAGGCGGTCCATTGGAATTTCTGATTCCATGTCGGACTTAACATCAATAGTAGCTTTTAATTGGTCGGGTGTATCTTCATAAATAAAGCTTGCTTCCAGCTCATTTTGAAGATAGTTATCAGGGCTAAAAGCAAAGCCCTTTTCCTGCTTCCGTTTAGCGTAAAGTTGAATGAGGTTAAAGGCAATTTCCTTAACCCTCGATTTTGTTTTCTTTTTGACCTTATCCCATTGAGGAGAGCCAATTTTATTCATTTTTGGCTGCGTGCCTTCTTTGCCTGTATATTTTGAAATCCTGTGCAAAGAGTGGATTGAAACATAAAGCACATCATTATCTTTATAAATCAAACGAATGGCTTCCTGTGGTTTTCCATTTACATCAATCATTTCCAGACCGGAAAACTGCCCGATTCCATGGTCGATATGGGTCACAAAATCACCGCGGTTAAGGTTATAGATTTCCTTTAAGGTAAGCGCCTGTTGGTTTTTTCTAAAACCGTCTTTTAGTTTAAACCGGTGGTACCGCTCAAAAATCTGATGATCGGTATAACAAGCAATTTTCAGATCGTTATTGATAAACCCTTCATGTAGAGAAAGATTCAGCGTTGAAAATTGTACATTGGCTTGCAAATCTTCAAATATGGAGTAAATCCTTTCAATTTGTTTAGGCTGATTTGAAACAATAATGGTCGTAAATTTTGTTTCAGACAGCTGGTTCAAATTATCAATCAACAAGTCAAAATTCTTGTTAAAACTTGGCTGCGGACTAATATTAAAATGAATGGTGTTTTGATCAAAAAAAGCGCCACTTCCGAACTCAATTACCGGAAAGCCCTCAACCTGATTTTCGAATACGGACTTTTCGAAATACAACTCTATTGGCGGTGAAGCCTTTGTTGGTGTATCCGGTAATTCATTATAAATATTGAGTGCTTTTTCGTATTCCTTTTCTAAAATCCCTTTGGTAAACAGATAATCCTTAATCCAGAGGGTTGAGTTTTTACCTATAAATTCCAGTATTGACGCACGCTTAACATCTTCAACATAACGCTGCACATTAGGTACAATTGTCAGGCGGGTATGCGTTGAAATTGAAAGTTGATTAGAGGGGTCAAAAGTTCTGATTGAATCCACATCATCTCCAAAAAACTCTATCCTGTAGGGTTGATCATTCGAGTATGAAAATACATCAATAATTCCTCCTCTTACAGCAAACTGACCTGGTTCATAAACAAAATCAACTTTTTCAAAATCGTATGAAATCAATAATTCATTGATAAAGTTTACTGAGTATTCTCCCCCTGTTTTAATTTCCAGTATGGTTTTGGAGAATTGTTTTTTGGTAATAACCTTTTCAACCAGTGCTTCGGGGTAGGTAATAATGATGGCATTTTTGCCGCGGTTAATGTATTCCAAAACTTCAGCTCTGGCTACTACATTAGCATTATCAATTTCCTCTAATTCGTACGGCTTTCTGTAGGAATGTGGAAAAAAAAGTACGTTGTGGGCCTGATTGGTCAGGCTTTGAATATCATTTAGGAAATAGGCGGCTTCCTCTTTATTAGTTAAAACAATTAAATGTGTACCCTTTAATTGCTGAATAACACTTTCCATAAAAACAGAGGTATAGGCACCATAAAGCCCTTTCAGCGAAACCTTCACCTGATCGGTCGATTGCAAATCAATCAGAGCTTTTACCTGATCAGATTCTGCAATTAATGCCTTAAACTCATCTGTATTCATGCCGCAAAGTTAATGGTTCTTCCTGAAATTGTTTGTCTGATATTAAAGATACCTGTAGATTTTTTTTGATTGATCCAACACAATTTAAAATTGTATTAAAAACTGACAAAAAGCAGGCATGGACTTGACAGAATTAATATTTATTGGGGAATTAAACCAATAGTTTTGTTTGGTTAAATAAATGTAAAAAGAAGTACAAATGGGTGTATTGCGATTGATGATGTTATTCCTGATGTTTTCAACAGCTTTGCAGTCATACGGCCAGGTCGAAAGTACTGTAAAGATCACCTTTAAAGTTTGGGGCAATTGTGGGATGTGTAAAACAAAGATTGAACAATCCGCAAAATCAGTTAAGGGAGTCACCACGGTGAAATGGAGTATTGCCCGGAAGAGAATGACACTTCGATACAACCCTCAGATCACAACCCCTGAAACCGTCCAAAAAAAGATTGCATCAGTCGGTTATGATACAGAAAAATATAAAGCAACAGATGAAGCTTATAACGCATTGCACCATTGTTGTAAATACGATAGAAATTAAAGTATAAGTTATGAAGAAATTCAGTTTTTTATTAGCAATGGTCCTTTTAACAGGAGCGAAGGCTTTTTCACAAACCACAGCTACGGATTTTACCGCCACGGATTGTGACGGCGATACCTACAACCTGTTTTCAAATCTCGATAATGAAAAAATTGTAGTTATAGCCTGGATTATGCCTTGTGCCACGTGTATTACCGATCCATTAACAGCTTTTACACTTGTTGAATCCTATAATTCAAATCACTCTAACCGGATTCATTTTATAGTGGCAGATGATTATGCCAATACCAATTGCAATACCTTATCTGCTTGGACTGCGAATTATGGTATAGGTGACGGTACCAGGGAGTTTTCTGATCCTTCAATTAGTATGAGTGATTATGGTACGGATGGGATGCCAAAAATTGTCATTTTAGGTGGGACAAATCACAAAGTTTATTTTAATAAAAACAGTTCCACCGAAGGATTTGAAGCTGCTTTAAACCTGGCATTGTCAGAGAATCCGCTGAGTATTGATGAAAACCCTCAAAGTTTTAAATTGAATGTTTATCCCAATCCGGCTAATGAAACACTCAATATTTTTTATGAGATCTCAGAGGCCGCAAACATTCAGTTAGATCTGTTTAACATTCAGGGAAGTATAGTAAGCAGAGTCCAGCCAGAAGGTATAAAGGAAAACGGGATATATAATTTAAAAATAGACCTGACCGAGTTTGGTGAGGGGACTTATTTTTTAAGAATGTCATCCAATTCTACAGTTAAGATGGTGAAGATTATTGTTACACATTAAAATTCAGATTATGTTAAGAGTCTTTGCATTATGTTTTCTATTATTTTCAGTTAAATCGGTTCAAGCACAGGGCTGTTGTTCAGGTGGAGCAGGGAGTCCAATTGCTGGTGGTGCTGCAACAGGAGTATTGCAAAAAAATCAGATGGAAATTTCGGCTAATTACCAGTTTGATCAATCCAACCGATTTTTAACGGGTACGCAGGATACTTTACCATTATTTGATAATTTAACCAGTAAGTACCTGTTTTTAAGGGTTGATTATGGCTTAAGTGAAAAGTTAACTATGTCAGTGGCATCAGGCTATTACCTGAACCGATCGTTAGTCGAATTGGAAGGAGACCATGCCATATCATCAAGAGGAATAGGAGACTTAATTGTGTTACCAAGATATAATGTTTACAGTCAGTCAAAATGCAACACAAAAACAGAGCTGACATTGGGTTTAGGGATGAAAATACCACTCGGAACACATACTGATTCCAACCTTGTATTTTCTCACCCGGTGGTTGGTGACATTTATACACCTTCGCCACCTTCCGTGCAAACCACTAACGGATCGTTGGATATGATGTTTTATTCGTTTTTTTACCGTGCTTATAAAAGTCAAAAGCTTAGATTTTTTGCCAATTCAATTTATATGAGGAAAGGATATAATTCCTCCGGACAAAAATTTGGAGATTATGCCAGTATAGGACTATTTGCAGGGAAAACAATATTTAACAAAATTGGTGTGACGGTTCAGGTTAAAGGAGAATGGGTGGGTCGGATCCAGTCGGTTAAAGGAGTGGACCTGTTGGCTGAATATAATATTGATAAGAAATCCACTGGTTCGCGGAAGGTTTTTTTCATTCCTCAATTGAGCTATACTCATCAATCGTTAACGGCATTCGTAACCAGTGAAACCCCATTGTACCAAAACCTTAACGGTACCCAGGTCGGTTCGCAATACAGGTTTAGTGGTGGATTGATTTACCGGTTTAACGTTGGTAAAAAGAAAGCGGAACCTGTAGAAATTAATCCGGCTGCAACTCCTGTGATTAATTAAGTAACAGGTTAAACTTAATCTGTTTTGGTATGCTGATCCAATATAGTCAGCAAGGTCGGCATTCTAAAAGGGCCATGCATATACCTGATATGTTCAACAGCTTGATCCAGATCCGTACCAATAGCAGAAATATGTAATGGCTTTTGGCTGTCACCTCTAAATAGTTCAACTACTGTATTTTTATTATGTTTAAAGCCACTTTTAGCAACTCCAATTATTGGCACCTGACGGTCCAGTACTTCATAAAGATGCCCCCCCAGCCCAAAGGAGGGAGGATTAGTATAGACATGACCATCTACTACAATTACCTCAATGGTATTCATGTCAACCTGTTCAATGATTTTTAACAAACAAGGTAACTCACGCTTGTAAAATTGTCCGGGTTCGTACGCTTCAACATCAGTTACCTTTGCTGTGATTACCTTTTCAGGTTTTTCATCTTTCCAATTGAAAATGATACCGATACATTTAGCGTAACTGGCTTTATAGTGAACGTCAAGGGCCAAAATCATATTCAGATTAAATTTGGTCGGAATTACTTCCGTTTTTATTATGAATATTTTCTTCACTACTTTCCCAGGCCTTAATTTCAGGGGTTAATGTTAAAAAGCCAATAGGCGGCACCAATGTTTCGATTACAATAAACCACCAGGATCTGGCATAAAAGACAGATCGGATTTTAATGGTCATCAGTATCGTAATAATCAAAGAAAAAAGGATGACTACTAATAATAACCAGATGGTTTGATATTCTTCAGTAAGCAGATAAAAGCTATATAAAATGCCATTCACAATAATAAAACCATTAGTCAACCATTTAAACTTGTTGCTTGATGAGACATAATGCATATAGTCGGATACTGAAAACTGCCAGATTGGGACTACCAGTGAAACACCTGCTACCAGTCTGAAATCCATTCCTAAATCAGGAAAATAAAGGTATAAGAAAGTGGGGATAAACAATATGGTAAAAAAGATAAACCCTGGTATTTTAATCACTAAGGATTTCATAAAGATTGACGTTTAGATTTAAAAAAGTCCTGGATAAGGGCTGCACATGGTTCGGCATAAACCCCACCTGAAACTTTTGTTTTGGGATGATAAATATTTTCACTTAATCGGCCGGCACCACGTTTAGGGTCAGATGCGCCATAAACAATCTCACCGATTTGAGACCAGGCCAGGGCTCCGGCACACATCACGCAAGGCTCAAGAGTGACATACAAGGTACAATCCCGGAGGTACTTTGCCCCCAAATACTCAGAGGCTGCTGTTATGGCCTGAATTTCGGCATGTGCGGTAACATCATTTAGCTTTTCAGTGTAATTATGTGCTTTTGCAATAATGGTATTTTTCGCCACAATTACTGCACCAACAGGTACTTCATCTATTTCAAATGCCCGCTCGGCTTCTTTATAAGCCTCCTTCATAAAAAACTCCGGGGTGAAAATATTGATCATAATTTTACTGTTAAGGCGTAAAGCACAAAGGTATTAAAAGAATGAAAACAAGATTTGATCGGCTAGGTGGAATATCTGTAACCAGGCAAAATTTGTTGCCTTTGCCCGAAATAACTAATTTTGTAAAACAAAATGATTAAAGCAGAACAGATTTTTGAAAAATACCCTGAATTAAAGGTCAGGGGTTGGCATCTTAAACAATTAATTGTATTTGTTGAAAGTGGTTTATTAAAAGGTGCTTTTGAAAACGGAAATTTGATGGTGGATGAACAAAGCTTTATCAATCTGATTAATTATGCTTCAGGAATCGGGAATACAGCTGAAAGGTCAGGTATGGTGAACAGGCAAAATGCAGTTTTAAACCATCTTGACGTTTTAGAACAGAAGGTTCAGTTAGTACAAAATCAAAATAAAACATCTGGCAATACTGGAAATCAAAAACGGTTCCGGGATATTTACAATGAGATCAGCTTGATCCGGCAGTCGAACAAATCGGGATTTGGAAAAACAACTGATAGGTTTCAGGAGGTTTTACATTCAATTATTGATCTAAGCTTTGGTGAATACTTTGAGACGATACAAGATGCGCACCCTGATAATTTTTTAAATTTCGTATTTGAATCACTTAACATTGTAGTTGATGAATTATATTCCAGTATAATTCCTAAAACCATGATGATGGAATTATTGAATGTAATACCTAATCTATCGGCTATTGCAATTGATGAGGACAACAAAATAGAATTTATAACAGATGTGCTCCAAACCGAACTATCCTACCCTAAAGGGAAGTTGAAAGGAGTTCCGGTTCTGGAAATTATTCCCGACTATGATAAATTAAAGCCAAACCAGTCAATTAGAGTTAAAGATAATTTTGCCGGTACAGGTAAGGATTTAAATGTGTTAGCTGTACAGTCATATGCTACAAAAGATAAAAAAAGGGGCACTCAAATCATCATTTTGGAAACTCAATGGAGAGACAGAAACGATCAAAGTAACCTAAAGGGTGAAATGAAAGACTTAACTGCCATAAATCAAAAACTAATCGAAAAGCTGGAGGAATTGCGAAAAAAAGTTCGTGATTAATGGTAAATTTGTGGAGTGAATCAGAATGAATTAAGCGAACGCGAGTGGTCAATAGCCTATTTGGAAGATGGCGTTGTTATTTTTTACTACAAGCCCAATGTTAAAAGAGTAACACTTGAAATTGCTAAAAGTACCACTGCACATAGAATAGCGATTTCAGATAATATTAAAAGACCTGCATTGCTCATTAGTGAAGGTAATATCACGGTTGAAAGAGAAGCAAAAAAATATTTCGAAACAGATGAGTCAACTTATTTGTTAGCTGCTATAGCTATTATAGTGTCTAGTCCGTTGACCAAATTTGCTGCCAATGCCGTAATGAATAAGTATATGCCATTTAAAAGAACTAAGGCACCCTTTAAGGTTTTTTTGACTCACGAAAAAGACAAAGCGCTGGCCTGGCTTTCAAATTATAAGCTGGAAAATTTAAACTAGTATCCTTAATCAGGATAAAAAAATCAAAAATTATTCGTTAAGTCTGGGAGAGGTTGATATATAATCTCGACCTTACTTTTTTTCGTATTCCGCTATCAATAGGTTTAAAAGCTCAACTTGTTTTTTAAGCTGACCAATATAGTTGCTGTAATCAATATTTTCCTGATTTAACTTTTGAATGGTTTTTTGTGACTCTTCCTTTTCCTTTGACCCAACCAACAACCAATCGGAGTCCAAATTGTATTTTTCAGCCAGGATTTTAATATGCTGAAAACGGATGGCTTTCTTTCCTCGCTCTATATCAGAATAATAGCTTTGAGGGATGCCTAAGAGAGCTGCCATTTGGACCTGGGTCAACTTATTCTCTTTTCTAAACGATTTTAAACGTTCAATTTCACTGGCCATCTGATCTGCTTTAATTGTTATTGTAACTATTTAATGAAATCAAATTTATACAATGTATAGATTGAAACAAATTAATTTTTCGAAACGAGTTATAAAAATCGCAAAAATATATCATTTTGATATATTTTTGTGTTATATTGGAGTAACTATATACTCAACATTGAAATGAAAGAACTTAAAATACAAAATCAAGGGTTTGGAGCCCTGGCCAAACCCTTATTGTACCAAAAAGAAAAAAGAAGCATTATAACAGAATCAAGATCTTACCCAAATCACAGTTCTAAATTAAGCAAGTTCAATATTAACCGTTTTGAATCGATTGAGCAGGTCATTCGGGCGGGACAGTTATATCTTGACCCTCACCTAAGTCTGACAAGTTTGTCAGAAGTGGTTAAAATATGCGAGGGATATATTTCTCAACTAATTAATTATTTTACAGAACAAAATTTTACAAGCTACATTAATTCATTGAGAGTGGAAGAGGCAAAACGTTTATTACAAGATAGTAACTACGATCATTTTACCATGGTGGCTATTGGTATGGAATCAGGCTTTAATTCCAAGTCGACATTTTATGCAGCCTTTAAAAAATACACAGGAATTTCACCTACAGAATATCGTAATGTATATGGTTTGTAATAAAGTACTATAGTATGAATATGAAGTTTGTCCTTTGGCTATTAGACAAACTCTTTTTTATATTTACTCGTTTTTAGCAAAACATGCGATTTAAATACAATTTATCCCCGGCAGGTTTTATCAAACATTTGCTATTCCTTTTATTATTGAGTTTTACAATAAATACATCAGCTCAAATCTATTCTAAACAGCAACTGAAGCGACTTGAAAAGATGCTGGAAACTCAAAAGGGAATTGATAAGATCCATACACTTTTGGAATTGTCCGAAGGCTATAATAACTTTCAATTAGATACCGCTTTATTATATACCAGAGAAGCAGGTAGATTATCTGTAAATTACCGATATGATTGGGGGAAGTATAAGAGTTTATACTGTATTTCCAAGCTGTCAAAAAAGAAATTAGTTTCATATAAAAGGATAATACAGACAAGTAAAATATGTTCAGATTGGTTCAAAAAACAAAATTATACAGAAGATGCTATAAAAGCGGACATATTGTATACTTCATGTTTAAGAATGGTTAATGGAACTGATGATGTTCAGTTATTGGCAGAAAATACATTAAATATAGCAAGACAGATTAATAACCCTTCTTTGAAGGGATATGCCTGGTTGAATTTAAAGCTCTGCTCACCCTGGCCACCTGATAGGGAAAAAGAAAAGATGATGATGGATTCCGCAATATTTAATTTTCGAAAGGCTAAAGATTCATCAGCATTAATACTGTATGAATTAGAAAAGTTAAGAAATGAAAAGACTAATGCTGAATGGCAAAAACATTGTTTTTCTGCTTTGAATAAAGGATTGGAATGGGAGAATGAATTTTTTATTCGAAATGTTTTGAATTCAATAGCACATAGCTATCATAATATGTGGAGTAAAGATTCTGCACTTTACTATATTAATTTATCCATTGAATTATCAAAAGAGGCAGGTGATTTTCAAACTCTTTTGAGTGATTTAAACATGAAATCACTTATTTATTATCGCTACAGTGATAATGAGATGTCAAAAAAAAGCTTATTTAAGGCTATGGACATTTGTTATAAAACAAATAATAATTACAGGCTAAGCTCATCATTAGCAAAAGCTGCAAACCGGCTTTTTCATGAAGGAAAATATGAAGAGTCCATCAATCGGACATTAGAGGGAATAAGAATCGCAAAATTGATTAAAGATAATTATCAGGTTGCCACTTTTCAGAGCGAACTGGGAAGATTGTATGCCTATACTGAACAGTTCAATATGGCAGAGCAAAATTACCTGGAAAGTGCAGATTGGATGGATAAAAATACCAGCGGGAATATTCGAAAAAGAGCGCTGTCAGTAAGGTATATGCGTTTAGGTGTAATGTTTGGAGTTCAGGAAGACTACAAACAGGCTATCACTTACTTTGAAATGGCTCTGGAAGAGGAATACCAGGCTAATATCAGGATTAGTTATTGGATGTCGATCATGCACATTCATTTAATGGCAGATGATGCTGAGAAGGCTGAAGAAGTTTATCAAAAAATTTTAAAAGAAAATGAACCTTCCTTATTAGGTCAGGTTATTGACTTTGAATATCTTAAAGGGGAGTTGATGATAGCTTTGGGTCAATACCAGGAGGGGCTTGAATCCTATCAAAACTATCTTAAAAAAATTGAAAATCCTGATCAAATAAGTATCTCAAATTGTAATTTGTACTTGGGATTATATAAAGGTTATGAAGGAGTTGGTGATTACTCTGAAGCTTTAGAGGCTTATGTTAAATACACGGATATGAATGATAGTTTGGAAGCCCAAACAAGAGTTGATAGTGTCAAACAAATAGAATCTGATTATCAAATTTCTCTTAGAGAGGCGGAAATAGAAAACCTTCAAAAACAACAAGAAATACAAGATCTAAAATTAGTTCAACAGGAAAGCGATTTAAAACTAAGAAAATCATATAATATTGCGTTAGTTACCGGAGTACTGTTTATAATTTTGGCTGGATACGGATTTTTTAGACGTTATAAAAACAGGAAAGAGCGTGAACGCATGATCTTAAAGAACCAATTGGAATTGGAAAATGTTGAAGCCAAACAAAAAGCAGAGCTGGCTGAGGTTAAAAATACACTGTTTGCAAATGTTTCGCACGAGTTTCGCACACCATTGACCTTGATTAAGGTACCGGTTCAGAATTATATTGAAAAAATACCGGAAGATGATCGACCTATTTTTAAAGGCGTATTAAATAGTACCGATCAACTGCTGACAATGGTTGATGAATTATTAGAACTGGCAAAAATGAAAGCCGGAGACATTGAGTTGAATAAATCAGTATTTAATCTTTCAAACTTCTTTGCACAGATCAAATCTAACTTTAAGCTATTATTCAGAGATAAAAATATAGAGTTGGTTTGGCAAAATGCTATCGGATTGTCTCAATTTGAAGGAGATGAAAACCGGTTAAAAATAGTTTTGAATAATCTGTTAAATAATGCCTACAACCATACGCCAGAAAATGGTCGTGTTACCTGCAAAATTGAACCTTCAGGTAAGGGTGCTTTAAAAATTGTAGTTTCTAACACAGGGAGTAATATTTCGGATCGGGATTTACCATACATATTTGATCGCTATTATCGTGGTAATGAGAAAAACTATGTTGGCAATGGTATTGGTTTATCGTTGTGTAAGCAAATTACCGAAATGCATTCCGGAACTATTCGGGTTAATAATAGTTTGGATAACGCAGTGGCGTTTGAGGTAGAACTACCAGGGTTGATTGTTTTTGAAGAATCTAAAACAACAGTAAAAGAAAATACAAAAATAATCAGTGTGGAGGAAGTAGAGCCAATAGTGCATAGTGAACGTACCCAAGAGCTTCCCAACCTTTTAGTGGTGGAGGACAATGCTGAAATGAGAGTACTTTTAGATTCAGTCCTAAAAGATCATTTTAGTCTTGATTTTGCTAAAGATGGTGAAGAAGGTGAACAAAAAGCGGTCAAAAATCAGCCTGATTTGATATTAAGTGATATCATGATGCCTAAAAAGGATGGCTTTGAACTTTTAAAGACCATCAAAACCCAAATTGAAACCAGTCATATTCCGGTTGTATTATTAACCGCTAAATCAGATAATGAAAGCCGGCTTGAGGGATTTGATCAGGATGCTGATGACTATATCAGTAAACCATTTGATCCAAAAATTTTACTGGCACGTTTACAGAATCTCATTCGTCAGAGAAGGCATTTACACAAAGTATTTTCAGAACAACCTTTCATTCTATCAAAAAATATTAAATGTACACCTCTTGATGCCATATTTCTAAAGAAAGTTCAATCTGTACTTGAAACACATTATAGTAATGGTGACTTTTCGGTTGATGAATTCTGCAGGGAATTGGCATTGAACAGGAATAGTGTACATAATAAAATTAAAGCATTTACCGGGCAAAGTACAGCCATGTATATTAAAAATTACCGACTCAATAAATCAATTGAATTAATAACGGGTACACATCAGAGCATTGCCGATATTTACATTGGTTGTGGGTTCAATAATTCACAGGCATTTAATAAAGCGTTTAAAGAGCGGTTTAAGGTAACACCTGGAGAGTATAGGAAAAAGAGCTGGATAGAATAGAATTAAAATTTTTGGCTTTGTGATAAAGAAACACTTAAGTATTGTAACGAAATAGACTTTATGCTGAAGAATTTTTTATTTCTAATCATATGTTTCGGACTGACCTTAAATACTTTTGGTCAGGTTTATTCGCGATCCCAATTAACCGAACTTCAGCAGCAGTTAAAGGAAAAAGAGGGAACGGAAAAAATCCGTATTCTCCTGGATTTGTCAGAGGCATATTATTATTTCCAGCTTGATACTTCCCTTGCATATGCTGAGGAAGCAGGACTACTTTCTCTAAATTATCGGTATGATTGGGGTAAGTATAAGAGTTTATATCACTACACGAAAGCGACTATGGAAAACAATGCTTTTGATGAAGTACCATTAATTATTAAATCTACCAGGAAGTGGTTCGAAATTAATAAATATGATAGTGATGCACTCTATTGTGACGTATTATATACGAGATATCTGAGGTATACAAAGGGGCATAAGAGAGCACTTCTTCAATCTTTGGAGAATTTGAAAGTCGCAAAAGAACTTAAGAATAACAGACTTTTGGGGTTAATATGGTTAAATAAATCCTCATTAGAATCATTAAACAAAAGGCAGAATCTGGATACTTCAAGATATTACCTAAGTCTGGCTAATGATTCTGCAAATATTTTGTTGTCCCTTTTAAATCAGACAGAACTGGGGTCAAATTATGGCTCGTTTAAAACTGCAGATACAATAAAGCAATTACTGAGCGTATCTTCAAGGTGGGGGAATACAAAACTAATTAATATAACAAATCTGTTTTTTTTGACCCATTGTATCAATTCAGTTCAACATGATTCAATTGCCACTCTGATTGATGCTACTCAAGAGAAGGTTAAGCATTATAATAGTTTAAGAGCTAAAATTGAAATGAGACTTCGATTCTTTGATGTTTACCGCCGTACTAATTCAACGGAAAAGTCACTTGAGCAGGCAACAATTGCATTTAACCTTTCTTCCAAAAGTAAGTTTTCAATGTCCAAAATAGAAACTTTGCTAAGGCTGATTAATTATTATTCGAATAATGGTGACTATGCGTCTGCAATTAGGCTATCATTAAGGGTTGTGGAGCTATTAAAACAGCTTGATGATGCTTATCGTCTTTTAAAACTTAAAACTAATCTAGGCGCTCTATACACTTTTACAAATGACCTGGAAAAAGCAGAAGATATTTTAGTTAAGAATAAATCAGAAATAAAACTTATAGAGGATGGAGCTAAGAAATCTGCAATGAAGAATACAAATAGTTTTTTTTTAGGACAAGTATACCTGGAGCAAGAACGCTATGAGGAAGCTAGGATAGAGATTAGAGCATCCATCAAAGCTTTTAATCAGAGTTCATTGGCTGTTATTATCGGTGAATCGTTAATCCTTAAGAGTTATGTGGATCAAAAGGAAATAGGATTAGCAACATTACAATATCAAGATATTATTGAACGATTCGGGATTAAAATGTTTCATAGGGTCTCCGCTATGAATTACTTACTTGAGGGGCGTTTGTTTTTACTTCAGGGAAGAAGGCATAAGGCTATAGTAGCAGGTCATCAATTTCTGGAAAGGACGAATAATGAGTTGTCTGATTTGAACAATAAAATAACATATGAATTGCTTTATAATGCAAATAAAGAATTGAATAATCATGAAGAAGCACTTTTAGCTCTTGAAAAATATAAAGAAATAGAAGATCGTATTGAATCAAAAAACACGAATGAAAACCTGTCTGAAATTGAATCAGATTACAAAGTATCTTTAAAAGAAGCTGTTATTGACAATTTAGAGAAACAGCATGAAATCACACATTTGGAGCTCGATCAAAGGGAAAAGGATCTTGAACTTAGGAAATCATACAATTTGATTTTAAGCATTGGAATATTGCTCATCATTATACTGGGTTATGGGTTATTCAGGCGTTATCGTTTAAAAAAAGAAAGAGAAAAAGCTGAAATGAAAACCAGGCGAATTAGACTGGAGCTAGAAAATGTTGAAGCCAAACAAAAAGCAGAGCTGGCTGAGGTTAAGAATACATTATTTGCAAATGTCTCACATGAGTTTCGAACGCCTTTAACATTGATTAAAGTCCCGGTTCAGAGTTATATTGAAAAAATACCTGAAGAGGACCGACCTATTTTTAAGGGGGTATTAAGTAACACCAACCAATTGTTAACAATGGTTGATGAATTATTGGAACTGGCAAAAATGGAAGCGGGAGATATTGAGTTGAATATATCAGTATTTAATCTTTCTAACTTCTTTACACAAATTAAGTCAAATTTTAAGCCTTTGTTTAGAGAAAAAAATATAGAATTGGTTTGGCAAAATTCAATAGGGTTATCTCAATTTGAAGGAGACGAAAACCGGTTAAAAATTGTATTGAACAACTTATTAAACAATGCCTATAACCATACACCTGAAAAGGGTCAGGTCATTTGTAAAATTGAACCTTCTGGTAATGGAGCATTAAAGATTGTAATTTCCAATACAGGTAGTAGTATTTCAGATCGGGATTTACCATACATATTTGATCGCTATTATCGTGGTAATGAGAAAAACTATGTTGGCAATGGTATTGGTTTATCGTTGTGTAAGCAAATTACCGAAATGCATTCGGGAACTATTCGGGTTAATAATAATTTGGATAACGCAGTGGCGTTTGAGGTAGAACTACCAGGGTTGATTGCTTTTGAAGAATCTAAAACAAGAGTAAAAGAAAATACAAAAATAATCAGTGTGGAGGAAGTAGAGCCAATAGTGCATAGTGAACGTACCCAAGAGCTTCCCAAGATTTTAGTGGTTGAGGACAATGCTGAAATGAGAGTGCTTATAGACTCAGTATTAAAAGACCATTTTAGACTTGATTTTGCTGAAAATGGTGAAGCAGGTGAGCAAAAAGCGATCAAAAACCAACCGGATTTGGTATTAAGTGATATCATGATGCCTAAAAAAGATGGTTTTGAATTATTAAAAACACTTAAAACTAATCTGACAACCAGTCATATTCCGGTTATCTTATTAACGGCAAAAGCAGATGCCGAAAGTCGTATTACAGGTTTAGATCAGGATGCTGATGACTATATTGCAAAACCTTTTGAAGCGGATGTGCTGAGGGCAAGAATTTCAAATATCCTTAGGCAACGACATCAACTACAGGAATTGTTTAATCGTAACCCTTACGTTTTTGACAAAAAGGCAAAATACCCTGATCTGGATGCCAGGTTTTTGGAAAAGGCAAGCGAAATTTTAGTAGCAAAATATAAAGATGGGGATTTTTCGGTTGATGGGTTTTGTAAAGAATTGGCACTAAACAGAAACAGTGTACACAATAAAATCAAAACCTATACCGGCCAAAGTACTGCTGAATATATCAGAAATTACAGACTGAAAAAAGCCACTGAAATGTTATTGACGTCAAATGCTGTTATAGGTGAAATCTGTTTAAATGTTGGTTTTAACAGTTCACAGGCATTTAACAAGGCATTTAAGGAACGGTATAGCCTAACACCTACTGAATATCGAAACCAAAATCAATGATATGATTCAGACTCATATCGGGCATTCATTTTTTAAAAAAGGAAAAGATAGCTCCTTTTTGTAGTTATCCAGATACCCAAACAACTTAAAGTTTTGGGACATTAAATCTAAGACAGTCAGTACATTTAATGTATTAATTACAATTGCCTGTACAGGTATTATACTACATACTCAAAACAAAATTATTATGATGAAAAAAACAATTGTATTCATTGCTTTAGGTTTGTTAACACTAAGTTCGTGTGTTAAAGACTATACATGCAAATGTACCGAGCCAACCGGAAATGGTAATAAACACTACGATTTTCAGGCCAGGAGTAAAAGTGATGCAGAAGACATTTGTGCTGCTGAGGAAGGACAAAGCTTTGGATATGATTTTACTTGTGAATTACAGTAATTAAATCTAAAAATCATCCTCAATAGGTTTACTGATTTAAAGCTGATACCTGTTGGTTTAATACAAGATTTGTATCACTACGAGTTTTATGAGAATTGGATAAAAGCCAGATATTTTCCGCTACCCTAAAATTTAATTTATAGAATTGGAGTTTGGTGCAGATACTTCAGGTAAATCGTATGCTGCATTTTATGGTATGATAATTCTACTTGAACTTCTTATTACTCTAATAGAGGAATACTTCGTTCAACATAAGAAACAGGTGAACGTAACATATCAGTTTGTGCATAAGATTTCTTTTTGATTTTTAAGTTCTCCACATAAGTGTTTGTGTGAAAAAATGACATCTGTTTCATTAAAAATGACATCTGTTTCAGCGCTTAGAAGCTGTTATTCTGAACTTTACAAAAAAACTTTTTCTGATGCCAGACAGGTATTAAAATAATTAAAGAGGTTCTCCATATGAAAAAAGTAAAATTAAACTTTGCAGACTTAAGGCGCTTTGCCCAACAACAGGCTCGAAAACGTCAAACCAGGAAAATATCAGCTGATAATATTGTCTCCAAATTGTCTCATAATCGGTTTTTAGAAATTGATCAATTCATTAAGGAACGGGAAATTTACTTAGATCCCACTTTTAGCCTGACGAATCTGTCACGTCTTTTGGGATTAAGTGAGGGGTATATTTCTCAATTGGTCAATTTTTTTTCAGGGCATAATTTTTCAAATTATGTTAATGCATTAAGAGTCGAAGAAGCCAAACGGTTATTGAGAGATAATAATTACAACCATTATACTATTGTAGCCATAGGTTTAGAATCAGGCTTTAATTCAAAGTCGACTTTTTATGCGGCCTTTAAAAAGCATACCAATGTTTCTCCAACAACATTTAAAAACCAGTTAAAAATGTCCGGATAATTTAACTTTCTAAAGTTATGGGATATCAGATATCAGCTTTATAATAAGTTTGTTATGAGGTGTAAATTTTTATTCCGAATGAATCAGCCCAAGTTGATATCAGATCATTAAAAGCATATATAATAATGTCAGAATCGAAAAATAATACGAACAAAAAATGCCGGATTTGCATTTCAATGCGAGGGCTTAAATCTGCAATTCTATCCTTTATCGGTATCATGGTTTTTTTGCCGTTAAACGGACAAGTTACTACAACTACATTTACAACATCAACCACAACAATTACTGATGCAATGGTCAGAGATGGTCAGTTTGCCTCAAATAATTTTGGTGGCCAGAACAAAATGAATGTTGATTTTCAGTTTGGTCAACAGGTTTCTACAGTATCACGGACGTTTATCAAATTTGATCTTAGCTCAATACCAACCAATGCCATCATTACAGCTGCAACACTCAATCTGACACCACAAATTATTAATAATGGTCAAAACCATCCTATATATGTAGAACGTGTTAATGGAGGACCATGGACAGAAGGAGGGATTAATTGGAATAACCAGCCAGGTTCAACAGATCAGTTATCATTTACCCATCAACAAACCTCTGACCCGAACCTGCATCAATTTGATGTGATGGACCATGTACAGCATATGACCTATTACCCAAGCCTTAACGAAGGCTGGAAAATTCAACTTCAACAGGAAAATGGGACAACAAATTTTGGAATGATTTACCATTCGTCTGAAGCTAATAATACCACAAAAAGACCTACACTTACTATTTCCTATGTTTTACCCTTAACAGCCACAACAACCATTACACATTGCACGGCCGGAAATACTGATGGTACTTTAAGCACAACCATTACAGGAGGAGGGCCAATTACAACAAACGACATCAGGATTTATGAGGTGGTACGGGACCCTAATCAAAGGGCTAAAGCTACATTAACTTATATCTCAACAGCCAATTTAAATTACACTCCATCCACAGGGATTTGTACAGCAAATAACCTGGCACCGGGGATATACCTGATGCGTGTATATGACCCACTTTACCTCCAAAACTCAGATACCAGACACATTCTATATAAGCAATTTCTGGTTGGAAGAGAAGGGGAAACAACAAAAGGAATTTTAATGGCACATCATGGCTATAATAAACACATGATGATTGAGAGGGATGAATCCGGTTCCCAAAACCCGACTGACAAAGCCAACAAAAATTACTATGAAAATAACGGTTATTTTGACTTACTAATTGCAGATATTCCAGGTGACCGGGAAGCTGCAGCACTATTTCATTATGATGTTGATTTTGACAATCAGTTAAAATTTACCAAATCAATATTTTACGGACCTAGTTGGGGAGGTTTCTACAGACACCATCAATCCTCAAACGCAGTCAATTATTCTATTATTACTTCCGATTGGGAAATGAAACGTGTAACATGGAATACAAGGCCAAGTATTGATATCAATCGGCAAATTAATATACCAACCACCACGACCATTGGATTTGATCCTAATAATATAGATACAGTTGCTATAGATTCATTTATTAACTATTGGCAAGCCAACCCCACTCAAAACTTTGGCTTTGAAGTAGCAATGGCTTCTTATAACAATCCGCAAATGGCACTTAGAGGATATTTCCCAAACCATAATAACAGGACTTTTTTAGAACTCGAATTTACTGTGAAAGCACCGGTAGAAACAATTTTTGATGAAGAAACAGCTACCGGAACACTAACCGTAAATGCACCATCTGGTCATCCATTACCATATAAATATTTGATTAGCTATGAGTCATTACCAGATTTAAATACATTGTGGCAAAGTGTTAAGGATTCCATTCCTGTTGACAGCCTGACTTTTTTTGCAGGTAATGTACAAACTACCGATTTCACATTTGAAGGCCTGGACCCAGCCCATTATTATGTTGGTGTATATGATAATACAGGTGCTAAGATTATGGACGGAGAAGGTTTTATAGCACCACCGATCAATTTACTAAACAATACCAATATATCAGTTACAGATGGTGTCATAGCGAGGGGAAGTAGTAGTACAAATGGTACGGCCATGTTGGATGGTTTAATTAGAAGTAGTGAAAATGGCGGTTTTGAATTTGAAGTTCAGTCGATTGGGAATATGACTGTGGGCTTTAATAATCTTGCTGATCAATTACCGCAAACCGGAGCGGATATGGAATTTGGGATATCGGTTTTTAGTGATGGGACTTATGACTTGATCCGAGGAAACACTATTTTGTATGAAGGTTCAATAAATGTCGGTAGTGATTTTAAATTACTTAAACAGAACAATAAAGTACATTATTATGTGGATGGGGTAGAAGTATTCGTAGAGGAGGTATACCTTAATGATGCATCAGACCTCACAGGAACTATCATTATTGCTGATGGGTTAGCTGCGTTGGACCATTTAGTAAAGTTTGAAGTTTTAAAAGTACCATTAAGGCCAATGCATGCCCACGTTTTCAATCCTGAATGTGATGAAAATATTGGCAGAGTGCAGGTCGGCATATCTAAACCTGAATATTATGGTGGAACCGGAACTTATATCGTTAGAGATGTCGTAACCGGATTGGTTGCAAAAACAGGAAGTATCAGCGAGCTTTATACGGGAATTGAATTGGCAGTTGGTGAGTATAGATTAGAATACACTTACACGGTTGGTGGATCAACTTATATTTGGTCGGAGTATTTTGATATTGGACATCCTATTTTCTGGGATTTATTAAACCCTAATTTCACTGCAGAAGGTGGAACAGTAAATACCATTACTTCAAATGATTATTTTGATTTTGGTTTAGCACTTAGTCAAAATGAATTGCCCGAAGGGGAAGATGGCTGGGTATCTTTTAATGCAAAATTCATTGAAATGTACCCACCACCAGGTGGACCTTATTATGCGGTTCCAAGTCGGGTCAAGTTTCAACTTATTGATGAAACTTCGAGCCCTAAAGTGGCCATCAATATGCAAAGTATGGGACTTGGTTTGATAAACAAGTATGTTTGGGCAGTAGACGCTTCTGGAGCAACAGTTGGTACACCATTTACCACCTATAGAACAGGTGAGTTTAAAATCAGAAGGGATGGTGCTAATTTTGAAACTTATTTCAATAATAGTTTAACACCTTTCGCCACCTTACCAGCAACAGGTTCAGGAAACTTTAAAGCATTAGCTTATGGCAGAGGGGCTTCTATTTTTGATTCTTATGCCTCATTTTGTTATGGACTTACTACTTCGAAACAGTGTGCCCATCTGGATTATGAGTTAGATGGTAATTATTATGTGACTAATAATGGAAGGTTCTGCTTTGTATACAACGAAGAGTATAATGATCCAAATGTGGAGTTAAACATTTATAATCAATCAGGTGTTTTAGTGGCCACTGAAGCCACTTTTGACCTGCCTGATCTGATCCATGGCCAAAACAGATTGGTACTTGATTTTACTGATGACGGTTATTGTCTGGTAACAGGCTTTTATACTCTGGAAGTAATCAATGACAAGAACGAGAAATTTTATCTGAGATTCTATAATGATTATTCTGGCTGTGGTGGTTACGAAGCAGAACCAGGTGACATTTTTAAACCAGAGTAAAAAATTGAAGATTATGCAAAAAATAACATTGACAATTAGTGTACTGTCTCTTATTGGTGTGATGATGCTATTATTCACCAATAAAAAGGATACAGCCTATTTTTTAAGTGCCGAAGTGTACAATCAATTTGACTATAAACTGGAACTGGAAGGGGAATTGAAGGTCAAGGAAAACAAGATGAAGAGTACTTTGGATAGTTTAGAAAATGACCTGAAACTGTCATATGAGCATTTAAAAAGTATTACTCCAACCGAAGACCAATTGATTGCCTATGAACGTAGTCAGCGCTACTTTCTGAATTACAAAGAAAAGGAGGAAGAAAAGTATGCGGAATTGGCGCAGACTTATTACCAACAAATTTGGGACAGAATAAACGATTTTGTAAAGGAATACGGTCAGGAAAATGACATGGCATACATTTTTGGTGCTAACGGAGATGGTTCTTTAATGTATGCGAATGAATCAGAAGATATCTCAGAACCTTTAATTGAATACATCAATCAAAAATACAATGGCAGTTAGGAGAGGATATATTTTATTAATTAGTGTTGTCTTGTTTTTAACGGGCTGTTCTCAGGCGTTGGATCATAAGGCCTATATGGCTTATGTCTCTAATCCTGAAAATGGTCTGGTAAAAACACGAACGGTTGGTGATTTTGAAGTATCCGTCCGTTATGAGCCGGCTGATTTTATTATTGCCGGAGAACAGGAAAAGGGCTCCGTTGATTCGGAATTTAAGTCATCTGCACATGAATTTGAGCATTTCCAGTTTAGAATTAAACTTAAACAAGGGGGCAATATTTTGAATTATAAGTCCACCTCAATGATTAACCAAAATAGCAGGATCAACCATTTTAGTTTTAATGCCCGTCAGGACTTCAAGATAATTTCAGGTGGGAAAGCCTACCCTTGTAAGTTGACTTATTATTCCAGAAACTATAACCTCACACCAACAGTCGATATTTCATTGGTTTTTGATCGTATACCACTCGCTGATGATTGGCAATTGGTTTATACTGATCAACAATTTGATCTGGGCAGAATAAAATTTTTACTAAAGCAAAACCACCTTGCCGATTTACCAACATTAAAAACAAAACAAGATGAAGTTGATTCATAAGATAAGACGAAGTTATTTCACAAAGGGACTGGCTATGCTGGTAGCCTTAAACATGTTGTTTGAAATCATTTGGCCAACAGCGGCTATGGCATTGACATCCGGGCCATCACAGCCTGAAGTACAATCGTTTGAACCTGTGGAAACAACAGATATGGTGAACATGTTTACCGGTGACTTTACCTATAATTTACCGGTTATTCATTTACCGGGGCCTAATGGAGGTTACCCTATTAACCTGGCCTATCATGGTGGTATCGGAATGGATCAGGAAGCTTCCTGGGTTGGTTTAGGCTGGAATATTAATGCCGGGGCCTTAGTCAGAAATGTTCGCGGTTTTGCAGATGACTATAATGGAGATACATTGATAACCAAAGTTGACATGAAAGACAATGTCACTGTGGGGTTAAGGTATGGTATTGGAACTGAAATTGTCGGAGGAGATCCTCAATTGTCTTATAACACCTCTGTCAGGTATAATAACTATAAGGGGTTCGCACTGTCTGCAGGTATTGGAGTACCTTTAGGAGGGGCTCCTAATTTTCAAATGGGACTTTCATTGGATTCTGAAACAGGATTAGGATTATCTGTCAGTATGACGATTGACGGTGAATTTGATGACAGAACAAAAAACACTTACGGTCTGTCCTATAGCAATGAAGGCATGGGTGTATCCTTTTCAAGAAGTCATTCTTTGAAATATGGTGAATATACAGAGAAAAAGGTGGTAGGTGTTGCCTCTAAAATGATGAGGTATGAAAGTAAAACCCATAACCTGAATGATAAAGTATCTGCTGGTAGTTCAGGGCTGGGCTTTTCAGCTAGTACACATGCTCCGGTTATAAGCATGTCATCATATACTGATAATTTAGATGTGACCATAAAGTGGGGTACCGGTGTAGCTCCTGTATTTTTAAATCATAGTGGTTCAGGCTTTTTTAATATTCAGGCTATGGACCCGTTCATTAAGGGAAAAGACCTTGGCAAGAAGGTTTATGGTTTTGAAAATTACCAATCAGCTTCTAAGTACGATCTTTTAGACTTCAGCCGAGAGAAAGACGGAACCATTACCCCAATGACCCCTAATTTACCAACTGCCCAGCTCACATACGACATTTATAACGTTTTGGGTCAGGGAATCAATGGTTCTTTTCGTCCGTTCAGAACAGATGTTGGTCGTGTTCATGACCCATATATAAAAAATCCCATTGGAGGAATAAGTGTGGCTTTTGACATTGGAACCTCACATGTTGGTCTCGGTGGTACAGTTACAATGGGAAGCAGTATACAGCAACCCTGGGATTATAAAAACAACTGGTCAACAGCATTTTATTTTAAAGATAATATGGAACAGGGAACCTCTTATAAATATAAAGATCAGGAACGTGTTTATTACCGTATGCATGGCGATAAATCAACTTTTGATTTGGCCGAATTGGATTTTATAGGAGGGACTGATGCTGTGCAATCAGAGGTTCACAGTGAAATTATGGATAAGGTTGATCGTCTGTTGGTGCCTTCAGCTATTAAAAGTGACCGGTTTATTGAAACTGTTGGTTCAGATGGTTTGGAGAAACGTGTACCAAGAAATACATTGATTCATAAATTTAGAAACGAAGAACTTAGTAATTTATACGATAATGAAAGAATATCAAATCCTGGTGATTTGGCAGGACACCATGATATTACCGAAACTTCGATCTTTTATTATGATTGGTCCGCACGGCAAGAATGGTTACCGGCTTCCGGTACCAGTCCGTCTGATCCTGATCAGTTTCTTGACCGGCAAACCCGTGGAGAAAATAATAATGCAATAGGTCACCATAATGGGGCATATAAGGTGTTAAATCAGGACGGACAGTACTATGTTTATGGTTTACCCGCCTATAATGTCAAAGAGGTTGAAACTATGTTTTCAGCAGACGCTTCCAAAAAATCTGAAGCCACGGCCCAGACTTCTGCTTATGTGGACTTTGAAGTGGAATTAGATGAGGTTAAATATAAGAATAGTGGTACAGATAAATACCTCAATAAAAAAACCAAACCACCTTATGCCCATTCCTATTTATTGACTTCAATTTTAGGAGCAGACTATGTGGATATTGATGATAACGGACCTACAGATGATGATTTAGGGTATTGGGTAAAAATGGATTATGTTAAATATGCTGATGACTATAAATGGCGGGCACCATTCAATGGGGCGCAATATAGTGCGGGAGCATTAACTACAGAAGCTGATGATAAAGGATCATATGTATATGGAGAAAAAGAACTGTGGTATGTGTCACGAATGGAAACCAAAACTCATGTTTTAGTGTTTGAATTAGAAGAGCGACGGGATAATATGGAGGCGGCTAAAGAGCTTAGTACCTTTACTGATGGTATGGGTACCAGGGGGGGATTATATTTGGAAAAAATCAGTTTATACCTGAAGGAAGATTACTATAATAATGGTGCTGAAGATGCCATTCCATTAAAAGAGGTCCATTTTCAATATGATTATTCCCTATGTGGCAATGTTAAAAATAATGATGAAGGAACAGATTTACCAACATCAATTATTGATAATGCCGATAAAGGAAAATTAACATTAAAGAAATTGTGGTTCACTTATGAAGGCAGTACAAAAGGCGCCATGCGACCTTATACTTTTAATTATTATAATGAACCTGTATTAGGTGAAACACCAGTAACATACCATGAGTTTAAATATGATCGTTGGGGGAACTATAAACCTGATGGGAATACGTTTGATCATAAGTATTTACCATATGTCAGTCAGTTAGAGAGCCAGACACAATCTGATGCAAATGCGTCGACCTGGTCGTTAAAAACAATTCACTTACCATCAGGTGGCCAGATTGAAATGACATATGAGGCAGATGACTATGCTTATGTTCAAAATGAAGTAGCCACACAGATGATGAAAATCACTAAAGTGAATGAATTAACGGATAATAATACACTTTACGATTATGATGTGGGTAATACTAACGATTTTGATGACCCTAGGGCGAGAAGAGTTTATTTTGAACTGGAAACGCCAATTCCTTTAAGTGGATATTCTGATGCACAATATGCTGAGGAAATTTACAGAGCTTATATTGATAAATTGGTAATTGATGGTAAGGGAGATCGAAATCTGTATTTCAAAAATTATACGCAGCTCAGAGCAGATGAAGAGGGAAGCTACGATTATGTATCAGGATATGTACCGATTGAAAATTATGACGAAGATGATATTTGGGTTTTAAATCATGACGGCTCAACCTATTACAAATACGGAATTGACCCCGGATCTTCCTCACCTGATGGCTACACAAGGGGATTCCTGACCATAAAACGACATGTCAGAAAATCGGATTATAATGAAACTACAGGTAAAGTAGAACATACTTATTCCAAAAAATATCATCCTTTCGCTCTGGCGGGTTGGCAACATATGAAATTGAATGATCCTTTGATGTTAACGACTCCGGCAGGCATTAATCTTGATGACAATACAGAAAGTGGGAAAGGGGTTAAGGCTGAAATAGTGTCTTCTTTGTTGGGATTTATACCTCAAACCATACAAATGTTTACAGGGTTGTGGAAGTACTGTTATAAGAAACGATTTGCCAGAAGAATCAAAATAGGAGGAGAATCTGTAATTAGATTGACAACACCTGATCGTCGAAAAATTGGAGGAGGTCAACGGGTTAAACAAATTAAAATGGTTGACAATTGGAACACATTTAGTGGAGAAACCAATGTTGAAACCGGAATAGAATATACTTATACGAAAACAGATGAAAAAACCGGGAAATTGATTAGTAGTGGTGTAGCACAGTACGAACCAACCCATGGAGGTGATGAAATCGCATTACGCTATCCAAAATATTACGTGGATAACCCACCTTTTAAAGCTAAAAACCATGCCTATTTCGAATATCCGGCTAACGAGAGTTATTTTCCTTCGCCAACTGTTGGGTATAGCAATGTTGAGGTAAAATCCATGAATACCAGAATACAAATGGAGGCTGCAGCGGATGGAGGAGATCCCGGGGGGATTAGTACAAAGGGGATTACAGCATATGAATTTTACACAGCAAAAGACTTCCCGGTTATTGTGGAAGAAACAGATATTATTAAGGCCAAATTTAATGTGCCCATTCCAATCCCTTTTATCGGTCGATTTGAGCGGAAAAAAATTAAAGCAACACAAGGTTACAAAATAGAGTTAAACGATATGCATGGACGAATGAAGTCGATAAAAACCTTTGGATTAAATGCAGACTATACCCAAAGTGACTTCCTCACATCATCTACAGAGTACATCTATAATGCGAATACAGAGTATACTATGTCTTATAATAAGTATTATAAAAAACAGGTGTCGCGTTTAATTAATGAGGTGGAAACGTTAGATCATGATCATATTTCTGAGACGCCTTCAACTACTACCAGAAAGGTTGGAATCGAATATGACTTTTTTACGGATCAACGGCAAAGTAAGTCAAGTACCACCACAGCTGGAGCACATGGAAATGTTGATGTTACTTTAGTTGGTATTCCATTACCTGGTGTCTGGCCGGCATTTAGTTCTGTTAAACGAGATATGAAAACGTTTACAACCAATAAAATCATCTTTAAATCAGGTCTGGTATCAGAGGTACATAGATATGACGGAAGGGCGAGAGTGGTGACCAAAAATGAGGTTTATGATGCTCAAACAGGCAGACCGATTATTACTTCCATCAATAATGAATTTGAAGATCAGATTTATAATTATTCTCATCCGGCTCATTGGGAATATGACCAGATGGGCGGCGCCTATAAAAACATCAATTTAGAGTTTGAAGCAAAAATAGTTGACAAGTACAGTGGTTCAGGTTTAACAATGCAATTTATTATGGAATCAGATGATGTTGTTATTGATCAATTGGTTTCGGGAGATGAATTGATGGGAAGTTATTACCGGATTGATGGTAAATTTGATCGTCATTTTACGGCCACCTATCTTAAAGAAAAGGATAATAACGAAGGCATAGTTTATATCGATAATCTTAAATTACCGGCTAACGATCATGGAGAGTTTTTACTTGGTCATCAAGATTCTTTATGTGTATTTAAAGTAATTCGATCCGGAAGAAGAAACCATGTTTTTACAGATGCAGGACAAATTGTTTCGAAAGATTTAATGGTAAATAGTAACGGTTACAGTACAGCCAGATATGCTGATGATATTTCTGTAACTGAGGATATAGCAGGAGATCCTGTAACACATACTGTCAAAAGAACTTACTTCAATAATATTTTAAGCTCCACGGCAGTAGTATTCAGAAATGAGTGGGAGAATTTAACAGCAGGGAAAAACGCCAATCCTTATGAAACCGGAGAAGCCGGTATATGGCGACCTTATAAGTCGTATACCTTTGTAGGAGACAGGAATTATGGTGCAAGTGATGCTGTACCGACCATACCAACCGATATCCGGCATAATGGTGAAATGGATAAGGTATATCAATTCAATTGGCAAATTCCTTTCTTTGAAAAATATGCGCCACAGTGGCAATGGATTAGTGAAATTACTAAATACAGTAAGCATGCCTATGAATTGGAAAATACCGATCGTTTGGACATTAAATCATCTGCTCTTTATGGCTATAAAGGAAGTGTTGTAGTAGGGATAGGATCCAATGCCGGACACCATGAAATTGGTACAGAAGATTTTGAAAGACATCCTGCTTTAGGAACCATTAGTGATTCAAATGAGGAGGATGCTTCAGATCATCTGGTATTTTATAATGATGCAGGTGCTGGTTTACCTGAAACAAAATTTAGTCGTAACTACCGAATTTTATCAGGTAAAGCATTGAGTGCCGGTAAATTTAAACTGGAATTAGAAACTGAAGATGCCATTGCTGTGGGAGACAAGATACAGCTCACATTACAGACCAGTAATTATGCCATTGGAGGTAAAAGTGATAACTATATTTTCCATAGTGAGGTGACATCAGTAGTCTACACTATTGATGGTCATGCTCTGGTAGAGGTTCAAACAGAACATCATTTTAACCTCGCGGGCACTTATTTATCTCTGCTTGGTTCCGGAACACATGTTTCCGGGAGGGCAGCCCTTACCAAGTCAACTGAAGTAGACCTGCCGGAAAACCCTGCACCGGATAATAGTACGTCAAACGTAGCATTCGTTAATGGCAAAGCCCATACTGGTGATCAATCTATGAGGTTTAGCCACCCGGTATTTTATCCTCAGGTGCAGTTGGACCTGATAAAAGGAAAAACCTATGTATTTAGTGCCTGGGTGAGTAAAGATGACACCAGGAAAATCAGTTATTCTGATGTTAATCTTTCGGTACATCAACATGCTGGCGGAATAACCTGGAATTATATTGTAGACTCACCAACTATAAAAAGAGGAAAAGTAATTGAAGGTTGGCAAAAAATTGAATTTGAATTTACACCAACTGTTCATGATGCCATTATTGGTATACAAATGAGTGGTTCAGGCTATACCTATGTTGATGATATCAGAATCAGTCCAAAAACGGGAGGAATAATCACTCATGTTTATGATCCGGTAAACTTTAGGTTAAAAGCAACACTAAACGCAAATAATTATGCCACATTCTATTTCTATGATGAAGAAGGTAACCTTCATCTAACAAAACAGGAAACAGAGCGTGGAATACAAACCCTAACCGAAAACAGAGGACATATTAAAACAGGAATATGATGACGATAAAAAAGAATATTATAGCAGTGATTCTGTTATTGTGCTCTGGTTTAGGGTACTCTCAAAATTATTTTGAGGATATCGGTAAGATTATTAAAACATTGAAATCAACAGAGCAATATCAAATTACCAGCAGGATCCAAATGTATGATAATGCCGGAAGCAAAAGAGAGGTACTCTCATTCGACGCTAAGGTCATATCAACACAAAACGGATACAGAAGTCAAATTGGTGAAACTGAAATCATTTCCAATGAAAAAATGGTCGTTATGATCGACCATGAGGACCAAATGATCCAAATTGAAAATAAGCAAAAGATCAAACGTAAAGATGAAAAGTTATTGGATGAAATTCAGCAATTGGGAAAAAAGGACAGTGTATTAACGGATGCGAAACTCTTATCTCAGAAAGGACATTTGAAAACCTATCAGCTCTCTTTAAAAGGAGATATTGTGAGAGCAGATGTCACATTAAATATGGCTAATAACACTATTGAAAAAATAGAGTATCATTATGACGATATTCTTTTTCCCACAGGGAATTATGTGGTCATTACCTATACTTCATTTAAACTAAAGGAACCAATTAATAAAACGGTAATTACCGGAGAAGATGTATTTGTCAGGTCCGGGAAAAAATTTACAACAACAACAGCATTCAACAATTATCAAATCGTCAACCTATACGTCGATTAAAATTAAAAAATTTGGCTATGATCAGAATAATTAGCACACTATTAATCTTATGGTCTGCCGGCCTGATATTTGCCGGCGAAACAGAATATAGTATTCGTAAAGAAAGGTCAGAAATCAGTTCAGTTACTGATGGTGGTTTAATTTCGGTTAGCTATCCTTCCTTTGCTGCTTACGGGAGTCCGGACAATGCAAGACATTATGGTAAATTAAGCCTGAAATATAATCGTGAATTACATTCTGATATAAGCTGGGATACCGAATGGCGGTACAGGGTAATATTTAATGTTTTTGAAGATGGCTCAGAGGTTGGGCCTCCAGTAGAACTTCAAATAGGCTGGGAAGAAGGCAATTATATTTATTCTGACTATCATTTGTTTGATGAAACTTTTGATGAAGTTAGCTTTAATTCAACACAACAGGTTAAAATTATTCAAGTTTACGCCGAGTATAAAGATGGTGGTGGAACTTGGGTTGTAGCCACTAACCCACAGCTGGATGTCAATTTACCCAGTGATATTCATCTCGAACTCAGTGTTAAAACGGAGCGCTATTATGAATTGGATGTGACCGATCATCATTTTATTCGCCTGTACACTGATGAACAGGAATTGCGCTGGCCATTTGTTCAAGGTGCTGAATCTTATGATGTTGAATGGGTATTTATTGATGCAGAATCAGCTGAATACACCACTATTCAAAATGCAATTGCGCATGCTACAACCGAAGCTGATGATGTGGCTGTAGATTTTTATGATAACTATGATGGGAGCTTGCCATTTACAATTAAAGAGCCTACCAGAATCAATATGAAGGGTAACCGTTATCGCTTGGATATGACCTATCCGGAAGGGTTGTTGTTTTTTAGAATGCGTCCGGTAGGTCATTTTACTGGAACGGACAATCCGGGTCACGATTATGAGTCACGATTATTGGGAGAATGGACTTATTCAGATATTGACCACCCTTCTAATACCATTGTTACTGAAAATCAAATTTCAATGTATGAAGTTACAGGGGCAGAGGCTTTTGCTGCGAACCAAAACTGGTCATACGGTATACAGTTCGCCGAAGATGGGAAACATGCCAGTACCTTATCTTATTTTGATGGTGGTTTAAAAGGCCGGCAGGCCATGTCCTATAATAATTCTGATGATGTGACCCTTGTAGGAGAGTCTAAGTTTGATTATGAGGGTAGACAAACTGTTAGCGTTATACCAGCTCCTGTTCCCGGTAAAAACTATGATTACCAAACTAAATTTAATGAGTATGCTGATGGCGTAAATTTTGAAAAAGAGCATTTTGATAATAACACGCCTTCACCTCTATTCTCTTCTACCAGTTCTGAGACAAAAGGGAGTGCCCAGTATTTTAGTAGTAATAACACTTTAACAGATGATCGCTATAGAAATGCAATCCCAAAAGCGGATGGGTATGTTTATTCTCAGGTTAAATTTAAACGAGATGGAACCGGACGAGTTTACGAAACATCTAGTATTGGTGAAGAATTTGCTATGGGTAGTGGGCACACCGTAAAGCAGTTTGAAGGCACTGTGCCCGAATTTGAATTACGCCGTTTATTTGGAAAAGAGGTTGGAGGAGCAAATAACTACAGAAAACTGGTGGTAAAGGACCAGAATGGTCTGGCTCATTTATCTTATATCGATAACCATGGCAGAGTGGTTGCCAAGGGGGTAACCGGAGATGCACCGTCAAATCTCCTGGATTTAGATAACTCCATCAGTACGGCTACCGCAGCTTTATCTACAGATAACGTAGTGAACAATGAGTTTGAACAAACGTCGAGAGAAGTTATTGTTAACCTGGGTACAACAGACAATTATACCTTTAAATATGATTTTGATGGCGTTTTATATGGTGTCGAAAACCCGTTGGATGAAACCGAGATTCTATGTGTGGAATGTATCTACGATTTCCAGTTTATAATAAAAAAACCAGATGGCACTGAACTGGCCAATGAAACTGCAACTTTTTCGAAAGATGGAGTGGAAGACTGTGGGCCATCAGCCGGACCGGTAAATTATTCACCATCAACCGGAGTCATTACTTATGGTCCTTATACCTTCGATCAGGAGGGAGAGTATGAAGTGATCAAAATTCTTAAACTGAGTGAGGATATGGAAGCCGGTTTTGAGGCTGCTGTTGAAGCCCTTATTGGAACGGAAGAAGATTTTATAGAAAATGCATTATTGGATGTCGACATTACCGGTTGTTTTGATGATTGTAATGAATACTGTGACTATAAAGCAGGAATCGAATATAATCTGACTCATGGGGAATCCTCATGGGAGAGTTTAACTCCACTTGAAAAAGCACCCTATATCGCACTTTGTATGGCTTCTGACTGTTCTATTGATGAAATTTTTACTGGAGATGATGAAGATGCTTTCGATATCGCTGAGGGAGAAGAAGTCATTTTAGGAACTATGGCGGAATGTCAGGGTATCAGACTCCAAATGGAAAATCAATTGAGACCTGGAGGAAGGGAATATGAATCAACTGACTTCTGGGATTTGTTTCCTACGGATGCAGCAGATATTGAATTGTTAGGTTTAAATACTACTTATGATCCGGAGGGCATACCAACAGGTACACTAATAAATGATTTGGTTTACCTCCAAACAGAGGCAAATTTCCAGGAAGAATGGCTACCGGTTTTTTTAAAGTACCACAGAGAGTACTGTCACTATACCATTTGTCTAGAACTGAATAATATCACCAATGCAGATGGCCATAATTCCAAGGAGTTTGATATCCTGATGCAAGGTGTTGGGCCCTGGACAGATTTATTACCTGATCCATATTATACTGATGCGTCACCAAGTCCAAATATCGATCCCTATATGGATAGTGATTTCAATACTATTAGTCCTTCGTTATTCGATAAGCTGAATGATATGGAGCTCTGTATTGGTCCAAATAATAATATAGAAGAATACATCAATGCCATATGGAGTGGAACGGGTGATTGTCCCGGGCCAATTGGGACTAAATGGGAAATTTTTACAGGAACATATCAACAGCAAAAGCAATTACACCTTAACACATTTAAAGCGCATATCAATACGCTAAGCCCTGGAGATACTTGGTATACTGAAGCAGGATGTTATTACTATGATGATGATGATGCTATTGTGGTGGATGTTGATATGGATACTGACAATGATGATGATGTAGATGCAGATGATTTGGTGTTTTTTGAAGGTGAATATGGAGATGGTATATTAGATTTTGACTGTGCTGAAACCTGTAGTGAGAGGGTAGCATTCTGGTTAGGTAGTTTTTCGGATGATTGTATTGAAGCTTTAATAGCAGCGGACGATTTAACAGAATTTCAGACTTTGCTGGAAGATTACTGTGCAGCCTCATGCGCAGCAGGAAATATTTGGGGATGGTTTTATAATGACGGTTCAAGTGAGTATGATGATATTGTCAATTTTTTAAATGATCCAGATCGTCCGGACTGTTTTATTGAAGCCATTGAAACTGTTGAAGGAACATTTGAAGTCTCGGATGATGTATATGTATATGTGCCTAATCCGTGTTTGCAAATTGCAATTGACGCCTTAAATGCGGCTGCGTTTTCATTTCCTGTAACTATTCCATTAGATATGGAAGACTGTGGGCCTGATGGTCCGGGAGTAATGGAAATTGATGTAATAGAATCAAATATGTTACGAACAACTCAGGCTATTGAAACAGGCACTCCCGGAGCTTGTTTGGATGATATTATTTTTGAGGCATTTGATTTTACACCTGCGGCAATAGATTTATCACTTGTTGTTGAAATTACTGATGTTTCTGCCTCTGTAATTGAGGCAGATATTGCTTATTGTACATTTCATTTATCCACTGGAGAAACGGTTGATGGTTATTTGGAATTGGCAAGGTGTTTTGTTTCGAATGAAGTTTTTGTAGTGGAATATACCCCTCCCACGTCACCAGACTGGACAACCGATTGTATTAATGCCGCTTATGTTGAAGCTACAATTTTAGCAGAAGAAGCATATGCCGAGTTGTATGCTGATATGATCACATTACTAAAAGAAAAGGTGGACTGTATGTCTGATATTGTGGAGCAATACAGAATGGATTATACCATTAAAGATTATGAGTATACCTTGTTTTACTATGATCAGGTTGGTAATATTGTATCAACTGTATCACCGGAAGGGGTTGATATATTAGACGGAACTGCTTTTGATGGTATGGGTAATTGGAATGGAACCACTAACCCTGATCATAGATTACAAACTTTATATGCCTATAATGGTGCAAATGGTTTAACAGAACAGATCACGCCTGACGGTGGTACAACAGAATATTATTATGATGATTTGTATCGATTAAGGTTCTCTCAGGATGCACAACAAAAAATTGACAATAAATACTCTTATTCAAAATATGATGCGCTGGGTAGAATTACAGAAGCGGGAGAGGCAGGAGATCCGGTTATTGCAATGCCGGACCTTTCAGCAGAACTAAATAACTATGATTTTCCTACAACAACCAGACGTGACTATGTTAAGACCTATTATGAAGAAGGGTTTGACCCTGTAATGCTGAGTAGTATTGAAGCTAATTTTACTAATGGTCAGGAGAATCTCCGTGGTACCATAGGCGCAATTGAAAAGTTTATGGCGGATTATTCGGCAAATCCTGTTTTGGAAACGGTCACGCCATATGCAGGATCAATGTTTCAAATGGTCACTTCTTATAGTTATGATTATCATGGGAACGTTAAGGAAATGGTTCAAACCAATTACCATCATGCACTTGAAGAAAACGAGCATAAATTAATCCAATACGATTATGACCTGATTTCAGGTAATGTGAAGGAGGTGACTTATCAACCTGGAGAATTAGATGAATGGCGCCACCGATATCATTATGATGCGAATAACCGCCTGGTAAGGGTATTTACTTCAGATGATGGAGAAGAATATGAGATGGATGCCAAATATTTCTATTATTTACATGGTAATCTGGCCCGTGTTGAAAAAGGGCATGATAAGGTACAGGGCATGGACTTTGCCTATAACTTACAAGGCTGGCTTAAAGGGGTGAATTCTACGACATTAGAATCCAGTAGAGATTTAGGTCAGGATGCCCATACCAGTGGGCTTGATAAATATTCTGGAGCTGATGCCAATGGATTTTCATTGGGGTATTATAAAACAGATTATGCGTCGATTGCTGGTACCAGTGCTTTTGCGTCTACAGACTATCTGATGGATCAAAATGGTACTTATGGTCAATTGTATAATGGAAATATCAGTACCATGGTGACTGCCATGAAAGATGTTGATGAAAATCTGATCACCACACAGGGTAATATTTACCGTTACGATTTACTGCAGCGTATCAAAAGTATGCAAACCTATCAGGTGGTGGACATTACCAGTTATAATGCCAATGGATTCCTGGCGGGAAATTCTGGGAATAGTGGCAAATATGCCACCACTTATGCCTTTGATAAAAATGGTAATCTGAAAGATTTAACCAGGAATGACCATACCGGAACCCTGATGGATGATTTTGATTATGATTACAGTTATCTTGATGAGGTCAGTGAAGAAGGCTTGATTAATAACCAGCTGAATTATGTTGAAGATGACGTACTTCCAGGAGTTTCAGCAGTTGATGTAGATAACCAGAATGCAACTAACTATGGTTATAATGAAATTGGACAATTAATAAAAGATGAGGAAGCTGAGATTGAAAAAATTGAATGGACTGTTGATGGTAAAGTACGTAAAATTATATTTGAATCCACATCAGGCAAGCAAGACATTACCTATGTTTATGGTACAGGCTCAAACCGATTGGTTCAAATTACCGGGGAGCCAAATACGGTAGGAGCCAAATACGAATACTATGTCTATGATGCAGGCGGAAATTTAATGGCAACCTACGAAAAATCAATGGGAGCTAATTATGCCGGAAGCAGCGCACCCGCAGATTATACCGAAATCACTACATTAAAAGATCGGAATATATATGGTGCTTCCCGTTTGGGCTCAAAACATGAAAACCGGAAACTCATGAGTCGTCATTTTAATGTCTCCGGAGGTAATTTTGTAACTGGCCAAACCACAGTTTTAACCGATTTTCATTCTGAGGCATTTGATAAGGGGAAACGGTTTGTATCGGAGCGATTTTACGAGATGGACAACCATCTTGGTAATGTGCTTAATGTTGTTACAGATCGCAAGGTGGGGAATGCCACAGAAACGGCTTATGAAGCAGACATCATTTCCTACTCAGATTATTATCCATTTGGGATGTTGTTGCCTGACCGTAACGGATCAGATGCTGATAAGTACAGGTATGGGTTTCAGGGCCAGGAAATGGATGAAGACATTAAAGGGGAAGGCAACAGTGTGAATTATAAGTATAGAATGCACGATCCACGGATAGGACGGTTTTTTGCTACTGACCCATTAGAAGCAAAATATCCACATAATTCTCCGTATGCGTTTAGTGAGAATAGAGTCATAGATGGCATTGAGTTAGAGGGGTTGGAAGTGTATACAAATATTACCGAAGCTCAATTCAAAAACGATTTACAAACAATTTTAACATCTCCAGAAGTAATGGATCAGGCATCAACAAATTGGTGTGGAGCACATTCAGCCTTGTATTTGGCAATAAAATTGGATCCAGATTACGCATATTATAATACTTGGGACTTATATAACAGAGGATATATTGAAGATACTTGGAGTTACTTTACTTTTGATTTAGATGCCTCTGAAGCCACTTATTCCGAATCTCCTTCAAGTATTCAACAAAATACGGGAGGAATGAACAATACTGCACAGTTTATTGCTGTTGCTGCATTTAAAAACAATTATTATCCAACCTATTATGAATTAGAACTAGACCCAGATGAATATACAACCCCTTTTTGGGGTATCACATATGCTGAACATGTTGTTGATTACTTAACCACATTCTATAATATTGAGTATGAAGAAGGGGATGGTAAATATGATGATTTTTTTAACCCATGGTCTACAGATATGGCATTCTGGAACCCTAAAGAAGGCATTAGTGAATTATTAAGTAATGGATATACTGTGGCTCTAATTGTTGACAACAATGCATTACAAGGAGGTTCTGGAGATGTTCAAACCCAACATTGGATTGTAATTGATAAGATCAATATGATCACTAATTCAAATGGATCTGTAAACTACCAAATTTTCTACTATGATCCTAATCTAGGAAAAATAGATGATAAAACTTATACAGAAACTGAATGGAACAAAATTATAAATTGGTATGGGGGATTTAAAAGTGAAAATTAAAAATGGAATAGCTTCACAAGTGGTGCGCGAATGTTTCACGGTCCGGTTGAGTTCAACTCCTCTCCTCGCTACCACACGATTCACTCGTGTGGTATTCATTTCTCATTGTCTGCAATCAACTCTGTCTATATTTTGATAACCAAAATATTAGGCAGCAAACCTTGTTCTCCTAAATAATCTTTTGCACTACTATACAAATAATCTTCAGGATTTTGAACAATGCCGGCTTCAACAGGATTTTGATGGATATAATTGATTTTTTCAGAAATGACTTTATTACTCCATAATTCAATTGGTTTATTATCATGCCGCCAAAACTGGTATTGTTTAACATTAGACGATTTTTGACCTGCTTTTCGAAACATCTCTAATAAAAATGCTTTTCTACTTTCTTTTGGATTAGTTTTAATGGCTTTAACAATTGCTTTACTGGTAAACCGCTTAAAATCTCCTAATAGCAATTCAGGTTTTCTATCAGATTGACTGCTAAAAACAAGATGAATATGATTGGTCATGATGCACCAGGCATAAATGACCATGCCTTTCTCTTTTCGACAATAAGCCAAACTGTCCAATAATATATTTTTATATTCCATTCTGGTAAAAACATCTAACCATTCCACGACAGAAAAGCTGACAAAATAAATATCTTCAGGATTATAAAATTTATAATTTCTACTCATAACCAAATATAATAATCATTTGGTTATATGGTGATTATGTTATTGTTAAGCCACACGATATGCTTTGCTAATCGTGCGGCAGCGGGGGATTGTAGATCATTGAACCGCTGTTTGATTTGATCGTATGGTAGCAGAGTGATTATTACATGGAATGATTAAGTTATTCAGGAAAACCAATATTAACTGTCGCGCTAACTATTAGCGCGACAGTCTGTACATGGAAATAAAATTAGTGTGAAAAGTGATAAATAATATCGACACCATTAGCCCTCAAAATTGGCTTTTCAAATGCATTCCAAATACTATAAGGATTAAAGAAGTTTTCATATGTTACAAATACATTGACTCTGCTTCCAGCTGGAATACTTTTGGCATAGATTGATGATAATTTACCCCACATTTGATACGCTTTGGTGCCAGGTGCATACTTCATTGTAGAAGTCACCATTTCCAGACTCTTTGCATAAACCGACGTATTTATTACTGTTAACCCAGACTTTTGAGCTAAGAATTTAGTTCCCGTTCCAGACCAGAATGCCTTTTTACTAATCGCTGAGCGGGTTCCCCCTCCGGGGATCATCCATAGTATTGGGTCTAGTGGGTTAATACTTGATGAATACCATTCGCTACCCGGTAGAATTACTTTTTCGGCATATATTTGATAGTCAATCATACCAGTTTCATTATTCCAAAATAACTCTGCCGTATATTCCGTACCATATCTTGCTCCCCATGACCTCCAATGATCACTTCTATACATTTCCCGATCATTTGGGTCAGGCATATCACCTCTATCGTCAAAAATTCCTAAGTTAATTGGTAAATTGGATGAATTGAATTCTTTCACAAAATCCAGATTTGCACTTGATGCTGTAGTTGTTAGGTTGAAACCATTTCCAGATATTGCGTCAGAACTAACAACATAAACTCCTTGTTCATAAAGCCTTTTACCATCTGCATCTGTTTCTTTGTGCCATATTGTTCCAACATAATTTCCCTTATTTGGACCCTCGGTTATTTCTCTTAGCATTACATCCCTCCCATCAATTTGTCCCCAAAATCCAGGTACATTTTCATCATATTGCTTTGGAGCAGAGGCAGTAACAAGTGGGTCATTTGTATTCCAAACCTCTTCTCCGTTAAGAGGAACGACCTCTAATCCTTCTAACTCAATACCATCAATCACCCTGTTCTCACTAAAGGCATAAACAGAATTATGTGGATATTTAGATGCCAACGGATCCACTGCAAAGAACCGTCCTACACGTGGGTCGTGCATTCTATATTTGTAATTCACACTGTTGCCTTCCCCTTTAATGTCCTGATCAATCTCCTGGCCCTGAAACCCATACCTGTACTTATCGGCCTCTGATCCGTTACGGTCAGGCAACAACATCCCAAATGGATAATAATTCACCTTGTTAATCAAAATGTTAAACTCTTTTTTCTATAAAAAATGATCAAAAATGCTGTTAAAAAAGCCCATAAATTAGTGCCCCACAATGTGGCATTTTGACTTGCTTCAATAAACTCAGCATATCTCTTTTATTTATAATCTAACCTCTAAAATTTTGTCAGTTATTTTGGTTAGTGAAGCCTTATATGTTTGGTTGAATGTTGACTAAAAGCCAGTGCGTTTGAGCAGTCGTGCTTCTTCCTTATTCAAAATAAGACTAATGTTCTCAAGTCCATAGTGGCACTGCCTGATAAATATTGATGATTTTGCTCGGAAGACCTTTCAAACGTACTAGTCCCGATAGTTATCGGGATTGGTTCTTTTTGGTAATGCAAAAGAACAAGAAAAGGTAAAATATGTTTAATACAAACCAATTTTAGCTGATAGTCTTGTTGCTCAATAAGGCCTTTGGGATGTTTGTGCTGAACAGCACGTACTGAGTTTAACAAAGTAAGCCGTAATACCGTCTAAAAATCTATGCTCTATCATTTAACAATCTAACCTACCCGCAAATCGAAAGAACTCCTTATTTGCATGACCTGAAATTTTCTGAACTAAGTATTCCGATATGGAAAAAGGATTTTTTTCTAAGTGACCATCATTTAAAAATGTTTTGAGATTAATCAAAATCATTAGTAAGACCGGAAAGTTCTGAGGTGGGGCGAGGAAATCATCCGGCCGCACTTATGATTTGTGAAGATCTCGATTATTTTTGAATGCGGGTCTTGAATTTTTGGTTCGTTTTGTTTCAAGACAAAATGAACATATATTGTTGAAAACATTAATTACTTTCAGACAAAACGCTAACAATCTAACCTACCCCGCAAACCGCTCAAAGACCTTATCGGTCTCATCATCAATAAAAGACTGCGATAATTCCACGTAGCGAAAGAACTCTTTGCTATTCGCTGCATGACCCGAAATTTTACGCACCAGATGTTCCGGCATGCCTAAACACAACATATTAGTTATAGCAGTACGGCGCATGGTATGTGTTGTAATATGATCGCTGAGCTGATAATGGGTTTTAGTTTCAGGGTTTTTATAGATTACCACTTGTTCTCCCCGACGCTCGCGGGTTTTAATGAGTTGAAAATTATCGGGGATCAGGACTGCCATTTGTTTAAGCTGTTTATTGAGCCAGAAAACACTGATAGGAGGCAGGAGTGTTGGATAAATATTTTCATATTTATTAAGAATAGCAACGGCATATTCGGGAAGCTTAACCGAAGTATAGGCATTGGTTTTTTGGGATTTGACTTTTAGATAATACTTTTCATTTTGTATGACCAGATTTTTTGGAGTTAGTTTTAATAAATCGGAAACACGAAGGGCAACGGTACAACCAAATACAAAAATGTCGCGAACGTTTTCCAGACCTTTAGCTTTAAGTTGGGTATTAAAACCAATATCATTAATGATAAAACTTAAATGCTCACGATTTAATGCAATTATTGGGATGTTTTCAACCGGCACAAAAAATTGTCGGTAATAAGTCCCTGTATCAATATGACGCTCATCCCTGAGGTAATTGAAAAAACTACGCAAACATTTAATGATCAGTCCAACATAATTATCGAAATACCCCAAACCATAAAGGTAGGTGGTAAAAGCCTGGTAAAACTTTTGCCAGTAATGTTTCACTTTGAGTTTTTGACTATGAGGAATATGAGGGTCAATGTATAGCTTCAGTTTAAAAGTGGTTTGGTGAGCAAAACCATGTATATGTTTTTGCAGGTAGTCATAATTTTTAATAGTACCTGAACTAATGGGTGTTCCATTTTTTTTGGTTCGACGACCATTATATGAATCTTTGATAAAATCGTCCAATAACTTGAAAAAAATAGGTTGTTCAAGAAATTTATCCTTTCGGGTGAGTTTAATGGTGGTGCTCATAGTCTGGTATAATTATATGTTTCTAACTAAACTATTGAAAAGTTAAATTAAATTGTCCGGAAACATTGTGATTTTAAGATATTGGGATATCAAGATGAATACTTTTAGTAGTTTAGGGGCAATTGATAGTGTATAATTATTAAAAAGTTATTGACTCTGTTAAACCCAAAGGTTTCTCGATATAATTTTTATCAAAATTTACTCGAAATGACACTTTTTAATAATTGTTGGCCATCTGACATTCAAGTTAATTGATTTATTGTAATTGCAGTTGATAGGACAATAAAGCCCGGGAAACTGACTTAGAGTTTGTCGGGCTTATTTTTAAAAAAAGTAAAATGAAAACAATAATATTAATGACCCTTGTCCTTTTTTGGACGGTACTTGGGGTTACGCAGGAACTTAATAATACTGAAAAGTATGATTACGTTGGTCAGGTTGGCGTCTATGGTGCGGATTGGCATTTGGTTGAAAAAAACGGATTATTTGGTTTTATAGATGCAAGTGGTATTGAGATTGTTGCTCCTGTCTACAATCATATTTCAGCATTCGGAGCCTATAGAAAGGATTGGGCACTGGCAGAAAGAGAAGGAAAACAGGTCTTTCTTGATCAAACAGGAAAAGAAGTATTAATGATAACAGGACATTATGACCATGTAAGTGCTTTTGGAGCCTATGGAGTAGATTGGGCTTTGGTAAAAAAGAATGGTAAATTCGGCTTCATTGATGCTTATGGAAATGAAGCAGTTAAACCTGTCTATGATGAAATAGGGGCATTTAACACACTTGGAAAAGGATTAGCTTTAGTCAAACAGGGTAAAAAATATGGTTATATCGATACAGAAGGACGAGTAAAGATTAAGATCCGGTACAGAAAAGAGAAAAAGGCGATTAAAAAAGCCAGGAAGTTGGATAAGTAATTACAAGACTTTAGAAAAGTGTCAATTTGAGTAACATTTATTTATACTAAGCACTTGAATCGAGTGACCTATGCTGAGATTTCAAATCGAGCGGAGTCGAGATTAGGTCGAAGTATATTTAAGACATAATGTTTTCTAATATATTATTAAACCTCTGTACCAACTAAAAATTTAAATTGGTGATAAATTTGGGGCATTGAGCGACCCGTGCTGAGTTTATCGAAGTAAGTCGAAATGCCCCAAATTAGTTTAATGTGATTTACTGAAATTGAAACGGTTGGCAAACTCCGCCGGTTAATTTAATACTGCCTTCATATTTTGTTTCTTCTGCCCAAGTATCTGGTCCGGTTGGTGCTTCATAAGTAGCCTTGTACTTGATGGTCATTGATTTTTCTGCTCCACCTGAAGGACCGTTATAAGTCACACCACCTGCATTACATGCTGGTGCCTCTAATAAACTTGAGTTTGTACTCATTTTACCGATAAACTCATCATCAACATATATTTTTAACTCATCAATCCAACCATTTTGCAGGCTTTGAGAGGTGGCTGCATTGATCCAGAACACTGCTGAAAAATCATATGTACAAGTGCCATCATCTTTGTCGGCTTCTTTATTGTAATTGGCTGCATTGGAATCGGTACACCCTTTCTTTTTACATGAGGATAAACCTCCAATTGTCAGGGATGAAATGAGGACTAATGTTAATAGTTTTTTAGCGTGTTTCATTATTCAAATTTTATAATCTTAAATATAGCATTTTCCTGGTAAAAATGAGATTTGGAACATTATTAATAATGAAATATTTGTCCGGGATTTTAAACTAAGCAGATTGCTTTGGGCTTATGGTTTCCCAATCATTGCCGTATTTATGAAAGGCCCACAGCACACTGAAAATGATTAATAAATTACTCAGTCCCAGAAAGCCATAATCAGTAAAAATATCAGATAAGGACCGGCCTAAAAGATCGGTGGAATGACCGCCATAAAAGAAAAATAAAACGATAAACGCAATGGTCCATTTGATGTTTTTAAGTCGGCGTAAATAGAAGATAATAATGGCGATAAAGGGAAGAGAAAACAAAAAATGCTCAGTGTCAGTCACCAGTATATTTGGAACCAATGCAATTAAGAAATAAAAGAAGACAACTAATGCTGTAGTCTGATTAGTGTCTTTATCTTTTTGAGTCCTCCACCAAAAGTAACCGAAAGCTAAAATGGCCAATAAGCCCAACGTATAGGTGGCATATTGCACTGGAATCACAATGCCCAGATAATGATTCAGAAGCGAAAATAAAGTATTCGTACTTTCTAAATAAGTTGAATGCGCCATCATGGCTGAAAACCAGCTTTTATAGAGTGCAATGCCATCTGAAATGCCAAGTAGTAAAATGGAAGAGCCTGCAAAAACTATAATGGAAGCCAAAGTATACCAAAATGCTTTTCGCTGCTTAAAAAGCCAAAATGGCAATAAACAAATGGCAAAATAAGGTTTAGTTAAAATCACAATAGCCATTAATGCTCCCGATTTGAGTGGTTTTTCATCAAGGGCAGACTTTAATGAATAAGTGAGTGTGAGGAGTAAAATAATATTGGTATTGCCTAAATGCAATTCCCTGACCAAATGCACCACACCTGTTAATAAAATGAGCACAAGTGCAATAAAGTGAGGCTTTTTATTAATGAGAATATAACGACTGATAAGCTGTTCCAGTTGTATGATGAGCACCATTGTACAAACCGAAATTATGGCAAAATCGAGGTAGGCAGCGGTTTCATATTCAAGAGTGGTGAAAGGCACGAAAAACAATAATGTAAAGGGAGAGTATTTATAAAAACCGGTACTTAATCCAAAAGCAGTATCATAAACGGCTTCATTATTCAACAAGGCTTCAGCGGCTAAATACATCACTTTAAAATCATTTAGCCAAAAACGTCCGTTATTCTTTTCAACCAAAAACATCAAAATAAAAAACAGCAACCCAATGAGGATAAAGTACTGATTAGCTTTGGTTTTAAAGATCCTTTCTAACATAGTACTCAAAAGTATTGATATTTTCGAATAAATGGAATAAATTCAAGTTTCAATTATTATTAATCCCGGGTTAAATTGTTTTTTGGTAAATTAGTCCAGGGTAAATCCTTTTAATTTGAAGAATATGAAAAGCAAACAGTGGTTGAATCGTTTTTTAATGATTTTTTTAATTTGTTATGGTACTAATGGGATGTCGCAAGCACATGAATCGGGACATAACTTTTATTTTGATTATGTGATGGGGCCCTATTTATTCGTGAGTCATATTCCGTATGATGCGGTAATGATGAATGGTGGTCGTTTAGGATATGAGCTAAGCCCAAAATTTGATTGTTCAATTGAATATGTGGTTGGTCAACAACATGATGATCAGCACACTTTAGGGATGACCCATAATGTTAATGGTCAGCTGGCCTGGTTCTTAAAAGAAAGAGACAATCGTTTCAACCCTTACTTGTTTACAGGAGGGGGATTTATGGAGTTTAAATCGTTTACTGAGGATGTTTACGGTGTGCAATTTCATATTGGAATGGGGTCTACGATTAAATTTGCTCCCAGGATTCATGGTTTATTTGAAGCCAGATATTTTAATCTTGCACAAATGGATTTGGGTGGTGTTCACGAACTGGCAGTCTTTTGGGGGCTAAGGGCAAAGTTTTAGATACAGCGCCTGCATTGAAACCCGTTTTTATCAGGTTCGTTTAATCACAATGATAAGTTTTTTCAAGCTTTCCGTTTTTAGAATATAATTTCCAGTCACCTGTGTATTGGTTGTTTTTATAGTGGCCTTCTAATTCAACGGCGTTATTTTTACTTTCGTAAAAATACTTCCAAAATCCCTCTGGTTTTTGTTGGTTCAGGTGCCCTTGTGCCCGAATATTGCCATTGTCAAAATAAAAATTCCAATATCCGTCAGCAATTCCATCATTATAATTCCCCTCACGTTTTAATTGTCCTGATTTAGTGTAATATTTCCAAAATCCTGTTGGAATACCATTGGTATAATGGCCTTCACTTTTTTTACTGCCATCAGCATAGTGAAGAATAGTAAACCCATTAACTGACACTACAGTATCATTTACCTGCACAATGTCAATATCGGTTCCGGTAATTTCTGAACAATGTTCTGAAACCGGTTTTTTACAGGAGAACAGGGATATTAATAAAGCGGGGGTAAATAAAACTAAACGCATAACAATTACAATGAATAACCATTATAATAGTCTGATTAAACTGTCAGGACTTACAGTGGGCCAATAATTTGGTATTAGCTTTTATTCAACAACCACCCGAATACCATCAGAATGAGAGGTAAATTCCGGGGCGTACATGCATTGTATGGAAGCCAGCCCGTTTGAAAAGTTTCCTTTTTGTTGCGCTCTCAAGTCGTATTCAAAAACATAAGTTCCTTTTGGAATATAATCGAAGAAGAAATTGGTTGCGGCATCTTTTGTCGCCTGATAGTACCCTAATCCTCCCTGATAATGATAGGAAGATATGACATTTAAAGGTTCAAATGAAGCAGCTCTCATATCCTTCATGTGTACATATTCCAGGTTCCTGTCAGTGCGTAATTCAATACGTACTCTAACCTTATCACCAATATTAATAGGGTTTTTAGAGCTAATTGGACTCAATTTTTCTCCTCTTGGAGTCAGTTCAACTTTATATAAGGCTTTATCAAGTTTTAATGGTGTTTTGTGGAATGTAATTTTATCCAGGTCCTCAAAATATTGCCAGTATAATGCACCCCAGGCTACTCCCGTATTATTCTTTTCAACTTTTACTTTACCCATATTGTTTTTAACCTGATCACCAGTCCAACTGGTTTTAAAATAGCCTGTGCCGGCTTCAGTTTTAACCTGATAAGGGTTCGAAGCATTTTCTTTAATATATTCAATAGCCCGATCACCAATTGTAATCTGAACTAATTCATCAGAAGCTAAGAGATCGGTACCGTTTAGCAATAAGGCATAAACAGCTTCTGTAGTTTGTTTTGTGGTTTTCCAATGGGTGGTTTGTTTTTCTTTTAAAAGCCATATTTTAAGTTTCTCCACAGCATCAATATCATCCATTGCGTTAAAAAACTCAATCATTAGGGCCTGGGTTTCAATAGGAGCCTCGTACCAGTAAAAACTTGGTTTGTAAGATTTCCAGTACATTCCAAACTCTTCATGTACAATGGCATTATCTTTTAACGATTTGTAAACATCACTGGCCAGATCATTCATTTCCATTCTTTTGGCTGATAGTCCAATCATACCCTTTGCGTAAAGATTAAATGACAACCAATAAGTTTTAGCCTGATTTGAAAAATAGGCGACTGCTGCTTCAGTTTGTTGATTCATTTTTATATCCTTAAAATAAGATCGTGCATACAGATACTGAACCTGAATATGATTAATGTGATTTTCATTTTCATAGTTTGGGTATACTCTCTGAATTCTTTGGAAATCAGAAACAATCTCACGGTCTAAGTACTGTACTCCTTTTTTAACCATCTTCCAGGTTTTACGGTTTTGTTTAACATCTGCCACGCCAAGCTCATTTAAATGACCCATACCTGTAATAATGTGTTGGGTAATGTACCGGTTTGGTCTCATGCCCGGAAACCATGACCAACCACCGTTCGGAGATTGATTTTTAATGGTTTTATTTAAAGCGTAACTCAATTCGTTTTTCATCCTGTTTAGGTCAAGGAGAACTGCTAAATTCTTTTTGGTTTGGCTTTCACTTTTTGCACTAAGCACCCATGGTGTTTCTTCAAGCAATAGTGCTTTTAACTCCTGATTTTTTTGCAGATTAGATAAAAATGCATCAGGTGATTCATTGGCCCATTGGTCAATAACCTGCTTTATTTTCGGGCTGCTGTTCATCACATGTGTGGCCAATGCGTTTGAATAATAACGTGTAAAAGTTTGCTCCGAACATTCGTATGGATATTCCATCATATAAGGCATGGCCTGAATGGCATACCAGGCTGGATTAGAAGTAAACTCCAGAGCCAGATTATGGTGTTGAAGTGTTTCACTTTTGTTGTTCAATAGTTTTTTAAACTTAAATGTTTTAGCACCCTTGCCTGACATTGGCATTGGCATGGATTCTGTCACTAACATTCGGTTAGATAAAATTGGCAGAACATTTTCCTCGCCATCAGCGTGTGATGGTGATTTTGCCATGATTCTATACTTCACGGCACTGTATTTTTTAGGAACAGATAAATGCCAGGAAACATCTGTATTTTCACCACTGTTTACTGTAAACGAATGAATCAGTTGCTCTACATTAAAATCAGAAGTAATATCTTTTTCTGATGAAGGATCAAGTAAAGTCAATTCAATTGAACCGTTAATAATGCCCTCAGATAAGTTTGATATTTTTGATGAAATTTCAATCTGATCTCCTTCTCTTAAAAAGCGCGGTGCATTTGGAACAACCATCAACTCTTTTTGGGTGATTAATTCTTTCGAAATTGTACCAATTTCTAAGGTTTTACTGTGTGCTAACCCAATAAAACGCCATTTGGTAAGGCTTTCCGGAATAGTAAACTTAATTCTGATCTCGCCATCTGCATTAGTATGTAATTGTGGATAGAAAAAGGCCGTTTCGTTAAAGTTCTTTCTGGGCTGCGGAGAAGGTGTGCTATTCTCTGCCTGATTCCTCGAATTTTCGCTCTGATCCCATTTATAGGATTCAGCTCCCTCTTCATTTTTAAAATCACTTACCAATACATTTGCTTCTTCCAAAGCTTCACCTGAAACTTCATCTTCACTTACCATCACTGCTTTATTTGCATTTGGAGCGCGCAAATCCATATCAAAAAGGCCACCTTTTGCAACAGTTTCAGCAGTAACGCCATATAAACTTCTGAATCCATAAGCAGCCGGTCTGTAACCAAAGTAATTCAGATGTGGATAGGCCTTTCCCGGGGCATAAAATGTGCTGTTCCACCTGTAATTCATATTGCGGTTACTGTAAGTTCCAAAGCCGGCAGGCTTTGACCAGTTAATGCTACGGTAATAACCTGAATTAAGATGGAGGTTAAAACTATTGGCTGTAAACAGTTCATCTAAAGAAGCATCATACAATGAAGCAAGTAATTCAGCCTGTGCTTTTTGATTTTTTGCATTCTTAATAATTATGGTCCATTCCTCATCCTGTCCGGGCAGTAATTTATTCCTGAAGCTTTCAAAGGAAATGTCGAGGTGAGTATCTGGCTCCGGTACAGTAACTGATACTGTTTTATTATATATTCTGTTATGTTTTATAACTGTAAACTCCACTGTAAATCCACCAATATGTTTTTCAGCAACAGGAAGCGTAATTTTTTCCTGTTGATGTTTAAGGTGAAGCCATTTTTCCTCAATGGTTACGCCCTTCAGGTTAACACTGTACAAAACGTTAAGGTGTTTTTCAGCTGTCGATAAAATGATTTCTGCATTTTCTCCCGGCCTCACAGTTGATCGGGCTAAATCCACCTCAAAAACATGATTTAATGCCGGTTGTTTATCATTAGGATTATAAACAGTAAAGTATTTAACATCTTTAACCTTTACCCCTTTTTTATCAGTCGACTCAGCCTCATATTTGTATTTTCCTGTCGACCATTTTTTTGCTGCTTCAATCGTTACTTTTGAGGTGTTTTTGGTATTAAATTTTACATTCGAAACTTCCTTTTCTATCTGCCAGTTACGAAAATCATCCTCTTTGAAGTATACTTTATTTGGAAACAATTCATGAAATTCATTTTCTGTCCAGGTATTAACATCAGGGGTTCGCCATAACCTATTAGTATAAGTTTGGTCCGGGGTTTTCAGTTTTGAGATGGTGTAATTTCCATCAACAAAAAGAGGTTCGCCATTTAAACTGGAAGCAGAAATAGAAAATTCAAAATCATTGTTTTGATTGTATCGCTCAACAATACCATTGGATAGTATAAGACTTTGGTAGCCCAATGAGAAAGTGTGTGTCGCAGAATGCGTTTCACCATTAATATCGATTACGTCTGCAGTGATGGTGTAATTGAAAATGGGTAAGTCTTCAGGTTTTTGAGACGCATCAGGAATGGCTTTAAACTTTAACTCAAACTGTCCGTTGGCGTCTGTAGTGGTTACTCCGTTCATCACTTCTTTTGATACCGAAGGTCGGTACCACCAACGCCAATAGTTGTATCTTGTCGTTCTTTGAACACGGTAAACTACCTTGGCATCACTGATTTTACTGCCGGAAAAGGCTTCGGCAAATCCGGTTACAGGAATAGAGTCATTGAGTTGGTATTCACCTTTAACAGTATCGATTGCTACTGTAAACTTAGGCCTTTTATATTCTTCAACCTGTACATTGACACTCCCATAACTGGTTCTGATTTGCATTGATCCGGTAAGCACACCGAGGGGAGCAACAAATTGTCCTTCAAAAGAACCATATTCATTACTGGTCACGTTTATTGATTCAATACTCTGATGGTTAACATCCATAAAAGCCACCGAGGTTTGATAACCCGGAATCAACTTGTTTTCGTTTTGGTAATTTTCAACAACTATTCCTTTGAAATAAATGGTTTGACCAGGTCTGTATAGCTTTCGGTCAGTAAATAGCGTAATATTAGTATTGCGGTGTGGTGTATAGTTATTCCAATAATGGTAAGAGGCCTCTTTAGGTTCATAATGGTCAGCCCCACTTTTAATGGAAAAATACAATTGTCGGTTATTGTCCAGCTTAGTAACTATTGCCTTTCCGTTTTTATCTGTTTTATAGGTTTTGATTGTTTTATAAACATATTTGCTGTACATTCTGTTATAATCTCTGTATTTCACTTTGATTTCAGCATTTTCAATGGGATGACCGGTTTTTCGGCAAAGTGCCAGCACCTCAACATTGTTTTTAATGGTTTTGGTTTGGTAGGATAATTGGGTTACCCAAAAACCTGAATATGTATAGCCCGAACTGTCACTAAATTTTTTTGAATTTGAGGCGACGATATAATAGTATCCTAACTCCAATTCAGGAATGAGTACTTCCGCTGAATGTTGCCTGAAATCATCTGAATGCTTTAAATCAACTCTATGCTGGTAAACCCCGTCTTTTGTATTTAAATAATCTCTTAATTCATTAGATTTAAATTTTTTGTCTGGATCAACCGGTACAATTTTAAGGTATAATTCATTAATGTTTTTGTATTCAATCAATGCCGTTGAATTCGTTTCAGGCAAATAGGCCCGTTCCGTTGTAACAGCTAATGTTTTTTGCTTAATTTGTGATAAAAGGGCAGCACATTTTTTAGCACCATAGGTTTCCGGGTAGTTTTTAATAACCCTGTCACAAATTTCAACAGCTTTTTTTACATCCCATCTTGACTCATCTTTTTTGTTTAGAGGGTCATAATCAGAGCTTTTATGCCATAGTTCCTGTGCAATTTCATACCATGCTTCACCAATAAAATACTGATCTTTATAAGTTATGGTAAGTGCTTTTATTGCTTCAATATACAGTTCGTCTTTGTTTGCCAGGGTTGAATACTGTTTTGCAAACTTTAACCGTTCTAACTTGTTTTTAAACTTAGGAAAACTGTATCTTTTTGAAGCAACTGATTCTGTAAGAGTTTGTAAGGTTTGTGCGGCATAAAACTTAAGGTTAAAAGAATCTTTAGTGGTGAGTTTTAATTTTAAAAATGCTGTGCTGGATTTAAAGTAATCCGGTTCACTTATCTGAAAGGTCTCTGCAGGTCCCTCAATATTAAATGAGTTTTTTGAAAAAAAAGTAAATGCCCGTTCAGCCAGAAAGTCAAACAAGGTGTAATAGGAGAGTGATTCGTCATCAGGAATAGTAATGAAAGTTTCAAATTGCTTAAGCGGTAAATTCTCAGTCGACGACCTGTTTTCAAGAGAAGCCTGATAGTGGAAAATGACTGCTTTGGCCAATCGTTCCAAATCCCAGGTTCTCACATCCTCAATTTTAACCTCTTCTGCCAGGTTTGTACGGTCGCTAAACTTCCATCTGTTTAATGAATAATAACCGTAATAAACATCTGCCAGAATTGAGTGTAATACTTGTCGGGCAGGGGTTTCGGTTGTGGCAATTAGGTTCTTCAATTTATGAATACCTAATATGTAGTCGTCTTCAGTGATCTGTTGGTTATATTTTAACTGGAAAATTGAAGATTTGATAATCTGATTAGTATTGCGTTCAGTATACGCTAAATCAAAAATTGATTGTGCTTTTTCAAGTGCTTTTCTGTATAAACCTTTTCGTTCAAGCGAGTCAATTAATTCCCATTGATTATCGTATGTGTTCTGCGCATTTGTGGCATTCATAACTGATAAAAAAAGACCGAGGAATAAGTAAGTTCGTTTAAAAAATTTCATACATCTACTTTAGTAATTGATACAGTTTTAATTCAATAAAGTTCATTAACTTTATAAAAATAGATATTAAATGGAAGAAAGGCTATTAAATAGAAATAATGTTTAAATTAGCATTCCACATTTATCCATGAACGATAATACTAATATATCAGACCCCTACACAACAACACCCCTGATTGTGACAATAAGCGATCTAAAGGACGATTATTTTGATGGTATAGAGTTAACGGATGAACAAAAAACAGCGCTCAAAAATTTTGACAGACTCAGACTTAAAACACTGAGTGAATCTGTTGATGATAATGATTTTCAAAGAAGATATTTTGAATTACAGCGCAAGGAAAACACCGAAGATTATAAACACTTTATTTAGGAAGTTAACACTACTTCTGCTAAAAAGAAACAAGCATAAAAAAACCGCTCAGGAATTTCCTGAGCGGTTTTTAATATTTAAAGGGTAAGTATATTATTTACTTACAACCATTCTTTTAGTAGCAGAGTATTCTCCAGCTCTGAAAGTGTAGAAATAAACACCATTTGATAATTTATCTCCACTGATGTTGATGCTGTACTCACCTGCAGGCTTGATTCCTTCAGCATAAGTTGCAACAACTTTACCAGTTACATCAACAATCTCTAATGAAACATTAGAAGTTTCATTTAAGCTGTATGTAATTTTAGAGTTATCGTTAAATGGATTTGGTACGTTTTGGCTTACAGAAATTGAATTAGCTTCAGTTTCATCAACTGATGTGAAATCTCTTAAGTCTAATCTTACCATAATTGCATTTGGAGATAATAATCTGAAGAATGATCCATCACCAGTGTATCCAAATACAGTACTTTCTTCAACTGGTTGAGCCATTCCAAATTCAACTTCAGGGTTACCACCGTAGTGAGCAGCAGTTACAAGAACTTCTTGTCCTGCAGTAAATGAAATTGGTCCGTCAACAATAGGAATACTGATTGCATTTCCTAAATCAGTACTTTGAATCTCATACTCTTCAGTTACTGCAATTTCGTTAAATTCATTAGCATTATCATCATATAGGAAAATTCTTCCGTAGATAGTTTGCCCTTCATTTGTACTTTCATCAGTAATTACAATTTCCATTTTTCCGGCAACAGCATCACCAAAAAACTCCATAGAGTTACCAATAGTTAACTCTAAACCTGTATTACTGGTAGTGTTAGAAATAGAACCAGTCATTGCTCCATTATCTCTACCGTAAATGTACTCAGTAACCTGGAAAGAGTTAGTATAGGTATTGTTAGATGGATCGTGATCCGGGTTAGTTTGGTTAGCATTGAACTCCATATTATAAGTACCAACACCCATTGAAGGTGTAAAAGTAGGACCAACAACAATAGAATCAGTTGCTCCAACAGCGATATCAACATTTGTACTGGTAACATTTGCAGTTTCCTGTCCAGTAATATCAACGCTTAGATTTGAACCGGTTTGAACCATACCACCATTGTTTTGCAATTCTGCCGCAAATTCAATTTCGTGAACCTGGCTTAAAGCAACCATATGGTAATCCAATCCTCTTGCATATCCGCTTACGTTTGCTCCTGAACCCATTCTGAATGTTGGGTTAAGTAGGGCAGTTTCGTAGTTCCATGCTTCTCTTACGGCGAAATCATCAATTCCCCATCCGTATCCGGCACCGAAATCCTGATCATCTCCACCTTTCCATCTGAATCTGATTTTAACGTTTGCTTCGTTACCGGCAACAGAAGAAATGTTTAGAACTTCTGTTTCCTGTAAAGTTGGCCCGTTACCTTCAGCATCTCCGTTAATGTACCATTCCTCGTAAGTTGCCCAGTTATCATTTGTAGCCTGAACAAAACAAGAATCACTATTGAATGCTCTATATCTTTGTTCAAATTCCAAAATAACCCCTGGTAAACCAGTACAGTTAATAGACGAACCGTATTCAAGAAGTACATCCTGGTTAAAGAATGGTGTAGTTCCTGCATTTACCAATAGGTGGATTCCATTAAAAAATGCAAATCCGTTTGCAAAAGTTGTTGAAGCCATAGACCCCATATAGAATACAACATCTGTAGGAGTAGTTGGCGTAGACGTTAACCAGTCAAATTGGTAACCATTCGCATCTGTATGGAATATCCAGTTTGCAGAATTAGCGAAATCATCCGATACAATGATATCTCCTTCAGCTCTGTCCTGATTAAATTCCGAGCGTAGTTCTCTTTTTTGCGGCTCGATATTTTTCATTACTCTCTCTGTATTGGTTTGTTGACCAATCAGAATCCCCGTAAATAGAAAAAGAGCAGCAGATAGGTATACTTTTTTCATTTAGTTTAATTTTTTATTAATAAATGGTAAATTTAGTTAAAACTTATTAACCTTCAAAATTATAATGTTAATAACTACTATAAACTGTAGCATTCATTTATTAATCGGTAAAGTATACCAAATACAAACCCTGTCCTGAAAATTAACCGGTTTTCAGGATAAGATTTTTTGTCGGGAAAAGAACTGTCAAAAATCCACACTCCTGTCATACCATGTACAACAAGAGTGTGGTGAGTAATTATTTACTGACAATCATTCGTTTTGTGATTGTGGTTTCACCAGCTTTAAGGGTATAAAAATACATCCCATTCGATAGGTTTTCTGCACTTATTGTAACTGCATGATTCCCTGAATTACGCAATCCCTCATCATAGGTTTGTACTACCTTACCGGTAATGTCTACTATGTCTATTGAAACTTGTGCGTTTTCAGTTAACGTATATGAAACAATGGCATTGGTACGAATTGGATTAGGCACATTTTGCGAAACTGAAACAGTTGAAATATCATCCTCTTTTACTGATGTAAAGTCTCTCATATCTAGCCTGACCATTATGGCTTCAGGGTCGATTAATGCTGTTAAAGAAGTCCCGTCAGCAGGAAATCCTAAAACAGAACCTTCCTGAACAGGTTGACCAGTTGCAAAAGTTACTCCCGGATCGCCATAATGACTAACCGTAACTAACAGCTCATCACCAGCATTTACAGTTAATGGCATTTCAGTGACATATAAACGAATCGGGTTATCAATACCAAGATCATCATCAGTAATTTCATATTCTTCGGTAATGGCTATTTCCTGAAAATCATTATTGTTATCCAGTCTGAAAATTCTTCCAAATATGGTTTGACCCACATTGTCATCATCATCTTCAACAACTACTTCCATGGCACCTACGAAACCATCTTCAAAAATTTCCATTGAATTTCCAATGGTAACCTGGGCAGTACCATTACTGGCAAAATTTTGGAATCCACCTCCCAGGGTATTGTTATCTCTCCCGTAAATGTTCTCGGTCACAATAAAAGTTGAAGTACTGGAATTATCCAGGGTATTACCATCAGGATTTAATTGATCAGCTGTAAATTCAATTTCATAAGAACCGACAACTGTTGGTTCAAATGTAGTAGCGGCTGCAAAAGAATCAATAGCTCCCAGGGCAATATTTGCATTCGCAGAAGCACCGGTAAATACTGAAGAGGCACCATCTGAAATATCGATATCAAGGTGCGAGTCAGTTTGAATGCTACCACCATTGTTTTGGATTGTTCCAGAAAACTCAATAGGAGAACTTTGGGATATTGCGATCATTCCATATTCAAGTCCGCCGGTGGAAACAGTTCCTCCAACACCACATCTATGAAATGTTGAAATCATTTTTGAATCATAGTCAAAGCCTTCCACAACACGAATGTTGTCAACATACCAACCATATTCAACAAAACTCGGATTTCCTCCGTTAGTACCCCCGTCCCAGAATAAACGGACATGGACTGTGGCAATATTACCTCCTGCAATTGCATCAGTGATATTAAATCGTCTGAGTTGAGGTTGGTCGTATATATTCTGCCCGTCTTCAATAGTCGTTGGAGGCAGGTCATTATTATTCCCAACCTGAGTCCAGTTTGTACCATCAGTACTGACTTCTATAGCCTGAATGGTCATAAATCGTGTACCGTACTGGTCAAATTCTATATGCGGCGCAGGAATTCCGGTTAAATCAATAGTATTATTATACGTTAAGGTAAAAGGACCATTTTGAACAACATCTCCAGGAATGTCGGGGTCTCCGTTTACAAATCTTGCAAAGTCACCCGTGGTTCCCATATCACCGGTATTTGGAAAGAACCAGCCATTTGTGTTGGATCCGATTGACCAGCCATTGGACTCATAATCGGTTGAGGGCCCTGCAGCGGTCCAGTCGCTGGCCACGCTGAAGTCATCACTCCAGATAACATCTCCGCCTGCTCTATCCTGACTGATAGACTGGTCAGAATTATCCTGCCTCATTAATTGTTTTACATACTCATGCTTTTTACTCCTTTCTGATTCAGCAGTTTGCGCGACTGCCAAAGAAGAAACGAAAAAAAGAGTAGATAGGAAATACACTTTTTTCATATTAAATTAGTTTTTAAGTTCAAAGAGTAATTTAAAAACATCCGTTTAAGAAATGGGTAAAAATTTACATCAGCTGTAGTATTTGTTTACTAACCGGTAAATTATAAGTTCATATAAAAGAAAAACGCACCGGATCAGATTCAGATTCGGTGCGTTACGTTTTAAATTAAACAGATCTATTTAGAAACTATCATTCGTTTTGTGATTGTAGTTTCCCCTGCTTTAAGAGTATAAAAGTACATCCCGTTCGACAGGCTTTCAGCACTGATGTTAATAGAGTGATCTCCTGAATTGCGCATTCCTTCATCAAAAGTCTGAACCACTTTACCGGTAACATCAACAATGTCAAGCGACACCTGAGCGTTTTCATTTAAGGTATATGAAATAACAGCATTGTTAATGATTGGGTTAGGTACATTTTGAGAAAGAGCAACGATTTTATTGTCATCTTCTTTGATTGAAGTAAAATCTCTCATATCTAACCTTACCATTATGGCTTCAGGGTCAATCAATTGTGTTAATGAAGTTCCATCTGCCGGATAACCCAATACTGAGCCTTCCTGAACCGATTGAGCTGTGGCAAAGGTTACACCAGGATCTCCATAATGACCTACGGCCACCAGAAGCTCATCACCAGCGAATACTTCCAGTGGAATTTCTGTCAAAGGTAAACTGATGGGATTGTCAATACCAAGGTCACCAGAGGTAATTTCATATTCATCTGTAATGGCTATTTCCTGAAAATTATTGTTGTTATCCAGTTTAAAAATCCGCCCAAAAATAGTTTGACCCTCATTGTCCGGGGAGGTAGTCACCACTACTTCCATTGCACTGATGAGTCCATCCTCAAAAATTTCCATAGAGTTTCCAATGGTAACCTGAGCGGTACCGTTACTCGAGAAATTTTGAAATCCACCACCTATCACATTGTTATCTCTCCCATAAAGATGCTCGGTTACAACAAATTTTGAAATTGAAGAATTATCAGCTGTATTACCATCAGGATTTAATTGATTAGCCGTAAACAGAATTTCGTAAGAACCGGTAACAGCAGGTTCAAATGTATTTACAGTGACAAAGGAGTCCAATGCCCCCAGCCCAATGTCTGCATTTGGTGAGGCATCAGTAAATACAGAAGCGGTACTGTTCGAAACATCAATATCGAGGTAAGAATCCGTTTGAATACTACCACCATTATTTTCGATTGTTCCGGAAAATTCGATTGGTGAACTTTGAGATAATGCAATCATACCATATTCAAGTCCACTGGTTGAAACGGTACCACCAACACCACATCTGTGGTAAGTGGAAATTAATTTGGAGTCGTAGCTGAATCCCTCAACAACTCTGATATTGTCAACATACCAGCCGTATGCAACATAGTTCATACTACCACCGTTCATATCACCATCCCAGAATAACCTTATTTTTACATTGGAAGGGTTTCCTGAAATAGCATTAGTAAGGTTAAATCGCCTTAATTCAGGTTGACCATATATATTGGTGACGATATCAGTAGTGGGTGGCAGATCATTATTATTAGCCGCCTGAATCCAATTATTACCACCATCAGTACTGACTTCAACTGCCTGAATGGTAATGAATCGTGATCCATACTGTTCAAATTCAAGGTGGGGAGCAGGAATTCCTGATAAATTAATAGTACCGTTATACTCCAAAGTAAACGGACCATCTTCCACCACGTCGTTTGGTAAGTTTGGGTCACCATTGGTAAACCTGGCAAAATCTCCTGTGGTACCCATGTTAGCAGTAGTTCCAAAGTACCAGCCATTTGTTGTTGATCCAATAGACCAACCATTGGACTCATAATCGGTTGAAGGTCCTGCAGCGGTCCAGTCACTGGCTGTACTAAAATCATTGCTCCAGATAATGTCACCGGCAGCCCTGTCCTGCTTTGCAGTAACACCAGGATTATCCTGCCGCTTTAATTGTTTTGAAAAGTCCGCTTTTTTACTTCTTCCTGATTCGGGAGTTTGTGCCACCACCAAATTAGAAATGAAAAAAAGAGCGGACAAAAAGTACACTTTTTTCATTTTGATTAGTTTTTAAGTTCAGGTACAATCTATGAATAAGTCTGAAACTAAATGGTAACAAGTACTCTAACGGGCGGTTTCATTTAGTAATCGGTGATCAAATAATTTAATCGGTGATCGTAATTTTGTCTGCATCCAGCAAAACCGGAAATTTTTTTCTTGCATTTTCCAACACTGATTTGTCTAAGGAAACAGTATAGATTCCTTCAGTATTTAAAACCGGATCCAATATATAATTTCCAAGTGGATCAATACAGGCTGACTCTCCGGAATGTGATATATTGTTAATATCATTGCCTACCCTGTTAACCCCAATGGTAAAGGCCTGGTTTTCTATGGCCCGTGACCTTAACAGGTTAGTCCATGCATAAGTTCTGACTTCGGGCCAGTTGGCAATATAAAGCAGGAGGTCATAAGCCGGGTATTCATTTACTATTTTATTACGGGCAAAAGAGGGGAATCGCAGGTCATAGCATACCTGAAGATTAATGGACCATCCATTGATATTGATAATTGAAGGCGTTGTTCCCCGGGAGTAATGTTTGTTTTCTTCTCCCATTCTAAACAAATGTCGTTTATGATAAAAATCGCTTTGGCCATCAGGATGAAAAACAATAAAGGTATTTTTATACCCTTCGTTATCCTTTGTGATTATACCTGCTCCAATACTGGATTTCAACTGATTCGACCATTTTTTTAACCACTCATAGGTTGGTCCCGATTCATTTTCCCAAAACAATTCAGGTTGCATGGTAAACCCGGTAGCAAACATTTCCGGTAACAATATCAAATCGATATTTTTCCCTTTCAGTTTTTCGAAATATGAGGTTTCAATCTTATGAAAATTAGCTGTTTTATTTTCCCAAATAATGTTGGTTTGAATAAAGGCTATATTTAAATTTGGCATCTGATTGAGTTTTTTTGATTTCAGGGTAAAGGATAATTATATTGTTGTAAATTTAGCGATAAATAGTTCACATTATAATGAACACATGAAATAAGCAAATCAATAACTTTCAAAACACAGTGGAATGGCTATTATGCGAATTCCATGCCTGTACTGAGCAACGTCGAAGTATGGCAATTAAAAAAGAATTATATATACATGAAAGTATTAGTTTTAGGGGCAAGCTTAAATCCAAGAAGATACTCCCACCATGCCGTTAATTTACTTGTGGAAAAAGGGCATGAAGTAATTGGAATTGGATCGACAGAAGGAAGTTTAGGTACAGTCAATATTAGTTCTGAATTAAAAGAAGAGCAGGATATTCATACGGTAACGCTTTACATCAACCCTGATATTCAGGAAGAATACTACGATAAAATCATAGCCTTAAAACCGCAAAGAGTGATTTTTAATCCGGGAAGTGAGAATCCTGAATTGGTAGACCTATTAAGGAAGAATAAAATAGCATACTCATTTTCCTGTACTTTAGTGATGCTTAGGACAGAGAGTTTCTAGGCAGGGTTTAGCTTATATTTCTCAAAATTCCAGCAGCCTTTATTAATGTTTCATCTTGTTTGGCAAAGCAAACACGAATGACATGATTATCGGTTTGATTTTGATAAAAAACCGATACCGGAATAGTAGCTACTTTAAATTCTTTAGTGATCCTTTTTGCAAATTCAAAATCAGGTTCTGCGGAAATTTTTGAATAATCAAATAACATAAAATAAGTTCCATCACAAGTCAGGGGAGATAGGGTTGAACCGTTCATTTCATTCAGGAAAAGATCCTTTTTCTTTTTATAGAAATTATTGACAGATTGCCAGGACTCATCACTCTTAAGGTATTCGGATATGGCATATTGCATAGTATTGTTGGCACAAAATACCTGAAACTGATGCGATTTTCTGATTTCATTTGTAATCCATTCAGGAGCAACAGCATAACCTAGTTTCCAGCCGGTAGCGTGGAAGGTTTTACCAAAGCTATAAGTTACAATACTACTTTTAAAAAGCTTTTCACTTTTTAGAACCGACTCATGATCTCCGTTGAACTGCATATGTTCGTATACCTCATCACTTAAAATGAGCAAGTCAGGATATTTTTCTGTGATGGCTTCCAGTACGCGTATATCATCTTTTGATAAAACAGCTCCCGTAGGGTTGTGAGGGTTATTAATGATGATCAGTTTTGTTTTCTCATTAATGGTCTCCCATACCTTGTCCCAATTGATTTTATAAGTTGGAAAGTCAAGTTCTATATGAACCGGAATACCACCCTGTAGTACAATTGATGGATCGTAGCAGTCGTAGGCAGGATCAAATAGTATAACTTCGTCACCAGGAGAAACAATAGCTGTAATGGCTGAATAAATTGCTTGTGTGGCGCCAGCGGTAATTGTAATTTCGGAAGCAGGGTTAAAATTGATTTGATGCTGATTGAATAGTTTTTCCGCAATATTCTCCCTGAGGTCTAATCTCCCAGGCATTGGAGCATACTGAACCTGTTCAGCTGCAAGCGCTTCAATTACTTTCTTTTTTAAGTTAATATCAATAGGAAAATCAGGAAAACCCTGTGATAAATTAATGGCATTTTCCTGCTGAGCCAATGCTGACATAACAGAAAATATAGAGGTACCTACAGCGGGTAATTTGGAATCGAATTGCATCCTATCTTTTTAATCCAAAAATACTAAAAACCCCTCTTATGATTTCACGTCCTGCTGTTTTTACAAAATCATCCACCATTTTTTCGGTACTCGATTTCCTTGGGCGTCCAACCCGTCTTCTGGTAGTGGTTCTTTTAGTCCTTCTGGTTTTCTCAATAGCCCGGTCTTCTTTTTCCTGTTGCTTTATCCGTTCTTCCTGTAATTTTTCTTCCTGAATCCGCTCGATTTTTTCATTTAAAATCTCATAAGCACTTTCGCGGTCAATAGTTTTATTATACTTTTCGTTTAATACAGAATATTCAACCAATTCATTGATTTCGCCCGGAGACAAAATATCCATCCTCGTTTTAGGGGCTTGTAATAATGTGGCGGCAAGTGGGGTAGGAATACCTTTTTCGTTCAGACCGGTTACAAGAGCTTCACCGATTCCCATGGCGGTGATGATTTCATCCGTTTTGTAAAAATCAGATAAAGGATAATTTTCAGCAGTTTTTTTGATGGCCTTTCTGTCCTTAGCTGTAAATGCCCTTAAGGCATGTTGCACTTTTAGTCCCAACTGACTGAGTACTTCTTCTGGAATATCGGTTGGAAGTTGAGTAACAAAGTAAATTCCAACTCCTTTTGACCGGATAAGTTTAATAATGATTTCAATTTGATCAAGAAGGGCATCAGAAGCTTCATTAAACATCAGATGGGCCTCGTCAATAAAAATACAAAGTTTTGGTTTGTCATCATCTCCTGATTCCGGGAAGGTCTCATAGACTTCAGCCAATAAGCTTAGCATAAAAGTTGAGAATAATTTAGGTCGGTTTTGAATATCGGTTAACCGAACGATTGATATCTGGCCTTTACCCTGTTTATTGGTGAACAGGAAATCATTGACATCAAAAGAGCGTTCTCCAAAAAAGAGCTCTGCACCTTGCTGTTCAAGCTCTACCACTTTTCGCATAATGGTACTGATTGAACTGCTTGAAATCCGGCCGTATTCTTTCTCTATATCAGCTTTCCCTTCACCATTGATAAACTGAAGCGATTTTCTAAGATCTTTCAGGTCTAAAAGCGGTAATTTGGTGTCATCGCAGTATTTAAAAAGGATGGCCATAATGCCTTCCTGAGTATCGTTTAACTCCAGCATTTTAGACAGCAATATTGGACCAAACTCAGAAACGGTAGCCCTAAGTCGAACACCTTTTTCCTTGGATATACTCATTAATTCCACCGGCATTTTTTCGGCTTCATAAGGTATGCCAATGGCGCCATGTCGCCAGACAATATGGTCATTTGATTCACCTGGCTGTGCCAGTCCGCTTAAATCCCCCTTGATATCCATTAATACTGATGGAATACCTTTTAACGACATCTGTTCAGCAATGACCTGCATGGTTTTGGTTTTACCAGTTCCTGTTGCTCCTGCAATCAGGCCATGACGGTTTAATGTTTTTAAAGGGATTTTAACTAAGGCATCTGCAACCGGTTCACCATCCAGCATTGCACCACCTAGTACCAAAAAGTCTTTTTTAAAAGTATAACCTTCATTGATATGGGTTCTGAAATCATCTGTCTTACTCATCCTTAAATACGATTTGTCAAAGTAACAAAACTAATCATTTTAAAGTGACTTTAGGATGTAACTGAATTTCTATTGAAGAATACCACCCACAAACGCTAATTCAGAGACTTATTCAATCAAAAACTTGTTGGGATCAATAGTTCAGAATATTATCTATATTTGGTCCGACGTTGGTGAGAGGAGAAGATCTATTTACTTAAATGGAAAGAATGAATCAAAAAAACAATTATGGCGCATTAGCCACATTATCAACTGTCTTTTTTTTCTGGGGATTTATTGCAGCTGGAAACAGTGTATTTATTCCTTTTTGTAAACATTACTTCGATCTGGATCAGTTTCAGAGTCAGTTGATTGATTTTGCATTCTACTTTGCTTACTATATTGGTGCATTGGCCATTTTTCTGGCCAGCACCCTGATGGGAAGAGATTTCATTAACAAATGGGGTTATAAGAAGAGTATTGTCATTGGTTTATTACTGTCGGCTGTTGGTGCTGTATTGATGATTTTATCAGTTTATGTCAACTCCTTTCCAGGAATGTTGTTGGGATTATTTGTGGTGGCATTAGGCTTCTCGCTACAACAAACCTCTGCCAATCCGTTTATGATATTATTGGGGGATGAAGCTACAGGAGCCAGCCGGATTAATCTTGGAGGAGGAATTAACAGCTTGGGAACTACAATCGGGCCTTTAATTGTTGCACTTGCGCTTTTTGGATCCACAAAAACCATCAGTGATGAAATGATCAAAGGTTTACCTATGACCAAGGTGATCATTTTATATTCATGTGTAGCTTTATTGTTTATGTCAATTGCTGCCTTGTTTGCCTTATCAAAGAAATTGCCGTCCGGAAAGGTAGAGCAGGATTCGGTTGAAACAGTAGATGATTCGGCGGAACACAAACCGTTTAAAGCCATGATTACTTTGGTTACAATTACAGTTTTAATTGGTGTTTGCTTCACGCCGGTTTTTTACAGCTATACGACGCAGGAATCAAAGGATTTAAAAAGCCTGGAAATTGAATTGACCGGACTGGATTCCGGAAGTGATCAGGCAGTTGATTTGGCACAACAAATAGAGGCCATTAAGGTACCCCTGGACAATAGTCGTGTGATGTGGCTTTCCATTGGGTTGATTGTTATTGTTGGTGGACTATTGTATGCTTTCAGATCAGGTAAAAAACAAAAAACCGGATGGGGTGCCATGCAGTACCCGCAATTGACCCTGGGAATGTTGGCCATTTTTGTATATGTTGGAGTTGAGGTAGCCATTGGTAGTAATCTGGGTGAGCTTTTAAAAAACGATAAGTTTGGAGGAATGAGTGCCTCAGAGATTGCACCTTATATCGCCATGTTTTGGGGAAGTTTAATGATTGGGAGATGGTCAGGAGCCATTAATGCATTTGAACTGAAGGACAATGTCAAGCAAATACTAAAAGTCATTGTACCCATCATAGCTTTTATTGTTGTGTTATTATTAACCTGGGCTTCCGGTTACAAAATTGAGGCTTTGTACTGGTATATTGTCTGTGTTTTAGTTCAAATGGTCGCTTTTATCCTGACAAAAGATAAACCGGCATTAACATTAGGTGTATTTGGTATCATGGGAGTGATTGCCATTTTAATTGGCATTTCAACTTCCGGTATTGTGGCCATTTATGCCTTTTTAAGTTGCGGCCTGTTTTGTTCAATCATGTGGCCGGCCATATTCTCTTTATCATTAGCCGGTTTAGGGAAATATCAGTCACAAGGGGCAGCTTTTTTAGTGATGATGATTTTAGGAGGAGCAATTATTCCACCTATTCAGGGTAAAATTTCAGATATCACAGGTATTCAAAGTTCATTTATTGTAGGTGGTTTCTGCTTTGCCTATTTGATGTTTTTTGCGCTTTATGTCAGAGGTGTTTTAAAAAAACAGGGTATTTCATTAGATGATGCTATTGAAGGGTAATTAGTTCTCGACACATTCCGAATGCTCAGACTAACAATAACATATTGTCACTTCGAGTGCTTTAAAGTACATCTTGAATTAATACCGAAAATCATAATGAAGTGTATCGAGAAGTGACTCAAAAAAATTGATTATAGTTTGGTTTTCGGGTCTTTTTGCGTAATAACTGGTCAATTCAATGTTTTATTCTTTGACAAGGTCTTACTTCTCCCGGGCATTCAACTTTTCAATTTCAGCATTGACTTCTTCCAGCTCCTTATAAAACGCTGCGCCATATTTCCGGGTAAGGGGTTCTTTTAGGAATTTAAAAACCGGGACTTTTAATTCTTCTCCCAACTGACAGGCCGGTTTACAAATGGGCCAGCGGTCGTAATTCAGGGATTCAAACTTAGGGTATTTGCTGACACGAATAGGGTAAAGGTGACAAGAGATAGGTTTGTTGAAAGGGATTTTATCTTCCCTGTAAGCTTGTTCAATACCACATTTGGTAATACCTTGTTCATCCAATGTTACAAAAGCACAATCTTTCCCGTTTACTAATGCAGTAACCGGTTCGCCTGCACGGTCAAGGTAGAAAACACCGCTTTCCTCCACCACTTCTATTCCTTTTTCAGTCATGTATGGCTTAATATCTTCCAGATATTCTTCGAGTAAGTCAACCTCTTTAGCATCTAATGGTGCTCCATCATCACCCTCAACACAACACGCCCCTTTACAGGCCGATAAATTGCAAACAAATTGTTTATCAAAAATGTCCTGGCTAACCAGTTTACCTTGAACTTCTATGATCATGATTCAATTTTACCCGTGAACAGTTTCCTTTTTTCCGTAATTCTGAATGACTATAGCTTCATAATCCAGCCATTCCTTCCATCTGGCATCCACATCAATGCCTTCACCATATTTTCGGGCAAAGCTTATAAATGTGGTATAATGGCCAGCCTCACTGATCATTAAATCACGGTAGAATTTAGCCAGTTCGGGATCATCAATATTTTCTGAGAGTACTTTAAACCGTTCACAACTTCGGGCTTCAATCATTGCTGAAAATAATAAGCGGTCTACTAAGGAATGTTTGCGGCTTTTCCCTTTATCCATAAACTTGAAAAGTTCACCAACATAGCTGTCCTTTCGTTCTCTGCCAAGTTGGTAACCTCTTTCCTTTATCACATTATGAACCTGCTGGAAATGTTCCATTTCTTCTAACGCTATTTCAGTCAGCGCTGTGACTAACTCAGTATATTCAGAATTTTGTGTGATTAAAGTAATGGCATTAGAAGCTGCTTTCTGCTCACACCAGGCATGATCAGTCAGTATTTCCTGAATATTACTCTCTACAATATTAACCCAACGCGGATCGGTAGGTAATTTTAATCCCAACATAGCTTGCCAATTTATGGCACAAAGGTAATGCTTTTATTATAGATCATCTGTATCATTTAATTACCAGATTATATTTTTGGAGTAAACCTTTAAGGCCATCTCGTGAAAATTTTGCCTTTTTCAATCGGTTATTTTCCGGATCAATGATATAATTTAGGGCTGCTCTGAAATCCGCTTCTTCAAGGTTGGTACGATCAAAAATAGTATCTTTTAATGAGGCCTTTGAAAAGTTGGCTTTTGAGAGATCAGCCTCTGCAAAGTCAGCTTCATCTAAATTACAATTGGTGAATGATGTCCCCTTCAGTTTAAGCTTATAAAAAGAAGAAAGGTTAAGCTGACAATTTTCAAATTTCATGGAAAGTAGAAACGGGTTAACATCAGTAAAGTCGATCCCCAGAATTTTACATTCATTAAAATAAACACTTTTAAAGGCCGTGTTTAATAATTTTGTTTCTGAAAAATGACAATTATCGAATTCACATTCCATAAAATTCACATTCGAGAGATCTGCACCACTAAAATTACAGTTAACAAATTGACATTCCTCATAATCAAGTTCTGTTTTTTGACTGGAAAAATCAATATTCTTAAAGGTTTCGTCAAGCATGTTTCTTTAATTTTTCAAAAGCGGTAATGTCTCCAATAAACAAAAAGAAATCATCTTTGGTCAGTACCATTTCATCCGGATTAATTATCACTTCACTATTTCGGGCCAGACCAAGTAAAACAATTCCGAAATCCTTTTTGAGTTGGTGAAAGGTATCAAGGTAATTTTGACCAATAAATGTCTGTGGAATCTCAACCTGATGTATATCCATATCATTCGATCCGGTTGAGGTTGACAATAAGTCATCAGTCAACTCCGCTACATATGGTTCAAAAATATAGCTGGCCACAAATTTTGAAGCGACATCTACTTTAGAAATGACATACCGTACCCCCAGATAATTGAAGGAAGGTTTTAGTTCAATATTTTCAAGGGCCACAATGCACTCAATATTTTCATATTTCTTTTTAAGACCGATGGTGTAAATTAAAATATTGGTGTCGTTATCAAAGCCCAGGTAAACACGTTTTGACTGACTGATATTTACTTTTTCAAGGTTGGCATAATTGTCCAACTCAGTATACAGGACAAAACATTTATCTTTCGGGAACAACTCATGAATGGCTTTAACATCTGATTCTGTATCTGTGATTACAGCAACTTTTTCATTAGCATTAATGATTTGTTCTGCAATACCCTTCGAAAACGAATTCCATCCAATAATTACACAATGATTTTCCATACTTGTACCAAAATAACCGTATTTTCTTTTTTCAAGGTAGTTTGAAACCCGCAAACTAATATTCGTCAGCAAGATACTCAATATCCCTAAACTTCCCAGAACGAATGCAAAGCCAATTACTCTGCCCCAAAGGGTAACGGGAAAAAAATCACCGTAGCCAACAGTGGTTAAGGTAACTATCGAATACCAATAGGCATCCGACAGTGTTTGAATATTAGCTTGCTCACTTTCAATTTCAAATGAATAGATCAATAAAACCAGGATATTATATAATAATATCGATAATATGGAGATATAGACTATTTTCCGTTTCACTATCTACCTTGATTAACAAATTTTTCCAGGAAACTATGGTTGCAGCTACTCAGTTCCACATAAGTTTTATTAGAGTCAGGAAAGGTATGGATGGCCAGATGGCTTTCTGCCAGTAACCAGAAACAAGTGTATCCATTATTGGAAAAAAAGTGTTCATTAAAGGCCACAATCTTAAATCCTGCCAGAATTAATCTTTCCTCATATACCCTTTTCAAAGTATCAGGATTAATCTCTGAAATCCACTCCTGATGATTGTAGATTTGTGCTTCGATTATTTTCTCGCCAATATCTTTCATTTAATACACTATGTTTGTTTTAATACAAATCCCAATTGCCCTTTAGAAAATAATTGTAAAGAACAGGATCATGAATCGTATTAACCCTGATTTCTGTCTTAGGGTTAATGAAAAATGATTCTTTTCCGGTTGAGAGCATATGCTGCATTGCAGATTGGTTCAACCAATTGGTTTCAATACCATCAAAGGTAAGGGATTTCAATTCAAATTTTAATGATTCTTTATTTTTTGAATTTTGTTTTAACCCGATAATCCAACCCCATTGCCCCATTGACAAAATTTGGTTGTGCATTGGGGCAACTGTAAAGTCTGCCGATTCCATTGTTTTTTCGATACATTTAAATGCTTTTGTCACGTAGTAAGGACTGCCTGCCTGGGTAATAATCACACCATTTGGCCGTAAAAAGTGTCGACATAATTTATAAAATTCCTGTGAGTAAAGCCGGCCTAATTCAACTGTTCTGGGGTCCGGGAGGTCAATGATAATGACATCATAAAAGGCCTTATTTTCGTTCATGTAAATGAATGCATCCTGATTGTGAATGTTAACCTTAGAATGATTTAAAGCATTTTGGTTGATTTCTTTTAATATCGGATGACTTTTAGCCAGGTCAGTCATGGTTTTATCCAGATCGACCAAATCAATATTTTTAACCGAAGGGTACTTTAATATTTCCCTGGCAGCACAGCCATCTCCTCCTCCTAAAACCAAAACATCAGTAGGATGTTTGACCAGGTTCATTGCCGGGTGTACTAATGGTTCATGATACATGGCTTCATCCATTGAGCAAAATTGCAGGTTACCATTCAGGTACAGCCAATGGTCATTTTTCCATTCGGTTATTACAATTTTTTGATATTTCGTTTGGGTTGAAAATACGATTTTGTCTTTGTACTTATTCTGCTCGCCCCACTTAATAATAGGCTCGGTAAAACTTAAACCTAATGCTATAATTACAGCAGCAATTGACAAAAATAGCCAGGAAGAATTTCTTCTGGGTTTTGAAATGTTTTTAAGACAGGTCAATGCTACAAGAATAGCCACGGACAGATTAACAAAACCCAAAACAAAAGGGGTATAGGTTAAACCAAGAAATGGTAAACCAACAAAGGCGAAGAACATTCCTCCCAACAGGCTGCCATAGAAATCGTTTTCTAATATTGAAGAAACATTGGTTTTTAAGGTTTCATACTTCTCGTTAATCCTCATTACCAAAGGAATTTCCAAACCAATCAAAAACCCAATCACCACACATAAAAAATAAATGCTAAATCCGTATGCCGAAGAGAATGATGACAATGTATAAACAAGAATTGAAGAAAAAGAAACTAAAATTGAGAGGATCACCTCGATAGTGAGAAAGGTATGGATTAAATGATCATTGATCCGTTTGCTGACCCTGCTGCCAATTCCCATAAAGAAAAGCATGAGAGAAACAATGACAGTCCATTGGAAAACGGAATCACCTAAAAAATAAGTGGCCATTGTAGACAGGACATATTCGGCAACGATTCCTGAAAAACCGGTTGCAAATATAGCAGCCTTAAGTATAAATGAAGGTTTAATATTTTTTATAAACTCCATGTAATTAGTATTGCAGAACCAACATAAGCAAATGCTTCTATCAATCCTGCACCAATATTGGGTTTATCCTGATTAACAATCTCATCTGTTAATTTTTGTCCGGGCAATAATATTTTATCTGAAACAAAGCGCATTATCGGTAAAACAATGAATCCCAACAGTGACTCCAGTCCAACTTCAAGCAGGGTATCTTTCCAGCTGTTGAAATCGCCAAGCAATGCGTTCATAATAATAATTGAAATCGCTAAAAGTGCGCCTGAAAAAGCTACACCGGCTGCCACATTATCTTTCTCAATTTCCGCATGTAAATCATAACTCAACATCAGGTTATACAGTTTGGCTGTAACCAAAAGAATAATTAATCCAAGTAACCAATAACCGGTAGCGGTAAAAATTCCTGAGATAGCATCATTACTTTCTCCTGTAATGGAACCGAATAAAATCAAAGCACTACCAATAAAAACCACACCCTTTAAAACACCTGCTCCGCTATTTCTATCTTCAGTAATTTCTTTTCTAAGGTCAAATTTTGTCAGTATTATTTTATCTACAATCAAGGCACTGAGATTTAATAATACGATACCTAGTATACTGTAAATAGAAATGTCAATTAAATCGAATAAAAAGCCTCTGCTTTCTCCAACAATGGCAGAACCAATGACAATGATAAGGCCGGCATAGTAGCCTGAAACACCAAAGGCAAAAGCGAGGTTATCTTTAAAAACCAATTCGTTTTTAACATCAATTTTTGGGTTTAAAAGCTGATAGACCATTTTACCGATAAAGAAGATAACGACTGCCGTTAACAAATAACCTAAAGAGTAGGCATAGTCGTATAAATGTTCTGTAAATGTCATGTTTGAAATTGTTTTTAAATGAGCTTATTATTTTCCGAATCCGCCACCACGTGAACGTGAAGGTCTGCTGGAATATCTTGATCCTTTTCTTGAATATCTTGACCGCGAAGAATACCGTCTCGATTTTAAGGTAGATGCACTTCGTTTTACACGGGATCTAACTGAATTTTTAAACGTTGCCGGTCTTTTCGACCAGGTGGTATTTCTGTTTCTTGACGACTTGGTACCATAGCTGTTATTACCCGATCCGTAAAAAGATCTTCTGCCTCTGTAGCCTGAGTGATAGTCACCATAAATGCTTCTTGGATAATAATAACCTGGTCCGCAAAACAATCGTGAAAGGAAATGATACTGACCATAAAATACCCAAAACGAAGATCCGTTTGAGTGTGTTTGCCAATGACCATAACGTTCGTTTCCAACATAATTGTCTAAGCCTGCCGGTGATGTATTTTTATCGAGAATCCCATTTTTTTTAGACAATAAAACCATTCCCAGATCTTCAACATGTTTTTCGAAGTGAATGGCATCAACTTCCTGCCAGTCCATATTAACAACTTCAACATCACTGGCCTGTCGGGTTGAATCATTCCTTACCGCATCATCTACATTTTGGTAAGGTTTTTCAATAAGAATAGTGTACTTATGACTGTACTTATCTGCCGACTCATCATAATTCATATCTGCAAGAATCACACTGTAATTCGGTTCATTAATATAAGTGGTAATGATGTCATCTAAAGGTGTTTTTTCGTATTGATACCCGGTGCCACATGCTGACAACACGAGCAAACAAAAACAACTGATTATAATATTAACTTTCACGGTATTGGTTTTGTAAATTATTTGGTTATGATTCGCCTGGCAAAATATTACTAATTTCATTTTCTGACAAATAGCGACCTATTTTAGCGTTGAATTCGCGTTCTCCCCACTGTTCAATATTAATAAGGTGCTCATCTTCATTATCAATATAGAGCCACATGATTACTTCTCTTGATTCCTCTGATTCAACATTTCTGAAATAACCCGGATACTCGTTTTCCAATATATAAACCTTATCATTATAAGTAATGGAGGTCGGTGCTTTTCCATTTTCAACGATCTGATCGGCAAAATCGAATGCTATTTTTCTGACCGAAATCGGTTTCGTCAATGCAATCTCTAATTCTTTATCCTGCTCAATGTGAAGGTCAAGGTGTTCCTTGCCGTCAAATACATTAAAGGACCTTGAAAAGTGACTGTCACCCCAGTCGTACTCAAACATTTCTTCCACAACCCATGATCTTAAATCATAATCAAATACGAAATTTTTATCCAGATCGTGAACCGTAATATTTGTACTGTCGTAATGTGGTTCGTCATCTTTCTTTTTAAAAAAATCAAAAATGCCCATAGTGGTTTGAATTAAATTCCTGTACGAAAATACGGATTATTCTTTAGTCAAATAGCGCCTTAAGACTTGGAATATCAAAATGATCTAAACTTTCTATAATTTGATCGGCTAAAATAAGTCTGGGGTTATAATCATGTGTTTTTTCAGGAACTGCTAAAACTTTCATTCGTGCGGCCTTGCCTGAAACAACACCATTTAACGAATCTTCAATTACCAAACAGTCAAGTGCAGAAACATTGAGCTGCTTGGCGGCTGTCAGATAAACCGAAGGGTGGGGCTTACCAAAAACCTCAAATTCTGCCGAATGAACAGCGTCAAAAAAATGGCCGATATTTAGTTTTTCAAGTACAGCGTCAATGATAGATTGATAGGAGGAAGTGGCCAATCCGATTTTTAAACCGGCAGCCTGACATTTTTCCAGAGTGCTATAAACACCAGGTAACGCCTTACCTTTATCATGAATCTCCTCAATTAAAACATTAACAATATCATCAGTAACAGCCCGGCAGGATTTATTTTCCCAGCCCACTTTTTGATACCACATTTCCACAACTTCGTCAATCCTTAAACCAACGGTTTCTTCACAATCCGTTGTGGTCAAATCCAAACCAACTTTTCCAAAACCTTTAATTTCAGCTATTTTCCAAAGGGGTTCTGAGTCAATCAAAACACCATCCATATCAAATATTACGGCCTTCATTTTTCTATTATTTCTTTTTTTTGCTGATTTTAACCCGATACAAACTTCCGCCCTTAAATCCTTTCCTGTATTCGGCAGTCATATACCATCTGTTTTTATCGTAAAAGCAAATGGCCTCTCTTTGTCGTATTTTGGGTAATTTATAGGACTTAATACTGCCTTTCCAGAAAGCATTAAAATGAAAATTTTTGATGATATAAAGTCTGCTATAGGTTAAAACACTCAGTGTATTTGACTTTTCATGATAATCAGCTGAAGTGACCGAGCAAGACATCCATCCTTTTTTACAAAATTGAAATTGCCCCAGTAATTTGGCCTCATAATGGCCTGGTTTTGCAGGTAACATATAAATTTTTGAGATACCTGTAAATGGTTTGGTTCTGCATTTTGAGAATAAAAATATTTTACCATCCTTGCAAATAAATGCTTCACAGTCAAA